>NZ_CP192260.1:2274793-2929724 GCF_050574275.1 Virgibacillus flavescens
TTAAAGGTAAATTAATTCCCTATGTTGGTAGAGGCGGATTAAAGCTTGAGAAGGCGTTACATGCGTTTAATATCGAAATAAACCACAGGATTATGATGGATGTTGGTTCGTCAACTGGAGGATTTACCGATTGTGCACTTCAAAATGGTGCATCTAAGTGCTATGCAATAGACGTTGGTTATAACCAGTTGGACTGGAAGCTGAGAAATGACGACCGTGTTATTGTGATGGAACGCACTAACTTCAGATATGTTACCCCCGATATGATTCAACATGGAACCCCCAGTATAGCTAGTATCGATGTATCATTTATTTCATTAAAATTAATACTACCTGTTTTAAAGCAATTATTAGACAAAAACAGTGATGTTGTTGCTCTAATTAAGCCGCAGTTTGAAGCTGGTAGAGAACAGGTTGGAAAAAAAGGTATTGTTCGCGAAAAAAATATACATTTTCAAGTATTGGATAAGATAATTCGTTTCGCAATGGAAGAAGGATACGAATTATACGATCTGACATTTTCCCCAATTACAGGTGGAGATGGGAATATAGAATTTCTAGTTCATTTAGGGTGGGAAAATGTGATGAAGGGCGTCGATCTTAGTTCTTTCATGTTAAGTACAGTTGTAGATGAGGCGCATGCGAACTTTAAAGCGCAAAATAGTCATTAAAGTAGCAGCCTTGGAGGATTAAAATGAGCAAAACACAGCGACAAATTAAAATTCGTGAAGTAATAACGAAATTTAATATCGAAACACAGGATGAACTCGTGGAAAAGTTAAATGAACTAGGTTTTTCAATTACACAAAAAACGGTATCGCGTGATATAAACGAATTACATTTGGTGAAAGTTTCAACCTCAACAGGCAGGTATAAATATAGTCTGCCTTCTGATCACCGTTTTAATCCAACTGAAAAGTTGAAACGTTTAATTCGTGATGTATTTGTAACAATTGATTATGCAAGTCATTTTATCATCTTAAAAACTCTTCCAGGGAACGCACAGGCTATAGGTGTATTAATCGATCAGTTAGAGTGGCAGGAAATAATGGGTACAATATGTGGGGACGACACATGCATGATTATCTGTAAGAATGAAACTGACTCAGTACTAATTAAAAATCGTTTTATAAACATGTTGTAATGCAATTTTGAAGAGGTGAAGTTTGATGTTAACAGAACTATCTATTCATGATTTTGCAATAATAGACGAGCTATCCCTGACATTCCATGAAGGGTTAACTGTATTGACAGGTGAAACAGGTGCGGGTAAATCAATTATCATAGATGCAATCCAACTATTAGCTGGAGGGCGTGGATCAGTTGAATTTGTGCGTCACGGTTCAAAAAAAGCAGAAATAGAAGGATTATTTTCTATTGATGACGAGAAGCATTCTATTCATCAGGTTGGAACTACATATGGAATTGAAATTTCTGATAACATGGTGGTATTACACCGTACAATTACCTCCGGTGGTAAAAGTATATGCAGAGTAAACGGTAAGTTAGTTACTTTAGCAATTCTAAAGGAATTCGGGCGAACGTTAATTGATATCCACAGCCAGCATGAAACACAGGCTTTAATGGAGCCTGAAAATCACATAGATCTGCTTGATCTTTATGATCATCAAGTGATTAACCAGTCAAAAAAGGAATTTCATCATATATTTGATCGGTTACAGACATTAAAAAACAGATATAAAGAACTTAGTGAAAATGAACAGGAAATGGCTCATCGTCTGGACCTTCTAACATTTCAAATGGATGAGCTGGAACAAGCAGATTTAATTCCAGATGAAGATGATATTCTAGAAGAAGAACGAAGTAAATTAGCTAATTTTGACCGGATATATACTGGTATTCAGGATGCATATAATGCTTTAAATGGGGATCAAAAAGGAATTGAGTGGTTAAGTATGGCTATGCAGGCTTTAGGTGATAATAAGAGCTATGACTCTTATATCGCAGAAAAAGCTGAAGAACTTGCGAACCATTACTATTTGGTTGAAGAACTTTCAATTGATTTACGCAACCATATGGATACCCTTCAGCATGATCCTGATCGTTTAAATGAAATTGAATCCCGATTACATGAGATAACCCGATTAAAGAAAAAATACGGGTCTACTGTTAATGAAATTATTGAATATATGGGAAAAATACAAGAAGAAATTGAAGAAATAACCAATAAAGATTCCCATCTGAGTAATTTGCAGATTCAGATCAACGAAACACAACAGGATGCATATTTAGAAGCGAAACAGTTGCATGATATTAGGCAAAAAGCTGCGAAATCACTAACAAGTGAAATTCATGAAGAATTAAAGGATCTTTATCTTGAGAAAGCCACTTTTTCCATAAAATTTAACAGTAAAGAAGATTTTGAAGCAGCTAACGAAGGAACGAAACGTCCTGTAAAGTTACATAAGAATGGTTTTGATTTCATAACATTTTTAATTTCAACTAATTCTGGCGAACCTTTGAAAGAATTAAACAAAGTTGCTTCAGGTGGAGAGTTATCTCGTATAATGCTGGCTCTCAAAAAAATATTTGCAGGGCACCAGGGAGTTACCAGTGTTATTTTTGACGAAGTAGATACAGGTGTCAGTGGTCGCGTTGCCCAAGCTATAGCAGAGAAAATTGTTAATGTGTCTGAGCAATCTCAGGTATTGTGTATTACACATCTTCCTCAAGTTGCAGCTATGGCTGACACGCACAATTTAATTGAAAAAGTCGAAAAAAACAATCGTACGTTAACATATGTTAAAGAATTATCGGAAGAGCAAAAAATTGATGAACTGAGCCGAATGATTACTGGTGCTAAATTAACGGAAACGGCTAAACAACACGCTAAAGAAATGCTGATATTGGCGGAATCCATAAAACAAAAAACTTAATGGATAATATTAAAGAAAAACCAGAAAATAACGTATCTGGTTTTTTTATTTTGCATTAAAACTCAAACTTCATACTAAGGTAAAGGATCTTATTTTATACGTTATTTAAAAAGGAAATGATACACAGGTTTACTTATTATTAACCAGTTTAAAAACAAGTCGGTTCGGTCAAATTAGAAGTACAGACAAAAGATTGGGTTAGGAACCTTAGGAGAGTGGAATGATTGAAGTTTAGAAACGAAGTCCGAATCTGGATAGGAATATTGCTTTTAGCTGTGTTGGTAGTAATTCCTTTTTACACCCCAATACAAAAGTACCTTTCTATCCCTAATAATATTGTCACTTTCAACAATGATACACCCGTATCCGTTCCGAGCCTTGGGGATTCTGTTGAAGTAAGTCCAGTAAGACAATCGATAAATGCGATAGGTTCAAATGAATTTAATACGGTTTCTGCTGGGAAAGATCAACTGCTTTACACATTTGCTGGTCTTCCGATTAAAAAGGTTGATGTAGATGTTCTGAAAGATTTTAAAGTAATTCCAGGAGGACAATCAATTGGTGTACAATTGCATACTGTTGGAGTTCTAGTGGTTGGACATCATCGTATTAAAGGTTCAAACCAAAAATCATCACCTGGCGAGGAAGCAAATATTGAAGTTGGTGATATCATCTTAAAGATAAATGGAGAATCCATCAAACAAATGAAAGATGTTAAACCATTTGTTGAAAAAGCGGGAAAAACGAATGAACCGCTTCGAGTAACGATAAAACGTGGAGATGATAAATTTCAAACCAAGCTAACTCCAGTGCTTGACGCTACAGATAACAAATATCAAATTGGCTTATATATAAGGGATTCTGCGGCAGGTATAGGTACGATGACTTTTTATGATCCTGCATCAAAAAAATACGGTGCTCTTGGACATGTCATTTCTGATATGGATACTCAAAAACCAATTGAAATATATAATGGAGCAATTGTGAATTCAACCGTAACATCAATTGATAAAGGGGAAAATGGTTCACCTGGTGAGAAACAAGCCAAGTTCTCAGTTGACGCACAAAAAATAGGTACGATTACAAAAAACAGCCCTTTTGGTATATTTGGTAAATTAAGGGATGAAATGAGAAATGGAAGCTTCAATAAACCGATGGAAATTGCATTATCGCATGAAGTGAAAGAAGGACCAGCAAAAATTTTAACGGTAATTGAGGGAGAAAAAATTGAAGAATTTGATGTTGAAATTGTAAGCAGTGTGCCACAGAAATTTCCTGCAACAAAAGGGATGATTATTCAAATAACTGATCCTGAATTGTTAAAGGAGACAGGTGGTATAGTTCAAGGTATGAGCGGAAGTCCTATTATACAAAATGATAAAATTATCGGTGCAGTGACGCATGTCTTTGTTAATGATTCCACTTCGGGCTACGGTGTTCATATTGAGTGGATGCTACAGGAAGCAGGCATTAATATTTATGAAACAGAGAAGAAGAAGGCGAGCTAGTTCGAATAAGTATAAAAGAGAAACCTTGTGTCAGATATCTATTCTGATACAAGGTTTTTTTGCGGTAATTATTTTTCGACAAATTTAATAAACGCTTGTCAAATAATATCGAATACAATCGAAAATATTAGTAAATCGAAGTAAAATAAAGATATTACATAAAAAAATAAAGTTTTTTTAAATAAAAGAAGGTTATAAGGAATTGATGTCGAAAGTATACTTTGGGAAACGTTTTAATACATAAGGGAGGAATTGAATAGTGGAGAAAATTTCTGTTTGTATAGTTGATGATAATCGTGAATTGGTTCAAGTGATGGAGGAGTACTTTGATGGGCAGGAGGATGTTGAAGTAATTGGGACAGCATTCAACGGTAGAGACTGCTTAGAAATGCTTAATGAAATGGATCCAGATGTATTGATATTGGATATTATAATGCCACATATAGATGGTTTGGCTGTTCTGCAGTCTATTAGAGGTTCAGAGCGAAGTAAATATCCGAATGTAATTATGCTAACAGCTTTTGGTCAAGAAGAAGTTATGAAAAAAGCTGTTGATCTGGGTGCTGCGTATTTCATTCTCAAGCCGTTTGATTTAGATAATTTAGCAGACCAGGTAAGGCAAGTACAAGGAAGAAATGTACAACCTACACAATCAAGAAATTTAAATAATAGACGTGGAAAGCAGAAAAAAGACCTTGAAGCAAATATAACAAATATAATTCATGAAATTGGAGTACCTGCTCACATTAAAGGATACATGTATCTTCGTGAAGCAATTACGATGGTTTACAACGATATTGAATTGCTGGGATCTATAACGAAGGTTCTTTATCCGGATATAGCAAAAAAGTTTAATACGACAGCATCAAGAGTTGAACGCGCAATTCGCCATGCCATTGAAGTTGCATGGAGCAGAGGTAACATTGACTCCATTTCGGAACTATTTGGCTACACCATCAGCATTTCAAAAGCAAAACCGACTAATTCAGAATTTATAGCAATGGTAGCAGACAGGTTGAGGTTGGACCATAAAGCAAGTTAAACAAAAATGATGATTCTATTAAAAAATAGAATCATCATTTTTGTTTAGTTTTTCATGTTCTTTCCTTTAGCGCTGTATTGACGCTTCCTGTCCCGATGTACAATAAATCCTCCGATAAAAGCAATCCCACCAATAAATAGTAAAAATCCAATAAAGAACTGAACGCCTATATAAAGAAATAATGGATAAAGTTCATCAAATAACGAGTCGCGCATTAATTTTATACCGTAAGCAGAAATAATTCCTGGTATGACAAGAAGTAAGACTGCAGTTATTCGTACCATCTTGAAACTCCTTTACCAATATAAGTTGATTTCAGTATATCAGAGCATATCCAAAATAGAAACCGATTATGTTTGCTAAATTCTGCAGTATAAAGTACAATATACGTGTGCAAAAAATTGCAAGGTGGGATCAAATGAAGCGAGTGCTCATTGTTGGTGCTGGTAAGGGTGGTAATGCTTTAATTCAAATTTTGTCTGAAACAAATCGGATGAAAATTGTTGGAGTAATTGACACAAAAAGTAATGCGAAAGGCATAGAACTTGCAAAAAAATTGGGAATACATACAGATACTGAATGGAAAAAATGGATTAATGACGAATTGGATATTATTATTGAAGCTACGGGCAAGGAATCCGTTTTACAGGAAATAGTTAAGGCTCGAAGCAGAAAAACTGTTGTCATTCCTGGGTCGGTTGCCTATATTATTGCAGAATTAATTGAAGAAAAAGAGTCATTATTAGAACTTCTAAAGTTAGAAATGACAAACCAGGAATTGATTCTCAATAATATTCGAGATGGTATGATTGTAGTTAACGAAAAAGGGATTGTGCAATTTATTAATAAAAGTGCAGAACGAATTGTAGGAGTCTCTAAACCGAAATTCATTAATCGGCCAGTTCAGGAAGTTATCGAAAATTCAAGACTTCCTTATACTCTGCAAAGCAGGAGAAAAGAAATAAACCAAAAACTGGTTCTTGAGAACGATAAAAAGATTATTACAACTCGAATTCCTATTATCAATGCTGACGATCAACTGATTGGAGCATTTGCGGTATTCAAGGATATTACAGAAGTTGTTAATCTTGCTGAAGAAAACACGGACTTAAAAGAAATAAAGATAATGCTTGAGGCGATTATTGAATCCTCAGACGAAGCAATTACTGTTGTAGATGAAAATGGAGAAGGCTTGATGATAAATCCTGCATACACAAAAATTACTGGTTTATCAAAGTCAGATATTATTGGGCAGCCTGCAACTGTTGATATTTCTGAGGGAGAGAGTATGCATATGAAAGTTCTGCAGACTCGTCGCCCAGTACGTGGAGTGCGAATGAAAGTTGGATCATCTAAAAAAGACGTTATAGTAAATGTTGCACCAGTAATTGTGGATGGTAAAATAAAAGGTAGCGTAGGTGTACTGCATGACGTTTCTGAGATTAAAAGCCTTACAACAGAATTAAAACGTGCGAGACAAATCATTCGGAATTTGGAAGCAAAGTATACATTTGATGATATTGTTGGCTCATCCCCTGAGATGAGACTAGCTCTTGAACAGGCAAAAGTAGGCGCCAAAACTCCTGCAACTGTCTTGCTCAGAGGAGAATCGGGTACAGGCAAAGAGTTATTTGCACATGCAATTCATAACGAAAGTGATCGGAAACATAATAAGTTTATTCGTGTAAATTGTGCTGCAATTGACGAAGCTGTTCTAGAGGTTGAGTTGTTCGGTTGCGAAGAAAGCGCCTTTTCAGAAACGAAGCGCGGTGGTAAGATTGGCTTGTTCGAAGAAGCAAATATGGGAAGCGTTTTTTTAGATGAAATCAGTGAACTAACTCTGCCACTTCAAGCAAAATTACTTCGAGTGCTGCAGGAAAAAGAAATTGTACGAGTTGGTGGCAGTGAGCCGATTGGAATAAATGTACGAGTTATTACTGCTACGAATGCAAATCTTGAAAAAGCGATCATGAACAAGACGTTTCGGGAAGACCTATACTATCGGTTGAATCGTTTGCCTATTTTCATTCCCTCTTTAAAAGAACGAATAGAAGACCTTACTGAGTTGATTCCGCATCTAATTCGTAAGATTAATCAGGATTACGGAAGAAGTGTCCGGGAGATAAATCAAGAAGCTTTACGATTCCTTAGAACCTATCATTGGGCGGGCAACGTAAGAGAACTTGAAAATGTATTAGGACGAGCTATGATTTACATGGATACGAATGAAGAAGTGATAAAGTTGAGACATATTCCTAGCTTAACCCCCGAGAAGGCGGTTTATATCCAGGATAATGAAAGATTCGATATCAATCAGGGAACACTACAGGATGCAGTTGAATCGTTTGAAGAAACCTATATCAAACAAACGTATCAAGCAAACCACTACAACAAGACAAAAACAGCAAAAGCGTTAGATATTTCAATCCGTAATTTGTATTATAAGATGGATAAATATCGAATTGAAAAGGCAAATATTGAAGATTTTTCTTAAATGAAGGCTTACATAATATCCCTTACTTAAGCGCTTTTAAGATTACAACATAATCGGAGGATTGTTATGAGATCGTTAGACGAATTGAAAGAACTTGCAAAAACGCAATCTGAGCAGGTGGTGTCCGTTGCAAATGCTGCTGACAATGAAGTCCTATTAGCTGTTCAAAATGCACTGCAAGAAAATATTTGTTCTTTTTTACTTTATGGTGACAAAAATGAGATACAATTTATTGGCGATGAGATTGGACTTGATTTATCAGCAACAAACCTCAGCGTTATAGATGAAAAAGATGATCCAGCTGGAGCAGCTGTGAAAGCAGTTTATCAGAAAAAAGCTGACATTTTGATGAAAGGGAATGTTTCCACAAAGGATTTACTGAAAGCAGTATTAAATAAAGAGTATGGACTGCGTTCTGGGAAAATTTTATCCCATGTAGCCCTGTTTGAAGTGCCAAATCAGGATCGTCTGATATTTTTAACAGATGCGGGCATGAACATTGCGCCAACATTGATGGAAAAAGTTGAGATTGTTAATAACGCAGTGAAAATTGCCAGGGGAATTGGAATAGACCTACCAAAAGTAGCAGCACTAGCTGCAGTTGAGGTAGTAAACCCAGCAATGCAGGCAACAGTTGATGCAGCGTTATTAACTCAAATGCAAAAGCGAAACCAAATCCGTAATTGTATAATTGATGGTCCGCTTGCATTTGATAATGCAATTTCCAACGAAGCAGCTGAACATAAAAATATCGAGTCAGACGTTGCCGGAACTAGTGATATATTAGCTGTCCCTACTATAGAAGTCGGAAATGCATTATATAAGTCCTTTATGTATTTCGCAGAAGCTAAGGTGGCTTCAGTTGTAAGTGGTGCAAGCGCACCAATTGTATTAACATCGAGGGCAGATTCTGCTGCAAGTAAATTATATTCATTATCTCTTGCATTAGTATCGGCAAAAAAATTCTAGGAGGAATACACAATGGAAATTTTCACTTATATGGAGAAATATGATTACGAGCAATTAGTATTTTGTCAGGACAAAAACTCTGGATTAAAAGCAATTATTGCAATACACGATACTACACTTGGACCTGCGCTTGGCGGGACTAGAATGTGGACATATAATTCTGAAGCAGAAGCGATTGAAGATGCGCTTCGTTTAGCTAAAGGTATGACGTATAAAAATGCTGCTGCAGGATTGAATTTAGGTGGCGGAAAAACAGTTATTATTGGTGACCCTAAAAAGGATAAAAACCCTGAGTTATTCCGTGCTTTTGGTCGTTATATTCAAGGACTGAACGGTCGTTATATTACAGCAGAAGATGTAGGTACAACCGTGCAGGATATGGATTTAATTCACATGGAAACGGACTTTGTTACAGGAATTTCACCTGAGTTCGGATCATCAGGAAATCCATCCCCGGTAACTGCATACGGCATTTACAAAGGAATGAAGGCTGCTGCTTTAGAAGCATATGGCAGTGATTCATTGGAGGGTAAAACAGTTGCAGTACAGGGTGTTGGAAACGTTGCCTTTACGCTGTGTGAGTATTTACATGAAGAAGGCGCTAAACTAATTGTAACTGATATTAATAAAGAGGCAGTCGATCGTGCTGTTCAAGCATTTGATGCTAAAGCGGTTGATCCTGATGATATTTATGGTGTGGACTGTGATATTTATGCACCATGTGCACTAGGGGCAACGATTAACGATGAAACAATTCCTCAATTGAAGGCTAAAGTTATTGCAGGATCAGCGAATAATCAACTTAAGAAAACAAAGCACGGAGATATCATCCATGAAATGGGTATTGTGTACGCTCCTGATTATGTAATCAATTCCGGTGGCGTTATCAACGTAGCAGATGAACTAAACGGTTATAACGCAAAGCGTGCAATGAAAAACGTTGATGCTATCTATGATGCATTAATTAAGATATTTGCTATTTCAAAGCGTGATAATATTCCGACTTACGTGGCAGCTGACCGCATGGCAGAAGAACGAATTGCATCCGTCAGAGCTTCACGCAGTCAATTTTTATTGAATGGTCACCACACGCTAAGCAGAAGATAAATGCAAAAAGCGAACGTACTGGAGGTTAACAGCATTGCAGGAACAAATTTTTCGTATATTAGTGATAAATCCAGGGTCAACGTCTACTAAAATTGGAGTTTTCGAAAATGTGAATTGTATTTTTGAAAAAACGATTCGACATAACGTTGATGAAGTTTCTAAATTCAAATCGATTATAGAGCAGTATGACTTTAGAAAAAATGTTATTTTAGATCAACTGAATCATGAAGGTATCAATGTGTCAAAGCTCAGTGCAGTCTGCGGTCGTGGTGGATTACTTCGACCGATTGAAGGTGGCACATATAAGGTAAATGATGCGATGCTGGAAGATTTAAGACAAGGTTTTAATGGAGAACATGCGTCTAATTTAGGTGGTATTATCGCAAATGAAATTGCTAATGGATTAAATATACCAGCATTCATTGTGGATCCGGTAGTAGTTGATGAATTTGAGGATATTGCTCGGTTCTCAGGGGTACCTGAGATCCCTAGAAAAAGTATATTTCATGCGCTTAATCAAAAAGCGGTTGCCAGACGAGCTGCCAAAGACCTTGGGAAATCCTATGACAAGGTTAATTTAATCGTTACACACATGGGTGGTGGAATCACGGTAGGTGCCCATAAAAACGGTAAAGTAGTTGATGTCAATAATGGTTTGCATGGAGATGGACCATTCTCACCAGAACGAGCAGGTACTGTGCCTGCAGGTGATTTGATTTCACTTTGTTATTCCGGCGAATATTATTTGGATGAAATGATGAAAAAATTAGTTGGAAAGGGTGGGCTTATGGCCTACCTGCAAACAAGTGATGCAGTGGAAGTGGAAAACAGGATAGAAAACGGTGACCAGAAAGCTACACATACGTATGAAGCGATGGCTTACCAAATTGCTAAAGAAATCGGATCAATGAGTGCCGTGCTGGAAGGAAAAGTTGATGCAATCATTTTGACTGGCGGTCTAGCGTATGGAAAAGTATTTGTTGAAATGATTTCAAAACGGATTAGCTGGATAGCTGATACGATTGTTTATCCTGGTGAAAATGAATTGCAAGCGTTAACGGAGGGTACGTTAAGAGTGCTCCGAAACGAAGAAACACCAAAGGTATATGTAACTACCTAAAAATAAAGGGAGTGACTAACAGATGGCAAAAGAATATGACCTTGTAATCTTGGGTGGCGGAACTGGTGGATATGTTGCTGCAATCAGAGCCTCTCAGCTCGGCTTACAAGTAGCAATAGTTGAAAAAGGCGATCTTGGTGGAACATGTCTGCACCGTGGTTGTATACCTTCTAAAGCATTGTTGAGAAGCGCTGAAGTACTTAGACAAACAAAAGAGGCAAGTGAATACGGTATTGATACGAAGGATACTTCATTAAATTTTGCAAAAGTACAAGAAAGAAAAAATAGTATTGTAAGCACCTTACATCAAGGGGTCCAGGGTTTAATGAAGAAGGGAAAAATTGATGTCTATGAAGGATTTGGCCGTATTTTAGGTCCAAGCATATTTTCACCTATGCCTGGGACAATTTCAATTGAGTATGAAAATGGTGATGAAAATACGATGATCGTTCCGAAGAATGTGTTAGTCGCAACTGGTTCACGACCTAAGTCGTTACCTGGACTCGAAATAGATGGTTCAGTAGTAATGTCTTCAGATGAAGCACTGCAAATGGAAGAACTGCCAAAGTCAATTATCATCGTCGGTGGTGGTGTAATTGGAATTGAATGGGCATCTATGCTTGCTGATTTTGGCGTCGATGTAACAGTGATTGAGTACTTAGATCAAATACTCCCAACTGAAGATGATGCTATAGCAAAAGAAGCTGAAAAGCTCCTGAAGAATAAAGGCATTCGTTTTGTGAAAAGTGCTAAGGTTTTAGCTGACACACTATCCATTGATAAAGGTGTAACGATTGAAGCTGAAATAAATGGAAAGAATGAAACATTCAAAGCAGAAAAAATGCTTGTATCTGTGGGTCGCGAGGCTAACACAACTAATATCGGCCTTGAAAATACAGATATCGTTGTGGATAAAGGTTTCATTCAAACGAACAAAAATTACCAGACAAAGGAAACACACATATACGCAATTGGAGATGTAATCGGAGGCATGCAGTTAGCACATGTTGCTTCACATGAAGGAATTGTAGCCGTTGAACATATGGCAGATCAAAATCCTCACCCAATTGAATATGACAATATTCCAAGCTGTATCTATTCAAATCCTGAAATTGCTAGCGTTGGGTTAACGGAAAAACAAGCAAAGGATAAGGGCTTTGATATTAAAGTAGGAAAGTTTCCATTTAAGGCAGTCGGAAAAGCGCTTGTTCACGGGGAATCTGACGGATTTGTAAAAATTATTGCAGATAAAAATACAGATGATCTACTAGGGTGTCATATGATTGGACCGCATGTAACAGATATGATTTCTGAAGCTGGACTTGCTAAAGTTTTAGATGCGACACCTTGGGAAATTGCTGAGAGCATTCATCCGCACCCAACCTTGGCTGAAGTGATGGGCGAAGCTGCATTGGCTGTTGATGGTAAACAGATACATGGGTAAAAATAAAGGAGGGACTATCAATGACTAAAAATCGTCATGAAGCACTAGGATTGTCAGATGATCAAGTGCTGGAAATGTTTAGAACAATGCTGTTAGCGAGAAAAATAGATGAAAGAATGTGGCTCTTAAACAGAGCTGGAAAAATTCCATTTGTAATTTCATGTCAAGGTCAAGAGGCAGCGCAAGTTGGAGCATCTTTTGCCCTTAATCGTGATGAAGACTATGTAGCTCCTTATTATCGCGATATGGGTGTTGTACTTGCATTCGGAATGACTGCTAAGGAATTAATGTTATCTGGATTTGCCAAAGAAGAAGATCCGAACTCTGGTGGTCGTCAAATGCCTGGGCACTTTGGACAAAAGAAAAACAGAATACTTAGTGGTTCTTCACCGGTTACGACACAATTACCGCATGCTGTAGGTGTTGCATTAGCAGCGAAAATGGAAAAAAAGGATATTGTTTCTTTTGTTACACTCGGAGAAGGATCATCAAACCAAGGTGATTTTCATGAAGGATTAAATTTTGCTGGTGTACATAAGCTTCCAGTTATCACAATGGTAGAAAATAATAAATATGCAATTTCTGTACCTATTGAAAGACAAATAGCAGCTAAGAATGTATCAGATCGTGCAATTGGCTATGGTATGCCAGGTGTGACAATAGATGGAAACGATCCATTAGCTGTTTTTGAAGCGGTTCAAGAAGCTAGAGAACGTGCTATTAAGGGTGAGGGCCCAACATTAATCGAAGCAGTCTCTTATCGTTTAACTGCACATTCCAGCGACGATGATGATAGTCTTTATCGTGAAAGTTCGGAAGTGGATGAAGCGAAAAAGAAAGATTCCATCATTACATTTGCTGCTTATTTAAAAGAAGCGGGAATATTAACAGACGAAATTGAAAAAGAAATGATCGGTGAAATCGGAGATATTGTTAATGAAGCAACTGATTATGCTGAGGAAGCACCATATGCAGAACCAGAAAGTGCATTAAGATTTGTATATGAAGAGTAGGGAGGGAACTATAAAATGCCAGTAATGTCATATATTCAAGCTGTTACAACAGCTCTAAGAGAAGAAATGCAACGAGATGAAAAAGTTTTTGTATTAGGAGAAGATGTAGGTAAAAAAGGTGGCGTATTTGGTGCTACTAAAGGATTGTACGATGAATTTGGTGATGCACGTGTGCTTGACACGCCATTAGCAGAATCTGCTATTGCGGGTGTGGGTATTGGTGCAGCGATGTATGGTATGCGACCAGTTGCTGAAATGCAATTTGCTGATTTTATTATGCCTGCAGTTAATCAAATAATTTCAGAAGCAGCAAAAATGCGTTACCGTTCGAATAACGATTGGAACGTACCAATGACAATTCGTGCACCTTATGGTGGTGGAGTTCACGGGGCACTGTATCACTCTCAATCGGTCGAAGCGGTATTTGCCAATCAACCAGGATTAAAAATAGTCATGCCGTCTACACCTTACGATGCAAAGGGGTTACTGAAGGCGTCTATTCGTGATAACGATCCAGTACTTTTCTTTGAACATAAACGCGCCTACCGTCTTTTAAAAGGAGAAGTTCCTGAAGAAGATTATGTGCTTCCACTAGGAAAAGCAGATGTAAAGCGCGAAGGATCTGATGTAACTATAATTACGTATGGGTTAGCAGTACATTTTGCTCTACAAGCAGCTGAAAAATTAGCTGACGAAGGAATCGATGCTCATATCTTGGATCTGCGTACTATCTATCCGTTAGACAAAGAAGGAATAATTGAAGCTGCTAAAAAGACTGGAAAAGTATTACTAATAACCGAAGACAATAAAGAAGGAAGTATAATTGGGGAAGTAGCAGCAATTATTGCTGAAAACTGCTTGTTTGATTTAGACGCACCAGTAATGCGTCTTGCAGGACCAGATGTACCATCGATGCCTTACTCACCAAAAATGGAAAAATTCTTTATGATAAACCCGGACAAAGTTGAACAAGCAATACGTGAATTAGCTGAATTTTAAACGTAGGAGGGATACTAAATGGCTTCTGAAAAAATTAAAATGCCACAATTAGGCGAAAGTGTAACGGAAGGAACAGTCAGTTCCTGGCTAGTTGAAGTAGGCGATAAGGTTAACAAGTATGACCCTATTGCAGAAGTAATGACTGATAAAGTGAATGCCGAGGTACCATCTTCATTTACAGGTGTGATTAAAGAACTAGTCGCACAAGAAGGGGATACAATCGAAGTAGGCGAATTAATGTGTTACATCGATACAGAAGGTGGAGCTTCTTCTGATGAAGAACCTGCACAGGAAGAAACTGAACAATCTGAAGCAGCTGAGCCTGCTGAAGAAGAAGTGGAAAAAGATACTTCTATGAAAAAACGTTATTCTCCAGCTGTTTTGCGCATGTCGCAAGATAACGATATAGATCTAGAGCAAGTTACAGGCTCTGGAAAAGGTGGCAGAATTACACGTAAAGATATAGAAAAAATTATTAGTTCAGGTGAAATTCCTAAAGCGGAAGCAAATACATCTGCACCAAAAGCGAAAAAGGAAAAAGCTGAATCTGCACCATCTAAAGAATCAGCACCTTCCCCAACATCTCAAGCAGGGGATATCGAAATTCCTGTGACTGGCGTTCGCAAAGCAATAGCGCAGAACATGGTCCGTTCAACAACTGAAATTCCTCATGCGTGGATGACGGTGGAAGTTGATGTTACAGACCTTGTATCCTATCGAAATAAAGTTAAAAATGATTTTAAGCAAAAAGAAGGATTCGGTTTAACTTTCTTTGCCTTTTTCGTAAAAGCTGTTGCACAGGCACTAAAAGAATATCCTCAACTAAACAGCATGTGGGCTGGAGATAAGATTATCCAGAAAAAAGATATCCACCTTTCCATAGCTGTGGCTAAGGATCAAGAGTTATTTGTACCGGTAATTAAGCATGCTGATGAGAAAAGCATAAAAGGAATCGCTAAAGATATCTCTGAATTAGCTGCAAAAGCACGTTCAGGTAAACTAACTTCTGCTGATATGCAAGGTGGAACTTTTACTGTCAATAATACTGGTTCATTTGGATCTATTCATTCAATGGGTGTTATCAACCACCCACAAGCAGCGATTTTGCAAGTGGAATCTATTGTTAAACGTCCAATGATGGTTAATGATATGTTTGCTGCAAGAGACATGGTGAACCTATCACTTTCGCTTGATCACCGAATTCTTGATGGTCTTGTTTGTGGTAATTTCCTTAGCAAAGTAAAAGAAATCTTGGAAAACATGAACAAGGATACAACAAACGTTTACTAGATCAGTTAATTTGAATTGAAATCTGGACTTAAAATTGATAAGCTTGATTTAGTTTAGATACTATATAGAATAAGGGGATGGATGTTCAAATGGACTTTAACCTATTTATGAACGATGTTGTTGATGTCGCACGTTCAGATATAAGAGATGCAGGATACAAGGAACTAACAACTATAGAAGATGTAGATAATGCGATGAAACTTGAAGGCACTGCATTAGTAATGGTGAATTCTGTATGTGGTTGTGCAGGTGGTGTTGCAAGACCTGCAGCTGCTAATGCTATTCACTATGATAAGCGACCTGATCATTTGCTAACGGTCTTTGCTGGCCAGGATAAAGAAGCAACTGAAAGAGCACGTGAATATTTTGAAGGCTATCCACCTTCTTCACCATCCTTTGCATTTTTGAAAGACGGTAAAATTGTGACAATGATCGAACGTCACGACATTGAAGGTTTTACAGCTGTAGATGTAATAGCCAAACTTCAAAAAGTCTTTGATGAATACTGCGAGGAAATATAAGTACTGGACTATTTGTATAGTTGTGATGAGGCTGTCTCTATTTATCGTGGGTCAGCCTCATTTTATTAATAACTTTTTTACTTTAATACCTTATTAAGCTGACTCCACAGAATCATACTTATTGAAGAAGGAGATTTAACTGTGAAAATTGGCTACCGGACGATAAAGACTGCGATTGGTACTCCGCTTGCGATATCTATTGCACAAACAATGGGGTTAACCAATTTTGTTTCAGCAGGTATCTTGACATTACTTTGTATAAAACCATCCAGGAAGGAATCAGTCTTAAGTGCTTGGCACCGATTTATTGCCTGTACTATAGCTATTCTGTTTTCATACGTATTTTTCGAATCGCTTGGCTATAATCCAATTGTTATGGGGATTGCTTTTACTTTGTTTATTCCTGTTACCGTATATCTTAAAATTTCACCTGGTATTGCAACAAGTTCAGTTATTATTTTGAATTTGTATAGTCTTGGAGAAATTACATTCACATTTATTATTGACCAATTCTTATTGATTATTGTTGGAATCGGAGTTGCTCTTTTATTAAACCTTTATATGCCGAGTCTGGATAATAAACTGAAAAAGAAGCAAATGGAGTTAGAGCAGAACTTTCAGGTGATCTTACATGAAATTTCTTTATACATATGTGATACAGAAGAAGTCTGGGATGGAAAAGAAATTAGAAAAGCTGAGGAAATTATAGAAGAAGCAATTAATTTAGTTTCACTTGATCGGGAAAATCATTTATTAAGGGAAAACCATCCGTATTATGATTACTTTACGATGAGAAGAAACCAATTTGAACTCTTAAAAAAAATGCTTCCACTTGTAACAAGGCTTCCTAAAACAGATAGTTTATCAGAATCTTTTTCCGAGTTTTTTGAAGATTTATCTGAAGCAGTTCATCCCGGAAATACAGCTTCAATCTTTCTGAACAAATTAAAAGCACTTCAAACTGAGTTCACGCAGGAAAAACTTCCAACTACCCAGGAAGAATTTGAAACTAGGGCTAATTTATTTCAATTATTACATGAGATAGAGGATTATTTAATTATAAAGAGAAAATTCAAAGAAAGTGATGTTGGAAGAAAATAAAAAAGATCGGAATTAATAAAATTCCGATCTTGAAGTTTATAATTAATTCACAAAAAGAGCCAGTCCAGTAGTTACTGATGTTAATAACATCGCAAGTATCATGATGTAGATTATTATTTTCATTTTACGGTCTCTCTTTGACGGTTTTCTTCGATTATTAGCCACGTATAATCCTCCTTAAAACGTAATACTAAATGTATTTTATCGCTTATTTGCCTTTTGGACAAGTAATATAAACAAATAGTAATAAAAAAATTATGATAACTATTAAAATGGGGGCAATCCTTTATGAATAAAAAAGATTCAACTTCATCAAATGAGGCTAATTGGAAAAAGTCTGTAGACAAAACATTAAAGCGCTTTCCTGAGCGGAAGGAAACGTTTCAAACCTCTTCTGACATAGACGTGAATGGATTATATTATCCAGTATCCAATGACAATTATGAAGAAAATTTAGGGTTTCCAGGAGACTTTCCTTATACCCGCGGGATTCAGCCAACTATGTACCGAAGCCGATTTTGGACAATGCGTCAATACGCTGGCTTTGGTTCAGCTATTGAAACGAACAAACGCTTCCGTTATCTATTGGATCAGGGACAAACGGGTCTTTCTGTTGCTTTCGATTTACCAACCCAAATTGGGTATGATTCAGACGATGTAATGTCTGAAGGCGAAGTCGGAAAGGTTGGAGTGGCAATTGATACCCTTCACGATATGGAACAGCTTTTAGATCAAATCCCACTTAATAAAGTTAGTACATCCATGACAATTAA
Organism: Virgibacillus flavescens; assembly: GCF_050574275.1. Taxonomy (GTDB): domain Bacteria; phylum Bacillota; class Bacilli; order Bacillales; family Amphibacillaceae; genus Virgibacillus_F; species Virgibacillus_F flavescens. The sequence goes on from NZ_CP192260.1 coordinate 2,293,072, forward strand.
TGCGCCAGCATCGGTGTTATTATGTATGTATATAGCTGTAGGCGAAAAACAAGGTGTTCCACTTGAAGAACTTACTGGAACTATTCAAAATGACATCTTAAAAGAATATATAGCGCGTGGCACATATATTTATCCACCAAAGCCATCCATGCGATTAATCACTAATATATTTGGATTCTGTATGGAAAATAATATGAAATTTAATACCATCAGTATTTCTGGTTATCACATTAGAGAGGCGGGCTCAACTGCAGTACAGGAACTTGCTTTCACTATTGCAAACGGTATGGCGTATGTTGATGCTGCTCTGGAATCTGGCCTTGCGATTGATGATTTTGCACCCCGATTAGCATTTTTCTTCAATGCACACAATAACTTTTTTGAAGAAATAGCTAAATTTCGTGCGGCGCGTCGGATATGGGCTAAAATAATGAAGGATCAGTATCACGCAAAAGATCCAAAAAGCTGGAAACTGCGCTTTCATACACAAACAGGTGGATCGACACTTACAGCCCAGCAGCCCGACAATAACGTGGTTCGTGTAACCCTGCAAGCTCTAGCAGCAGTAATGGGAGGCACACAAAGTCTTCATACAAATTCGCGCGATGAAGCATTGTCTTTACCAACAGAAGAATCTGCTCGTATTGCACTTCGGACGCAACAGATTATAGCAAACGAAAGCGGTGTAGCAGATACGGTTGATCCATTAGGTGGATCTTACTATGTAGAGGAATTAACAGATAAGATGGAACAAGAAGTAAATAAGTACCTGGTACAAATCAAGGAAATTGGTGGAGCCGTTCAAGCGGTGGAAGAAGGCTATATGCAACGAGAAATTCATCATAATGCTTATGAAACGCAAAAGCGAATTGAAAAGAATGAAGAAATAATAGTTGGTTTGAACAAATATCAGCTAGACGAGGAAGTAAATCCCGATCTACTAAAAGTTGATGAAGAATTAGAGAAATCTCAAATTGAACAGTTAGACAATATAAGAGCAACAAGAGATCAGAAAAAAGTAGATGAGTTATTACAATCATTACGAATTCAGGCAAAAAATCCTGAAACAAATTTAATTCCGTATATTCTTGAAGCCGTTAAAGCATATGCGACGGTTGGTGAAATTTGTAACGTAATGCGTGATGAATTTGGTCAATATACAGGCATGTAAGAAGGAGAGATAAGGATGAATAAAATACGAGTATTAATCGCCAAACCTGGTCTTGACGGACATGATCGGGGCGCTTTAGTAATTGCACAAGCATTACGTGATCATGGCATGGAAGTAATTTATACTGGATTACGACAAACGCCTGTACAAATTGCGCAGGCAGCTGTACAAGAAGATGTAGACGTGATTGGACTTTCTTCTCTATCAGGGGCACATCGATCCTTGTTTCCTAAAGTTGTAGAAGAACTTAAAAAAAGAAACGCAAGTGATATTCCGGTTGTTGGTGGCGGAGTCATTCCAAGTGAAGATATTCCATTTTTAAAAGAAAAAGGAATAAATCAAATCTTTACTAGTGGATCTTCAACAGAAGTACTTGCAAATTACATTAAACAGCTAATTAATCCTGACTCAACTAAATTGGAAAAACCCAGCAAGATTGCTCATATTGGAATTGCAGTGAATTCAATCGATCAGGCGCTCCCATTCTATTCAGATATTCTGGGTCTGGAACTAGAAGGGATTGAAACGGTGGTATCTGAAGATGTTAAGGTTGCATTTCTGAAAATTGGTGAAGCACGTTTTGAATTATTAGAGCCACTTTCCGAAAAATCTGCTGTTCAAGGTTTTATCACTAAAAAGGGTGAGGGAGTTCACCACATTGCAATCGAAGTTGATAATATAAATGAAAGATTGCAGCAGTATAAATCCAAAGGGGTACAGTTGATTCATGAAGAATCAAAGCCTGGTGCACATAACAGTGAAATAGCGTTTATTCATCCAAAAGCAGCGAATGGCGTATTAGTTGAATTATGTCAGTCAGCAGAAGGAAGTGAAAAGTAATGGATATATTTGATAAAATTAATGAGTTGTATGATAAACGGCGACAAGTTGAACTTGGTGGTGGCGATGAACGGATAGATAAGCAGCATGCCAAAGGCAAAAAAACTGCTCGTGAAAGAATTGATTATCTGTTGGATAATAATACTTTTGTTGAACTCAATCCATTCATGGAACATAGGGAAACGGATTATGGGATGGACAGCTCGACCGCTAAAGGCGAAGGTGTTGTTACCGGATATGGAAAAATAAATGGAAAGCCAATTTACTTGTTTGCACAGGATTTCACTGTATATGGTGGTGCGCTTGGTGAAATGCATGGTAAGAAAATTGCCGCTGTAATGGATTTGGCTGCCAAAAATGGAGTTCCATTTATTGGATTAAACGATTCCGGTGGTGCAAGAATTCAAGAGGGTGTTTCATCGTTGGATGGGTACGGTCAGGTTTTTTATCGTAATTCCATTTATTCGGGAGTAATTCCACAAATATCAGTAATTCTTGGACCAAGTGCAGGGGGAGCAGTATACTCACCAGCCATTACAGATTTTGTGATAATGGTTGAAAAAACATCACAAATGTTTATAACAGGACCCAAAGTAATCGAAACCGTCACGGGTGAAAAGATTTCATCAGAAGGTCTTGGCGGAGCGGACGTACATAACTCTAAAAGTGGAAACGCCCACATAAAAGCGTCCAGTGAAGAAGAAGCACTAGACGCTGTGCGCGATTTACTTGAATATTTGCCTGCAAACAATCAGCTGAAGCCAACATTAACTGAGTCTGAACCACAAGATGATACGTGTCACGATCTTACGGAAATTGTTCCATTTAATTCAACCCGTCCATATGATGTGAAGCGAGTAATTGATCAAGTGGTTGACAAAGGTACGTTTTTCGAGATTCATAAAGACTTCGCTAAGAATATTGTTGTGGGGTTTGCGCGGATAAATGGACAAACGGTGGGATTAGTTTGTAATCAACCGAGGTATTTAGCTGGAGGTCTTGATATTGATTCCAGTGATAAAGCTGCCCGTTTCATCCGTTTCTGCGATTCATTTAATATATCGTTAATTACATTTGAAGATGTTACCGGCTTTTTCCCTGGAGTCAAACAGGAGCATGGTGGGATAATTCGTCATGGAGCGAAAATTTTGTATGCATATTCAGAAGCCACTGTTCCGAAAATCACGGTTATAACAAGAAAAGCCTTTGGTGGTGCTTATGTAGCATTAAACAGTAAATCGATCGGAGCGGATCTGGTTTATGCATGGCCAAATGCGGAAATAGCAGTTATGGGTCCAGAAGGTGCAGCAAATATTATCTTTGCTAAAGAAATTGCTGAAAGTGAAGATCCAGAAGCGACAAGACAGGAGAAAATTGATACGTATCGTGAAAAGTTTGCTAATCCATACATAGCAGCTGGACTTGGTATGATTGATGATGTCATTGACCCAAGAGAAACAAGAATTAAACTAATTCAGGCGCTTGAAATGTTATACAACAAACAAGAAGATCGCCCCAAGAAAAAACACGGAAACATCCCATTGTAAAAAGAAAAGCGTAGGCGACTGTTCAGTGGCGTACAGATAGATGGGGCTGTGAAAAGTACGGTGAACTTTCCGTACGTTCAACAGAACCGACTATCTGCTAGCCACTAGGAGCTGCAGCTAGACAAAAAGAAAAGCGTAGGCGACTGTTCAGAAGCGGACGCTGTTACAAAAAAATATTTCCAGGAGGTACCAATGATAAAAGTAAATAATGAACGATTAGTAGAGGAATTTTTAGAATTAGTACAAATTGACTCGGAAACAAAACATGAAACAAAAATTGCTGAAGTGTTAAAGAAGAAATTTAACGATTTAGGGTTAGATGTTATAGAGGATGAGAGCAAAGAAGAAACAGGTCACGGTGCTGGGAACTTAATTTGTACGTTAAAGGGTACAAAAGAAAATGTGGATCCAATTTACTTCACATCTCATATGGACACAGTGGTACCTGGTAACAGTATTAAACCTTCTATTAAAGATGGATACATCATTTCAGATGGAACTACAATTTTAGGTGCAGATGATAAAGCTGGACTGGCTGCCATTCTTGAGATGATTCGCAGCTTGAAAGAAAATAATGCTGAACACGGAGATATCCAGTTTATTATTACTGCTGGCGAAGAGTCTGGTCTAGTTGGTGCAAAGGCTTTAGATCCTTCCTTAATAAAGGCGAAGTACGGCTATGCAATTGATAGTAATGGAGAAGTTGGGGATATTATTGTGGCAGCGCCTACGCAAGCTAAGATTTTCACTGTCATGAGAGGGAAAACTGCTCACGCTGGTGTTGCCCCAGAAAAAGGAATATCTGCCATTACTTTAGCAGCCAGAGCAATATCCAGAATGCCTTTAGGCCGTATTGATGATGAGACAACAGCAAATATTGGCAGGTTCGAAGGTGGAAAACAGACGAATATTGTATGTGACTACGTGGAGATTCTTTCTGAGGCAAGATCACTCGTACCAGAAAAAATGGAGGCGCAAGTGAAAAAAATGAAAGAATCATTCGAGGCGACTGCAGAAGAATATGGAGGTACAGCTGAAGTTGAAGTGAAAATTATGTACCCCGGTTTCAAACAGGAAGCTGGTGATCAAGTAGTTGAAATTGCACGCAATGCTGCCAAATCGATTGGTCATGAAAGTCAGTTATTAACTAGTGGCGGCGGAAGTGATGCTAATGTGATTGCGGGGCATGGAATTCCTACAGTGAATCTAGCTGTTGGCTATGAAGAAATTCATACTACGAATGAAAGAATAGCAGTAAAGGATTTAGTAAAAATTTCTGAATATATTGCTGCAATTGTTTTAGAAACAGCAAAATAAAAGTGTAAAGACCCTTAGTAGTGACTTTCATTATTAAGGGTCTTTCTGTGTGTGATATAATAATGAAACAAACAACTGTTCGAGAAAAGGGTGTTAAGTGTCTATGTCACAATGGTATCCAAAAAATGGACGGGTAATTTTTCATATTGACATGAATTGTTTTTACGCATCTGTTGAAATGGCCTATAACCAAAAGTTAAAGGGGCGGCCATTAGCTATTGCAGGCAATCCAGAAGAGCGAAAAGGGATTATTGTAACAAGCAGCTATGAAGCTCGTGCGAAAGGTGTCAAAACAACTATGCCGCTTTGGGAAGCTCGAAAGCTTTGTCCAAATCTGATTGTAATGCGTCCGAATTTTGAACGATACCGTATGGCATCACGAGAAATGTTTAAAATTCTCTCTGATATCACACCACATGTTCAACCAGTTTCAATAGATGAAGGTTATATGGATATTTCCGATTGTCAGGATTTAGGAAGTCCTATAGATATCGCAAATAATCTGCAGCAAAGAATTAATAAAGAGCTTGATTTACCTTGTAGTATCGGAATCGCACCAAATAAATTTTTAGCTAAAATGGCTTCTGATATGAAGAAGCCAATGGGCATTACCATTTTAAGAAAAAGGGATTTACCTCAAAAGTTATGGCCACTCACCGTTGGAGAAATGTATGGTATTGGTGAAAAGACAGAAGCAAAGTTAAATAGTGTGGAAATAAAGACTATTGGCGATTTGGCGAATCGAGATGTTTATCAATTGAAGCAAGTGCTTGGCATAAATGGAGAAAGATTAAAGAATCGCGCTAATGGATTAGACACTAGACCAGTAGATCCAAATGCAGTTCATGAGTTTAAAAGTATTGGAAGCTCGCAAACGTTGCCAACTGACACTACGGATGAGGCAGAAATTCGAAAGCTGATGCATACGCTTGCTGATAGTGTGGAACGTCGATTGAGGCGTAAAAATGCTGCTGGAAAGGGAATCCAGCTTGTAATACGCTATCATAATTTAAAAACTATTACTCGTAGTAAAAAGTTAAAAGTTTTTATTGAAACAAAAGCCGATATTTTACATGTCGCAAACGATCTATTTCAAAAGCACTGGAACTTAGAACCAATTCGCTTACTAGGAATTACTGTTCAGGATGCCGAAGAAAAGCAACATATTGCTCAACAATTGGACCTGTTTTCGTATGAAAAATTTGCTGAAAAAGAGAAATTATACTCTGTAATTGACGAGTTATCTGAGAAGTATGGCAAAAATCCATTTAAACAGCTGCACAGTGAACCAGAAGAACAACCTCGAACTAGTTTTCAAAAAGATTTTTTAGACGATTATAAACGATAAATACTATTCATGAAGCATAAGCTGCCTTTAAACTGGTAGCTTTTTCAGTTTCAGTGGTTGGATTTTCTTTTGCTGTCCCGTTATAATGTTAATCGTTGCCTACAAATTTAGGAGGGATATCTGTTGAATTACATAAAGCAAATTCTGCCAGCATTATTGATTATTCTAATAGTGCTTGGTGCGTGCAGCAATAAGCAAAATGAAGAATCACTAGACTCAGAAGAAAGTAAAGAAAAACAAAAAGCAGTCTATTTAAGTGCTCCTGGAGCCATTCCAAGTTTAAGTCCAACAATTGCAGATAATGACTTCAGTTTCAGAGTTATTAATCAAGTATTTGAGGGATTATACCGCTTGGATAAAGAAGGAAAACCTGAACTGGCGATCGCAGCAGAAGAGCCTGAAATCAGCGAAGACAACAAGGTATATACGTTCAAAATCCGTAGTGATGCCAAATGGTCTAATGGTACACCGGTAACTGCTCACGATTTTGAATACGCATGGAAAAAAGCAGTAAACCCTGAGACGGGAGCTGCTTACGGTCCACAATTTGAAGAGATTGTGGCAAACGCCTCCGATATTTTAAAAGGGGACATGCCTGCTGAGTCATTAGGTGTTGAAGCTTTGGATGATCATACATTAAAAGTGGAGCTCGAGAATCCAGTACCATTTTTTAAGGAGCTGCTGACAACTGCGATTTTTTTCCCGCAGCCGAAGGAGTTTATCGAGAAACAGGAAGGACAATATGCATCTGATAGTGAACATACACTTTTCAATGGTCCGTTTGTACTGGATGAGTGGACTGGAACTGATCAGTCATGGACATATAAAAAAAATGAACAATATTGGGATAAAGAAGCAGTAAACGTTGATGAAATAAGAGTTAATGTGGTAAAGGACACCGGGACAGCTGTAAGTCTGTATCAAGAAGGAAAGCTTGATCGTGTAAGCTTAACAGGTGAGTTTGTAGATAAGTTTAAGAACAGTGAAGACTATCACACCATTTTAACTGGCGCAACTTCCTATATAAAGATGAATCAGGGAAAAGATGGGAACCAAACAAATCTCGCAAACTTAAATATTCGTAAGGCACTGACGATGGCTATTGATAAGAAAAGAATAGTAAACTCCATTCTAAATAACGGCTCAATCGCAGCTAACGGAAATGTTCCAAAAGGACTTACTAAAAATCCAGTCACAGGTGAAGATTTCCGTGCTGAAAATGGTAACCTTACTCACTATGCTCCTGAAAATGCTAAGGATCACTGGGAAAAAGGCTTGAAAGAACTTGGAAAGGAAGAGCTTGAAATTACTTTAATCAGCTCAGATTCTGGAACATCTAAACTACTGGCAGAAAATATAAAGTTTCAGCTGGAAGATACTTTACCTGGTCTATCACTTAAAATTAGGAATTTAACTCCGAAAGCAAGCATAGCAGCTAATGTTGGTCAGGAATTTGAAATGATTATGACAGGCTGGAATGGAGATTATCATGATCCACTCACTTATTTAAATTTATTCATAACCGATAGTCCAGGAAATCACACTGGTTATTCAAGTGAAGCGTATGATCGACTTGTATTAGGTGCTAAGGGCAGTATGGCAAACGATCCTATAAAACGCTGGAAAGCTATGTTGAAAGCGGAAAGAATGTTAATTGAAGAGAGTGCGGTAATCATACCCCTATATCAAAATGGTACAGCATACCTTCAAAAGGATTACTTGAAGAATTTTGTAACGTATAAAGTTGGTGCTGACAATTATAAGTGGATAAATATAAAAAAATAACAGTAAAAAGCACACCTGAAATGAATCAGGTGTGCTTTTCCTACTTTAAAATACGTTTTGTAATAGTGGTTGCTAACTTACTTCCAGGATAACGGAAGGGATTATCAAACATCGTTGTTTGTTTTAATATACTTTTATTATGAGAGAATGTTTGAAAACTATCCCTTCCATGATACGAACCAATACCGCTGTTGCCAACTCCGCCAAATGGAAGATTCGGGTTAGCTAAGTGATAGAGAGTATCGTTAATGCAGCCCCCTCCAAATGAAAGACTATTTAATACTCTATTCTGGGCTTTCGTATTTTCTCCAAAATAATAAAGTGCCAATGGTTTTTCCAATCCTTTTAAAACTGAAATTCCTTCTTCCAAGTTATTAAACGTGATGACGGGAAGTAAAGGACCGAAAATTTCCTCTTGCATGATAGGATCTTCCCAAGACACGTTATCTATTAGTGTTGGTTCAATCGTGAGCTGTTCAGAAATTTTATTTCCACCGTGGATTATATTTCCGTTTCCAAGATAACCTTCTAATCTAGTGAAATGATCCTGGTTAACAATTCGCCCATAATCTTTATTGTTAAGAGGGTTCTTGCCATATAAGGACTTGATATGCTTTTTCATAGCTTTTACAAGTTTTAGTTTTACTTTATCGTGTACGTATAAAAAGTCTGGGGCAACACAGGTTTGTCCAGCATTGGTAAATTTCCCCCACACAATCCGTTTGGCAGCTAAGTCAATATTAGCGTCCTTATCGACTATTGCCGGGCTCTTTCCCCCGAGTTCCAACGTTACAGGAGTTAAGTGTTCGCTCGCATGTTTCATGACGATTTTTCCGACATTGGTGCTTCCAGTAAAAAAGATATAATCAAATTTTAACGCAAGCAATTGCTGACTTACTTCTTTTTCACCAGTTACAACAGCCACATACTTATGATCAAATGCTGAATTAATCATATGTGCAAGCAAGGAAGAAGTTGCAGGTGTAAATTCGGAAGGTTTAATAACCGCTGTATTACCTGCTGCAAGCGCGCCGATTACTGGTGCTATTGCAAGCTGGAGCGGATAATTCCATGGCGCGATCGTAAGAGTCACACCGTATGGTTCAGGTATTATATAGCTCTTTGAACCTTTATGTGTAAGTGGATTATCAACCTTTTTTTCTTTCATCCATTCTTTCAGGTTTTTCAATGTGTTGTCTATTTCGCTATAAAGAAAGCCTAATTCGGTTGTTAATGTCTCGTACTCTGATTTATTCAAATCGTCATTAAGGGCTTGATATATATCACCTTCATAATTTTTCAACATAACTTTTAGTTTTTCAAGCTGTTTTTTCCGAAATGAATATGAAAGTGTTTCTTCAGATTTGAAATACTTGCGCTGTTCATCTACTAAAACTTTAAATGGATTCAATCGTAACAACTCCTTTGACCGTTATTTTTTAGCAGGTATATGCTTCACATAAAGATCGTGTGCTAGTTCCGTAGAGGGAAAAATAGATTGTGCTTCCTGAACTAAATCGTGATAATCCTGTTTTTGGTACCGGGAAGAAATATGTGTTAAAACAAGTTCCTTCACAGAACTATTCAAAGCAAGCTCTGCTGCCTGCTTCGTAGTTGAATGAAAGTACTGGTTGGCTAATTGTGAACTGGCTTCGTTAAATGTTGCCTCATGTACCAATACATCTGATCCGGAAACAAATTCTGAATTTCTGTAAGTGAAACGTGTATCGCCTAATATAGAAATTATTCTACCCTTTTTATCAGAACCTAGGAAGTCGCTTCTCGTTATTTTTTCGCCGTTCGGCAGAACAGTTTGCTTCTGTTCTTTAATTTGCTGATAAAGGGGACCAGGGGAAATTCCTTTTTCTTTTAACTTATTAACTAGTAATTCGCCTGGTTTATCTTTTTCTTCTATGCGAAAACCGTAGCTTGGAATTCCATGATGCAGCTTCTTACAATATACCTTAAATACATCATCCTCAAACAATTTACCTTCTGAAAGTTCTACGATGGATAACTCATAAGTAAGGTGTGTACCACTTACCTGCAAGCTCGTTTGTACGTACTCCTTAATTCCTTTTGGTCCATATATCGTCAGTAACTCATCGCCGCTTTGGAAGGATCTACTGCTTAATAATCCAGGCAGGCCAAATATATGATCGCCATGCAGGTGCGTAATGAAAATTTTGTTAATTTTTCTTGGCTTAATGGAAGTGCGTAATATTTGATGCTGTGTAGCTTCTCCACAATCGAATAACCATACGCTGTTTTGTTCCTGCAGTAAGGTTAATGCCAGGGAAGAGACATTTCGCTCTTTGGAAGGAACGCCAGAGCCTGTTCCAAGGAATATTAAATCCATGTAATGCCCTCCTAATTCCAGCTACGCTTGTATTGTATCGGTGGATCGATGGATTCACCTAGTTGATCTGCCACTTCTTTAGCCCAATATGGGTTTCGAAGTAATGCACGAGCTACAAAAATTAAGTCAGCTCGGTTATTTTGCAAAATTTCCTCTGCCTGGATGCCTGTGGTAATTAAACCTACAGCACCAGTAGGAATAGATGCTTCTTTCTTAATTGCTTCGCAGCGCGGTATCTGATACCCGGGATAAGCTGAAATAGGGGCAGGAATTACGCCACCTGAGCTGCAGTCAATTAGAGAAATTCCTTGATTCTTCATCTGTTTTGCGAAATAGAAAATATCCTCCAGTGTACTCCCGTTATCGTCATATTCATCACTGGATATACGTACGAAAATCGGACCATTCCATTCTGTTTGTACCGCTTCAATTATTTCAGAAAGGAAACGAATGCGATTCTCTGGTGACCCTCCATATGAATCGTTTCGTTTATTTGTTAATGGAGATAAGAACTGATTAATTAAATAACCATGTGCTGCGTGCAGTTCGATGATATCGAATTCGGCTTCTCTGGACCGCCGTGCTGCATTTTTAAACGCTTTAATGGTTGTTTGGATGTCGTCAGCAGACATTTTTACCGGTTCTTTAAAATTTTCATTAAATGCAATAGCAGATGGAGCATAAATAGAAGATTTTAAATCAGCTTTCCGCCCAGCATGTCCAAGCTGGATGCCTGATTTCGAACCATATTGATGTAATTGGTCATTGAGCTTCTGTAATCCAACAACCTGGTCATCATTCCAAATTCCCAAATCCTGTGGGGAAATTCTTCCTTCTGGCTGAACAGCTGTCGCCTCTGTGAAAACTAATCCTACTTGTCCCACTGCACGTGAAACATAATGGTTCATATGAAATGGTGTAACCTTTCCATCCTCATCAAAGCAAGAATACATGCACATTGGAGACATGGCTATTCGATTTTTTAATCTAACATTTCCAAATGAAATCGGTGAAAATACTTTACTCATCTAAATCCCCCTGATCAACTGATAATTTAATGTTATGCGCCTTTCCTGGTACATCCGTAAATATTCCATCACATTCCAGATTAAAACAACGCTTTATGTGTAACGATTTGTTAACTGTATAAATACGGATAGCTATACCTTCAGCTTTACACTTTTCTACAAGATTACGACTAAGTAATCGGTACTTTACATGAATAGCATCCGCTCCGAGGTTTTTTGCATAACCAACCAGATCTTTTCTTCTTTTCGAAGTAAGAAGAGCTGCATTTATTTTATTATCGATCTTTTTCATTCGCTTAATACTCTTTGGATTAAACGTTGACAATGTGGTACGATTTAGTAATTGAAAGTCCTTTAACATCGTATACACTATTTTTTCTAGGTTCTTATAATCTATCTTATTATTTTTCAGTTCAATATTTAAGTATAATGGCTTATCTTTTGCCCAAATAAGGAATTCTTCTAATGATAACAGGTTTGTACCTGCATAGGATGCTGAAAACCATGAGCCGGCGTCAAGTTCTTTCAGTTCCTGATACATATAATCTTTTACATAACCGTATCCATTAGTAGTACGCTTTAAGCCTTCATCGTGGATAAGTACAGGAACGTTGTCTTTCGTTAATTGAACATCTGTTTCTATGCCATCGGCACCTAGATCATATGCTAGCTGAAACGCTGGCAAGGTATTTTCGGGTGCTGATTTACTGGCACCTCTGTGTGCTATTATTTTGGTAATCAATTGCTTCACCTCATGTATGAGTTTGTTTTATTATTACTGAAAAGTCAATTAAATAGGAGGCTCATCATTATGAAAAATTGGCAAACAAAAGAAGAACTGACGGATCTGTTATGTTCGCTTGTAAACCATCAAAGCATAACTGGAAGTACAGCGGAAATTGCACTCCCTGAATATATTCATCATTTATTATCCCAAAAGGAATATTTTCAGAAGCACGAAAGTTATCTCAAATTACACCCGCTTGATGACGGTCGAAGGTTACTTACAGCATTAGTTAAAAAGGGAGAAAGCAAAGAAACAGTTATTCTGCTTAGTCATTTTGATGTTGTCGGGGTAGAGGATTATGGTAATTTACAAAACCTTGCCTTCCACCCACGCGAATTGACTCGTGAAATGAAAAAAATGAAAGATGAGCTACCAGATGAAGTTCAAAGCGATATGGAAACTGGAGAATGGTTATTTGGCCGAGGTACGATGGATATGAAAGCAGGTCTGGCATTGCATATGTCTATCGTTGAGCAAGCGATTGATGATGAATTCGATGGCAATATTCTGCTGGTAACTGTTCCAGATGAGGAAGTGAACTCTCAAGGTATGCTGACTGCATTACCTGTATTAAATGAACTTAAGGAAGAAGAGAATTTAGTATATCAGGCATGTTTAAATGGAGAGCCAATGTTTAGTAAGTATCCAGGCGATCCAGCTTATTATGTATATGCCGGGTCAATTGGTAAGGTACTTCCGGGTTTCTATTGTTATGGAAAAGAGTCCCACGTTGGTGAGCCCTTTGCTGGAATTAACCCGAATTTGATGGTGAGCTTTTTATCCCAGCAATTAGAGCTGAATGAGACATTCATCGAAAAAATAGAAAATGAAGTTACCCCGCCGCCTGTTAGTCTGATGCAACGTGACTTAAAGGAAGAATATTCGGTACAGACGCCAAAAGCAGCAATTGCAATGTACAATGTATTATATTTAAAGCAAACCTTTGCTGATCTAAATAAAAAATTACTTGCCAGTACGAAGGCAGCCGCCGCGGAAATTGAGAATTATGTGAAACAGAAAGCTGCTCACTATTCTAATATAGCTACTGATTTTACGATGCCGGATGTCAGCGTTACGGTGATGATGTACGAAGATTTATTTGCGGAAGCGGTAAAACGATATGGGAGTGACGAAGTGCTGCGACGCCAAAATTTATTAGTGAGTCAGCGGGATACCGGTGACCGCGATTTCTCCACTATACTTGTGCAGGAACTGGCGTCTATGTGTAAGGATTTAGCGCCGTTGATGGTATTATTTTACAGTCCGCCATTTTACCCAGCGGTCTCATCCTATAATGACCCATATATAAAAGACGTAATGGATCATGTAAAAACCTATACCTCTTCAACGTATAAAATGGATTTAACTGTAGCTGAATTTTTCACTGGATTATCTGACTTGAGTTTTCTTGGTCCGGTTTCGTCAAAAAGCAAATTGAATCAATTAACTATCAACATGCCATTGCAGAATAATGGCTTTGTTTTTCCGGAAGATGTAATGGAAAAGTTAACGATGCCAGTCTTAAATATTGGTCCTCTAGGTAAAGCGCCGCATCAATGGACCGAACGCCTGGAATTAGTATACAGTTTTGAGTATTTACCACAAATTTTAAAAGAGGCAATTCAACGTTTATTAGTCCCGAAGAGTTAATAGATGTACATTCAGGTGAATAAACGATAAACTAAGAGAAAACTGAATGAACATTCATTATGGGGGATTAGCATGAAGATTTTACATGATACAATTACAAAATTGACCATTCCAACACCATTTGCAGTAGGCGATACACATATATACTTATTAAAAGGTGATCGATTGTCTTTAATCGATGCAGGTGTGAAGACTAAGGAAGCCTGGGAGGCACTAACAAGTCAGCTAAAAAAAGCGGGTTACCTTCCAAAAGATATTGAACAGATTATTTTAACCCACCATCATCCTGACCACACTGGACTTGTTGAAGAATTTCCAAGAGCAGATGTGCTGGCAGGTCATAAAAACAATGATTTATGGCTTACCAGAAATCAGGAATTTTTTAAGCGATCTTTAAAATTCTATCAGGAATTTTTTACAGAGTCAGGTGTGCCGGAAACATTCAGTGGCTTCCTGAAAAATTTAGAAGAACCACTTCGTTATGCTGGAGAAGGAAAGCTAACCAATAAACTCGAAGAAAATGATCGGTTACCAGGTCATAGTGAGTGGCAGGTTATCGATACAAGGGGCCATGCGCAAAGTCATCTTTCATTTTACAGGGAGTCTGACGGCGCCTTTATCGGTGGTGATCATATATTGGAACATATTTCACCAAACCCTATCATTGAACCACCACACAATGGAGAAAATGAGCGTTCGAAACCGCTTGTTCAATATCGACATAATTTAAAAAAATGTTTGTCACTGGGCATATCAACTGTATACCCGGGGCACGGGATAAATATAACGAACATTGATGAATTAATCCCTGCTCAATTAAAGAGACAGGAGCAGCGAGCGGCAAAGGTACTTAATATGCTCCGGCAACGGGAACAAACGTCTTTTGAACTTTGCCAAAAGCTATTCCCTAATCAGATTAACAAACAATTAGATCTAACAATGTCTGAAACCACGGGTCAGTTGGACTTTCTCGAAGATCAAGGAGAAATAATAAAAACAGTACAAGATGGTATAAACTATTATAGAGTGAATTAGGTGATTCAGTTTGAACAAACGGGTTAAGTCCAAAAAAATTATTGTAACAGGTGCTTCTAGTGGAATTGGCGAAAAAATTGTTTGGCACATTGCAAAAAACAATGGAATTCCAATTATGCTGGCTAGATCAATTGATAAACTGGAAGATATTCAGGAACAAGTAAGAAACGCTACTGGAGTAAATCCGATTATATATCCGATTGATTTATTGGATGAGAACAAAAGAGAAGCAGTTTTCAAACAAATTCTAATGGAACATCCAACTGTCAGTGGACTAATTAATAATGCAGGGTCTGGATTATTTGAATACGTAGAAACAATGGACTGGGAAGAGACGAGAAAAATGTTTGAACTAAATCTTTTTGCGTTAGTTCAGGGAACACAGATCGTATTGAGACATTTTATTCAAAATGGAGAAGGACATATTGTCAATATTGCATCACAAGCAGGAAAAATCGCTACACCTAAATCATCCATTTATTCATCTACTAAACATGCAGTTCTTGGATTTACGAATGCATTACGGATGGAAGTGGCAAGTAAGCGGATTGCGGTAACAGCTGTAAACCTCGGTCCTGTTCGTACTAACTTCTTTGTCGATGCTGATCCTACCGGAAGCTATCAATCGAAAATAGCTGCGTATATGCTTGACCCAGACCGTGTAGCAAAGAAAATTGTTAAGCATTTATTTACAAGAAAGCGCGAAATTAACATGCCTGGCTGGATGGAATTCGGGAGTAAACTATATATTTTATTCCCAATTACGATGGAGCGGATACTGAAAGGGCAGTTTGACAAGAAGTAGCAGTACTCTAAAATCTTTTTTGTATATTTACCCTTGAATTGAAGAAAATAACTCTAAAGTGAAAGCTGACAAGGAGTGAATAGGATGGGTGAATACAGTCATTTTCGATATGGACAAAAAGCACCGAATAATGGAGTTTACATGGAAATTGGTGAGACTGGCAGCATGGTAAACAACCCTAAAATTATTAAACTAAAAGCAGGGGAGAAGTTTCCGGAAAACTCTAACCATGACCGTGTATGGACACATGATAAGAACTGACGTTCAAGAACTACTATACGTTTATATGTAAAAAGCCATCCGAATCCGGATGGCTTTTAAACTTATTTAAATCAAATATGGTCCGAAAAATGCTGTTAGCAGAAGAATATGGACTCCAACGAAATACATGATTCTAACTGTTCCATCCCATTCATTTGACTGTTTTGTCAGCTGCGCAATAATATAAGCTATCACAGCAAATAACATCATATAAAAATAGGAACTGCCATCAAAGGTCAAATAATTTGGCGCATTCATATAAATGTTTGGAACAAAGAATTGATTTTTCCAGAACAGTGCCGCCATTGCATAGATACTAATCCCGAGATAAAATACCCAAGTAGGATCCCGATCAATTGTTCTGCTTCTGAAGAAATACATCAGCGCAATAAAAGTTAATGGCCAAATAAACCAAACTGCAGAAATTGCAATGCCAAACATGGATGAAGATATCATACCGAGTGTCTTTCCGAGTGCGCGTAACCAATCATCCTGCTGAAACCCAGTAGCTTGATTAACAGCAGTAATATTGCTTGATGAAATATTTATTTTATTACCCTCATTATCTAAATCGACCCAAGCAACGGTTTCATCATTTAACCATTGTGGGTCAACGGATATTGCAGGTGTATTACTTCGGCGTTCAGTGATAGTGGTACCATTGCTGTTTATCTCTGCTTTGTAAATATTAAAGGAAGTACTATCGTTATATTGTGTTTCGGTTTGCCCGTTTGCCTGGAATAATAAACTTGGTTTTCCTTCTTTATACTTAAATTCAATACTGTTTATTTCGGTTAATTGACTACTGCCTGCAGGATCCTGAAACGTCAGTTCTTTTTGCTGCTGTTCGTTTTCACCGTCCAATGTCATTTCTTTATAGTAATTAAAAAATACTGGTTTGCCTTGCGAATTTTCCAGTTCTTCCTGGAGTATAACTCCAAGCTTATTCCCATCGAGTGCATAGATTATATCTGTAACTATTTTACCTGGTGCAACAGTAATTTCTGTCTGAAACTTTTCTTCAAGTTCACTGTTGTGCAACTGGAATAGTTGGAAATCAATTCCCGTCTGCCGTGGTGTATACGTCACTATGTTTATCTCGTTTGCATTTTGCTGCGGAACAATATTTTGCTTATTTAAATCAATGTTCATAATTTTTACCGATTTATTATCTTCAGGCGAGAGCTCATATAATTTTTTATCTTTAATATAAAGGATCGTGTTTTTAAGTGGAAAAAAACGTTCAACGTCAGAAACGATTTCATTTTTATCACTATCATATATATTTGTATAATCAAAATAGATAATGCGATCGTCCTGCTGGTATATCTGTGTCCACTTGTCTACCGGTATGTCATAGGTCTTTGTATCCTCGACAATAAAATTTTCATTAATCGTAATAGTAGATAACTTCTCATCTTTAAAAGCTGTTATTAAATAGTTACCGTTTTCTTTCTCTTTAATTGGCGGCAGTCGACTAACGTCTGTACTCCCAACCGTTAATGCACGGCTCCAATTGGGTTCAGGTGGCTCAGTCACCTTAGAGAAGTTTTGATAAAATAATAGAGCTAGTCCAAAAATAACGATTAGTCCTGGTATAATCCAATACAGTTGTTTAACTATCTGCTTTTTCATTTTCAGCCCCCATATGCCACTGTTTAATTTCTATTTTTTAACAGATAAAACAATATTAACATATTTCTGACAGGAGGTGTTATTTAATTTTTCAATCAGGCATTATGACCACCTATTTTTTTGCTTCTGCCAATGGTGATGCCCGCATCGGTGTAACTTGTAGCCCGAAGAATGGCGGTGGAACCATACTTATCACGTATGGAATCCATCACATAGCCGATATCTTTCTTCTTTGGCTTATCGTCAAATAAATCCAATTGTGTTTCCTCGTTTTCATAAAGCTTGCTTAACGTCACATACACATGTCTTATGTCACTGTAACCATCGTAAAACGTATTAAACAGCTGCATACAACAGTTGTACACTTCCATTGTAGTGTTTGTAGGGAGAACGATGGAGCGGGATCTGCTGAATCCGCCGCCAGTTACTTTTGAATAGGATATTCCCAAGTGAATGGTTTTTCCTGTCTTATTGGCAGTTCTCGCCCGGCGGCATACCTCTTCACACAGGTCAAGAATGCATGCAGAAACTTCGTCTTTTGAGTAATCCCGCAACAAGGCGATGCCGTGTCCGAATCCTTTTTGTTCAGATTTTGTAAAATCGCCTAAAACAGGACTGAGGTCAATCCCCCAAGCATGCCAGTAAAGCTGTTCACCCATAATCCCAAAATGTTTTTTGAGTTGTTTTACGGAAAAATTCGCTAACTGGCCAAGACTAATAATACCCATTCTGTTTAAGTTCTTTTGCATTCTTCGTCCAATACCCCAAATGGCCTGCACAGGAAAGGGCCATAACTTTTCCTGTACGTCTTCATATCTGCATTCTGCTATTCCGGTTTTTTTGGCATGTAAATCCATAACAACTTTTGCTAGAAATTTATTGTCACCTATTCCAATTGAGCAAGTTATCCCCATGCTCTCCAGGAGATCCTGCTTAATCAGTCTGGCAACTTCCCATCTGTTCCCAAATAAATCCTCAAGCCCATTTACGGTCACCCAAACTTCATCAACTGAGTATTGATGAATAGCTTCCTTTGGCACGTATTGATTGATTAACTTCGTAATTTCCATAGAAACGGTTAAGTAGTCCGCCATGTGGGCATGAACGATGTGAATGTCAGGATCATCTGGTAATTCAAAGAAGCGGCTTACGTTGCTTATACCATGCTTTTTCTTTAATAAAGGTGAAGCAGCAAGAACGATACTGCCTGTTCGGTTTGTATCGCCAACAACTGCCAATTGAACCTCCATAGGATCGAGCCCCAGTTTAACAGCTTCAACACTCGCATAAAATGAGCGCATATCTATACAAAGGACATCATTTCGCGGGTATGTGGAGTAATCCATTTTCTTTCACCTCACCATAATAAGAACGTTTGTTCTCATTATATGTGGTAAGTGCTAAATTATCAATGGAAATTAATTCTTTTGTTGGTTTAAAAAATAAAAAACCAGAGCAAAGTGCTCCGGTTACAATTATCTGTGCTTATCGTATTTTATCGGTTTGGTAATGGCTTGAAGAGATTGATAAAGCTCATTATTTAATGGGTTTCCAGTGTAATGATCCGAGTTGCTTTTAACCTGATCGACAGTGCTTGCTCCGAATACCGCACTTGCTACAGCTGGGTGATGAAGTATATAGTGAAACGCTGTATTATTAAGTGAAGCGCCATTTAAGGTGTTTGACAGCTTCTGATGAATTTGCAGCAACTCACCTTGAGAATAATCAAGAAAACCATCCTGTGCTTTCTTTTCGATTTGCTCTACTCCGTTATCCGTAAGAAAACCTTTTGCTAAAGGACCACGTGCTAAAACACTAATATCATGCTGATTCAGCAGATCCAATATTTCCTCTTCCGGACGTCGGTCTAGCATATTATATTGCATCATTACGCCATCAATGGAGGATCGTTTTACATATTCACGGATAACATTAGGTCTTATCGAAGAGATACCATAGGCACGGATAACCCCCTCCTGCTTTAATTCATCAAATGCTGAGATAGTTTCATCAATCGGATCATCTAACGTCCCGCCATGCAGCATGTAAAAGTCGAGATAATCTGTTTGTAATCGTCGTAAACTATCCTTCAAACCATTTTTAATATGCGATCTGGAAGGATCCCAATGCCAGTCCTTTTTATTTCGATCAAAGTTATTACCAACTTTAGAAGTAAGGATAATGTCTTTTCGCTTATTCTGAATAGCCTTTCCAACAATTTCTTCATTGACACCAAAATCATAGAGATCTGCTGTATCAAGGTGATTAATACCTGTATCCAAAGCTTGATCAATAATTTTAGATGCTTCTTGAGAGTCAGTTCCAAGTGACATACAGCCAAGCGTCAGTTCTGAAATGTATACATCTGATTTTCCTAATTGATTTGTTTTCATTTAATAACCTCCATTTTTTTCTTATATAGGAATAGTGTAAAAATAAGTTCATGCAAATACAACTATTTCAGCGTATAGCAGATATTTTATTTGTGTTAAAATGGGGAAGGAAAAGTAGTGGGAGGGTTGTTCATGAAGAAGTTTGAAGAAAAGACAATACGGTCGGAACAGATATATGCTGGTAAAGTAGTAAATTTACAAGTTGATGAAGTAACTTTACCGAATGGCAAAACATCCAAGCGTGAAATTATTAAACACCCTGGAGCCGTAGCGGTCATTCCAGTTACAAAAGATAATAAAATAGTTTTGGTAGAACAATACCGAAAGCCTCTGGAAAAGTCACTTGTTGAAATTCCGGCAGGTAAATTGGAACCAGGTGAAGATCCAGAAGCAGCAGCAATCAGAGAATTAGAAGAAGAAACCGGATATACTACAAACGAATTAACATTTGTGACGTCTTTTTATACATCGCCCGGGTTTGCAGATGAACTTATGCACATATATGTCACTGATAACCTGGAACAAGTAAAAGAAAAAGTAGATGGTGACGATGACGAATTTATCGAAATACTAGAGTTAACATTGTCCGAAGCAAAGCAATATGTGTTGGAAAATCGTATACATGACGCAAAAACAAACTATGCGATCCTTTATCTTCACGCATTGGAGATGAAATAAAGCATGCTCCAATCTTTCTTTGCCGATCTGCATATTCACATTGGGCGTGATATGTATGATAAGCCAGTTAAAATCACAGGCTCTAAAAGTCTGACACTAACAAATATCCTGCTTGAATCCAGCAGAAATAAAGGTATTCATATGGTAGGGATAATTGATTGTCATACACCACATGTCCAGCAGGAATTAAAACAGTTATTGAACAATAAACAGGCAATTGAACTGGATGATGGAGGTATTCGATTTGAAAAAGTGACCTTGATTTTAGGTTCGGAAATAGAAGTCTATGATGAAAATTGTCAGGGACCCATACACGTCCTCTGTTATCTACCAACGCTAGCAAAGATGGAAGAGTTTACTGTGTGGCTTGCAACAAAAATGACAAACATCAATTTAAGTTCACAACGTTATTACGGGTCAGCAAAAGATTTACAATACAAAGTAAAAGAATTGGATGGCATGTTTGTTCCCGCTCATGTGTTTACTCCGTTTAAAAGCACGTATGGGAAAGGTGTCAAACAATCGCTTGAAGAAGTATTCGATACAGATCTAATAGATGCGATAGAGCTTGGCCTCAGTTCAGATACCAGCATGGCTGATCAAATAGAGGAACTGCATGCGTATACATTTCTATCTAATTCTGACGCACACTCACTAGGTAAAATTGCACGGGAATATCAGGAAATTGCTATGGAAGAGCCGTCATTTAAAGAATTAAACTGGGCAATACATCAAGTGAATGACAGAAGAATAATCCGTAACTTTGGGATGAACCCTCAACTTGGGAAGTATTACGCGACTGTTTGTCGAAAATGTCTTACACCGCTAAATTCGAGCAATCAAATTTGTTCATCATGTGGCTCAACTAAGATTGTAAAGGGCGTGGCAGATCGAATAAAAGAACTTGCTGGTACAGGTGAAAATAATAGAAAGAGGCCGCAGTACATGTATCAGGTCCCACTTGAATATTTGCCGTCCCTTGGCCGCAAGACATTCACCAAATTATTAGAGCAATTTGGTACAGAAATGAACATTATTCATCACGTTTCAGTTGAATCTTTAAATGATACTGTTCCGGTCAAAGTGTCACAAGCAATCATTCAAATGCGAAGTGGAGAATTATCGATTACAGCAGGTGGTGGCGGAAAATACGGCAGTATAGATTCTCCTAAACAAAAATATTAGTAGAAGAAATTAAGTAGATTATGGTATTTTTATTTGGAATTCCTCATAGTTTTGAAGTATACGATAGTTTGTATCACTTGAAATTATAAAAACTTAAGCATTCACCAGTAAATTTGGTATTTTAAGTTTTTTCAAAAGAGCGGGGGACTCCAATGCTACAAAATAAAAAAAGTATCGTTAACCACTTGAGAAAATACGCCACCATCTATTTATTTATGCTTGTATTGTTTTTAACAGGAGTTATCTTTGGTGCAGTTATAGTAAATAGCATGAACGTTATCCAAAAGCAGGACCTGATCTTTTACCTGGAACGATTTTTTGAAAGAATAGCGGATAGTCAGGAAATTGATAGTAGTGAAATACTAAAAAACAGCTTTTTTTACCATGCTAAATATTTGCTTTTACTATTTATTCTCGGCTTCTCGGTAATTGGTCTGCCTATCATTTGGATATTGCTATTTTTAAAAGGATTAGTTGTAGGATTTTCCGTAGGATTTATTGTAAATCAATTAGGCTTAAAAGGGTTATTTCTTGCATCATTGTCGATAGCACCTCAAAATCTGGTCGTCATACCCATTTATCTAATTGCGGGAAGCTTATCCATGATTTTTTCGTTAACCTTATTAAATAAATTATTTTCAAGGCGATTATCCCAACCTATTTTACAACCACTTAGTCGTTACGTAATTGTTTTCACATTATTACTGGCAGGAGCACTTCTTGCGGCGTTATTAGAAGCTTATGTATCGAATGAAGCAATGGAAGCCTTAATAAGAACATTGTACAAATAATAATTAATGCTATATAACAATAATTATTGTTAGTTGTTTATAATAATTATACTTTGACACTTGTTCCAACAGTGCCTATAATAATAAGTGGGAATAGTGAGGGAGGAAACTTGCCATGGAACACCGAATTGATCGAATTAAAAAGCTACTCCATGCACAAAGCTACAAACTGACTCCACAGCGCGAGGCTACTGTTAGAGTACTCTTGGAACGTGAAGAAGACCATTTAAGTGCTGAAGAAATATATTTACTTGTTAAAGATAAAGCGCCTGAAATAGGTCTTGCCACTGTATATCGTACATTGGAGTTATTGTCAGAATTGAAGATTGTAGACAAAATAAACTTTGGCGATGGTGTTTCAAGGTATGATCTTCGTAAAGAAGGAGCAGAACACTTTCACCATCATTTAGTATGTATTGAATGTGGCTCTGTTGAGGAAATCGTGGATGATCTATTGGAAGATGTTGAAAAGATCATTGAAAATGATTGGGGTTTCCAAGTGAAAGATCACCGCTTAACATTTCACGGAATTTGTAAGCAATGTCAAAAAGTAGCTGTTAAATCTACATAAAAATAAATAATGCTAAGCCTTTTTTCGATGTGAAAGTGAAAAGAGGCTTTTTTAATTGATTCAACTAATCAGGTGCACAAGTCCGCAATTCATAGTTGTAGTTGACACAGTATCTTTATACTGCGAATTAACTTCTGTTTGTTTACTCACCGGAAATAGATCAGGAAGTAACAGCAACGAGATTTCCGCAGATGGCAGTCGCGCACCTTAGGGCGGCTGGTGAGCCTCCTCGTGCTACCGCACTCCGGGGTCTCACCTATGCCTGTCCTCCCGCAGGAGTCGACTGCCATCCGCTCCAATCTCTTGTCGGAATATATATGATATTAGATTGTATAGGGCACAATCAAATGCGCTACTTATTCAACTGAAAAAGAGATAGATTTTAAAATTACGTTATCTCACCTTAACCCAGCATCATCGAATTCACGAGACTCCTGTGGGAACAGCGCGAGCTGAAGATCCCGCAGGAAAGCGGTTTTTGCTTATCCGAGGAAGCTGAAGCCGTGCCCACGGGAAGCGAAGTGAATTCGATGATGCGATCGCAGATCCTCTTATTTTGTACTTCAGGTTACTTTTTCAGTACACTGTCAGCAGCATTTCTAAGGTGGTGCGTTACTTCACAATTTTCATCAACTGCGACAAAGTAACTAAGTTTATTGCATTCATCATGATTATTTATCTGCGAAAGAAATTAATTAAAATTAAACAATTATAAGGAAAATTATGAGAAGCGGGCATGTCTGCATTATATTTTACAAAAGTTAGAAAATAGGTTATTTTTATGTTGGGTAATTTTTAACTATAGTTTCATAGTTTTATGTATATTGTTCCTGTTTTTTGGCATATCTTTTAATAGTGGAAGCTATGGAAAAGGAGATATGCTAGATGAAGCGAATGTTATGGGACACGCTAAAGGTATTTGTAATCTTTACGATATGTACGTTCTTGTTTTATTTCGGATTACGTGTGATGCATGCTGAATACAATGGATATCATCGGTACGATCCTCCCGAAGGGCCAGCTGTAAAGGTATACGAAAGCGACAATGATTTAATGGATCGGTTTAATTTATTTTTTCGACTAGGAGAGTAACATGAATGCTAAAATATGCGATCGATGATTTCTTTCATTACTTACAGGTAGAGCGCGGACTTTCTGATAATACGTTAAGTTCTTATCGACGTGATTTAAAGCGGTATGTCAGCTATCTGGAGAAGGATCTGGATAAAAAAGACTGGAATACGATTAATCGAAGTGATTTATTGGGGTTTTTACGTGTATTAAAGGACGAGCAAAAATCGTCAGCTACACTTGCACGTACTCTATCATCGTTACGTTTATTCCATCAATTTTTATTGCGTGAGCAACTGGTTGATCAAGACCCAAGCATACATATAGAATCACCAAAAAAAGAACAGAAATTACCGTCCATATTATCGTCAAATGATGTTGAAAGGTTACTTGCTGTTGCCAGTCGTTCAACTCTTGAGATTCGAAATAAAGCTATGTTGGAGTTGCTTTATGCAACAGGTTTGCGTGTAACAGAGCTAATTACTTTAAAAGTGAGCGATCTCCATTTAACGATGGGATTTGTGCGTTGCTTAGGTAAAGGGTCTAAAGAACGCATCGTACCACTAGGTGATGTTGCTAAAGGTGCAATAGAAGATTACATAGATAACGCTCGAGGAAGTATCCTGAAACATAAAAAAGAAGATGTGCTTTTTGTTAACCAGCATGGAAGAGCTTTATCAAGGCAAGGTTTTTGGAAAATCCTAAAAGCAATTGCAAAAGAACGGCAAATCGAAAAGAACATTACACCTCATACATTACGTCATTCATTTGCCACACATTTGCTTGAAAATGGTGCTGATCTTAGAGCGGTACAGGAAATGCTAGGTCATGCTGACATATCCACGACACAAATTTATACACATGTATCCAAATCTCGGTTAAAAGATGTATATAAGGCGTACCATCCTAGAGCATAATTTTTAATTTTAGTTGTCTGACATCCTACAACCTAAACTTAGAGAATACTATAAAGAAATTCGGGAATATATTTACAGGAGGTTAAAAACATGAATAATTTTAAGCGCGTTTTTGTAATTGTAATGGATTCAGTAGGTATCGGTGAAGCCCCAGACGCTGGAAAATTTAACGACTTGGGTGCAGATACATTGGGGCATATCGCAGATCATATGAATGGACTGAACATGCCAAATATGGAAAAGTTAGGACTTAGTAATATTCGGGAAATTAAAGGAATTGAAAAGAAAGAAACACCAATGGCGCATTATACTAAAATGCAAGAAGCTTCGAATGGAAAAGATACGATGACAGGACACTGGGAACTAATGGGG
This sequence comes from Virgibacillus flavescens, assembly GCF_050574275.1. Lineage (GTDB taxonomy): Bacteria > Bacillota > Bacilli > Bacillales > Amphibacillaceae > Virgibacillus_F > Virgibacillus_F flavescens. The sequence continues at coordinate 2,318,618 of NZ_CP192260.1, forward strand.
TTACATATTGAACAACCCTTCCGTACTTTTCCAGATGGCTTTCCAGCAGAATTAATACAGGAACTGGAAGAAAAATCGGGACGTAAAATTATTGGTAATAAACCTGCTTCCGGAACTGAAATTCTCGATGAATTAGGCGAGGAACACATGAAGACAGGGGCACTTATTGTTTATACATCCGCTGATTCTGTACTGCAAATTGCTGCACATGAAGAAGTTGTACCAATAGAAGAGCAATATCGTATTTGTGAAATAGCTCGTGAATTAACGCTTGATGAAAAGTATATGGCTGGTCGAGTTATTGCGCGCCCATTTGTTGGAAAACCTGGCGCATTCCTCCGTACTTCAAATCGACATGACTATGCGCTGAAACCATTTGGACGGACAGTCATGAATGAACTGAAGGACGCAGACTATGACGTCATCGCTATAGGAAAAATTTCAGATATCTATGATGGAGAAGGCGTTACGGAATCCATTCGTACGACAGATAACGAAGATGGTATGACCAAATTAGTAGAGTCAATGGAACAGGATTTTGAAGGAATCAGCTTTCTGAATTTAGTTGACTTTGATGCGAAGTTCGGGCACCGTCGCGATCCAGAAGGTTATGGAAAAGCATTAGAAGCATTCGATGTCAGACTGCCAGAAGTTCTGGATAAGATGAAAGAGGAAGATTTATTGCTAATTACAGCGGATCATGGTAACGACCCTGTACACGCTGGAACAGATCATACACGTGAATTTGTACCGTTGTTGGCATACCACAAAAATATTAACAAAGGTGCCTATATAGAAGAAAGAAATACATTTGCCGATCTTGGTGCAACAATTGCAGATAATTTTAAGATTAAAATGCCAAAGTATGGTACAAGTTTTTTAAAAGATATTCGATAGGAGGATAATTACTATGTATTGGAATGAGATTCAAGAAGCATCCACATATATTGAAGATAAAATGAGTGGAAAGCCAAGCATTGGATTAATTTTAGGTTCTGGACTTGGTGTATTAGGTGAAGAAGTTGAAAATCCGATTACGATTCCTTATAAAGATATTCCTCACTTCCCGGAGTCAACGGTTGCAGGTCATAAAGGGCAGCTCGTGATAGGAACACTTGAGGGGAAAGAAGTTGTAGCAATGCAGGGACGCTTTCATTACTATGAGGGCTACGGCATGCAGCAGGTTACATTTCCCGTTCGAGTTATGAAGGAACTTGGAATTGAGACAATGATTGTTACAAATGCAGCCGGAGGCATCAACACGTCTTTCAGTCCAGGAGATTTAATGCTGATAACAGATCATATTAATAATATGGGTGAAAATCCACTTATTGGACCGAACGATGATCGTTTAGGTGTACGATTCCCGGACATGTCCCAGGTTTATAATCGCGAACTTCTGTCTGAGGCTGAGGCTTGTGCCAGTGAATTAGGGTTGAGTATTCAAAAGGGTGTCTACGTTGGTAATACTGGTCCTGTCTATGAAACACCTGCAGAAATTAAAATGCTGCGTAACTTTGGGGGCGACGCTGTAGGAATGTCAACTGTTCCAGAGGTGATGGTAGCCGGTCATGCCGGAATGCGCGTCCTTGGAATATCATGTATCTCCAACATGGCTGCAGGAATACTGGATCAGCCGTTAACGCATGATGAAGTAATGGAAACAACTGAGAAAGTCAGAGACAACTTTCTGGAATTCGTCAAAAAGATAATCCAAAAAGTATCCTAATTTTAGGGAAGAGGTTAATTTACATGAGGATGTATGATTTAATTGAAAAAAAACGTGACGGAAAGAGTTTAACGCAGGATGAAATTAGCTATTTTATCGATGGATACACAAACGGAAAAATACCTGATTATCAAGTGAGTGCTTTATTAATGGCAATTTATTTTCAGGATATGAATGATGAAGAACGAGCGATGCTTACTACTTCGATGGTAAATTCAGGAGATACGATTGATCTCTCTAACATAGAAGGAATTAAAGTGGATAAGCACTCAACAGGTGGCGTTGGTGATACGACTACATTAATCCTTGCACCACTCGTAGCATCACTTGGTGTGCCTGTGGCTAAAATGAGCGGTCGCGGGCTTGGTCACACAGGTGGTACAATTGATAAATTGGAATCCGTACCAGGATTCCATGTCGAGATAACCAGCGATGAATTTACCGAGCTTGTTAATAAGAACAAAGTTGCTGTAGTAGGGCAATCAGGTAATCTAACACCAGCAGATAAAAAATTATACAGTTTGCGTGATGTTACTGCTACAGTAAACTCTATTCCATTAATTGCAAGTTCCATAATGAGTAAAAAAATCGCATCCGGTGCCGACGCAATTGTTTTGGATGTAAAAACAGGTGCTGGAGCATTTATGAAGGACATTGACGATGCAAAAAATTTAGCAGAAGCTATGGTCTCAATCGGTAACCAGGTTGGCAGAAATACGATGGCGGTCATATCGGATATGTCTCAACCACTTGGAAGAGCTATCGGTAATGCTTTAGAAGTCAAAGAAGCGATAGATACACTAAAGGGCAGAGGACCGAAAGATCTAACTGAGTTATGTTTAACACTCGGAAGTCAGATGGTTCTGTTAGCTGAGAAGGCCAATACGCTTGAGGAAGCAAGATTGATGCTAGAAGAAAATATTTCAAATGGTAAAGCATTTGAACACTTCAAGACTTTCCTCGAGGCACAAGGTGGAGATGCGACCGTAGCAGATAATACGGATTTACTGCCTCAAGCTGCGCATAAAGTTGAATTACCTGCTAGAACTTCTGGTATCATTTCAGAGATTGTAGCGAACGATATCGGAACTGCAGCTATGATGCTGGGAGCTGGAAGAGCGACGAAGGAATCGAAAATTGATCTGGCAGTTGGACTTGTTCTTCACAAAAAAGTTGGCGACTCCGTTGAAGAAGGAGAGTCACTTTTAACTATCCATGCAAATGATGCTGATCTGCAGCTGGTTAAGGAAAAATTATTTGATAGTATCACGATTACAAAGGAATCCGTGGAGGCACCACCATTAATTTATGATGTAATTACATCAAAATAGTTACATCTATCTGTAACACCCATTTTTCGTTTTTAGCGAAAAATGGGTGTTTTTTTAATGCGTACGCTGATATAGAGGTTTAGAGGGAATGACGGTGTATGAAAAACTTCTGTAATCATTCATGAAGTAATCACCGCCCTCCACTCACCAGGACTGGTAAAGTTATTTATATCTTTGTTTTATCTTTCTGATGCATGCTGATATAGACGTGCAATCAGGTGTGCAGTTAATAAATCGTCGGCAACCATCTCTTGTCTAGAAGTTGGAGCGGGTGGCAGTCGACTCTTCTGTGAAGAAAGGCATAGGTGAGACCCCGGAGTGTGATTAAGGTCACTGAAAAAGTAGTAGATCTTTATAATTTAATTTCTTACCTTTAACTTAGCATCTTCGAATATACGAAGACTCCTGTGGGAACAGCGCGAGCTGAAGATCTAAGCAGGAAAGCGGTTTTTGCTTATCCGAGGAAGCTGAAGCCGTGCCCACGGAAAGCGAAGTATATTCGAAGATGCGAAAATAGATCCACCTATTTCGTGCCACACACAACTTTTTCAGTGGCCACCTGCGGCGGCACAAGTAGGCTCGCCATCAGCGGGAATCTTGTTGCTGTTAATTCGCAGTATAGAGATATTGCGTCAACTACAAGAATAGATTCTGGTCTGCATGGAGCAACTGCTTATTTAAGTCTGCGAAAGTTGAGTGATTTAGTTATAAAAAAAGGAGATATTGGAAATCCTAGGAATAAATAGAACGCTTGGAGGTAAGTAGTTATGAAAAATTGGATTATTGTATTTTGTACTGCATTTATTGTATTTGTTGGGTTATCGGTACCAGTATTTGCCGAAGAAGGCAATTCAGGGAATACGAACGACGAATTAAAACTAGCATCTAAAGCTAAGTCTGCAATTTTACTTGAACAGGATACAGGTACGATCCTTTACGATAAAAACGTACATGAAAAGCTCCCACCGGCAAGTATGACCAAAATCATGACGTTGCTATTAATTATGGAGGCTATCGATAGTGGGAAAATTAATTTAGATGAAAATATACGGATAAGTGAGAATGCAGCATCCATGGGAGGTTCCCAGATTTTCCTGGAAGCGGGGGAAGAGATGTCAGTTAAAGATCTTCTCAAGGGAGTTGCAATTGCATCGGGAAATGATGCAAGTGTTGCATTGGCGGAACGCATTGCAGGAAGTGAAGCAGCATTTGTTAAAAAAATGAATCAAAAAGTGAAAGAACTCGGATTGGAAAATACCAAGTTTCAAAATCCAACTGGTCTACCTGCTGGAGATCATTACTCCACGGCATATGATATGGCTGTTATCGCAAAACAATTATTAAATCATGAAGAGATAACAGATTATACATCCATTTATGAGGACTATTTAAGAAAAGGTAAAGACAATGAATTCTGGTTAGTCAACACAAATAAACTGGTCAGATTTTATCCAGGAGTAGATGGGTTGAAAACTGGTTACACAAGTGAAGCGAAGTACTGTTTAACAGCTACAGCAAAAAAGAATGGAATGCGTGTAATCGCAGTCGTTATGGGGGCAGAATCTCCAAAAGTTCGCAACTCGGTTGTGTCTAATATGCTTGATTATAGCTTTCAGCACTTTGAAACTGCAAATCTTTATAAAAAAGGGGATCAGGTTGCAACTTTAAACCTACTTAAAGCGAAAGATAACAATATTAAAGTGGTTGCATCTCAAGCGATAAGTACAGTTCATAAAAAAGGGGAGAAACCCGACAAATTTACAACATCTGTAAAGTTAAACAAATCCATTGCAGCACCAGTTAAGAAAGGTGAACAGGTTGGTACGATGTTAGTTAAGAGTGGTGACAATCTACTGTCAGAAACACCATTAGTAGTAGACGAAAAAGTGGAACCAGCGAATATCGTTACACTATTCAATCGAACCTTACAGAAAATAGCTAAATTCAACTAGTTTTGTCGATAATTTTCTTCTTTTGACACATGGCAGGAATAGTGCTTTGGATTAGAGAAAGTAATCTATATAACTTTTAGTAAGGAGGAGAATTTGTGGGGATGAATTCAACATTTGAAGTAATTGAAGATATTCTAATTGTCCGTTTAGAAGGAGAGTTAGATCATCATGAAGCAGAAGCGTTAAGAAATCAATGGAAAAATATGATTGAGAAAAATCTGGTGAAGCACGTTATTTTGAATTTGCAGTCCGTTACATTTATGGATAGTTCAGGGTTAGGTGTTGTTCTAGGTAGATATAAGGAAGTATTACAATTGGGAGGAGAAATGGTTGTCTGTTCTATTTCCCTTCCGGTTAAAAGGTTATTTGAAATGTCAGGTTTATTTAAAATCATTCGACTGGAAGAAGATGAACAGAGCGCACTATTTACGCTGGGGGTGGCTTCATGAAGAATGAAATGTATGTAGAGTTTTCTAGCATTAGTGAAAATGAATCATTTGCACGTGTATTAGTAGCATCCTTTATTGCGCAACTTGACCCTACCATGGACGAGTTGACAGAAATTAAAACAGTTGTTTCTGAAGCGGTAACAAATTCAATAATCCATGGTTACAACAATGAACCTGATCATAAAATAATAATTGAATGCAAGTTGTTTGAAGATGAAGTAGAGCTCCTTATTAAGGATGAAGGTATCGGGATTGCTGATATAGATGAAGCAAGAGAACCTTTGTACACTTCCAAACCAGAGCTTGAGAGGTCAGGGATGGGCTTTACGATAATTGAGAACTTTATGGATTCCGTTAATGTTACTTCAACTGTTGATGAAGGTACAACTGTACTAATGAAAAAGCAATTAACCAAAAGTCAAACGGTTTGTAAATAGGTATATGCCTATGGATGTAAATGTAAAAAATCAGAAACGGGAAGTCCAATTAACGGATAAAGAAGTAAAGTCCTACATTCATAAAAGTCAGAATGGAGATAAAGCAGCGAGGGACATACTAGTTGAAAGAAATATTCGATTAGTTTGGTCAGTTGTCCAGCGGTTTATTAATCGTGGATATGATCCAGATGATCTATTTCAAATAGGCAGTATAGGCTTGATTAAATCAATTGATAAATTTGATTTATCCTATAATGTACGATTCTCCACGTATGCCGTACCGATGATTATCGGTGAAATTCAACGATTCATTCGTGATGATGGCAGTGTGAAAGTGAGTCGTTCCCTAAAGGAAACCGGAAATAAGATCCGTAAAAAACGTGATGAGTTGACGAAGGAACTTGGACGATCGCCAACTGTTAATGAGATAGCGTATATACTCGAAATATCGCCTGAGGAGGTAGTTCAGGCTGAAGAAGCAACTAAAACGTTACATTCAATTCACGAAACTGTTTACGAAAATGATGGCGATCCAATTACTTTATTGGATCAAATCGCAGATGATGATACACGATGGTTTGATAAATTTACATTGCAAGAGGCTATCAGGGGGTTAAATGAACGTGAGCGGCTAATCGTTTATTTACGTTATTATAAAGATAAAACACAATCAGAGGTAGCTGAAAGACTCGGAATTTCGCAAGTACAGGTCTCGCGGTTAGAGAAAAAGATTTTAGATGAAATGAAAAAGATAATGGATTGAACAAACACCACTTTCTACAAGTGGTGTTTGTTTTTTGTTTACAGATTAAGTAAATATAAAAGTTTAGAGCAAATGCCGGTATAAGTAAAACTACGGCATTCGCTGTTAAGTATGAGGCGAATGCCGCGTTTTTCTAATAAAACAAGAGTTATAAAAATGGGATTTTGACAAACACTAAACTTAAGACACTTTTAATCGGGAAGGAGAGCAGCATATGAAAACGATTTATCTGCGAATGAAAAAAAGCATAGAGATTGAGCAGTTACAATACGTGAAGTTGAAGCATATTGCCTTTATCTCTGCCCCCATTGATATAAAGAAAGAGTTGGAAGAAACATCGCTTTATCGAATTACAAAAAAAGATAACAATATCGTAATCATTGATTGCTATTTAATTATGGATCATTTGACCAAGTCCTGGCCGGATTTGGAATTCGAATTACTTGGACCTCAACAAACTATCATACGAGTGAATAAGCAAAAAAAAGAGTCATCGGTACTGATTGTAGGTTTTGTTTGGATATTGCTATTTATTGGAACAGCGATGACCATAATGAATTTTCACTATGATGTCAGTATGCAAGCTGTTCAGCAGAAGTTACATTATTTATTAACAGGGAGACGGAATGATTACCCGCTTTGGATTCAAATACCTTACTCAATAGGTTTAGGAATTGGTATGCTGCTCTACTTTAATCATTGGTTTAAAAAACGCTTTAATGAAGAGCCCAGTCCATTAGAAATTGAAATTTTTAACTACCAGCAGGATCTCGATCAATACGTTATTTATCATGAAAACAAATTAAATGATAACCATGCTCCTGATTAATCTTTTGGAAATAATGATTGGGTTTGCTAGTGGCCTTGCAGTAGGATCGGGTTTTATTGCATTTTTAATGGTGTTGGGAATTATACCCAGGTTAATTCAACTAAGTCATTCTATGAAATTAATTCACGTATACGTTCCTTGCGTAATAGCAGGCTCGTTATTTGGTGTATATCTGTCATTCACTCCTACGACTTGGGAGCAACCGTTATTAATTCTCTCAATGTGGGGATTATTTCACGGGATTTTTATTGGCATGCTTGCGGCAGCTTTGACAGAAGTACTAAACGTCTTTCCCATCTTATCTAAAAGGATTGGCATGGAAACAAAAATGCTTTGGTTATTAATGGCAATTGTTTTCGGTAAAATTATTGGTTCGCTATTTCAATGGATTATTTTTGTTAAATAAACACAGAAAGTAAATTTTCACTTGTGGAGGAATGATACGTGGATACTAAGAAATCGAATCAATCTGAAATCGCTATTTCTGCAGATATAATGAAAAATGAATCTTTTATGAAGGAACGAATAGGTATTGGTGTTTCTTTTGATTTAGGATTTAGAGAACTGATTGTTTTGAAGAAAAAGGTGCAAATGTATTATTTGACCGGACTCTGTGATACTTCGGTTATTCTGGAAATCATAAAAAAGTTAATTGATATAAATGACAATGAAAGTAACAAGCAGAAAATACCTGAGATAATTAAAAATCGTCTGGTACATCAGCAAGTAGAAGCAGTTAAAACAATAGATGAATCTGTAGATGAACTTTTATCAGGTTTAACTGTATTGTTTATTGATGGAGAAAAACAGGCTTTTGTAATAGACGTAAGAAACTATCCAGGTCGTTCCCCGCAGGAGCCTGATTCAGAACAGGTTATACGCGGATCCCGAGATGGTTATACAGAAAATATTATTGAAAATACAGCACTAACAAGACGCAGAATCCGTGATGCCAGATTGCGAAATGAAATGTTGAAGGTTGGTGAACGCTCTAAAACCGATGTTTGTGTCAGTTATCTGCAGGATATCGCAGATGATGGACTGGTAAAAGAAATAAAAGAGAAAATCCAGGCAATCGAAGTAGACGGTATCACGATGGCTGATAAAGCTGTTGAGGAATTTATTATCAAACGCAAATGGAGTCCATACCCTTTGGTACGTTATACGGAGAGACCTGATATTGCAGCAAATCATCTTCTGGAAGGTCACGTATTAATTACGGTTGATACGTCTCCGAGCATAATTATTTTACCTACTACTTATTTTCACCATTTACAACATGCAGAGGAATTTAGACAGGCTCCCGCAGTAGGAACTTTTATACGCTGGTGCAGATATATTGGAATTATTATGTCGATATTCCTGCTTCCATTCTGGTTGTTACTTGTTATGGATCCATACCTGCTGCCAAAAGAAATATCATTTATTGGTTTAAAAGAGGAAGGAAATATACCTGTATACATTCAGCTGATTTTAGGTGACCTTGGTATCGAATTTTTAAGAATGGCTGCCATACACACCCCTACACCCCTTTCAACAGCTATGGGATTAATTGCCGCAGTATTAATTGGGCAGATAGCAATTGAAGTGGGGATGTTTAGTCCGGAAGTCATTCTTTATATTTCAATTGCTGCGATCGGATCCTACGTAACACCAAGTTATGAGTTAAGCGCAGCGAACAAATTATTACGAATATTGCTAGTAATCATAACAGCGTCTTTTGGACTCGTTGGATTTACTGTTGGATTTACGCTGTTTATGTTGTTTTTAACAAGTCTGAAATCAATTAGAACTCCATACCTATGGCCCTTATTACCATTTAACCTGAAAGCGATGTTTCAGGTGATCTTTCGTGTCCCTGTTCCCTTATCCAATGATCGACCAAGTATTGTTCATCCGAAAAATAACTACCGGCAACCTCCAAGAAAGAATAAACTCAGATAAAAACGAGAGCAGTAACTGGACTGCTTTCGTTTTTTGATATCGTGTGATAAAGTATTTCTATTATTAACTGATTTCAAAACAAATACGGAGGTCTCTTCATGATCATAGAAAATCATCCATTTCACGTCAATTCTAATGGTAATTTAGAGGTTGGCGGATTAGATGCTACTTTACTTGCAAAGAAATATGGTACGCCTTTATATGTCTATGATGTTTCGATAATAAGAGAAAATTGCAGGTCGTTTATTCAGTCATTTAAGAACTTGGGAGTAAAAGCTCAGGTTGCATATGCCAGCAAGGCTTTTTCATCCATTGCAATGCTGCAAGTTATAAAACAGGAAAAGTTAAGCTTGGATGTCGTATCGCAAGGCGAGCTATACACAGCTTTACAAGCAGATTTCCCTGTCGAAAAAATCCATTTACATGGAAACAATAAGAGCTATGATGAATTAGAGATGGCAATTGAAAACCATATAGGATGTATCGTGGTGGATAATTTTCATGAAATAAGGTTGATTGAACAAATAGTGAAAAAGACTGATTATCACGTCAATGTCCTGCTTCGAGTAACACCAGGTATCAAATCAAATACGCACCAGTATATTATGACCGGAAATGAGGATTCAAAATTCGGTTTCAGCTTAAACAATGGACAAGCTGACGAGGCACTTCTTCAGATACTGAATCAAGCACAAATACATGTGAAAGGGATTCATTGCCACATTGGTTCACAGATTTTTGAAACAGATCGGTTTATGAAAACTATTGATCTGTTGTTTGATACGATTGCCAAATGGAAGCAGAACTATGAGTATACTCCGGAAGTGTTAAATGTAGGCGGCGGATTTGGTATACGATATACAGGACAGGATAACCCACTTCCTTTAGAAGACTATGTCGGTGCCATTACACATGCAATTAGAGAACATGTTAAAAATCTTGATTTGGAAATGCCAGAAATTTGGATTGAACCAGGGCGTTCCATCGTTGGAAATGCTGGCATAACACTTTATACAATAGGTTCGATGAAAAATATTCCGGGAATTCGTACGTACATCTCAGTAGATGGTGGAATGACAGATAATTTACGACCAGCCTTATATCAAGCTAAGTATGAAGGAGTAATTGCAAATAAAGCAGATGAAGATATTGTCCAAAAGGGGTCCATAGCAGGCAAATGCTGTGAGTCTGGTGATATGTTAATTTGGGACCTTCCTTTACCTGAAGTTGAAGCGGGTGATATATTAGCGGTGTTTTCAACTGGAGCATATGGATATTCGATGGCAAATCATTACAATCGCTTTCAAAAACCCGCAGTAGTATTTGTAGAAAGTGGAGTCGATAAATTGATCGTGAAACGCGAGTCTTATCAGGATATAAGTAAAAATGATTTGTCTTATGAAGTATTGGAAGCAACTCCTGAAAACGAATGAATAAGACCACTCATCATATTTTGAATATAGAAGATAAAGTGATAAGATAAGGAATGTGTTATTTTTATCAAGTTAAATAAAAAGGTCCAGAACAATTGTCAGTAAAGGAAAAAATTACACATTTGCTAATTAAAACGAGGCACATGATAAGTTTTTTCTAATATAACTAAAGGGGATAGAGTAATGACTAAAAGAGGATATATTTTAATGGATAATGGAAATAAAATTGAATTTGATCTTTTTCCTGACGCAGCACCTAAAACTGTAGCTAACTTTGAGAAACTTGCTAATGAAAATTTTTATGACGGGTTAACTTTCCACCGTGTAATTGATGGTTTTGTTAGTCAGGGAGGATGTCCAAACGGTAACGGAACTGGTTCTGCCGGGCATACAATAAAGTGTGAGACAGAAGGTAATCCACATAAGCATGTTGAAGGTTCCTTGTCTATGGCGCATGCTGGGAAAGATACTGGAAGCAGTCAATTTTTCGTTGTACATGAAGCACAGCCGCATTTAGATGGAGTCCACACGGTGTTCGGTCAAGTAACATCTGGAATTGAACATGCGAAAGCTATGGAAAATGGCGATGTAATGAAGGAAATGAAAATCTATAACGATTAATACAGTTATATTTTTCAAGTAATCAGTTAATGCTGTTAAAGGGTGAAAGTAACGTGAGTCAACGTAAGAAAAATTGGATCCTGTTCTCGCTGTTAATCTTTTTTGGGATGATTTGGGGTATTGCTTATTGGTTTATTTTTGTACTTTGATAATCCCATGTGTACAAGTTGAGAGATATTTATGATAAAATTTGACAAATTACAGTGAGTAAGGCATAACTATATATACAACTCCTGCGAGGATGATTACACAATGAGTAAAGGAACAAAACAGGATTTAATTTTGTTTTGGGTGATTGTAGCAGTTGGGTGTATCTTTTTGCTCTCCATGGTAGGTAAGCTATTTTCATAATGAGGGGTATCTATGTTAATTCGGTTTAAAAAGAACTTTGAAAAAATTGCAATGGGTTTACTTTCCTTTATGCCAGAGGAAAAGGAAGTAAAAAAATTGCAGCAAACGATAAAAGAATACGAATCCAATCCGGACTGGCATCTTTATTTATGGAAAGAAGAAGATGTGATAGGTGCAATAGGTGTTCGTATTGAAGACGATATTAATGCAGTTATTCAACACATTTCTGTAAGTCCTTCACACCGCAACACAGGTATTGGCAAAAAGATGGTAAACGAAGTAAATAACGTTTATCAGAATAAATATGCTGTCTGTGCAGACGAACTGACACAGGATTTTTATACTAAATGTGATGAGACTCTAAAAGAGGATAACTAAGCCAAAAGCCAGCCCATGTACGAAATGGGCTGGCTTTTGGTATAATTGAATTGAATATTGATTATCTGGCTAGCTTAATGCATTCTATAACCAAGCAGCTCCGACAATAATGAGAAGGATGAACAACACAACGATTAACGCAAAGCCACCGCCATAAGAACCACTCATAATAAGATTCCTCCTTTTTGAAAATGTTTCAGTAACATTTATCTTACGTTAATAACTTATGTTAGAGCGCCTCATAGTGTATAGGCGAATATGACAATAATGTTTATTATTTTATTTGCGTGGTTCATATTGAGGGAATTTGACTACTTTTTTTACACATAAGAGAAGCATAAAAGCTTAGAGCAAATGCCAAGTATTTCTAAAGGAAAGGGAGAAATTAAATGAATCAAGCATATCAGGTTAAATTGGAGGCATTCGAGGGTCCGCTTGATTTATTACTTCATTTAATTAAACAGTATGAAGTCGATATTTACGATATTCCTGTTGCAACCATTACTGAACAATATGTTCAATATATACATACATTACAGCGCTTGGAACTAAATATTGCGAGTGAATATTTAGTCATGGCTTCAACCCTAATCGCATTAAAGAGTCAAATGCTGCTGCCTAACGAAGCGATGGATGAAGAAGATGATGAATACATGGAAGATCCCCGTGATGAACTGATTAATCGATTAATTGAATACAGAAAGTACAAAGAAGCTGCTGAAACACTCAAAGAGCTTGAAATAGACTCAAATGAAATATATACAAGAGAACCCGCTTTATTTGATCAGTTAGAAAGCAATCAGCCTATGATAAACGATGATACCTCTATTTATGATATGTTAGGTGCGCTTAATAAATTATTTGAACGCAAAAAATGGAATGAACCTCTGGATACGACAGTTAAGAAAGTGGATATACCTATTGAGAAGCGGATGACTCAGGTGCTGGACACAGTCAAAAAGTCCACAGAGGGAATTTCTTTTTATGATTTATTTGTATATGAATCAAGAGCACACATTGTCGTTACATTTATTGCGATTCTCGAATTAATGAAAAATAGAAAATTATATTGTGAACAAAAGAAGCACATGGAGCTGCTGCATGTTTATTATATGGGGGAAGAATAGTGAAAAATGAAGAACTTAAAGCTGTTTTAGAGGGGTTACTATTTGCAAGTGGGGACAATGGAATCACTGTAAAACAAATCATAAACGTTATGGAAGTTAATCAGGAAACCGTTGAATATTTACTTGAAGAACTTAAATTTGATTACGAGCATGCAGATCGTGGAATTATGATCATGCAATCACAACATTCGTTTTTCCTCACAACAAAACCGCAGCACAATCATTTTTTTCAAAGGTTATTTGAAAATCCGAAAATGAATAGAATGTCCCAGGCAGCACTCGAAACGCTGGCTATAATAGCTTATCAGCAGCCAATAACACGTACTGAAATAGATGAAATACGTGGTGTCAAGAGCGATCGGCCAGTGCAGACATTACTTTCGAGAACATTGATAGAGGAAGTTGGAAGGCGTGAAACAATTGGGCGGCCAGTATTGTTCAGTACAAGTAAAGAATTTTTGACCTATTTTGGACTTTCCACGATTGAAGAGCTTCCACCGCTAACAGAGAGTCTTGAGGAAAACAGTATAGAAAACGAGGCTGATTTATTCTTTGAAAATTTTAATAAGGATTAATAATGCACAGGCACTCTTAAAGAAACCGTCATCTGATTATCATGATCAGATGACGGTTTTTTATAGTAAAAAAATTCATATCAGTGTCGGCCAAGCATAAACTATACAGACTAAAAAAATTTAAACAAAGTTGAGATTATGTGCGATTTATTAAAAACAATTATCTGCTGAGCGTCAAGTGCCATAGCTAGATATGTTCTCGGGAGGAACCTTTTTATGCGAACATCAATTTTATCTTGTTTCCTGATAGGGTTAATCGTCCTGTCTCCGCTTCACGCATTCGCGAAACCGGGTGTTTCTGCAACAAACGCGGTGCTGATGAATGAAAGAACAGGCGAAGTGTTATTTGAAAAAAAAGCGCATGAAAAACAAAAAATAGCCAGTATTACTAAAATAATGACGGCGATCATTGCTATTGAATCAGGAAAATTGGATAAAATGGTATCTGCAAGTAAACGGGCAGTGCATTCGGAAGGCTCTTCCATCTATTTAGAACAAGGCGAAAAGATGATGTTAAAGGATTTAGTCTATGGACTAATGCTCCGCTCTGGCAATGATGCAGCAATGGCAATAAGTGAGTATGTTGGTGGCAGTATGGAGGGGTTTGTCTATTTGATGAATGAAAAAGCCCGCTGGATAGGTATGAATAATACTAATTTTGAAAATCCTAGCGGCCTAGATGGTAAAGCTCACTATTCATCAGCGTACGATATGGCTTTATTAATGCAGTACGCTATGGATAATAAAGTCTTTGAAAAAATTACGAAAACAGAAATGTATAGAGCAGAAACAAGGGAATATGCATGGAAAAATAAAAATAAATTGTTGACTGCATTTTATGAATACTGCACTGGAGGGAAAACCGGATATACAAAGAGTGCAGGAAGAACTTTGGTCTCAACTGCCAGTAAAGATGGTGTAGATTTAATCGCTGTTACGATACAGGATCCAAATGATTGGATAGATCACATCAATTTATTTGAATGGGGCTTTAAGATTACCAAAAAAACAAATACACAAACAATGGCTAAGCAAAAAAATGAAAATGGATTTTTAGAAGGCTTTGAATTTGTATATCGAAAAATTATGGGACTGGATTTCAATGGTTAATGTTATCTGGGCATGTATGGCAATTGTGGGTATTGTTTACGCTATGTTCAATGGAACGATGGAAAGTGTAAATAAAGCTTTGTTTGAAAGTGCCAATAGTGCTGTAACCATATCAATTGGACTAATCAGTGTTCTTGTATTTTGGCTGGGGATGATGAAAGTAGCAGAAGCGGCAGGCATATTGAACGTCTTAATAAAGGTTTTCAGACCTATTGTAGAAAAATTGTTCCCTGAGATTCCAAGAGACCACCCTGCCATGGGGTATATCTTATCCAATATAGTTGCCAATATTTTTGGTCTCGGGAATGCGGCTACACCAATGGGATTAAAAGCAATGGAACAAATGAAAATATTAAGTGGGACAGATACTGCTTCCAGATCAATGATTACATTTCTGGCAATTAACACATCAGGAATTACATTGATACCTACAACAGTTATTGCTATTAGAATGCAATACGATTCAGTTTCACCAACTGAAATAGTTGGAACTACTATTATAACATCCCTGATTGCTACGATCAGCGCGCTTGTAATCGATCGATACTATTATTATAAAAGTGTAAGGAGAGATTCTAAATGAGTTACCTGACTACGATTAGCGCTTGGATTATTCCGTCTTTCATTCTATTAGTTTTATTAACTGCAACATACAAGCGAATTCCAACCTATGAAACTTTTGTTGAAGGAGGTAAGGAAGGTGTCAAGCTGGCATTTTCTCTACTTCCTTTTTTAGTAGGTATGATTGTTTCGATTAATATCCTGCAAGCTTCAGGTGCAATGTCGGCTTTTATTAATCTCATCGAACCTGTATTAACTTTTATAGGCGTCCCTCCGGAAATACTTCCGCTAGCTCTGGTTAGACCAATTTCAGGTACTGCAGCTCTAGGAATGACAACTGACATAATAGAAACGTTTGGCCCAGATTCATTTCTTGGTCGGTTAGCTTCAACGATGCAGGGAAGTACAGATACAACGCTATATATTTTAACCGTATATTTCGGTGCTGTTGGTATTAAAAAAATGCGTTACGCATTAAAGGTTGGACTATTAGCAGACTTAATTGGTATAATAGCGTCAATCGTAATTGTAACGATAGTTTTTGGATAAAATAAGAATCATGTATAAAGACACATGAAGCGTTAGCAATTTGTTAACGCTATTGTTATGTTTGCGATTTATAGAAAAAATATAGGAAACTTGGTGATTTGATGTCAAATTCATTAGAACGATTACAGAAAATTATAGCCCAAAGTGGCGTGACTTCAAGAAGGAAAGCAGAACAATTGATTCTTGAAGGTAAAGTAAAGCTGAATAATAAAGTTGTAACTGAACTTGGAACAAAGGCTTCTCAAGCAGACACAATTGAAGTAGATGGGGTTCCTTTACAAAAAGAAGCACCAGTATATTACTTGCTTTATAAACCTCGTGCTGTAATTTCAAGTTTAAAAGATGATAAAAATAGAAAGATTGTAACAGACTTTATGGAAGGCGTACCAGAGCGCGTATTTCCAATAGGACGTTTAGATTACAATACTTCAGGAATACTGCTATTAACAAATGATGGGGATTTTGCTAATTTGCTTATGCATCCAAAACACGAAGTAAGTAAAGTGTATGTTGCGAAAGTAAGCGGGATACCTGAGAAATCCGAACTTAATATTCTGCGCAAAGGAATAAAAGTAGAAAACGACTTATTGCGTGCAGTAAGTTATAAAATATTATCATCTGATAAAAATAAAAATACTTCAATCATTGAATTAACGTTGAATGAAGGGAAAAACAGACATATCAGAAGAATGATGGAGCAGATTGGTTTTCCAGTTAAGAAACTTAAACGGGAAAGGTATGGTTCATTAACACTGCACGGCCTGCAGCCAGGTGATTCTAGACCGTTAACACCACACGAAGTAAAACAAATGCGACACCTTGCCAGTGAAATTGTTAAATAATAGTCAAATTTGACTTAGTGTTCACATGATATAATGGCATGGGAGTGAGATTCGTGAATGTAGATAAAATAAAAGCGGACAAGAAGAAAAAGAAGCAAAATCGTTTAATTTTTCGAACGGTAGTGTTAGTTATTCTGATAGCTGCGGTCGTTTATGCACTGGTTTCAAATTTAAATAAAGACGTAACGAAAGTAGATGTTGGAGCACAGGCTCCTGATTTTGAATTGGAGCAAGTGAATAAAAATAACAATCTGGAAACCGTTAAATTAAGCGACCTGGAAGGAAAAGGTGTGATGCTGAACTTTTGGGCTACTTATTGTAAGCCTTGTGAAGCTGAGATGCCATATATGCAAAAGTTGTATCCTGAGTATAAAGAGAAGGGAATTGAAATTGTTGCAGTTAGTCTGGACGCAACAGAATTGGTTATTGACCGATTCATCGATCAATACGATTTAACATTTCCGATACCACATGATACGAGAAATGAAGTAAGGGATAAATACGGCATCGGACCAATTCCGAGTACTATATTCATTAACCCAGAAGGTGAAGTAGTGGAAATAGTGAAAGGTGCATTATCCTTAGAAAGCTTAGAGAACCATTTAAAAGAGATTCAGCCCGAATAAATTTTGAACTACTATTGTGAGGGATACGTATGAACAGAATTAAGTGTGAATGTGGGCACGTAAACCCAGAAGGTACGGTTCTTTGTGAAGCGTGCGGCAAGCCAATTGAAGGAAATCAGCATATTGATGGTAATGATAAAACAAGGCTGCTAAATATGCGGTATGATGGAAGCGCGCGCCGCTCACAAACCTATAAAAAATCAATTATAGATAAAATCTGGAACTTTTTTTCATCAGTAAAAGTTGGTGTATGGTTAATCGTTTTAGCTCTAGTTGCTTCGGCAATTGGCACAATCTTTCCGCAGGAGCAATATATACCTTCTAATGCGCTTTCGAGAGATCCAGCTGTCTATTATGAGAATACATATGGAATTTTCGGCCAAATTTATTATCAGCTAGGGTTCTACAACTTATATAGTTCATGGTGGTATATGTTGGTAATAGCACTTATTGGTATTTCATTAGTAATTTGCAGTATTGATCGTTTTGTACCGTTGTACAAAGCGTTGAAAAAACAAAAACCAAAGCGACATGAAACTTTCCTGAGTCGTCAGCGTCTTTATAGCGAGTCTGAGAGCGTAACAGATCAGGAACAGCAGAAAATGATTGATGAATTAAGAAAGCAAAGGTATAAAGTTCGGATTGAGAAGGGACATGTTCTAGCTGAAAAAGGACGCTTCTCACGCTGGGGACCTTACGTCAATCATATAGGGTTAATAATTGTTATGATTGCTGCGATATTACGAATGACTACGCCTATGTATATCGATGAATATATGTGGCTTCGTGAAGGTGAACAACAAGTTATTCCGGGAACACATGGTGAATACTATGCGAAGAATAAAGACTTTATACTGGAAACGTATGATGAAAATAATAAACGTTTTGAAAAAGCAATAAAAGAAGAAGGCGTTGTTGCAAAAAACTTCGAGACAGAGTTAGCTATTTATAAAGAAAAGCCTGGTGCTATAGCGGGAGCTGATGCAGAGCTTGAGAAAATAAAAGAAGGCAGTATTCGTCTCAATCATCCGATGAAATTTGACGGCTATTCGTTATACCAAGCTGGATATCAGAAGAATGAATTTACAAGTATATCATTTAAGATTCATGAAACGGATGACGAGAAGGAAACCGCGCTTAGCTCATTTACTATCGATTTAACTGATCCAAAATCAGAATATAAATTAGATAATGGGTTCCGGGTAGTTATTGATCAATATTATCCAGAGTATTACCTGGATAATGGTGAACCACGATCGAAGACTACATATCCACGTAATCCAGCTTTTGTATTTTTTGTTTATCCCCCAAATAGCGAAGAAGCTGAGGTTAGTTTCGTGGGGATTCGTAAAAATATCGATGCAACTGGCGAAAACGATTATAAATTAGGACTGCAGGATTTCGAACTTCGAGACGTAAGTGGTATCACAGTTCGAAGAGATTACACATTACCATTCTTTATTGTAGGTGCTATTATCTTTATGATTGGTGTTATTCAAGGAATGTATTGGCAGCACAGAAGAATTTGGATTCACCCTAAAAAAGGCAAGCTCCTGCTTGCAGCGCATACCAATAAAAATTGGCACGGAATAAAAAATGATATTGAGAAAGTTATAGCAGAGACAAACGTTAAGATGGTAAAGGATCAGCAGGAACTACCTGATTAAACAGCTTGTTTCGAAGGAGGATTTTCATGGATACATTACTGAATGTAAGTAGTACAATGTTGTATGCTGCATTTTTCCTATATTTACTAGCAACCTTTTTCTTTGGAGCGACTATTCGCGACAAACACAGTAAAGCGAAAAAAGGAAAATCCGGTACAATCGGTATTACAATCACGATCACAGGATTTTTAGCACAAATTGTATATTTTATTACTCGGTGGATTGCAAGTGGACATGCTCCGGTAAGTAACTTATTTGAATTTGTTACTTTCTTTGGAATGGCTATGGTATTTGCATTTATTATTTTGTATTTCATTTACAAAGTAAGCGTCTTAGGCCTTTTCGCATTACCAATAGCTTTAATCGTTATTGCATATGCCAGCATGTTTCCAACGGAAATATCACCATTGGTTCCATCACTACAAAGCCACTGGTTGTATATCCATGTGACTACTGTTTCACTCGGTGAAGCGATATTATCCATTAGTTTTGTCGTTGGGTTAATCTATTTAATTCGTACGATTGATCAAACTAAGAGAAGTAAGCGAACCACTTGGCTTGAAATAGTGTTATTTTCCTTAATTATTTTTATTGGTTTCAGCTTGGTTAGCGTTTTATTCAATGTTGCTGGGTACGAGGCACAATTTGAATATACGACTAATACAGATACAACATTAACAACTGATTATCATCTGCCAGCGATTGCTGCACCATACGACGGTACTCTGCTGACAGATGGTGTTATGCAGCCGTGGTTTCAAGCACCTTCCTGGATGCACGGTGTTGACGCTGCAAGGAAATTTAATACATTAATCTGGTCAGTTTTTGCGGGCTTAGTCCTGTATGGATTGCTTCGCCTTATTTTACGCAAAAGAATTGGTGCAGCAATTCAGCCTTATTTGATGAAGACAAAACCTGACCTTTTAGATGAAATTTCTTACCGGGCAGTTGCGATTGGATTCCCAGTATTTACATTAGGTGGAATTATATTTGCGTCTATTTGGGCTCAAATCGCCTGGGATAGATTCTGGGGCTGGGATCCGAAAGAAGTATGGGCACTAGTAACATGGTTCTTCTATGCAGCGTTTTTACATTTACGTCTATCAAGAGGATGGCACGGTGAGAAATCAGCGTGGCTGGCTGTTGGTGGCTTTGCTATTATAATGTTTAACTTAATTGCTGTTAACCTTGTACTAGCTGGTTTGCACTCGTACGCATAAAGCAAATTTAATCAGTAGCAGGACAGGGCATTGTTATTCATATGATTAATAGTGCCTTGTTTTTCACTATTTCAACCTAATGAGGAGGAACTACAAGTGGAAGTACAAGCAAAAATACTGGTAGTAGATGATGAAGATAGAATACGTCATTTAATAAAAATGTATCTTGAACGAGAAGATTTTGAAGTAGAAGAAGCTGATAACGGAAATGATGCGTTAGAATTAGCTTTAGAAAATAATTATGATGTCATCTTATTGGATATTATGATGCCTGGAATGGATGGAATTGAAGTTTGCCAGGAGTTAAGAAAAGAAAAGCAAACACCAGTCATTATGTTAACTGCAAAAGGTGAAGAAGCGAATCGAGTGCAGGGATTTGAAGTTGGGACAGATGATTATATTGTAAAACCTTTTAGTCCCCGTGAAGTAGTATTGCGCGTTAAGGCGATACTTAGAAGATCCTCGCAGCCTGGCTACAAAGAAAAAGATTCGACATCTACAGATGTGCTTATATTCCCTCATTTATCGATTAATCATGATGCCCACCGGGTAATGGCTGATGGTAAAGAGGTAAGTTTAACACCAAAAGAATATGAACTTTTATGCTTCCTTGCTAAGGCACCTGACAAAGTATTTAACCGGGAGCTATTGTTAAAAGAGGTATGGCAGTACGAATTCTTTGGTGATCTACGAACAGTTGATACGCATGTGAAGCGGTTACGGGAAAAGTTAAATAATGTATCCAGCGAAGCGTCAAAAATGATTGTTACGGTTTGGGGCGTTGGATATAAATTTGAGGTAGATGATGACTAATGTTTTGGCGTAGTGTAGTAGGGAAGCTAGCGGTAACAATTTTATTGCTAGTTTCTTTTGTGCTATTTATATTGACAATTTTTTTGTTAGAGTTTTTTGAAGAATTCCATATTGGTGAAGCTGAAGAAGATTTGATGCAAACGGCAACCAAAATATCTGATATGGTAGAACATCACGAGAGTGAAGATTTGATCCATTTAGCTACGGATCGAGTTAAAGACGATTCGAGCAGAGTAGCAATTATTTTAGATGACGGTAAGATCTGGGTTTCTTCCAGTTCAAACGATGACTTAGCAGCATTTGAACCTGGATGGATTAAAGCTGACGAAAGTCTTGAACAAGTTATCTCTGATGATCAGCGAGTTCAAAAGCAAATTACGATTCCTGACAGTGATAGTGAAATAATGATAGTAGGCACACCTATTTCTAATGGAAATGGAGCTGTTTTTGTTTATCAGTCACTTGAAGTAGTGAATGAAACAAAGGCTGAAACAACTAAAATTATTTTCCTGGCAGCTGGAATAGCTATTATTCTAACTACTATTTTTGCTTTTTTCCTTTCTACAAGGATTACATCACCTCTGATTAAAATGCGAGAAGCAGCGTTTGATTTAACTAGAGGGGAATTCAATACAAAGGTTCCTATTCTGACGCATGACGAAATTGGTGAACTGGCGATGGCTTTTAACAGAATGGGTCGGCAATTAAAATTTCACATCAATGCTTTAAGTCAGGAAAAGGAACAATTGTCCAGTATCGTAAGTTCAATGGCAGATGGAGTCATAACGCTGAACCGAAGTGGAGATATGATTGTAACGAACCCACCAGCCAATGATTTTATCGAAAGCTGGTATTATGAAAATAAACAACAGATATTAGAAACACATAGTCAACTTCCTGAAGAGTTGAACCTTATCTTACAGAACGTCATCAAAAGTGAAAAAGCAGCGATACATGAAATAAGTTTACAAGGCAGAAACTGGGTTATGATTATGACACCGTTATATGACCAGTCGTACGTCCGAGGTGCCGTGGCAGTTATACGAGACATGACAGAGGAACGCAGGCTGGATAAACTTCGTAAAGATTTTATTGCCAATGTATCGCATGAACTGCGCACACCTATTTCCATGTTACAAGGATACAGTGAAGCAATTGTGGACGATATTGCAGATACGAAAGAAGCGAAAAATGATCTGGCAAAAATTATCCATGAAGAGTCTCTGAGAATGGGACGTTTGGTTAATGAATTATTGGACCTTGCGAGAATGGAAGCTGGACATATACAACTCAATATAGAACAAGTAAATGCTAAAGAATACCTAGAACGTATTATTAAAAAGTTTAATGGTGTGACAGGAGATAGAGATATTAAGCTGAAATTGCACACAGAGATTAAGGAAGAGCTAATTTATATTGATCCAGATCGAATCGAACAGGTGTTTACTAATCTGATAGACAATGCAATCAGACATACGAATGAAAATGGGTTTGTAACAGTTTTTGCATCGATAAAAGAAGAAGAACTACATTTTTCGATCGAAGACAGTGGAGTAGGGATACCTGAAGAAGATATTCCATTTGTTTTTGAAAGATTTTATAAGGCGGATAAGTCCAGGGCGAGAAACAAAGAGAAAAAAGGAACTGGACTTGGACTAGCAATTGCTAAAAATATTATTGATGCCCATAATGGAACAATTACAGTGAAAAGTAAGCTGAATGAAGGAACAACATTTACGTTCAAAATACCACGAAATCTGAATCTATAAATTGCTTATTCATTTGGAGTTTGGTAGGATAAGAATTGTAATATA
Organism: Virgibacillus flavescens; assembly: GCF_050574275.1. Taxonomy (GTDB): domain Bacteria; phylum Bacillota; class Bacilli; order Bacillales; family Amphibacillaceae; genus Virgibacillus_F; species Virgibacillus_F flavescens. The sequence continues at coordinate 2,341,739 of NZ_CP192260.1, forward strand.
ATTGAATACGACGATTGAAAATGGTGCGAAAGCTTAATAGGGAACCCAGTGGAGATCTGGGACTGTCCTCGCAACTGTAAGTGATGTACGAAATTAGCAAACCACTGTATGTAATCATATGGGAAGGGCTAAAAGTAGGTTGATATCACAAGTCAGTAGACCTGCCATTTTCTATGTTTCAATGCTTCGAGGAAAAAAGCGATTGAGATAACCGAAACTTAGTATAGATGTGTATTATTTCGTTTGTCTTATTTAGCTAACCTTTCCTTATAAGGTTAGCTTTTTTGATTTCAAAGCGCGTCTATACTTCTCGCGGATATCTAACGCTTAATCTTCACAAAAAAAATGCTGGAGGTTGAGAAGATGAGTAGATTTAAATTATTGTTGGTATCATTGTTTTCTATTTTGATTGTATTGGGAGGTTGCAGCACTGGTAATGACGCTGATAATAAAGAGAAACAAACAGAAACCAGTGAAAATGTTTCTTCTGAAAATCAGGAGGAAAGTGTAACCGTTTCGATTACTAAAAACAAAGGTGAAGAAACACTATCAGAAAAGAAAATCGAAATTGAAGAGGAAGCTATTCTGTATGATGTTATGAAGGAAAACTTCGAAATTAAAGATGATACTGGATTTATAACGTCTATTGATGGGATTGAAGCAAAAGAAAGCGAGAAAATGGCTTGGATGGTTTCTGTAAATGATGAAATGGCTAGTGTTGGTGCTAAAGAGCTTAAATTATCACCTGGAGACACCGTTAATTTTGACTTGCAGTCATGGGAATGATGAGGAATGAACAAATCTCAAAAAATAAATACGTATAAATTGACGTTAATTGCTCTCTTGGCAGCGTTAAGTGTAGTTGGCAGGATAACGTTTTCCTTTATTCCAAATGTTCAACCCGTAACTGCAATCATCATTATATGTGGAATCTTTTTAGGTCCAATAGCAGCAATTACCTTATCTGTTCTGACCACATTTCTGACAAATATGATTCTTGGAATGGGAATCTGGACGATATGGCAAATTATTGCATGGGCATTAATTGGCTTAACCAGTGGCTTGATTGGTAAATATCGAAAAAAGCATTCGATTTTCTTGCTTACTGTATATGCTGTATGTTGTGGATATTTTTATGGTTTAATCTTATCCTTAAACTCATTTACTATATCTGGAGACTTCCTGCCGTACTATCTGGCAGGACTTCCATTTGATACAGCACATGCTATAGGAAATGGGATATTTATCGTTTTACTATATCCAATTATTTCATTCTTTTTCAAAAAATATGCAAGTAAACGATTTACACTTCAAAATACCAACTAAACCATGTTGGTATTTTTTCTTTTTGTTATTATAGTAATAAGAGAGTGTAACATTTTTGTCAGGTATTCGACTATTTCTTTGAACGGAGAATTCAAATGAAAGATATTTTTGAGGATATATACGATAAATATCATCATGATCTGTATAAATTTGTTTTTTATATGGTAAAAGATAAATATGTTACCGAAGATTTAATTCAGGATATTTATATCAAGGTTCTGAATTCCTACCATAAATTCAGAGGCGAAAGCAATGAAAAGACTTGGTTATTTTCCATTGCAAGGCATACGACGATTGACTATTTTCGCCGTCAGAAAAGAAAAAGAAGTCGTTTGCAGGAGTTTTTTGATTGGAACGAAAAAGGTTCCTGGTTACCTGATCCAAAACCATTACCTGAGGAAGTGGCAGAACGGAATGATGACATAAAAAACGTATTCAGATTTCTCGATCACTGTTCACCAGATCAGAAGAGTGTGCTTATTTTAAGATACATACAGTCGTTTTCAATTAAAGAAACAGCTGAAATACTTAGATTTACGGAAAGTAAGGTAAAAACCACACAACATAGAGGATTAAAGATTTTGCAAGATGCATTCAGCAGCTACGAAGAGAAAGGTGGAGATGTATGATGGCAGAAAAAAAATTAAGAGATACATTACAGCAAATGCCTGACGTCAAGCCTTTAACAGACAAAGAAGAACTTTTTCAGACTATATCTATTAAAAAGGAAAAAAAGCCAAAAAAGAAATCAAAGAAGCTAGTCTCTATTCCTGTATTCAGCACATTATTTGTATTGGCGCTGGTATTCCTAATCGTTGATGAAGGAGAGAATTCAACACTTAATGAGCAAGTTGATGACACAGCCAGTAAGGAATTTTCAAACACGCAGGAATCTATGAGTCAAGATTCGGCGACAATTGAACAAAACGAATTAAAAAGTGCAGAGAAAAACAATATCGATCAACTTGTAATCCAGGAACTAAGTAATAATGAAAAAATCGTGTATGGAGAAGTTACGGTGAAACAAAGTGAAGCTGTTATCCCTGTTTCATATGTTCTTTCTGAGAATAATTCCAAAGCAGTAGATGAGCGTGAAATTAATATATTTCAAAACAAACTTTCCTTCTTGTTTAACACAGAACAGTATCAGAATAAGATCTATAAAAAGAAAAGTGAACGGGCTCCTTTATTGACTGAAAAAGCAAGTTTTAAACTATATAAACCTGCAGGGGGTGGGAGAGAGCTGTTAATACCAATTACATCTGGCGAAACAACCAACTTCAAAGATGCTATTATGGAAATGAAAAAACACGAAACTGGGAACACTGTTATGTCATCCATACCAAAAAATTTATTTTTTGAGATTAACGAATCTGAAACTGAAAATACAGTTCAGATGACAATTTTGGAAGAAAGTACATTAGTAAATGATATAAGACATCAACATATGATCGAAGCTATATTAATGACTGCTAAGAGTTATGGTTATCAGGAAGTTACTTTTATTAGTACTAAAATAGACCAAATCGGTCGGTACCAATTTAATGAATCAATTCCTGTTCCAATCGCTGTGAACCCGATCAATTCTATTCGCCGCTAGCTGGTTGCGACCTCTATGATGAAAGTTTCGGGTTGACTTTCCTAAACACCCAAACTACTATTAAGATAATTAAAAATGTATATTCAATAGGATTGATGCAGAGATGGATCAGAAAAATGTAATTCAAATACTTTCAAGTAAAATAAAGTTAGTGCGTGTGGAGTACAATTACACACAGGACCAAATGGCTACTGTGCTTGGAATCTCTAAGAAAACGCTTGTTCAAATAGAGAAAAAACGAATAAAAGCTAGCTGGACCACAATAGTTGCTCTTTGTGCTTTATTTCGAGAGAGTGATACCATTCAAAGCGTTGTAGGAGAAAATGTGATGGAGTGTATTGAAACACTGGCTCACTAACCTAAAACAAACCTGGAACTGAAAACAGAACCAGGTTTGTTAGTTATCTTCAAACTTTAATGGGTCACCATCAAATTTTTTATCGGATACTTTGATGGAATCAGTTGGACACGCCTCACATGCATCTAGCATATCTTCTTCAAGCACTTCTGGTATGTCCAGCGTCCCCGTATTATCATCTACCGCCACAAAAGCAATGCCTTCGTCATCATAATCATAAATATCAGGGGCGGCGGCACCGCATGCGCCACAGGCAATGCACGTTTCTATGTCAACAATTGTATATTTAGGCATTTTTATTCCTCCAGTTACAAAACACTCTCATTCATTGTAAAACGGAAGCTAGCACAATTCAACTATTGACAATAACCATATAAATTTTTCTGAAGAGGTGCTACTAAATGCTACTTGAAGGAGTAATATTAAAAAGCAGTCTGCAATTTAATCAAAATCGGACTAGTTCAGCAATTTATCATCTACTAACTGGAAAAAAATCTATACAAACTGTTCAGGATGCACATATCTATCAATTAAAGAAATTTTATGGAATCTACAGATCGTTGTACATGAAGGATTTTGACAAGGCTTTAAATAAGTTACATGCTGCGGGATTATTGATAATCGCAGAAGATAAGAGCATTATCGTAACACCAAGTGGAATAAATTGGTTAAATAACCATTACGAAAAGCTCAAACTTAATTATTTTAATGGAATATTTTATCATGCTTCTTCTCAAGTCTTCTATGATCGGCTGCTTTTACTAGTTCAAACATTGTCCAACAGTTGTAATAAACATTACTCGTTTATTCCAATTATTGATAATCCGACTATTTCTAATTGGGTCAGGGCTGTTTATTCAAGACTAGGCATGAAAAGAGAGAATTATTTCAGTAAATTGTATGAAGATCTTCAAAACTTGCTAGTTAACCTAACCGATGAAGAAGCATCTATTTATGTCGACCGACTTACAGGATATAATCAATACGGGATGAGCAAGGATCAATTAGCACATTTCTATCAGAAAGAAAAATTGGATATTTCCATTTTGCTAGAGCGAATCAACCACACGATCTTACATATAATTCATCAAAACCCAAAACAGTATCCAGCTATTAAATTAATTTTAATCGATCTGACAAACAAACAATTTATAACGAACTCTGCTAGGCAAACGTATCAATTATTAATGGAAAATTATTCACTGAGTGAAATTGGAGAAAAGAGACGATTAAAGAAAAATACCGTTTATGACCATGTTGTGGAAGTAGCGCTTTTCACTCATGACTTCCCTGTATCGAAATATGTTTCGGAAGCTCATCAGGAACAGATTTTGGAAGCAGTAAAATTGGATAAAACATATAAATTGAAAACGATAAAAGAAAACGTTGAGCCTAATATCAGCTATTTTCAAATACGATTAATGCTGGCAACCATTCAAAATGTAGGTGAAAAAAATGAACAGTAGAATAAATACTGACCTTTCTCTGGAAGAATCTTTAAACCATTATTTCGGTTTTACTGAGTTTAAGTCTGGTCAAAAGGAAATAATAAGAGATGTATTAGCTGGAAGAGACGTCCTGGGAATTCTTCCAACTGGTATGGGTAAATCATTATGCTATCAATTGCCTGCCAAGCTGTTACCCGGTACTACAATTGTTGTTTCACCCTTAATTTCGCTTATGATCGATCAAGTAAAACAACTTAAAGCGTCCAATTTTAAAGAGGTTGTCGCGTTGAATAGCTTTATGGATCCTATTGAAAGAAAGAAAGTATACCAGCGATTACAGAGCTATAAATTAATTTATGTATCTCCTGAACTTTTGCAGCATGACGAATTACTCGATTATTTAAAACAGATACAGATAAGCTTATTCGTTGTGGACGAAGCACATTGCATATCCCAGTGGGGTCACGATTTTCGACCTGATTATTTAAGGCTAAGTGACAAGCTTGTAGAATTCAACAATCCGCCATTACTCGCATTAAGTGCTACTGCTCCCTTCGAGGTTCAACAGGATATAAAAAAAGTGTTACATCGTCCAAACATGATTAACCATATATTTCCAATGGACAGAGAGAATATTATCTTTTCGGTGAAAAAAGTTGAGAATGAACAGGATAAAAATGAAATGATAAATCAACTTTTTAATCGAATTCGTATTCCTACGATAATTTATTTTTCCAGTAGGATGGCAACTGAACAATTGACAAGTTTTTTATTACGTAAGCATCCTATGTTACGTGTTGCCTTTTATCATGGCGGAATGGATACCATTGACCGTATCCAGGTTCAACAGCAGTTTATGAATAACCAGCTAGATGTAATATGCTGCACAAGTGCTTTTGGTATGGGTATAAACAAAAAAGATATCAGATTAATCATACATTATCACTTTCCTTTACAATTAGAATCATTTATTCAAGAAGTAGGAAGAGCCGGCAGGGATGGAAAGAAAAGTGTCAGCCTGCTGCTCTATACAGATTATGATCATTTGCTGCCAGCGAAACTCATGAAAAATGAGCTTCCTAAGGAGCAGGAGCTCATTTATGCATTTAACCAACTTTATATTCTGTACAAGCAGAATAAAAAATTACCTTATGATCAAGCAGAGCGTGAAAGGATTTTTAATTTAACTGAAATTCAGTGGAAATTTTTGCACTACCAATTTGAAAATCATGGTATTATAAAAGGAAATCAAATTATCTTTCAAGAAGATGGTTGGAGAAATAGTTTGACTGATATCAAACGTTTTATTGAAGATAGACTCCTTACTAAAGAAAAAAAGCTAGGTGAGATGATTAGTTGGATTGCTACAGAAAACTGTTTGAGGGAAAAGTTGTACCAAGGCTTTCAGGCAAACTATACAGTTCCAGTTCACGATTGCTGCAGCAATTGTGGATTCACTATAGAAAATTGGGAGCTGCAACCCAATACTATACCAAACAGCCCGGCAACTTGGGAAACAAAGTTGCAGGCGTTATTTAATACTGGGGATAATAATGCGTAATCAGAGCAAGATTATTAATGAATTAACTGACTATGAACTGAAGGTACAGCTGGTAATTTCTCAATTAATTTTAATCATAACTAGTATCATAATGAGTTATTTTTTATTCGAATCATTTTTACAATGGACAGACTACTTTATATTTTCTTACTCTGAAATATTTTATTTTGGCGTCATCCCTGGGTTAATTATTGTCTTAATAGATTTAATTTGTATTCGTGTATTTCCAAAGAAGTTTTATGATGACGGAGGAATAAATCAACGAATCTTTGAAAATCGGTCCGTTAGCGAGATATTTTTAATAGCGTTTCTGGTAGCTGTAGCGGAAGAATTATTATTTAGGGGAGTAATACAAACAACTTTCGGATATATAATTGCAAGTACGCTATTTGCGCTTATTCATTTTCGATATTTAAAAAAACCAGTGTTGCTTCTTTCGATTCTGTTTATCAGTTTCTATATTGGATATCTGTTTGTACTAACAGAAAACCTGTTGGTAACTATAATAGCCCATTTCATTGTCGATTTTATTCTGGGATTAGTCATTCGTTTTTCAAAAAAGAGGTGGATTATATGAGCGATAAGCATACGAAACAAGATGATCAGGCTGCTGAGCTTCGTAAATTGTTCAATGAAGTACAGGGAAATTCAATGAATGATTTAGAGGATGAGGAAAAACAGGAAGCTGAAACGGAAAATGAATTAAACGAAACATTTGAGACTGCTCGAAAAATTGATACGTTAGACCTTCCGCCAAGAAAAGAAGTGCACAGCCAAAGAAAAAAACGGACAAGATTAAAGATGAGCAAACCACTTTTGCGATTCAGTGCATTTATTTTAATCTTAATTCTAGTTATATTTGCAGTGTTTTATGTATGGGGAGATGAACTTTTACAGCTCCCACTAAATCTCTAAGAGTAAAGAGTGTCACATTATAGCGTGACACTCTTTGCCTTAAAATATTTTTTTACGGTCTCGTTCGTCCTTCAATATTTCTACTGCCTCCCTAAAACGCATCGAGTGAATTATTTCGCGTTCTCTTAAAAAACTCAGACTGTCATTAAGGTCCGGATCGTCGCTCATATTAATAATCCATTGGTAAGTAGCACGAGCTTTTTCTTCAGCAGCAATATCTTCATACAAATCAGCAATTGGGTCGCCCTTTGCCTGAATATACGTTGCCGTCCATGGCGCGCCAGCAGCATTGTGGTAAAATAATGCTTTATCATGGTTGACGTAATGAGCTTCAAGTCCTGCTTCCTTAATTTGTTCAGGTGTTGCATCTTTCATTAACTTGTAGATCATTGTAGCAATCATTTCAAGGTGTGCAAACTCTTCTGTACCAATATCATTCAATAGACCAACTACTTTATCAGGTATCGTATATCGCTGATTTAGATAGCGTAAAGCAGCTGATAACTCTCCGTCAGCACCTCCATACTGTTCGATTAGATACTTCGCAAGGCGAGGATTACATTCACTAACTTTAACAGGGTACTGTAATTTTTTTTCATAATACCACACGAATACTTCCCTCCTATTCAGTCGCTAGTAAATAGAAATTTATTAAACCTGCCATGGCCATGGAGGATCATCCCAGTCCCAGGGATAATTGGAATAACTTTTTCCAAAGTTCATCAGTGGACCGAATTTCTTTTCGAATACATTTTTGAGTTCCTTGCTTTTCTTTACATTCATGTTGTACTGTTCGATTGCATCAAAATCATCGTTATGAGTATCAAGATAAAGATTTAGTTCCACCAGTACAAAATCGACTTTCTGTATTTCCTCCAGTAATTGGTAATACTCTGGAGGCATTGTTTTATTCATCTGAATCACCTCTTTTTCCTTTATGTGGATTCGGATATGGACTGTAAAGATCTGGCCACAACGTTCCATGAAATAATGCTGCCTCCGGTTCAAACTGTGCTAATCCAGGAGGTTGGAAGGTAATGTATAATTGTGGAGGTGTAGAGTAGCTTTTTACTCTGATTGGCGGGCATGGATCATATGGACTAATGTATGGCTCCCAGTACTTAAATTGAGTAAACATACGATTCTCCTTTCGCGGTTTAAATCATATCAACTTATATGTATGAAAGATTGGATTTGTCCTATTCAGTTCGCTTATAAATATTTAATATTTAATGAAGAGAGGTCTGTTATGAGCATGTTTTTTGGCATAGTTGGAATTACAGGGTTATTAATAGTTTTTTATATGGTTTATTTAGCACATCATGATACAATAGATCATCGTAATGTTTTGGACGATAGAATTCCCGATGAATTTGAGTTATTTAAACTATTTTTTATTTCAGATATACATCGAAGAAAAATAAAGGAATCGACTTTAAATAAAATCGATGAAGAAATCGACATCATAATAATTGGCGGAGACTTGAAGGAAAAGGGTGTTCCTCTAGAAAGAGTTGCAAATAATTTGGATCTGTTGAATAAATGGAACAAACCAATTTATTTTGTCTGGGGAAACAATGATTATGAAGAAGACCCTGAAGCATTATACTGGTTACTTAAAGATAAAAATGTCATTCTATTGGCGAATGAAGCTGTGTCTTTGCAATCAGGAAATAATAAAACCACTCTTAATCTTGTTGGACTTGACTGCTGTAAATATAAAGAAGCTAGGTTCGACTTAGCGTTAAACGAAATATATGATGGTTATACAATTTTAGTCACACATGCTCCGAGTTCGTTTTATGAGTTGTCAGAAAAAGATAAAAACGATGCACAATTAGTATTGGCAGGACATACACATGGCGGTCAGATAAGAATATTCGGGTTTGGCATGTATGAAAGTGGAGGATTTAAAAAGATAGGAAAAACATCTGTATTAGTTAGTGAAGGTTATGGATACACTAGACTACCGTTTCGTTTAGGAACTAAATCTGAATGTCATGTAGTAACATTTAAGCAAAAAACGTAAAGAGTATGTGCAATAAACACTTTAGTTGCATATAGTAATACAAGAAACTAAACATGGTTATAAATGCACCACATACTAGTGTGCTAAGGGGGTTCTGTAAATGCGAATAGAGCGCATATCAAACGATCAATTCACGATATTTTTAACCTTTGATGACCTAATTGAACGTGGCTTTACTACCCAGGAACTGTGGAGTGATGTTAAAAATGCGGGAAATTTATTCAGTGATATGATGTATGAGGCAAGTAGTGAACTTGGAATTGAGCTAGAAGGTATGCTTTTGGTACACGTGCATTTAATGCAGGCTCAAGGGATGCATGTTTATGTTACACAGAAAATAGAACACACTGATTGGGATGAGGATTTTATCGAGATGAAAGTTACATTAGATGAAAGCAACGAATTGATATTTTCTTTTCAGGAATTTGATGATTTGATACAGGTTGCCACTTATTTAGCTAATGTTTCAATTTCAGGTGGAAAAGTTTATTTTATGAATGATCGTTATTATATTCTGCTACAGGACGCAGAGTTGAATATGACACATAAAGAAAATGTGATCGCAATATTGTCTGAGTTTTCTTCACCGAGTATCGTGACGTCTGCTAGACTGAATGAGTACGGAAAAATAATTATGGAAAATAATGCAATTGATCGAATAATTGACCATTTCCACTAAGCAGAAATGAAATTTCGAAGATTACATGATATCGGTTTCATTTTTAGAAATTAATTGCAGAAAATAGCTTACTTTTATTGCATATTTGTGATGAAAGTGTATACTAATCACTGAGTACAGCAATATTTATTATAATGAGTAGATTTTCTAGGAGGTAAATTCATGGTAGCCGATAAAGCAGCAGATTCTACTAATGATAAAAGCAGTAAAAATAACGTATTAACTTCAACAAGGACTGTTGTAAAAACCGCTTTAGAAAAGTTAGGTTATCCTGATGAAGTATTTGAATTATTAAAAGAACCTATTCGAATGATGACAGTTAGAATACCCGTCAGAATGGATGATGGGTCAATGAAAATTTTCACAGGCTATCGCGCCCAGCACAATGATGCTGTTGGTCCAACAAAAGGTGGCATCAGATTTCATCCGGATGTTACAGAAACTGAAGTAAAAGCATTATCCATTTGGATGAGTTTAAAAGCAGGAATTGTTGATTTGCCATACGGTGGAGGTAAAGGCGGAATTGTGTGCGATCCTCGAGAGATGTCATTTCGTGAGTTAGAAGGAATTAGTCGTGGGTATGTACGAGCAATCAGTCAGATAGTTGGTCCAAACAAAGATATTCCAGCACCAGATGTATTTACCAATTCACAAATCATGGCATGGATGATGGATGAATATAGCCGGATTGATGAATTTAACAGTCCTGGGTTTATTACAGGAAAGCCAATTGTGTTAGGTGGATCTCATGGTAGAGAATCAGCCACCGCAAAAGGTGTAACCATTTGTATCAACGAAGCTGCTAAGAAAAAGGGTATTGATGTAAAAGGCGCTAGAGTAGTTGTTCAGGGATTCGGAAATGCAGGAAGTTTCCTTTCTAAGTTTCTCCATGACGCTGGAGCAAAAGTAGTTGGTATTTCAGATGCTTATGGAGGACTGCATGATCCAGAAGGCCTGGACATTGATTATTTATTAGACAGACGCGACAGCTTTGGAACGGTCACGAAATTATTTGATAATACTATTACCAACAATGAACTGCTTGAGTTGGATTGTGACATCTTAGTTCCAGCTGCGGTAGAGAATCAAATTACAGTGGATAACGCTCATGACATTAAAGCAACTATAGTAGTTGAGGCCGCCAATGGACCAACTACATTAGAAGCTACAAAAATTCTGTCTGATCGAGGCATTCTGCTTGTACCAGATGTTCTTGCATCTGCTGGTGGTGTAACTGTATCTTATTTCGAATGGGTACAAAACAACCAGGGATACTACTGGGAAGAAGAAGAAATTGAAGAAAAACTCAATAAAATCATGGTGAAAGCTTTTAACTCTATCTATAACACTGCCGAAACTAGACGTGTTGATATGCGGTTAGCTGCATATATGATTGGTGTAAGGAAAATGGCTGAAGCTTCCAGATTCCGCGGTTGGGTTTAATAATCGGAGCACGATGCTCGATTAACTGAAAAAATTGTTTCGCCGATTCAGACGAAACAATCCGAAATAAATGACGAAAAAACTCTTATCATGTATAGTTAGATAGGAGTTTTTTCTTGTGTAAGCATTTAGTAAAGGAAGTGTTTTAGGTTGCAAAAAGAACATACCATTATCGTCGGTGGAGGTCCATGCGGCATGTCATGTGCTATTGAGTTACAAAATCATAATATAAAACCCTTAATTATTGAAAAGGAAAATATCGTAAATACGATTTATAACTTCCCTACACATCAAACATTCTTCAGTTCTAGTGAGAAGCTTGAAATTGGAAATGTTGCATTTATTACGGAAAACCAAAAGCCGGTGCGTAATCAAGCTTTAGCTTATTATAGATCGGTTGCTGAACGTGCGAAATTACGGGTGAATCCATACGAAAAAGTGTTAAAAATAGAGAAAAAGAACGCTAACTTTATTGTTACAACCAGCACTTCTGATCAAGTTACTGAATATGAAGCAAAAAATGTAATCATTGCGACAGGTTATTACGATCAGCCGAATTATATGAACATTCCAGGAGAAAAATTAGATAAAGTCATGCATTATTTTAAAGAAGCCCATCCATATTTTAATAAAAATGTCGTTGTAATTGGCGGGAAAAATTCTGCAGTTGACGCTACATTAGAACTTTATAAAGCAGGAGCAAATATCACTGTGTTATATCGTGGAAATACTTATTCCAAAAGTGTAAAACCCTGGATATTACCTGAATTTGACGCGTTAGTACGTAAGGAAAAAGTGCAGATGGAATTCAATGCAGAGGTTTCAGAAATAACAAAAGAGAAAGTATTTTATAAAGTGAATAATGAATTGAAATCCATTTCCAATGACTTTGTATTTGCAATGACCGGGTACAAACCTGATCAGGATTTCCTTCAAGGTTCCGGGATCGAAATAAATGAACAAGACGGCCGACCGAAATTTAATGATAAAACCCTTGAAACGAATGTTCCAGGTGTGTATATCGCAGGTGTAATTGCAGCAGGATATAATAATAACGAGATTTTTATTGAAAATGGTCGGCATCACGGTAAATTAATTGCAGAAGCAATAGTAAAGAATAATTAGAATTCTATATAGAGGAGGGGTTATTTGAAAAAAGTAGTAGTGTTAACAACCGGTGGTACGATTGCAAGCAAGAAAAATATAGATTCCGGATTACTTGAATCCGGAGTTATTAATGGGGACGAGCTATTAGAACTATGTGATATACCTCGTGACATTGACATAGATATAGTAGTAGAGTCAGCGCTGCAGAAAGCCAGTATGCATATTACCTTTAACGATTTACTGCAAATTAAGCAGCGAATAGATTTTCATTTATCTAACCCTGAAGTAGATGGTGTAGTTATTACACATGGTACGGATACATTAGAAGAATCCTCCTATTTTCTCAATCTAGTTACAAATCATACTAAACCGATAGTAGTAACCGGTTCTCAGCGAGCACCGGATGAAATTGGAACTGATTCGTTTGTTAACCTAAAACATTCTATATTAACTGCCTGCAGTAAGGATTTACTTAATGTAGGGGTAGTTGTTGTTTTTAACGAAAGAATTTTCCATTCTAAATATGTGAAAAAAGAACATGCTTCTAATATTCAAGGCTTTAATTCCTTTGGGTTCGGATATTTGGGTATTATTGACAATGATTATGTACATGTTCACCAGAAACCTATTACGAATGAATATTTTCACATAAAAAAAGAATTACCTGAAGTTGATATAATAAAATGTTATATGGATGCTGATGATAAATATATTCGTACTGCTAGTGAATCCAACATTAAAGGTTTAATTCTGGAAGGTGTTGGACGAGGTCAGGTTTCTCCAAATATGGTTCAAGAAATAAAAAGATGTGTTGAAAATGGAATTAAAGTGGTTATAACAACCTCTGCCGAAGAGGGAGAAGTATATACGACTTATGATTATTTAGGAAGCGCCTATGATCTATATAAAAATGGCGTTATTCTGGGGCGAGATTACGATAGTAAAAAAGCCAGGATTAAACTCATGGTAGGGCTAGCCAGCGAATATCCTAATATAGACAGAATTTATGACCCATCTTTTTATTGATTGGGTCTTTTCCAAACTAAAAGTGTTTGATTTAATTTTATTTTATTCAAATTCGTAAAATGTTATTATGGAACTAACCTATTTGGAATGAGGTAGGAATATGCTTGCCATATTATCAGCCGGTGTTGCACCTGCATTCGCACTTATGTCTTTTTTTTATTTAAAAGATCAGGTTACTGAACCAATTCACCTGATTATTCGGAACTTAATATATGGTGCAATATTAGTATTTCCAATCATGTTCATGCAGTACGCGTTGCAGGCAGAAGGGATTGGAAACAGTGATTTTGTCCAGTCTTTTTTAATTATCGCATTTATGGAAGAGTTTTTTAAATGGTTTATCTTTATGTATACAGTATATCATCATACTGAATTTGATGCCCATTATGATGGTATAGTCTATGCAGTAGCGATTAGTCTGGGATTTGCAACAGTTGAAAATTTACTTTATTTATTATCAAATGGAATTGAATATGCTTTTTGGCGGGCATTGTTTCCGGTTTCTTCACATGCATTGTTCGGTGTAATAATGGGGTATTATTTTGGTAAAGCGAAAACAAAAACTACCAACAAAAAATGGAATATTGGATTTGCGCTAACTATTCCGTTTTTATTACATGGTGTATATAATTACATCTTAGTTAAAGTATCAAGTGATTGGTTGTTTCTTTTAATTCCATTTATGATATTTTTATGGATAATAGCATTAAGAAGAGTGAAACTAGCCAATGATATAAAAATTTACCCACCTTTACCAACTAAACATGTTAACTAAAACCCTTTGTTTAACAAAACAAAGGGTTTTTTGAGTGGAAAAATAAATTGCTAAGATTGCTAAGTTGTTGAACTTATAATACTGCACTTTAAACGAAATACAATATGTTTATTCTTAAAACGTGCTAATTACTTTGTCGTAGTTGATGGAAACTGCGACTTAGTTTTTAGTTTGCTTCCACAGCTGCCGTCCAGGATCGTTGCGGGCGGATGCGCACCTTAGGGCACGGCTTCAGTCTCCTTGCCCCGACAAGGGGTATGCCAACGTTGTCCGCAAAGGACGGTTTTAGTTGGCCCCTTAAAAATGCTCTTCTGCGGGGCCTTCAGACTCGTGCTGTTCCCACAGGAGTCACCGCCCTCCACTCACTAGGACTGGTTAAGCTAATGCATGTTGAAATAGACATAGATATCAAAAGTGCATTTAATAAATCTGTGACGATGGAAGTCATCAGCGCGGAAATCTCGTAGCTGATTCATTGTGCCAATTGTTAATTAGCAGTATAGAGATATTGTGTCAACTTAAACAATGGATCGCGACGTTATTCAACTATTTTCAGGGAGCATCTAATTATTTCAGTAAGAGAAGAGTGAGTATAAACCTAAAAAAGGTAGTTTTTCAATTATAGATGCATAAAAAGACTACTTAATCGAAAAATAGAGTTATGAAGTTAAGAACCTGTCAGGAGGAAATGGAATGCTGCGAAAAATCGGATTAATAATGAGTATATGTTGTATGTTCTTTATGATACAGACAGCTGGTCCAGAGCAACATGTGTCCGCGTTTACAGACCAGGTGATTCAGCACGGAGCAGTAGGCGATAATGTAATTGAGCTGCAGTCCAGATTGGAATACATCGGATTTTATAATGGGAAAATAGATGGCGTATTCGGTTGGGGAACATACTGGGCATTACGTAATTTTCAGTATGAGTTCGGATTAAAAATTGATGGAATTGCGGGTTTAACCACTAGACAAAAGTTAGTCGAAGTAACTGAGTATAATTACACCCAACCAACAAATAACAAAACAAATACTGGTAATGCACAAAAAAATGCGGCTTCTACACCGACAGCAATAAATGTACCTGAAGGCTATTCACAAAATGATATTCAACTAATGGCAAATGCTGTACATGGAGAAGCACGCGGTGAACCATATGTAGGTAAGGTAGCAGTTGCATCCGTTATTTTAAACCGAGTGGAAAGTCTTACGTTTCCTAATACAGTGTCGGGTGTAATATTTGAACCGAGAGCATTTACTGCAGTAGCTGACGGACAAATCTGGTTAACCCCCGATGAATCAGCAAAAGAAGCAGTAATTGATGCTATAAATGGCTGGGATCCATCGGCAAATGCTATCTATTACTTTAATCCAAATACTGCTACTTCTGACTGGATTTGGTCAAGACCCCAAATTAAACAAATCGGAAAACATATTTTCTGTAAATAGAAAGGTGTGATCAAATTGGTTCGATGGATATTGATAACAGTCCTAGCGTTAGGTGTAATAGGAGTTGGAACGTGGGGGTTTCAAGAACATCAAGAAAAAAATGCTATTTTAATACAGGCTGAAAATGACTACCAGCGTGCATTTCATGAATTAACCTATCATGTCGATTTACTTCATTCCAAAATTGGAACGTCTTTAGCGATGAATTCACCTACTAGTTTATCACCACAGCTAATTGAAATTTGGAGGATAACTTCTCAAGCGCTGTCTGATGTTGGTCAACTTCCTTTAGCATTAATCCCATTTAACAAAACGGAAGAATTCTTAGCAAATATAGGTGATTTCACTTACAAAACGGCGGTTAGAGATTTGACGACTGAACCACTTTCAGATGAGGAAACTAAGAGATTAAATGACTTGTATGAGCAATCAGGGGATGTGAAAAACGAGTTACGCAAAGTACAGCATCTTGTTTTAAAAAATAATCTAAGGTGGATGGATGTACAACTTGCACTCGCGTCAAAGGACCAGCAATCAGATAATACAATTATTGATGGATTTAAAACGGTAGAGAAAAAAGTAGATGGATATTCGGAAAGTAATGTTGAGCTAACAGGTAATTCATCCGAGGAACACAAATACGAATTTTTAACAGGATCTGAAACATCTCAAGAAGAGGCATTAAAAAAGGCAAGAACATTGTTTAATTTGAAAAAGGATGCATCTTTAAAAATAACAGAAACTGGTAAAGGTGCAGATTTTCCAATGTACAGCATTTCATACAGAGGAAAGGGCAAAAATGCATATATGGATATGTCGCAGCAAGGCGGACATCCAATTACCCTCTTGGTTAATAGACCAATAAAGCAGAATAAAATCAGTCTAAATCAAGGGCTTGAGAATGCTGCTAACTATTTAAGTAACCATGGATTTGAAAATATGGTTAGCTTTCAAAGTGATGAGTATAGGAATACAGGTGTATTTTCATTCTTGTATGATCAGAATGGGGTAAGGGTATATTCAGATGAAGTAGAAATTAAAGTAGCGCTTGATAACGGTGATATTGTAGGTTTGACGACAAGAGACTATTTCATGAATCATAAAGAACGAGATATTCCAAAACCAGCTATTACGGAGAATGAAGCAAAGAAACAGATTAATCCAAGTGTTAAAATACAAGAACAACACTTAGCCGTTATCGATAATACGATAGGGGAAGAAGTATTGGTTTATGAGTTTTTGGGTGTATTAAACAATGAGACATTTAGAATTTTCATTAATGCAATGGACGGAACCGAAGAAAAAGTTGAAAAACTAAATGGAACAGAAGTTAATTATGATTTAGTTCTTTAGGGAAGGGAGAGAATTCTCCTTTCCCTTTTTTGATTTTTCTGTAATAATAGGTATAAAGTAATAACTTAAAGTGGATGGTGGGAATCTTCATGGAAATAGGAACAATGATTACAATTACTGTAACAGATGCAGAAACGAATGTGGTTACAAAATACCGAAGTAAAATTATTGAAGAAAATGATACTTATCTATTTATTGACTATCCTATCAATATGGAAACAAAACGAACTGCTGCTTTGCCGAAAGGTGCTTTTATTAAAGTGTCTTATGTAGGGAATGATCAATCTGTTTATTTGTTCAACACACAGGTTATTGCGAAAGTTAATGTAACCATTCCTGCATTAGCAATAAGTATCCCGCAGGAATCAGATATTAAACGGATACAACGTCGTGCATTTGTACGGATCGAAACTGCTGTGGATGTATCTGTCCATCATCCTGGTGAGGAATTAAAATCTTTTGCTACGGTAACTTCGGACATTAGTGGTGGAGGCATGTCCATTGTTATTCCGCGAAGTGAAGAAGTTTCAGAAAATGATGATTTAGATTTGTGGATCGTATTAAATATGCATAATGGCGAATACAATTATATCTATTCGCGCGCTAAAGCAGTGCGGGTTATTACAGATAAACAAAATATACATACAGCTTCATTAAAGTTTGAGTCTATCTCCAAACAGGATCAGCAATTAGTCATTCGCTATTGCTTTGAAAAACAAAGAGAACTTCGAACAAAAGAAAGAAAATAAACAATTGGTGATCATAAAATTCGTGTTTATGTTATATTTAATATAAGAATTTACTTTTTCAGACTTGGCATTTGCCAAGTTTTTTTAGTAAAATAAATTATATACTACTATTTTCACTTGTGATAACTGAGAGGAATGAGCGGAATTAATGAATGAAAGAAAAATAGCAATAGCAATTGATGGACCAGCAGCAGCGGGAAAAAGCACTGTGGCAAAAATTGTTGCAAAGGAACTTTCTTATATATACGTCGATACCGGAGCCATGTACCGTGCACTTACTTTAAAAGCGCTAGAAAAACAAGTTTCATTGGAGGAGGAAGCGGAGCTCGCAGACTTGCTTGAAACTACAAGCATTGAATTGAAACAATCTGACATCGGTCAACAAGTCTTGTTAGATAAAAACGATGTTTCGGTAGAAATTCGAACGCTTAAGGTTACAAATAATGTTTCTCATGTGGCAAAGCATTCGAGGGTACGGAAGGAAATGGTCATGCGTCAGCAAGCTCTAACTGAAAAACGCGGGGTGGTTATGGATGGACGAGATATAGGCACTCATGTAATTCCAGATGCTGAAGTGAAAATATTTCTCCACGCAACAGTTGAAGAGCGTGCAAAACGACGTCACGCGGAAAATATTTCAAAGGGATTTAATTCAGATATAGAGGAATTAAAAAGAGAAATTGAACAACGTGAC
This sequence comes from Virgibacillus flavescens, assembly GCF_050574275.1. GTDB lineage: Bacteria > Bacillota > Bacilli > Bacillales > Amphibacillaceae > Virgibacillus_F > Virgibacillus_F flavescens. The sequence goes on from NZ_CP192260.1 coordinate 2,360,251, forward strand.
TTAATAGACACAGAACGTGAATCTTCTCCATTAATCAAAGCTGAAGATGCAATCGAAATTGATACAACTTCCCTTTCGATTGACCAGGTTGCACAAAAAATATTAAGTGAAGCATATAACTTTTTTAAGAAATAAATACACAATTCCAAATTAAAAAGAATTAAGATACGCATAATTCAACGTGCTTTACTTGACAAATATTTGTAAATATTAGAAGTTATAAAAAGAATGTTATTTAATTGAATGGTTTTATGTATTTTAAGGAGGCTTTTAGGATGAGTGATGAAATGATGGAAATTAATGTAGGAGATACCGTAACAGGAACCGTAGTAAAAGTAGAGGATAAACAGGTCCTTGTCGATATTGGTTATAAAACGGAAGGAATTGTTCCGATCGGAGAGCTATCAAATCTTCATATTGAAGTATCTGGTGATATAGTAAATGAAGGCGACGAACTTACCCTTATGGTTAAAAAAGTAGAGGATGATGAAGTTATCCTTTCCAAAAAAGCTGTAGATGCTGACAAAGCATGGGTTGAGCTTGAAGAAAAATATAAAAATGGTGAAATTTTTGAAACAGAAATTAAAGAGGTAGTTAAAGGCGGATTGGTTGTTGATGTAGGACTGCGTGGTTTTATACCGGCATCACTTGTCGAAACGTTTTACGTTGAAGACTTTTCAGAATACAAAAATAAGACGTTACTTGTGAAAATTGTAGATTTTGACCGGGAACAGAATCGTGTGATTCTATCACATAGAGCAGTGACCGAAGAAGAGTCTGCTGCAAACAAACAGGATATTCTGCAATCATTAAAAGAAGGCCAAGTATTGGATGGTACCGTGCAACGATTAACGAACTTCGGGGCTTTTGTTGATATTGGTGGAATTGATGGATTAGTTCATATATCTCAGCTGTCTCACTCTCATGTCGAAAAAGCGTCTGACGTTGTAACAGAAGGTCAGGAAATTAAAGTGGAAGTTCTTTCGGTAGATCGGGACAACGAACGAATTTCATTATCCCATAAAAAGACTTTAGCTGGTCCTTGGACTAACGTTGAAGAAAAAGTTTCACGTGGAGACATTTTGGAGGGAACAGTAAAACGCCTTGTGAATTTTGGTGCTTTTATCGAAGTGCTACCAGGAATAGAAGGATTAGTACACATATCACAAATTGCTAATCGTCATATCGGTACTCCACAAGAGGTACTGGAAGTTGGCCAAAAAGTTGATGTCAAAGTGCTGGATATTAATGAAAAGGATCAAAGAATGTCGTTAAGCATTAAAGAAATAGAGCAGGAACAGGCTGCTGCTGAATACAAAAAATATGAAAAAGATGATGAACAGTCAAGTTTTCAATTAGGAGATATGATAGGAAATAAACTGGACAAATTCAAGAAATAATATTTTTATAATAAATGGACGTATAACGTAATCCTTTAGTTGAGAAGGGTTACGTTTTTTTCGCGCGGACTTATATTTCGAAGTTTAATTTACGCTTAAAGTGTCATACTTATTGTTAGGTGATGCTTATGACAAGCGGGTTGGTGTTTTACTGGTTTGGCTGGTTAATATGGATATATGCTGCATTTATAATGAACATTGGTAAGTGGCGTACATTCCTGGTATTTTGGCTGTTGCTTATTATATGTTTTTCAACCATTACAATATCTGTAAATGGTTACAATTTAGCTCTGTCACTATTATTAGTAATATGTGGAGCAATGGTAATGCTGGCAAAACAAAAATATCTAATTTTTAATTTATTCAGTTCCATTACAATAATGATTTTATATTTGTCGATTATGCTATGGGAAAATTATTTCCCATTGTGGATGATACACTCTAAAATGTTTGTTATGCCTTTTATGATTGCAATAACCGTTCTATTTATATCGAAAGGTTTTTCTGATCGAATTTCCATCATGTTAGCAGGTGTGTGCATTGGCGAATTAGTGCATAGTTTTATATTGGCTAGTTACTCTATTCCTGATACATTCGGAGGTTACGCTTTTCTTGATACTGTAATGATTATTGTGTTTTTATTTTCAGGCATAGAGACAGCTAAGGTTCTATTCCTAAAATTGCGTACATTAGGGGTTATCTATAAAAAATCTTTTAAAATTTTATCAAAGGTCCAATAAGCGGGAGGATGATTTTATCATACTTCGTGAAAATAATTGTTAATATCCAGTTCTTTTGCTAGAATTAAAAAAGCTGTAACAACCATTACAACAAATAAAATATTGTTAGAAGAGAAAGGATGTTCCTTTCATGAGGAAATCTGTAGTAGCAATCGTTGGACGGCCGAATGTTGGTAAATCAACGATTTTTAATAGATTAGTTGGAGAACGTATATCAATTGTAGAAGATATTCCTGGAGTCACTAGAGATCGAATATATGCTGAGGGAGAATGGTTAACTTCTAATTTCAATGTTATCGATACAGGCGGGATTGAAGTTGGTGATGAGCCATTATTAGTTCAAATGCGCCATCAGGCTGAAGTGGCGATAGATGAAGCAGATGTTATTATTTTTCTGGTTAACGGCAGAGAGGGAATAACTGCTGCCGATGAAGAAGTGGCAAAGTTATTGTATAAATCAAATAAACCGATTGTCCTCGGTGTTAATAAAATAGACAATCCGGAAATGCGAGAGCAAGTTTATGAATTTTATTCGCTTGGATTTGGAGAGCCGCACCCTATATCCGGTTCCCATGGTCTTGGTTTAGGAGATTTATTGGACGAAGTTGTAAACAATTTTCCCGAACGTGACATCGAACCAGTTGATGAAGAAACAGTTTATTTCAGTCTGATTGGTCGACCTAATGTGGGTAAATCATCTTTGGTTAATGCACTATTAAATGAGGATCGCGTGATCGTAAGTGAGATAGAGGGAACCACCCGTGATGCTGTCGATACACACTTACATAAAGATGACCAGGACTTTGTAATAATTGATACAGCAGGTATGAGAAAACGAGGAAAAGTTTATGAATCGACTGAGAAATACAGTGTATTACGTGCGTTAAAAGCTATCGAACGTTCTGATGTAGTTTTAGTATTAATTGATGCTGAGTCAGGCATTAGGGAACAGGATAAGAAGATTGCTGGTTATGCCCATGATGCAGGTAGGTCCATTATAATTGTAGTGAATAAATGGGATACCATAGACTCTGATCAGAAAGCAATTCAGGACTTTGAAGAGAAAATAAGAGCTCATTTCCTATTCCTCGATTATGCTCCAATCGTCTTTTTGTCAGCAAAAACCAAAAAAAGGCTGCATACATTGATACCGGCAATTAAAATAGCTAGCGAAAACCATTCAAAACGAGTCGCAACAAACGTGTTGAACGATGTAGTGATGGATGCGATCGCAATGAATCCAACTTCAAGCTATAAAGGAAAACGTTTAAAGGTATTGTATGCTACCCAGGTAGCTGTAAAGCCACCTAGCTTTGTTGTTTTTGTGAACGACCCAGAGTTAATGCATTTTTCGTATCAACGTTTTCTTGAAAACAAAATCAGGGAAGCTTTTGGCTTCGTTGGCACACCTATTAAAATCTTTGCAAGAAGAAGACAATAAGGGGGAGTTAGAATATGAGTAAAGTAGCGGTATTAGGAGCCGGAAGCTGGGGAACAGCATTAAGTATTGTTCTAGCTGATAATGGTCATGATGTACGTCTGTGGACTCACCGCACGGAACAGGCGGAAATCATCAATTCCACGCATAAAAACGAAAAATATCTAGAAATAATGATACCGAAACATATAAAAGCCTACGATGATTTAGCTAAAGCTGTTGAAGGAGTTTCTGCAATAGTAGTAGTTGTTCCATCTCAAGCTATTCGCGAGGTTTGCGCAAAGCTTAATAATTATATTACACCAGATATGACAATTGTTCATGCATCAAAAGGCATTGAACCAGAGTCTTTAAAGCGCATTTCTGAAATGATGGCAGAAGAAATGTCGAATTATGCATACGACGATATTTCTGTTTTATCGGGACCGAGTCACGCTGAAGAAGTAGGTAAGCGACAGCCGACGACAGTAACTGTTTCTTCTTTAAATGAAAAAAATGCTGAAACTATACAGGATTTATTTATTAACGAATCGTTTCGGGTGTATACAAGTACAGACCTTCTTGGTGTAGAACTTGGCGGAGCACTAAAAAATATTATTGCACTCGGAGCAGGTATTTCTGATGGACTTGGTTATGGGGATAATGCAAAAGCTGCTTTAATCACCCGTGGACTAGCTGAAATTGCGAGATTAGGAACTTCCCTCGGAGCCAATCCGCTTACATTTTTAGGATTGCCAGGCGTTGGTGACTTAATTGTTACCTGTACAAGTGTGCATAGCAGAAACTGGCGTGCAGGAAACTTGTTAGGAAAAGGCCGAGATCTAGAAGAAGTATTGGGGCAAATGGGCATGGTAGTTGAAGGAGTTAGAACAACTAAGGCTGCTTACCAATTTGCTGAAAAACAAAAAATTGAAATGCCTATTACGAATGGAATTTACCGAATTCTTTTTGAAGATGAGAAACCTAAAACAGTTGTAGATGAATTAATGAATCGCAGTAAACGTGAAGAAATGGATGATTTAGCTTCCCTGCTAAGTAAGAAGTACTCTTAAGAAGCACACGGGTTTTGTCCTTTGCATACAATATGTTGACTAAACATTGCAAGGAGGAAACCGTGTGAGTGATTTTAAAGATAATCTTTTTAAAAATATAGAAAAGAAATCTAATATTAAACAAGATGAAATCTATAAAGTTGCTGATTCTGTAAAGAATGCTAATTTTTCTGATGAAAAGACAGTCAGGAATTTAGTTAGACAACTTGCCAGAATGGCTAACAAGCCTTTATCAAAGGAAAAAGAAGATAAAATTGTACAATCTATAACAAAGAACAACATGCCGATGGATATGCAATCGTTGAATAAAATTTTTAAAAAGTAAACTTTCATGGGCAAAGTGATGATACAAAAAATCGTGTGCTCGCATAAAATGAATCGCACAAGCATTCATGGATAAAGTTGCTGCGGATATTATTTAGTCTGACTGAGACGGAGCCTAGCCCTCTTCATCTCAGTTATTTCATTTATAATACTAATAAAATAGTTAATTAAAAAAATCAACTATTCTTAATTATAACTTCGGCATTCGCTGAGATAATGCGAATGCCGAAGTTATATTTCCGTCATAAAATACTAGTTCTGTTTACTATTTATCACATATATCCTATGTTATAATACGATTGGAAATTACTAAGAGATGTTGTAGGAGGAAAGTTATGTCGACTTCCATGCTTAAAATGTATGTGTCTTTTGTTGGTATGGGGCTGCTAATCATAGCAATTGGTTTAATCCTGCTTAGCAGATATAAATTATCAGGATGGGTTGCTGGAATTATCGCAACAATAGCATACCTTTGTTTACTTGTGGGTAGCCTTATCATTATTTATATTGTTTTAAGTGGACCAACCGGGTAAAGGGTAGGAGGATAAATATGAATCATACATATATACGTGCAATTGGTGCTGTACTATTGATTTTTTTACTTAGCGGATGTCTTTATCCGGAAAGTGAATTGTCAAAAAATCAAGTGCCGAATGAAATACAATTAAAAACAGTTCAGGAAGCGGTAGATAACTATCGTGAAGAAAAACAGGGCTTAGTCCCAATTAAAACAACTGAAAACGACACTCCTATATTTCGAAAATATCTGATTGATTTTGGTGCGTTACTGGAAAGGGGGATGCTTTCCGAAATTCCTGGAACTGCTTATGAAAGTGGTGGAATCTTTCAATATGCATTACTTACCCCTGAAAAAAAACCACGCGTTAAACTAATTGATTTAAGAATTTCAGATAGGCTTCGCGAAGTGAGTACCAAATTGCAAATATATCGAAATGAAAATCTTTATCCGCCATTTGGCGAACCTATTACGAATAATTTGTACACAATAGATTATGAAAAGCTTGGGCTCGCACAAGCGCCATATGTGGTGAGTCCTTACTCACATGAAAATCTACCAATTATTATGGATACAGATGGCAAGTTGTATGTCGATTATCGTCCAGACTTGTTTGAAGCGCTGAAGGAATATGATCATACATATAAAGCTGGTGATGATATTCGCTTGATCTTAGCAGAAAACACACCATTTTTACCGGTATATTCCTACCCAACTACTGTCAAGGGCGGAGAACCTGTATATATGAATTTGCAGGAATAATAAGTTCTAGATAACCCTTTGTAGCATAGAATGTTACAAGGGGTTATTTTTTGTTTCATGAAAACTAGTCTCACATTCATTTCAACATACATAATAATTTTTTTATGATTTAAGTCATAAAAGGATAGGACAACATCATAGAATTGTAATGTCAATTATACGTATGTTGTTCATGATTAATTGGTTTAGGAAACTGGGAGGGGATCGTTTGGAAAAGATTGATATTTTTAAAGATATTTCAAAACGAACAAACGGAGATATTTATCTAGGCGTTGTTGGAGCAGTTCGAACCGGTAAATCTACATTCATAAAGAAATTTATGGAGTTAGTAGTATTACCAAACATCCACGAAGACAGTGATCGTTCTAGAGCACAGGATGAAATGCCTCAGAGTGCTGCAGGAAAGACAATAATGACAACTGAGCCTAAGTTCATTCCAAATCAAGCAGTAAGCATTGAAGTGGGTGAGGGGCTGGATGTAAACGTAAGACTTGTAGATTGTGTGGGATATGCTGTTAAAAGTGCTAAAGGCTACGAAGATGAAGATGGCCCTAGAATGATCCACACTCCATGGTATGAAGATCCGATACCATTTCATGATGCCGCAGAGATCGGAACAAGAAAGGTAATCCAGGAACACTCTACTATAGGAGTGGTAGTAACAACAGATGGGACATTCGGCGAGATACCTAGAAATGATTTTGTTGATGCAGAATCAAGAGTTGTCGAAGAGTTAAAAGAAGTAGGTAAACCTTTTATAATGGTAGTAAATTCTATTAGACCGACTAGTCAAGAAACTGAACTACTACGGCAGGAATTAATTGACACACATGATATTCCAGTTTTAGCAATGAACATTGAAACGATGACAGAGCACGATGTGAACAATGTATTACGTGAAGCGTTATACGAATTTCCTGTACTTGAAGTAAATGTGAACCTGCCTAGCTGGGTAATGGTATTAAATGAGGACCATTGGCTTCGAAAGAATTACCAGGAAGCGATACAGGAAACTGTGAAAAGTATTAAACGTCTACGCGATGTGGATCATATAGTCGGTAATTTTGACGAATATGAATATATTGAAAAAGCAAATCTTGCAGGAATGGAACTTGGTGACGGTGTTGCTGAAATTGATTTGCATGCTCCAGAATATTTATACGATCAAATATTAAAAGAAATTGTTGGGGAAGAAATTAGGGGGAAAGATCATCTTTTAGAATTAATGCAGGACTTTGCTTTTGCAAAACGTGAATACGATCAAGTATCTGGCGCGTTAAAGATGGTAAAACAAACTGGTTATGGCATTGCAGCTCCCTCTCTCGAGGATATGGAACTGGACGAACCGGAAATTATTAGGCAAGGATCCAGATTTGGGGTCAGACTTCGAGCAGTTGCACCTTCGATCCACATGATTAAAGTAGAAGTCGAATCTGAGTTTGCTCCAATAATAGGTACGGAAAAACAAAGTGAAGAATTAGTAAGATATTTAATGCAGGACTTTGAGGAAGATCCACTCTCCATTTGGGAATCCGATATATTTGGAAGGTCGCTTAGCTCTATTGTAAGAGAAGGAATCCAAGCAAAGATAGCTCTGATGCCAGAAAATGCAAGATATAAATTAAAAGATACGTTAGAACGGATAATAAACGAGGGTTCTGGCGGACTAATCGCAATTATTTTATAGCAGCTAAATATGGCTGCTATTTTTTTTGTATTAACTAATTTTTTCGCTGATTTAGTGTAAAACCCCGTTATATCTAAGAAAATACCTTAATTTATTAAAAAAAATTACCTGGAACAGCAGGAAAATAATAGTTTGTGTCGTATATCTTTTATAAGCAATAAACTTTGTAACGCTAAAGCTTGTTGTTATAGGCTTTAAGACAACGCTCCATATTTTCCATCAAATGGAAAAAAACGTTGCATTTGATGGTGAACATGAGCTAAAAAGCCAATAAAAATCGAGAAATTGCATACTTATTGTTGAATTCTAAAGCAATCTCGGTTAATATAAGCCTTGTCACACATGAAAATGTTGGCACAAAGTATAATTGTTGGCAAATTGGTCAAATAATGAGATAAACATTATTTATCCAATGTCGAATGTAGATTTTTTTGGGAGGAGGTGAATGTCATGAATAAAACAGACTTAGTAAATGCAGTTGCTGAAAAAAGCGAACTTTCTAAGAAAGATGCTACAAAAGCTGTAGATGCAGTTTTTGAATCTGTCATGGATTCACTAAAAAGTGGTGAGAAAGTTCAATTAATCGGATTCGGGAATTTTGAAGTACGTGAGCGTTCAGCTCGTAAAGGTCGTAATCCACAAACTGGAGAAGAGATCGAAATTCCTGCAAGTAAAGTACCTGCTTTCAAACCAGGTAAAGCCCTAAAGGAAAGTGTTAAGTAATACTTTTACATAGGGTGAAAAAGGGTGCGTTTATACGCGCCCTTTTTTTATTGCATCAATATCGTTAATCTGAACTAAAACGTTGACACCAGCAGCTGATTAAGTGATAGTATAAAATACATAGCATAGGAGGGTTTGTATGAGTAATTCCGATAATAAAAATGATTTTTTTGTGATTAAAGCTTTAGAGGATGGTGTGAATGTAATAGGTCTAACTCGTGGCTTAGATACACGATTTCACCATTCAGAAAAACTGGATCGCAATGAAGTCATGATAGCACAATTTACTGAGCATACTTCCGCAGTAAAGGTTCGAGGTAAAGCAATCATACAAACGAGTCATGGTGAAATCAATAATGAGGAATAAACAGTATTAAAACGTACTGTTTTCTATGATAGGTCACATAATGTGTGCTATAATATCAATTGTGATTAAAGTATGTATGAAAAGGTTTAGGTGATTATGTTGCCAACTTCTAGTGTGGAGATTAATAAACTCCGGTCATTGATTGAAGATAAAATACAACACGATTATGTGGATGGGATAATTCAAAGACCAGCAATCGATGATGTTAAATTAGTACTTTTATATACGATGATGAAGCAATCTAAATTACCACAACCAAAAATAGAGCAATATATACTAGCAACTGTATTTGTACAATTGGCACTTGATATACATGAAATAGTACCTGTTGCGAATGATAGGACGGAAAATAGTTCCTACCAGAGAAAACGGCAGTTGATGGTCTTAGCTGGTGACTATTACAGTGGGTTGTTTTATTCATTACTTACAGAAACAGAAGACTTCACTGTTATACATACGCTAGCAACTTCTATAAGGGAAATAAATGAAAATAAAATGCGTTTCTACTACAACGAACTAGATTCCGTAGAAGAAGCCTTTAACGTTTTAATGAAAATTGAATCGCTGCTTATTACAGGAATACTGAAGCAGGTCCAGGTTTTGCCGGACAATTTTCTGATTGAAGACATTATTTTATTACATACCCTCATAAACGAAAAGCACTTGTTAGATAAGCATGGCGAGTATACATTACTAAAAGGTATAGATGTTAACGGAGTTCATGATAATGAACTGCATGATGAGTTAATAAGTAATATAGAGAATAAGAAAAAGACTATTAATAAATCATTAGAAGATATTCCAAGCCATTTTCCAGATTTAAAGTGTGAGCTATCCGTAATTTTAACGGATATTCTTGAAGATAATACATCCATTGCAAAAGAAGGGTGAATCATGCAGCAGCAATCAAAAGAAGAACGTGTTCATCATGTATTTGAGAAAATTTACTCCAATTATGATTCAATGAATTCGGTCATTTCATTTCAGCGGCACATTGTCTGGCGTAAAGATGTAATGAAACGTATGCAAGTGGCTAAAAATGCTAAAGCTTTAGACGTTTGCTGCGGTACTGGAGACTGGGCTATTTCAATTGCAAATGAAGTTGGTCCAGAAGGAAAAGTTTACGGTCTGGATTTTAGTAATAATATGCTTTCCGTTGCAAAAGATAAAAATAATGAATTGAAATTAAAACAGCTCGAGTTTATTCAAGGCAATGCAATGGAACTGCCATTTGATGACAACTCATTTGATTATGTAACGATTGGATTCGGATTAAGAAATGTTCCGGATTATATGAATGTGCTAAAAGAGATGTATCGTGTAGTAAAACCCGGCGGTAAGGTTGTTTGTCTAGAAACTTCCCAGCCAACACTTGTGGGCTTTAGACAACTCTATTATCTGTATTTCCGATATATTATGCCACTATTTGGCAGGTTAATTGCAAAGAGTTATAAAGAGTATGCCTGGTTACATGAATCTGCTAAGAATTTTCCTGATAAAAAGGAACTGTACAATATGTTCTTAGACGCCGGTTTTTCTCATGTTCGGGTAAAAAGTTATACAGGCGGAGTAGCCGCTATGCATATGGGATTTAAGCAAAAACAATGAAGAAAAGTCCTGGAATTTATAAAAGGTGAATTGGCATGAAATTAGCGAAAACGTATAATTATTTAAAAAAAGATTTGGATTATATAGAGACTGCTTTGGATGAAATAATACAAGCTGACCATCCTGTATTGAGGGAAGCCTCCTCTCATTTGCTTAAAGCTGGAGGAAAAAGAATACGACCGGTTTTTGTATTGCTTGGCGGTCAATTTGGACAATATGATATTGAACGGATGAACACGGTTGCTACATCTCTAGAATTAATTCATATGGCATCGCTTGTGCACGATGATGTTATTGATGATGCTGAAATTCGTCGTGGTGAGCCGACTATAAAAGAACAATACGATAATCGAGTCGCTATGTATACTGGTGATTATTTGCTAGCGCGGTCATTGGAGGGTGTCACAACTTTAAATGAAAAAAAAGCGCACCAAACCTTATCAAAAACAATAGTTGAAGTTTGTTTAGGAGAGATAGAACAAATAAAAGACAAGCATCAGTGGGATCAATCTATACGCACGTACCTGAGAAGGATCAGAAGAAAGACCGCATTACTGATAGCAACTAGCTGTAAACTCGGTGCAATTGTCGCTGGTGTTAATGAAAAGGATGCAAACCGATTATTTAAATATGGATATTACATTGGTATGTCCTATCAGATAATTGACGACATTTTGGACTTTACTTCATCTGAAAAAGAACTGGGGAAGCCTGCTGGAAATGATTTGCTCCAGGGTAATGTTACACTTCCCGTCTTGTATGCAATGCAGGATCCAGTATTTGAGTCCCTTGTGAAAAAGACCTTTTCAGATTCAGTACCTGTTACCCAACATGAGATGCAACAAGTAATACGTAAGCTGAAACAAACGGATGCAATTGAAAAATCATATAAAATTAGTGATATGTATTTGGATAAGGCACTTCAAGCGCTCGATAGACTTCCAGATAATCGGGCGAGGCAATCTCTTAATGGTATCGCAACTTACATTGGGAGAAGACGTTCGTAAAAAAATATAGGATCTTTGACTGACTGTGGTCGAAATTGTCATAATAAGACATCTAAAGTTGTCATTTTCATTAAAGTTTGATAAAATTTTAACGGTTGATCAAATAGGATTCACATACATAATAGAAGAGGTGTTTAGAAATGGAAAAAACATTTTTAATGGTAAAGCCAGATGGCGTACAACGCAATCTTGTTGGAGAAATTGTAAAACGATTTGAAAGTAAAGGTTTTAAATTAGTAGGAGCTAAATTGATGGTCATTTCTGACGATTTAGCAAAAACGCACTATGGTGAACATAAAGAGCGTCCGTTTTTCGGCGAATTAGTTGACTTCATTACTTCCGGTCCTGTTTTTGCTATGTCTTGGGAAGGTGAAAATGTTATCAAGTCAGCGCGAGAAATGATGGGAAAGACAAATCCATTAGATGCTGCACCTGGTACAATCCGCGGAGACTTAGGTGTTACGGTAGGAAAAAATATTATTCATGGTTCGGACTCAGCTGAAAGTGCTGAAAGAGAACTCAACTTGTTTTTTGATGAAAAAGAACTTACTTCTTATTCAAAAGAAGATAATAACTGGATATACTAATTTACAATTATGTGAAAGCCTCCGTATTTATACGGAGGCTTTCTTGCTGTATAAGTGTAACTAAGGCTTGGCGATAAGCTTAGTTTTCTAACACACAGGAAAGTAAATAAGTTTAATGAAAAAACCGTTTTTTTATAAAACTTTGTGAAAAGTAGCCGAAATAATAGATAACCAATAGTATGTGTGTATGGGTAGAGGAGTATAAAAATGTCTGAAGATTACAGTAGTTTTATTCCATATATTAAAGTAAAGCTTGGTATTGACCTGGCTTTATACAAAGAAACTCAAATGAAACGTCGAATCACGTCGTTACGAACAAAGCGTGGGTATAACTCTTTTGATTCGTATGCTTCTGCCCTGGAAAAAGATCAGGAACTCTTGCAGGAGTTTGTTGAGAGAATCACGATAAATGTCTCGGAATTTTATCGTAATCCGAAAAGATGGCAGGTATTACAAAATAATATCCTTCCTTTAATTTTTACAAACAAAAAGGAAATTACAATTTGGAGTGCAGCCTGTTCTACTGGAGAAGAGCCTTACAGCCTTGCAATTCTATTAACCGAACATTTCCCTAAGCAAACGTTCAAAATTATTGCGACCGATATTGACGAACTAGTACTGGCTAAAGCTCAACAGGGTGTTTATCAGGAACAGGCACTTAAGGACCTGCCACCTGAACTTAAAGAAAAATATTTCACAGTTAAACACGGACTATACTATGTCGATCCCAAGTTAAAGAAAACGATTCAGTTTAAAAAGCACAATTTATTAGCTGATCGTTATCCTGCCAATATAAATTTGGTTGTATGCAGAAATGTGTTAATCTATTTTACAGACAATGCTAAATCACTTATTTATACTAATTTCAGTAAAGCATTAGCAGATAAAGGAATATTATTTGTCGGGAGTACAGAGCAGATTTTCACACCGCAGACATATAATCTATCACTAGTTGATACATTCTTCTATCAAAAGAAGTAATCCAGCAAAAACTCTTGTCATTCTACAAGAGTTTTTTTGTCCAATTTTTAAGTTATTGATAACTGGTTAGTGAATAAATTTGTTATGGTATAGTTAGTATTAATTTAATTTAGGAGGTCTCCAAATGCGCTATTTAACTGCAGGAGAATCACATGGAAAACAACTTACTACAATCATTGAAGGATTACCTTCGAATGTGCCACTTACAAAAGAAGTTATTAATCATTCTTTAGTAAGACGTCAACAAGGTCATGGTAGAGGCAAGAGAATGCAAATAGAGAAGGACCTGGTAGAAATTACGAGTGGTGTGAGACATGGTTTAACGCTGGGATCCCCAGTTACTTTAGTTATACATAACGATGACTTTAAACATTGGACAGATGTTATGGGCGAAGATCCTATTGAGGAAAATAGCAAAATCAGACGTACAGTTACACGTCCGAGACCCGGTCATGCCGATTTAAATGGAGCATTAAAGTATGGTCACAGAGATATGCGGAATGTGCTTGAGAGGTCTTCTGCTCGCGAAACTGCAGCTAGAGTAGCTGCAGGTGCTGTTGCAAAAACTATTCTAAAGCAGCTGGGAATTGAAGTAACTGGATATGTCAGGGAAATAGGTGGAATTAAAGCTCAAGATAATGAAAACTTAAGCAGCGAGGAACGGCAATCAATATCTGAAGCTTCACCAGTCCGAACCCTTGATAAAAGTGCAGAAAAGCCGATGATGGATGCAATTGATAAAGCCAAAAAAGATGGAGACTCTATTGGTGGAGTTGCTGAGGTATTTGTTGAAGGTATGCCAGCTGGAATTGGGTCTTATGTACATTATGATCGAAAGCTTGATTCTCGTATAGCTGGGAGCGTAATTAGTATTAACGCTTTTAAAGGTGTCGAATTTGGAATAGGTTTTGAAGCGGCCAGAAGAAATGGAAGTCAGGTACATGACGAAATTGCATGGAATAAAGAGAAGGGTTACTTTAGGAAAACAAATAATTTAGGCGGATTCGAAGGCGGTATGACTACCGGGATGCCAATTATTGTAAAAGGTGTTATGAAGCCGATTCCCACACTTTATAAACCGCTTCAGAGCGTAGATATCGAAACAAAAGAACCTTTCAACGCAAGTATTGAACGTTCTGATTCCTGTGCAGTACCGGCAGCTGCTGTGGTAATGGAACACGTTGTAGCATTTGAATTAGTTAAAGCTGTAACCGAACAATTTCCTTCTGACAAGTTCCCGGTACTGCAGCAGGCATTGAAAGACTATCGAGAAGAATTAAGGTTGTTTTAAAAATGAATATTGTTGAAGTCAAAACCAGTACCAATAGTTATTCTATCTACATGGGGGGAAATATTCGGCATCAATCCAATTTATATAATATGGAAAAGTACTCTTCGATATTTATAATTACAGATAGGCAGGTTGCTGAACTATATCTAGAAGATATAAAAAAGAGTCTTACAGCACATCCCCGCGTTTTCCAGGCAATAATTACGGAAGGTGAAAAGTCGAAAGGGATTGATGAATTCTATCAATTGCAGACAGAAGCTATTAAGTATGGCCTTGATCGGAACTCGCTAATTATTGCACTGGGTGGCGGAGTTGTGGGAGACTTAGCAGGATTCGTAGCTTCTACTTTTATGCGGGGCATTGAGTATATTCAAGTACCGACAACCATTTTAGCGCATGATAGCAGTGTAGGTGGCAAAGTTGCGATCAATCATTTATTAGGTAAAAATCTAATTGGCAGCTTTTACCCTCCAAGCTCAGTGATCTATGATTCAAATACATTACGAACATTACCTGCTAAGGAAGTTCGCTCAGGATACGCAGAAATTATAAAAGAGGCTTTAATTGCAGACAAAGGTCTGTTTGAAAATATATTAAAAACAGATATTAGTAACGTAAGCAGTGAAGTACTAGAGCAACATATTTTCGAAGGGATAAAAATAAAAAAACATTATATACAAAGTGACGAAAGAGAAAAGGGTGATCGGGCATTTCTTAATTTCGGACACACGTTAGGTCATGCCCTTGAATCTGAATATGGTTACGGCACAGTTACACACGGTGAGGCTGTCGCAATTGGAATGGTATTCGCTCTAGAAGTCAGTAGCATACTTTTCTCTGCCAATCTTCCCATTGAAAATTTATTAAGCTGGCTTAAGCGAAATCACTATCCCTGTAAATTAAATGATGTTTCTGTTGATAATCTGTTTCAACGAATGAAAACAGATAAGAAGGTACGAGATAATCAAATCCAAATGGTGTTGCTAAAAGACATAGGGAATCCTGTTACCGTAAAAATAAATGACGCTGATTTACGGAGTTATCTAGAGAAGTTTATAATTAAGTTTCAGAGCAAAACTAACGAAAAACAATAGGAAGTGATAGGAAATGGTAAAAGAATACCTGGAACAGAAACGATTTTTTTTATCTGGCGTAATCGAAGTACCTGGTGATAAATCAATTTCACACAGATCTGTAATTTTGGGTTCTTTAGCAAACGGAGTGACAGAAGTATCTAATTTTCTAACAGGTGAAGATTGTTTGCGTACTATTGATGCATTTAGGTCGATGGGAGTAAAAATAGAAAGAAATAAAACAGATATTAAGATTGTTGGCACAGGAATAAAGGGTTTGCAGCCACCTGAGCACAGCTTGTATTTTGGAAATTCAGGAACAACAGCTCGACTTTTACTTGGTGTTCTTGCTGGATTACCATTCCAAACCAAAGTTACCGGTGATGAATCCTTGTCAAAACGACCAATGAATCGAGTTACTTCACCATTAGGCGAAATGGGTGCTAAAATTATTGGTAGCAAGAATAAGGACGTTCTACCGTTGACTATTAATGGCGGGCAATTAACAGGTATCCATTATAATTTGCCTGTTAAAAGCGCACAAGTAAAATCCGCTATACTGTTAGCTGGTCTAGTTGCAGATGTGAAAACTACAGTGACTGAATCTTCGCCAACCAGAAATCATACGGAACTAATGTTAAAAGCTTTTGGTGCTTCTATCATAACCGATGGATTAACAACTACAGTTACTAATACCGGTACACTTCAAGCTTCGAAAGTAATGGTCCCGGGCGATATTTCTTCAGCAGCGTTCCTTCTTGCTGGTGCCGCAATTACACCTGGAAGCAACTTAACAATTAATCGAGTTGGATTAAATGAGACTAGAACGGGGATAATTGATGTTCTCAGAAAAATGGGAGCTAATATTGAAGTAAATAACGTTATGGAGATTAACGGGGAATTAAGTGGAGATATTACCTGTACATATTCTGATCTGAAGGGTATTCAAATCGATGGAGAGATTATACCCCGTTTAATAGATGAAATACCTATTATCGCATTATTAGCTACCCAGGCAAATGGAAAAACGGTTATAAAAGATGCTGAGGAACTTCGCTACAAGGAAACTGATCGAATCCATGCAATCGCAGATGTGTTATCGAAACTGGGAGCTTCGGTTGAAGGGATTGAGGATGGATTAATCATCCAGGGTAAAACGCCACTTCAAGGTGGAAAAGTTTCTGGATACAATGATCATCGAATAGCAATGATGGCAGAAATTGCTTCGCTTATTAGCAAGGAGAAGGTAATACTAGATGACAAGTTAAGCATCAACATCTCCTATCCTGGATTTTTTCGAGATTTAGAAAAAGTAACGAAAACAGTTACCTCCAGCTGATAGTGGAGAGATAGTTTAGAAAGGATGGAATGCACGGAATGGAAACAATTATGGAAGCTGTTCATTTAATGGAAAATAAAAAGACGAAAGAAGCAATTGATCTACTGGAAAGCCATCTGCCTACTGCTGATGAAGACGAGAAATTCACGATCGCTGAGTTATATATCCAATGGGGATTATATCCGCAAGCTAGTTATATTTTACAAGACTTGTTACAACAATACCCTGATGAGAGCGAAATACGTGTAATGCTTGCGGATATATATATTGAATTGGACGATGATGAACAAGCTATACAATTATTGAACGAAATAGAAGCAGAAGATCCAGCGTATATTCAATCACTTATACAATTGGCTGATCTATATCAGGCTCAAGGTTTGTTTGAAGTTGCTGAGCACAAGTTATTGGCAGCAAAGCAGGTTGAACCTGAAGAAGCTATTATAGATTTTGCGCTGGGAGAACTAGCCTTCTCAACTGGGGAATACCAAAAAGCCATTACTTATTACGAAAAAATTCTGACTAAAACAACTGAAATAGCAGGGATATCTATAAACGACCGTTTAGCTGAAGCATACGCAGCCTCTGGAGAGTATGAACTGGCACTCACGTATTTCCAGGAGATTGAGAGTGAAAACCCTGACACACTATTTAAATATGGTTTTACAGCTGCACATGCAAATCGGAATGACATTGCTATCAAAGCATGGGAACATGTTATTGAAATTGATCCTCATTATCTTTCCGTTTATTATGAACTGGCTAAAGTGTACGAAATGGAAGAACGCACGGATGAAGCTTATGATGTAATAAGCAGAGGTTTACAACTCGATGACTTTAATAAAGAGCTCTATTTTTATGCCGCTAACCTTGCACACCAGTTAAATAAAAATGAGGAGAGCGAAAAATATACAAGAGAAGCGGTGGCTATTGATCCAGACTATAAAGAAGCCGTATTGTTTTTGATTGAATTGTTAAAATCACAGGATAAATATGAAGAAATTATAGAACTCATTAGCGAAATTAAAAAACTCGGTGCAGACGACTCGTTATATGATTGGGAGCACGCACGTGCATTAAATGAAATAGAATTGTTTAAGGATGCATTAATTCAGTACGGTGAAGCATACAATAGATTAAGTCAAGACAGTGACTTTTTAAAGGAATATGGATACTTTTTAACCGAGGAGGGGAAGCCAGAAAAAGCTATACTAGTATTTCGTGAATATTTAGCTATACAACCTTTGGATACTGATGTCGAGGAATACTTAGATCGCTTGGTTCAGTCTAGCGAGAGTTAACATAGATATAATGAGGGAGGAAAAAATATGCAGGCTCCTATTTCCATTCAAGATAAAAAAGTATTCATTGAATGGTTCTTAAATCATTATCAGTTAAAGAAACGAGAAAGTGTTTGGATTTTAAATTACTTAGTTAATCATGATAATTTGTTAAATAACGTACACTTTATTCGAGAAGCAAAATTTTGTCCTAGAGGGATCATCATATCCAGTCAGTGTTCGGAAGACGCGCCATTTCGATTCTATAAAAATCATTTAGTTACTACAGATGCCGAAAAGTCCTTTCATGATATTAGAATGAATCGGGATGAGGCTTTATATATTCAGTTAAACTTTCATAATTCTATCAAAAGTGCTTCCTATGTTGCAGTCCTTGAGGATAATCCGTTTATTCCTGAAGATTATTATATTACCAAAAGTGATGAAGAGAATGCAATAATGCTATTTGAGAAAATTGTGTATGAACGTAAAAAGAAAAAAATACAGGAAGCTATAGATATAAGTCTTGATAATAATGATCCTCAATTGTTTAGGGAACTGACAAAGCAATTACAGGATCTTAGAACGTCAAATCACAATCAACCTAAATTATTAAATCAATAGGTTGATTTTTTTTGTGCGGATAAGATAAAATTTAAAAGTGTTATGCAATAAATAAGTTTGACTAAAGAAGGGAATCAAATACATATGAAATGGTTAAATAAAGACCTAATTCAATACATACAAGCAAAGGAATATGTTGATACTATAATTGTCCCATTAATGCCGTTCCATTTATCAAATGAAAAGGAACTTTTGAAAAGTGGTTTCCAGGGTGAAGCTCTTTCCATTTTTGTTAACGAGATTGAGAAGGAATTAACTGGCCGAATTATGGTGACACCGACTTATACGTATTTAAAGAATAAGGACAAGCTTAAGGAAATTACAAGATTAAATGAATGGAAAGAAGATATTTCTGCTCAACCATTTAATCATACTTTTTTTATTACGTTTGATTCAAATTGGAAGAAACATGAGCCAAACATTGATGGAACATTGTTATGGTTGCCCGGCATGCAGACAGGTGATCTGTATTCACAGGAAATGCAAGGAGTTATTCAAGATCAGGTCCATCAGATAAGTGAATTAATACGTTCATATTGGGAAACAATGGATTAAGAGAAGTTAGTGTTTTGTTGGAAACCGAAGAATAAAAATACGCGAAACTGTAAAAAATGCATTATTTTTAATTGAATGTTATTTGTTAACTTTATCTTTTACATATTGACCGAAGAAGGAGTTTGCGCTATCATGGTTATGTCCTAGTAATCTGATTTAAATTATAAATGTCCGTGATTAAATGAAAAGAGGGGGGAAAATCATGAGCGAAAAAAAGCAGCAAGTATCCCGTCGACAATTCCTGAATTATACACTTACGGGTGTAGGTGGATTTATGGCAGCAGGTATGCTGGCTCCAATGTTAGGAATGGCTGTTGATCCAATTTTAAAGAAATCATCTTCAGGTGATCTAGCTAACGTAAATTTGGCAGTTGAAGATATTACAAATGAACCACAGCGCATTGACTGGAAAATTGATCAAGTAGATGCTTGGTATGAGTCTCAAGTTAGTAAATCAGCTTGGGTCTATAAAGATGATAATGGTGACATCGTGGCACTTTCCCCAGTTTGTAAACACTTAGGTTGTGTTGTTTCTTGGGAAGGTAGCGATGAGTATCCAGATCAATTCTATTGTCCTTGCCATGCTGGACGTTACTACAAAAGTGGTGTAAACGTACCGGACACACCGCCACTCGCAGCACTTGATGTTTACAAGTCAAAGGTTGAGAATGGTATGTTGTATCTAGGTAATGCACATCCGAGAGGGGAGGCGTAATAAAATATGTTACAAAAATTATATGATTGGATCGATGAACGTGTTGATATTACGCCTTTGTGGCGAGATATTGCAGATCACGAAGTACCAGAACATGTAAACCCAGCACATCATTTTTCAGCATTTGTGTATTGTTTTGGTGGATTAACGTTCTTTGTAACAGTAATTCAGATACTATCAGGAATGTTCCTAACGATGTATTATGTTCCGGACATTGAGAATGCCTGGAAATCTGTTTATTACTTACAAACTGAGGTGGCTCATGGTCAGATAGTACGAGGAATGCACCATTGGGGTGCTAGTGTTGTTATCGTAATGCTTCTGTTACATACTTTACGTGTATTTTTCCAAGGGTCATACAAGAAACCTCGTGAACTTAACTGGATGATTGGAGTACTATTATTCTTTGTTATGCTCGGTCTTGGTTTTACAGGTTATCTGCTACCATGGGATAATAAAGCGTATTTCGCAACTGAGGTTGGATTAAATATTGCGGAACAAGTACCGTTTATCGGGGAGCAATTAAAAACATTACTTGCAGGTGACCCATCAATAGTTGGAGCACAAACATTAACTAGATTCTTTGCAATCCACGTATTTTTCTTACCAGCAGGGTTGTTTGGATTGATGGCTGCTCACTTTATGTTAATTCGTAAGCAAGGAATTTCAGGACCACTATAAAAAGGAGGGAAAGCTGTGCACAAGGGTAAAGGAATGAAGTTTGTCGGTGATTCACGTATATCCACCGATCGCAAACCGAATATACCTAAAGATTATTCTGAATATCCTGGAAGAACGGAAGCTTTCTGGCCGAACTTCTTATTAAAAGAGTGGTTAGTTGGAGCTGTGTTTTTAGTTGGGTTTTTATGTTTAGTTCTTGCTCATCCTTCGCCGCTCGAAGGTGTAGCAGATCCAACGAATGCATCATATATTCCGTTACCGGATTGGTATTTCTTATTTCTATATGAACTTTTAAAATATGACTTTGCAAGTGGACCATATACATTATTTGGTATCCTAATACTACCTGGTTTAGCATTTGGTGGATTATTACTGGCACCTTTCTTAGATAACGGTCCAGGACGTAGACCACACCAAAGACCGATTGCAGTTGCAATGATGATCTTGGGACTTGCCTCGGTAATGTTATTAACTTGGGAATCAGCCGCGCATGTAGAGTGGGAAAAACGCGCTGAAGCGAATAAACCAGTTCCTGCAACAGAGATTGATAAAAGTCAACCAGGTTATAAAGTTTATGAAAGCAACTGTATGACCTGTCATGGCGATGCTTTACAGGGTGGAGCTGCAGCACCTTCTCTAATTGGTGTCGATCATACGAAAGAAGAGATTATGAAAATTGCTCAGGAAGGCTATAAGACAATGCCTGCCGGAGTTTTCAAAGGTACAGATGAAGAGCTGGAACAATTAGCCGAATTTATAATAAAGGTTAATGAAAAAGCTAAATAAGTAACCACATAGTTTATATACGACACCTTTGCCAACTACTTGGTGAAGGTGTCTTTTTACTTAGTTAATTTTAATTCGGAAAGGAATTTTAACGTGCTCCATTATCTATTAAGAGATAAATTATTTTTACTTTTATTATTTGTAGTAAACCTGTTCGGAACCGTGTATGGTTATATCTGGTATGGGTATCAATTGGCTATAACACCAGATATATTTTTAATTTTCGTTCCAGATAGTCCAACTGCTAGTTTGTTCTTCACAATTGTAATCTTTTTTTTCCTATTTAAAAAAAACGTTCCTTACATAGAGGCACTAGCCATCGTTTCCTTATTTAAATATGGCGTATGGGCAGTAGTTATGAATATGCTTACTTTAATAGTAGATGGATCGATCGGCTGGCAGGGATATATGTTAATTGCATCGCATGCTGCCATGGCAGTACAAGGATTATTGTATGCTCCCTATTATAGAATCCAATTGCGCCATTTAATGGTGGCTGCAATAGTGACACTGCACAATGAAATTATTGATTATGTATTCGGTATGATGCCAATATATTCATCACTAAACGAGTATATGAATGAAATTGGATATTTTACATTTTGGTTGAGTATTATATCTGTTTACATCGCTTACATGATGACAATTAAAAATAAAAATCAGTTAAGTCTTTAACAAGTAGTTATAACCTCTTATCAGCAAACATAAATTTATAAGGAATATGTTATTTGCGAGAGGTTGATTTAAATGAGAAATTTAGTTTATTTATCAATAGTTAATCTCGTTCAAGACATAACATCTTTATTCTGGGGCATAACCGTAGTTGGAGGAATAATTATTAGTGCATTAGCTTATGTTAGTTGGGTAAAATACAAAGAAGAAAAAAATCGTCAGAAAAGAAAATCAAATAGCTGACTAAACCTGAAAATTTGACTAAAATTGACCTTAGATAGTTATGCATTATTTGGAGGAATGAACATGTCATTTGGAGGATATATCATTTATATAGCTTTGTTAATGATAATACCTATTTGGGCGCAATCAAAAGTAAAAAGGACATACAAAAAATATTCAAAAAAAGCAACCTCCTCCTATTTGACAGGTGCAGAAGTTGCTCGAAAAATATTAAATGACAATGGTATATACAACGTTCAAGTAGAAGAAACAAGAGGTTACCTTTCTGATCATTATGATCCTAGAAAAAAAGTGATTCGATTGTCTAGTGATAATTATCACGGCCAGTCAATGGCGTCTTCTGCAATAGCTGCACATGAGGTTGGTCATGCTATTCAAGATGCGGAAGCTTATGCATTTTTGCGATTTAGGCATGCACTGGTTCCAGTTGCAGGCTTTGGCTCAAATATTTCGATTTTCCTAATCATTGGTGGATTTATCTTCGGCATGATGAACCTAGTATTCTTTGGAATTATTTTCTTTGCAGTAGCAGTACTTTTCCAACTAGTGACACTCCCTGTGGAATTCAACGCATCGAGCAGGGCGATGACTCAGCTAGTATCAACCGGAGTTATTAATAATAATGAAGAGCGTGAAACTAAAAAGGTACTAAATGCAGCAGCACTAACTTATGTTGCAGCTGCGCTTGTGGCTTTAGCTGAATTGATACGATTTATCTTAATGTTTACAGGAAGTAATGAGTAAAAAAAGGATTGGCGTCATGCCATCCTTTTTTATTTTACATATAAATATTTAGTTCAAAAACCGGTATGAATATAACCCCTGTTGACTTGAAAGACAAGGGAAATGAAGGGTTTTCTAATCGGCTATAGGATTTTTATTCTCGTCCAATGTAAAGCCTTCACCTACAACATCATGAACCGAACTAACTGCAACGAACGCATGGGGATCAATACTTTTTATGATATTTTTAAGACGTACAATTTCATTTCTTCCAACTACACAATACAGAACATCACGTGTTTCACCTGTGAAACTTCCTTTACCTGCTAAAACTGTTACGCCCCGATCCATGTCTTTATTGATTACTAATGCAATATCTTCACTTTTGCTGGAGATAATGGTTGCCCCGCGAGCCGAATATGCACCTTCCTGGATAAAGTCAATTACTCTCGCTGCAATATATACAGCAACTAAAGTATACATACCTTCTACTAGCTCCAAATATGTGATTACCGAGATTGTGATTACTACTGCATCAAAAAGAAACATGGTTTTTCCCATACTCCATCCAGCGTATTTATGGACAATCCTGGCAATAATATCAACTCCACCAGTTGTTCCTCCGTACCGAAATATGATTCCTAATCCCACTCCAATAAACACACCAGCAAATAATGAAACTAATGTCATGTCAGAGTGAAGATCTAATGTGAAGGCCTTTGCTTGAAATATAGCTAAAAATAAAGATACCGATAATGTGCCAATAATTGTATAAATAAAAGTACTCCTGCCTAAAAACCTCCAGCCGATCAGGAATACAGGAACGTTTAATAATATATTTGTTATTGCAGGGTCCCATCCCCATAAGAAATACATTAATAAAGTAATACCAGTAAATCCACCTTCACCCAGATTGTTTTGCATATTAAAATGTACTAGTCCAAATGAAAATATGGCTGATCCAAATAATATGAATAGTACATTTTTAATTTTGATGCTGAAAATCAACTAGAACTCCTCCTCTGCTTAAAAATATTTACTATCAAACGCACACCTTTACTAGTATAAATAATTCTAAGTAAACGAACAACATAGAGAATCATTTAAGCTTAATAATTTGTCAAATTTATGCCTTTTAGCTAACATGAAGGTAGTTAACATTTAAAATAAGATTGATTTAGATACACATACAACGCTTCAGAATTTTCATAATGAAAGATATCCGAAGATGGAATACAGATGTAAATAATCCAGAGTTAAAGTAAACTACAGAGTAGGTGTATAATCGTGAATATAGCTTTAATTGCACACGATGGGAAAAAACAAACGATGGTGGGATTCAGTATTGCATACAGTCATGTATTAAAGAAACACACATTGTTTGCAACTGGCACAACTGGAAAGTTAATTGAAGAAGCAACAAATCTGCCGGTTAACTGCTTTCAGTCTGGACCAATAGGCGGAGATCAGCAAATTGGGGCATTAGTAGCAAATAACGAGATGGATATGGTTATCTTTTTTCGGGATCCACTGACTGCTCAACCTCATGAGCCAGATGTCAGTGCTCTAATGCGCATTTGTGATGTTCACCTTATACCACTGGCAACCAATTTAGCAGCAGGCGAGATTTTAATACGTGCATTAGAGCGCGGAGATTTTGGTTGGAGAGAGATTGTTAAACAAAATAAACAAAAGGAATCAGATAAATTATGAAAATAGGTATAACATGTTATCCAACAGTTGGTGGATCAGGAGTAATTGCAACAGAACTTGGTATGTTACTCGCTGAACAAGGAAATGAAATTCATTTTATTACATCGAGCCAGCCTTTTCGACTGAATAGAGTTAATCCTTCAATCTATTATCATGAAGTGGAGCTTGGACATTATCCAGTTTTTCAATATCCGCCTTTTGATCTTGCTTTAGCAAACAAAATGGCTGAGGTTATTGATCGGGAAAAGCTGGACATTTTGCACGTACACTATGCTATGCCTCATGCAATCTGTGCGATTTTGGCAAGAGATATAGCGAAACACGATGTTAAAATTGTTACCACCTTACATGGAACAGATATTACTGTTTTAGGAATAGATCAGTCATTTAAAAAGATGATCATACATGGTATTGAGAAATCCGATGCAGTTACAGCTGTCTCAAAAAGCCTGGTTAAACAGACAAAAGAAATTTTAGGCATAACGAATAAAATTGATGTGGTTTATAACTTTGTAAATGAAAATGAGTATAATCGAAAAGATGCTAGTCAAATAAAGAAGGAATACGGAATAAACGAAACTGAAAAAGTTTTGATTCATATTTCTAACTTTCGTAAGGTTAAAAGAATTGAAGATGTTATTCATACCTTTAGTAAAATCAAGCACGAAATTGATAGTAAACTAATCCTGGTTGGGGATGGACCAGAGTATTCTAATGCTTGCCAGCTGGTTGATTCATTGGGACTTCAAGAAGATGTATTATTTCTCGGAAAACAAAAAAACATCAGCGATCTATTATCTATGGCCGATTTAAAATTACTTTTATCAGAAAAAGAAAGCTTTGGTCTAGTGTTGCTGGAAGCTATGGCCTGTGAGGTACCAGGTATTGGAACAGACATCGGCGGGATACCAGAAGTAATCAAACATAATGAAACGGGTTATATAGTTAAGGTTGGGGAGACAGATAAAGCTGCTGAGCTGGCTGTTCATTTATTAAGAGATGAAGATTTACTGAAACAATTCTCACAAAATGCTTATAAGCGTGCGAGAGAACACTTTCATTCCGAATTAATAGTCAATCAGTACCTTGATATATATAATCGCGTTTTAGCTGTCGAGTACAATAAAAGTGGTGAATAAAATGCGTGAGCAACCGTTTAAAGATGCCGTACATATTTTGGAAAAGCTGGAATCTGAAGGATACAAGTCTTATTTTGTTGGTGGCTGCGTGCGTGATTCCTTATTAGATCGTACTATTTCAGATATTGATATAGCTACTGCAGCAACACCTGCACAACTAATCGAATTGTTTTCTGACGTTATCCCAGTTGGTATAGAGCACGGTACTGTGATTGTTAGATATCAGCACAAGTCTTATGAAGTTACTACATTTCGTTTAGACGGGAAGTATTCGGATCAGCGTCACCCTGATGAAGTGGAGTTTATTAAAACGATTGATGAAGATTTAAAACGAAGAGACTTTACAATTAATGCTATGGCAATGGACAAAGAGGGAAATGTACTTGATTTGTTTGGTGGGATTAAGGACTTAAACGAAAAGAAAATTCGAACTGTAGGCAATGGACAGGATAGATTTCAGGAAGATCCACTTAGAATTATACGTGCATTACGATTTTCGAGCCAGCTTGGATTTTCTATTGAAAATGACACGCTATTGAATATGAAAAAAGTAGGTTCGGAAATCACTGAGCTTGCAGTCGAGCGTATCAGAGTAGAAATAACCAAGTTCTTTGGTGGCGATTATCTAAACAAGGGAATTGACTATCTAAAGAGCACGGAAATTTATAAGTACCTGCCTGTTATGATAAACTATTCGTATATACTGAATAAAATTCCATCACCAGTATATCCGGTAATGAAGTTTTCTGAAGTAATCGTTTTATTCCATTACTTAGAACCAACGATTAAAATTGAGGAATGGCTCGATTCGTGGAAATGCTCTAACCAAGAAAAACGAGAAGTCAAGAAATTGATTGACTCGATAAATTACTACAAAGGTAATGGGCTAGATGAATGGTTTATATATTGTCTTGGTTCGCATCGTATAGATGCCTTTGTTCGCTTAATGAATAATCTTGAACGTGATACGAATCTAGATAAAGAAGCTATCCTGATCATGCATAGGTGTTTGGAAATCAAATCACGAGAAGAATTACAACTAACCGGGCATGATTTAATTGAGCTATTTCCCACTAAAAAAAGCGGTCCGTGGATGCAGATGAAATTAAATGAAGTTGAAAAAAAAGTGGTTTTAAAACAACTGCCCAATACAAATCGCGAGTTAAAGGATTGGATAAAATGGAATCCACCAGAAATAAATTAATAAAGCTTTTGTCTGAAGACAATTCGAACTATATTTCTGGACAGCAATTGTCTGATGAACTCCAAATTTCCCGTGCTGCAATTTGGAAGCACATGAAGAAGCTAGAGGAAGACGGATTTAAAATAGAGGGTAAAACGAAAAAAGGTTACCGAATATTGGAGAATCCGTTAAAACCTAGTGAGAATACGCTTCAATGGGGTCTTCATACGAACTGGATTGGAAAAAAGATGGTTCATAAGGTATCTACGAAATCCACTCAGAACGTGGCTCATCAATTAGCACGTGATAACGCACCACATGGTACAGTGGTAATTGCTGATGAACAAACTGAAGGAAAAGGAAGAATGAATCGATCTTGGTATTCAAGTAAAAATCAGGGGGTATGGATGAGTATCATCTTGCGTCCGAAAATATTACCTTATTTAGCTCCACAATTAACACTCTTAACTGCTACGGTATTAGCAGAAGTTCTAGATAAAAAGGTAGGAATAACACCCCAAATTAAATGGCCGAATGATTTGCTAGTTAATTCGAAAAAGACTGCTGGTATTTTAACTGAAATGCAGGCAGAACAAGATCAAATACAGTATATTGTGATTGGTGTAGGAATTAATGTAAACCATACGAACGAGGATATACCTGAAGAACTAAGTGAAAGAGCAACGTCGCTAAGGATAGAATCGAATCATGAATGGTCAATTAAAGATCTAATTCAACAACTGCTTCAGACTTTTGAACCAGCTTACGATCAGTATCTCAGTAATGGTTTTTCAACTGTTAAGTCAAAATGGGAAAGCTACGGATTTAAAATTGGTCAGGATATCAAAATAAACACGCTGAAAAAGTCTTGGACTGCTAAATTCGATGGAATTGCCAGCGATGGTGCATTATTAATTGAGAATAGTGATGGTCAGATTCAAAAGATGTATTCAGCAGAAATAGATTGGTTTGAAGGAGGAAAAAGAGATGGTAACAAGTAGTAATCTTCGTCAAATGAAACAGGATAATAAAAAAATCACCATGCTGACTGCATATGATTATCCAGGTGCTAAGCTGGCCGAAGAATCAGACGTGGACATGCTCCTAGTTGGTGATTCACTTGGCATGGTCGTGCTGGGCTATGATTCAACCGTTAAGGTAACTGTAGATGATATGGTTCACCATGCTAAAGCTGTTCGGCGTGGCGCTAAATCTACATTTATGGTTGTCGATATGCCATTTATGTCTTATCATATTTCTTTGGAGGATTCACTTACAAATGCTCGTAAAATCTTTCAGGAAACAGATGCGCAAGCATTAAAAATTGAAGGAGCAACACCTGAATTATTACTGCTTACAAAGAGATTAACAGATGGAGGAATCCCAGTAGTGGCACATCTCGGATTAACGCCACAATCAGTTAATGTATTAGGCGGGTATAAGGTCCAGGGGAAAAACCAAGATTCAGCTGAGAAACTATTAAATGATGCGAAAGAGCTAGAAAAACACGGTGCGATTGCAGTTGTGCTGGAATGTGTTCCAAAGGAACTTGCAAAAAAAATAACAGATATAATCACTATTCCTACGATTGGGATTGGGGCAGGAGTAAACTGTGATGGACAAGTATTGGTATATCATGATATTTTAAATTATGGTGTTGATCGTTTGCCGAAATTTGTAAAATCATATACGGATTTAAATGTTACAGTTAAACAAGCTATTGAGTCTTATTGTTACGATGTTAGGGATCAGAGTTTTCCAACTGATAAACATAGTTTTTAAAGAAGAAGGTTAAAATATGAAGATAATTCGTACGGTGAAAGAAATGCAGAAAATTGCATGTAACGTACTTCAAGAATCAAAAACAATTGGTTTTGTGCCTACAATGGGTTTTTTTCATGAAGGGCATATTTCGCTAATGAAAGAAGCTAAAAAAGAAAACGATTTTGTTATTACTAGTATTTTTGTCAACCCGCTGCAATTTGGTCCTAATGAAGATTATGAAAGATATCCTAGGGACGAAGGAAAAGATATTAAGTTAGCAGAGCTTGCTGGTGTGGATTTCGTATTTATTCCTGATGCGCAGGATATGTATCCAAGAAAAATGATAATTAATCTAGATGTGCTGGATCGGGTAAATGTTCTATGCGGGAGATCTAGACCTGGACATTTCCAGGGAGTGGTTACGGTCTTGACTAAGCTTTTTCTTATCGTTCAACCAACCAAAACATACTTTGGAAGAAAAGATGCACAGCAAGTTGCTGTGGTAAATGCACTTATAGAGGATTTTAATTTTCCAATTGAGCTTGTTGCCCTTCCAACGGTAAGAGAAGAGGATGGTCTGGCAAAAAGCAGCAGAAACGTTAACCTTAGTCAGCATGAAAGAGAAGATGCTCCATGGATTAATAAATCACTGCAAAAGGGGAGACAACTAGTAGTTGACGGAGAAAAAAATCCTGATATAGTTGTAAAAGAGGTTTCGGATACACTGCAGTTCCACACAAATGCTAAAATTGATTATGTAGAATTATTAAGTTATCCTGACCTGCAACCAGTTTCTGTCATTGATCAGCAAATAATCTTGGCTACAGCAGTTTATTTTGACGGCGCAAGATTAATCGATAATATACTAATGGATTGTGATGGAAATTTTGTTGAACGTATATTCACGTAGGGGGAAAAGAGTATGTTTCGCACCATGATGAAAGCTAAAATTCATCGTGCACGAGTAACAGAAGCGAATTTAAATTATGTTGGCAGTGTCACGATTGATGAAGATATTATAGATAGTGTTGGTATTTTACCACACGAAAAGGTTCAAATTGTTAATAATAATAATGGAGCCCGGATAGAAACATATGTTATTCCTGGTGAACGCGGATCTGGAGTTGTTTGCTTAAATGGAGCTGCCGCAAGATTAGTGCAACCAGGGGATACAGTAATTATCGTTACCTATGCAATTCTCTCCGATGAAGAATTAACTACCTTCAAGCCAAAAGTTGCATTGATGAATGAAATTAATAAGGTTGAAAAAATAATTGAACAGGAACCACCGCTTACAGAATTGTAATTATTTTCATTTATATATAGGTGGAGTTTTATATATTAAAAAGGTTATTTCTATTACGATTAAAATTGTGATAATCCGTGAAAACTCTTATCATTCAAATGATAAGAGTTTTCATATATAATGAGAGTGGAAGAAAAACATTACAATTATAAATACTATGTTTAATGTGCTAGTGACTGAGGTGAAGTAATGAATAGGTATGTGGTAGTTGATCTCGAAACGACGGGGCATTCACCATCAAATAATGACAAAATTATTGAAGTAGGTATCGTCATTATTGAAGAGGATAAAATAGTTGGGGAATATGGTACGTTTCTAAATCCAGACAAACCTATTCCATCCTTTATTTCAAATTTGACAGGTATAACGGATGAAGATGTAAAGGGAGCACCAAGTTTCGCCGAAAAAGCAGATGAAATCGCTGCATTTTTTGATAATAGTTATTTAATTGCCCATAATGTGCCTTTCGATTTAGGGTTCTTAAATGCGGAGTTAATTAAAAACAATAAAACGGCCTTAAAGAATCCAGTAATTGATACAGTAGAGCTTGCCAGGGTTTTATACCCTAAAGCATCCAGTTATAAATTAAGTCAGCTAGCGGAGTATACAAGTATTGATCATTCAGATCCTCATCGAGCACTTTCAGATGCATATGTGACAGCGACACTGTTTTTAAACTTAAAACAAAAGCTTGCTTCTTTGCCTTATGAAACAATAAACCATCTATTACGATTAGAAAAAAAACTGAAATCAGATTTGTATGAATTGCTATTCGCCAGAAGTGAATCACTGGCTTTTTCGACTGAGGAATCATCAGAAATTACAATTTATAAAGGGTTAGCTTTTAAAAAAGTAGCTGAGCAAATTAGTGAGAAACCAGATGTTGAAACATCCTTTGGTGAGTATTTAGATGCAATATATGAAGCAGATGGTTCAATGTCCAGCCTTATGCGTAATTATGAGAAACGTCTTGGTCAACGTGAAATGTCTGAGGAAGTGTACGATGCTTTCAGGGGTAAAAAGCATGCTTTAATTGAAGCGGAGACTGGCACAGGAAAATCTTTAGCATACTTAATCCCGGCAGTTTTTGAAGCTGTTACTGAGAAAAAACGAGTTGTTATTAGTACATATACGACACAGCTGCAATCCCAACTTTTAGATAATGAAATTCCACTTGTAAACCAATTAGTACCATTCGAATTTAAAACGGCATTGTTAAAAGGGCGCCAGCATTATATTAGCCTGGAAAAATTTGAGAAGGAACTGTTGGACGAAACAAATGATAATTATGACATTACGTTAACCAAAGCAATGATTTTAGTATGGATAACCGAGACTGAAAATGGTGATTTTGAAGAAATTCAGTTACCATCCAAAGGTTTTTTGTTTAATAAACGTATTTCAGCAGAAACAGAAGGCGTATATGACCAATCTTCACCATGGTCTACTAAGTCATTTTACCAAAAAGCACGTAAAAATGCTCAACAGGCTGATGTTATTATTACCAATCATGCGCTGTTATGTACGGATATGTCTAACGACTTCCAGTTCATACCTGCTTATCAAAAAGCAATTATTGATGAAGCACATCATTTAGAGGAAACCGTTTCAAAACATTACGGATTAAAACTGGACTACTCCAATTTTCAGTACACATTAAACAACATTGGGTCTACGGATGATGGCAATTGGCTATCAAGAATTATCGGTATTTATGATATCCAGCTTCCGGGTTGGAACGAAGCGTTTGCATTGACTAAGTATGAGATAGACGATTTATTTCGAATGCTGTTTCAGTTTGTTACGGAGCAGAATAGAAATCATAAAGCGGTAAGTGATGTTGGACGTATTCAATATCGATTTGATGAAGATAAAGAAACGACAAGAGATTGGAAAACGATAAAAGAAATGTCCACCAGACTGACATTTTATCTCCGTGATCTTATCCATTTACTTACATATACCGAGCAGCAATTAAAAAATGCAGAAGCATTCGACAAAGCTAACCAGGATGATATTTTGGTTACAATACAAACATTGCAGTCGTATATTGATCGCATTGAACATTTATTTTTAATGCGTGATGAAGAAAAACACGTTAAGTGGATTGAAATAGAGGCATATGGTGCGAAGAACGCTGCCTATTTATATAGTGAACCAATCGAAGTTTCTCGGTTATTATCCAACGATTTGTTTGCAGAGAAGGAAAGTATTATTCTTACAAGTGCAACGTTAACCATGAAGCAATCCTTTACCTTTATTAAACAGCGCTTAGGCATTTCAGAAGAGCGATTAATCACAAATAAAATAAAATCTCCATTCTCCTATCACGACCAGGTACAGCTTTTAGTCCCTAATGATTTTCCGGATGTGAAAGGTAATAATGTGGATGATTTTATTTATTCGACTTGTGAAGCAATTCTCTCTTTAGCTGAAATTACGAAAGGGCGCATGCTAGTCCTGTTTACCTCGTATGACATGTTAAAACGTTCTTATTATTTGCTGAAAGAAATAATGGACGACCAGTATATGATCATTGCACAGGGGATTTCAAGTGGGAGTCGCTCCAGACTAAAGAAAAATTTTATTAACTTTGATAAAGCCATACTACTGGGAACAAGTTCTTTTTGGGAAGGCGTTGATATTCCAGGGGAAGATCTTTCCTGCCTAGTAATAGCCAGACTGCCGTTTCAACCGCCAAATCATCCGGTTTATGAAGCAAAGGCAAGCCATTTAAAAGAACAGGGAAAAAACGCATTTTTTGAATTATCACTACCTAATGCTGTAATCCGATTCAAACAGGGTTTTGGACGACTTATCCGGTCGTCAAATGATAGAGGAATTGTATTTGTATGTGATGCCCGAATGATGAAAGCCAGATACAGCAAGTATTTTACTGAGTCCATTCCAGATGTGCCAACCAGTTTCAGCTCCACAAACGAGCTAATGGAGAAAGCAAAGGATTGGTTTTAATAGTAGAAAAATTGGCCAATCGACAAGTCTTAGTTTCAGTTATGCATGCGGTAAGAAAGGATTTA
Source organism: Virgibacillus flavescens (assembly GCF_050574275.1). Classification (GTDB taxonomy): domain Bacteria; phylum Bacillota; class Bacilli; order Bacillales; family Amphibacillaceae; genus Virgibacillus_F; species Virgibacillus_F flavescens. Next base: position 2,393,569 of record NZ_CP192260.1, read on the forward strand.
TATTTTCTTACCAGCAAAAAAGAACTGGCGTAAATTTTACGCCAGTGAAAAAAGATTGGGTTTAGGATAATTATTTTGTTAAAAATTACAACAAACGATACAAGTTGCTTGTTATAATGAATGTTGAATTGTTTTTTAAGCGGTGTACCTATAGTATGTACATTGGATTGTTAAAAATGTCTAGAAAAAATTGATAAAACAAGAAGGTTTTATTATCGGAGGGAAATTGATGGATAAGAAATACGAAACATTATCAACGGTGAGGGTTGCCTATTCATCAGACTTATACAAAATTGTCGATACACTAAATCGAACTCTGAAGGAAGAAAATCTAATGTTTGGCTTAGCATTGGATGAAAAGAATAATGCGCAGGCAAAATTCACAATATATCGTACCTAGCTGGCTGAAGTGGGGCATGTTGGGACTTATTGTTGTGCTTATTTCTTGTTTGGTTTATCTATTTCTTCTCTACAGTGACATTCAGCAAAGCAGGACCACTGATTATGAGAATTCAAAAAATGAAGTGTTGCGAAAAACCAGTGTATCAAAAATTGGGAAAACGACTGATTTTTATGGAGAACAGCAATTTCATGTTATTTTTGGTACTACCAAAAACGACGATGAAAAAATAGTATTTGTTCCAATTGGTAAGAAGAAAGAAGATTTAACGGTAATTGATCAATCAGAAATTATACCTAGGCAGCAAGTAGTGAATCAATGGGAGAGACAATGTAAAGACTGTAAATTAATTGATGTAACCCCAGCAATGCAAAACAATGAGCCATTGTGGGAGTTGACGTATGTTGACGCATCGAAACGGTATGTTTTTGATTATTTTTCAATATTTGATGGTAAACGTCTGCAGCGTTACCAGCTAAAATCAATTTTTAATTAGAGAGGTGATTACATGGATTTAGCAAACAGGGTAAAAACATTGACACCATCGTCAACGCTGGCAATTACAGCAAAAGCAAAACAATTAAAGGAAGAAGGTCATGATGTAATTGGTTTAGGTGCAGGAGAGCCAGATTTTAATACACCACAGTACATCATCGATTCTGCTAAGGAAGCAATGGATAATGGAATGACTAAATATACACCTTCAGGTGGTGTATTAGAGCTTCGAAAAGCAATTTGCAGTAAGTTTAAAAATGATAACAATTTACAATATAGTCCTGATGAAATAATAGTGACTACTGGTGCAAAACATGCGTTATATACATTATTTCAAGTTCTAATTAATCCAACTGATGAAGTAATTGTACCTGCACCTTACTGGGTTAGCTATCCTGAACAAATTAAACTGGCTGGCGGAAAACCAGTTATTGTCAAAGCTTCCGAAAAGAATAGTTTTAAATTAACTCCGGATCAATTAGAAGCGGTTATTACCGATAGTACTAAAGCAGTTATACTGAATTCACCAAGTAATCCAACTGGAATGATGTATACTGCTGCAGAATTAAAAGCATTAGGTGAAATTTGTCTAAAACACGGTATACTTATCGTTTCAGACGAAATTTATGAAAAGCTAATATATACAGATGATCACCATGTTTCTATTGCACAGTTGTCTGAGCAGTTAAAAGAGCAGACAATCATCATTAATGGTGTGTCTAAATCGCATGCTATGACAGGATGGCGTATAGGATACGCAGCGGGTAACAAGACCATCATTAAAGCAATGACTAACCTTGCCTCGCATTCGACGTCTAATCCTACCTCTATTGCGCAATTTGCCGCATTAGCTGCATATGAATCTGATGAAGATCCAATTACAGAGATGAAACAGGCTTTTAAAGAACGACTTAATACGTTGTATGACTTAATCATTGATATTCCAGGAATTACATGTGAAAAGCCTAATGGCGCTTTCTATCTTTTTCCAAATGTAGAAAAAGCTGTAAATATGAATGGATTTGAGTCTGTCGACGCATGGGTAACTGCTCTTCTCGATGAAGAAAAAGTTGCGCTCGTGCCAGGATCCGGTTTTGGATCACCTGAGAATGTTAGATTATCTTACGCAACCTCAATTGATTTATTAAAGGAAGCAGCAAATCGAATCAAACGATTTGTTATAAGCCATCAATAATAGCTATACGGAGGGATTTAATTGAAAATAACAATATCACAGTCACCTAAAAATAATGAGCAAACCGTAACAATCGGTGCATGGCTTTCAAACAAGCGCTCAAGCGGAAAAATTGCATTTCTGCAACTAAGAGATGGAACAGGATTTATGCAAGGCGTCGTAGCAAAAAGTGATGTATCTGAAGAAACGTTTCAATTAGCAAAAAATATGACACAGGAATCATCTATGTACATAACTGGGAAAATCGTCGAAGATACGAGATCTCCATTCGGTTATGAAATGCAGGTAAGTGAAATCGAATTGATACATGAAGCAACCGACTATCCAATAACACCTAAGGAACACGGAACAGAGTTTTTAATGGATCATCGTCATTTATGGCTTCGATCAAAACGTCAGCATTCAGTAATGAAAATACGTAATGAAATTATTCGAGCAACTTATGAATTCTTTAATAAAAACGAATATGTAAAAATAGATCCACCGATATTAACGGGGTCTTCTGCCGAGGGGACAACCGAACTATTTCACACAAAATATTTTGAAGAAGAGGCTTACTTATCTCAAAGTGGCCAGCTTTATATGGAAGCCGCAGCAATGGCTTTTGGAAAAGTATTTTCATTCGGGCCAACTTTTCGTGCAGAAAAATCAAAAACCAGAAGACACCTTATCGAATTCTGGATGATAGAGCCAGAAATGGCGTTTGTAGACCATGATGAAAGCTTGGAAGTACAAGAGAACTATGTAAGCTTTCTGGCACAGTCAGTATTAGACAACTGCAAACTAGAGCTTGGTATATTAGAACGTGATACGACAAAACTAGAACTTATAAAGGCTCCATTTCCTCGCATTTCCTATGATGATGCGATTACGTTGTTAAAAGATAAAGGGTTTGACGATATTGAATGGGGAGAAGACTTTGGGTCTCCTCATGAAACAGCCATTGCTGAGCATTTTGAGAAACCAGTGTTCATTACAAATTATCCTGCTGAGATAAAAGCGTTTTACATGAAACCTGATCCAAATCGTTCAGATGTTGTATTATGTGCAGACTTAATTGCACCTGAAGGATATGGCGAAATTATCGGTGGTTCTCAACGAATTGACGATTTAGAATTAATGACAAAACGATACGAAGAACATGGATTAACTAGCGAGGCATATAAATGGTACCTCGAATTACGGAAGTACGGAAGCGTTCCACATTCTGGGTTTGGTCTTGGATTAGAGCGTACAGTAGCTTGGCTATCCGGTGTAGATCATGTGAGGGAAACCATTCCATTTCCGCGGTTATTAAATCGCTTATATCCATAAAAAAATAGCTTTATAAATCCCTTGTCGCTTATTTAGTACAAGGGATTTTTAATTGAAAACGAACAATATTTTCATGCTATACTAGCAGTGAGGTGTATATTTATTATGACTAAATCAATTCCATATCAAAATTTGTTAATAGAACAATTACCAATACCTATAAAATTACTGACTTCATATAAATCACTTGGTCTTGATGAAGCAGATACTATGTTAATACTGCAGTTACACCGCTTCCTGCATGAGCAAAATGACTTTCCGACTCCGTATGAGTTAGCATCAGCTCTCACTTTAAGCGAACAGGAATGTGCAAAAGGTCTTAGAAAGCTAATTCAGAAAAATTATTTATCCATTGAACAAAAACAAAATAGTGAGGATCGTGTATCTGAAGTATATTCACTGGATCCCCTATGGAACATTATCTTTAGTGAGCAAAAACAAAAGCCTGAATCTGGTCTGGAAGATGGAACCTTGTTCATTTTGTTTGAACAGGAATTTGGACGCCCGATTTCACCTTTTGAAATAGAAACGATAAATGTGTGGCTGGATGAGGATAATTTAGAACCATCGTTGATAAAAGCTGCACTCCGTGAATCTGTTTTAATGGGTAAACTGAATTTTAAATATATCGACAGGATTCTTAGGGAATGGAAAAAGAAAGGCATACTCACAGTTGAGAAAGCCAGGGAATCGAGTAAAAATTTCCACAGCAGCAAAACAACACCAAGTAAAAATAATGAAAAGCGGGACACTTCTTTTTATTACAATTGGCTGGAAGGGGAGGACTAAAACGTGTTAAATAAAGCGCAGGTTAGGTACTCCTTGGATGAAATAGAAAAAATGTTTCCTGATGCAGAATGCGAACTCGTTCATAAAAACCCGTTTGAATTAGTAATTGCCGTTTTACTATCAGCTCAGTGTACAGATATATTGGTAAATAAAGTAACCAAAAGTCTATTTCAAAAATATAAAACACCTGAAGATTTTCTCTCAGTTTCACTCGAGGAGCTTCAACAGGATATTCGATCAATAGGACTTTATCGTAATAAGGCAAAAAACATTCAAAAACTCTGTCGGTCATTATTGGACGAATATAATGGAGAGGTGCCAAACACCAAAACCGATCTTGTTAAATTAGCTGGCGTCGGAAGAAAAACAGCAAATGTAGTAGCATCTGTGGCATTTGGAGAACCTTCTATTGCTGTCGATACGCATGTTGAACGGGTTTCAAAACGATTAGGTATTTGTCGTTGGAAAGATTCTGTAGTGCAAGTTGAAGAAACACTAATGAAGAAAGTTCCAAAGGAAGAATGGACAGCAACACACCATAGATTGATATTTTTTGGGAGGTATCATTGCAAATCAAGGAATCCTAATTGTCCTGAGTGTCCATTGCTGGATATCTGCAGGGAAGGGCAGAAGAGGATGAAAGCTCGATAAATATATAAATTAGCTTCCGCACATAGACAATCATGAGTAACACAAATTGCAAATATTACTATCCTAATGCATGCTGCTAATTACTATGTTGTATTTGATGGAAGCTGCTCTTCTTGAGGAGACTGAAGCCGTGCTCGCGGAAAGCACCGCCCGGAGCGGGAGCGGTCCTGGACGGCAGATTAAGAAAATTTCTTGGTAATAAAGTTAATTATATAAAAAAGAGACCATCGTAATGACGGTCTCTTTTTTTCTTATTCATTATTCTCAGAATTACTGTTCTCGTTTGAATTATTGTTGCTTTCATTACCTTGGGATGATGTTCTAGCACTATTACCTTCAGATTGCGTTTCACTATTACCATCACCGGTACCAGATTCAGGGTCACTAGCGGGTACAGTAGTTTCCCCTTTGACAGGTTCGCTTTGTTCACCGTTATTTCCAACGGCAACGATAGTAATCGTATATGTTTCACCTTCTTTAACATTTGGAACTGTATAACTATTGGAACTAGCAGTATCACTTATTCCACCAGGTGAAACGGAAACATTAAAATTAGCTTTTGCTCCTTGATATTTCCAAGAAAACGTTAAAGATTTATTTGCTGAATCATAAGATGCAGAAATTCCAGTTACGGGATTAACATTTCCACTTTCTCCGGATTCGTCTTCACCTTCAGGATCACCTTCGTTTTCTTTATCTTCATCTTCTTTTTCCTCTTTATCTTCATTATCAGGTACTTTAACACGAGTTGTTTTAGCTTCACTAGTGCTGCCTGAATCATCTTTACTTATTGCTATTACTTGAATTTCATAGTCTGTTCCTGGTTCAACATTTGAGATTTCTAGTGATTTGTCCTGTGTGGAAGACAATTCTTGCATAGCTCCACCATCAATACTTGCACTAACTTTAAATTCTGCGTCATTTGATTCATAGTCCCAATTCACTTGAATTGCCTGTGAGTCTTTATTATATTTTGCACTCAGACCACTAACTGGATCCAGCTGATCGTATTTTTCGGATGTTTTGGACGGTGTATTACCTTTGACAAACAGTTCCGTAACGATTTCAGATTCTGGAGTGTATTCACTCGGTAACTTAGCAGGTCTGGAACCTTCTTCAACAGCAACTTCTACAACTGAATCTGGTTTTTGAAAGTCAGCAGTTTCTTTGTCTTTTGATAATTCCTTCATCGTGTATTTAAACAGTGCGTGTGGAATTTGAGTGTCTTTTATTCCCACTTTTTCACTGTCATATCCTGTCCAGACGGAGATCGTATAATTTGTCGTATACCCACTGAACCAAGAGTCTACAGCGTTATCTACGCCATCTCTATTTGTAGTACCAGTCTTTCCGGCAACTTCAAGTCCTGGTATATCTGCATTAGCTCCACTACCTTCAGTTATTGCAGTCTTCAGCATATCTGACATCATATACGCGGTATATTCGGACATTACTGCTTCAGGTTCAGGTTTTGTATCAACTTCTTTTCCACTAGGGAAAACCACTTTAGTTACAGTGTATGGTTCATTATATATCCCTTCGTTAGCAAAGGCTCTATAAGCACCAGCAAGTTCGAGAGGATTAGTTGAACTATTACCTGTTCCGCCAATAGCATCTCCGATTGTCAATGAGTCATCTGGATATTCTATTCCTAGACCTTCAGCAAACTGTTGGGCCTTGTCATAACCCGTTTCTTCTAATGTTTTAACTGCTGGTACATTTAATGATTCTGCTAGAGCAGTTCGAATAGACATCCAACCGCTGTATTCTCTATTCCAGTTTCTGATAGTATTACCTTCGGAACCTTTAATCTCATATGGTTTATCATCATTTACCTGATGATAGGTAGACCACTTATTGTATTCAATCGCTGGACCATAGCTGATTATTGGTTTAAATGTGGAACCAGGCTGACGCTTAATATCTAAAGCGTAATTAAAGCCATCATTCTCAAGGCTTTTCCTGCCGCCACCAATTGCGCGTATTGCGCCATTTTGGGTATCGAGTACGACCATTCCCGCCTGCATTTCTTTATCATAGTAAGGGATTGGGTTATCCTCGGCATCAGACATTAGAAATTCTACATATTCTTGTGCATTTGTATCTAACGTAGTGTAAATTTTTAGTCCGTCTGTATAAATATCGGCGCCATCCAGTTTTGCAGCAACTTCTGCTTTAACTTTTTGCAAAAAAGCAGCATACGAATCATTATCATCTGGATTTGATTTTTTCAAAAGTGACGGTATATCAACTTTTTTAGCTTCTTCCGCTTCTTTTTCAGTTATTTTACCATGCATAACCATTAGGTTTAGTACTGTATTCATTCTGTCTTTCATTAATTCTGGACTCTCAAAAGGATTATATGCAGAGGGCCGCTGCGGAAGGCCGGCCAGTATAGCTGCCTGTGGCAAGGATAGCTTACTTAGATCAGTTATCCCAAAATAAACTTCCGCCGCTTTTGCAACTCCGTAGGCACCACTTCCGTAATATATTTTGTTTAAATACATTTCCATAATTTCTTTTTTCGAATATTTTTGTTCGAGTTTTAGAGCTAGCCATTGTTCCTGCACTTTAAGGCTAATTTTTTTCTCAGGTGAAAGGAAGGATTTTTCTACAACCTGTTGAGTTATAGTACTTGCACCTTCAGATCCGAAGCCGTTAGTAATATTTGAAACAACTGCTCCTCCAATTCTCCAGATATCGATTCCAGGGTGTTCAAAAAATCGTGAATCCTCAGTTGCTATTACAGCATCTATTAATACAGGAGGTAAATCACTGTATTCTATTCTTGTTCGCTGTTCTGAACCTAGATCCGCAAATAGTTCCCCATCTTTATCGTAGATCTTCGATGAGAATGGTTCGGAAAGCTTAGATGCATCAATTTCTGGAGCGGTGGCAATATAATAAGTAAAGAGTGCCCCTACACCGATCATCATGGCTAATCCCATAATAAGGACTATTAATACAATACGTTTCCAAAGTGGCTTTTTCTTACCTTTTTTTTGTTTACGTCTACCTGTACGGGATTGACTGTCTTGTGACATATTGAATTTTCCTCCGTTCTAAAAATAAAACTTATCAATGATAGCTAAATAATCAATTCTTTTCTGATAGTGAAATGGAATAAGATAACCATTTTCTTTAATAACCTGATAAGGAATGGATTTACTTTTCCCACTAGATTTGTCGTCCCAATAAGTAAAAAGTTTCTCAGCAGAAAAATAATACGTCTCATTAAATTGGGAAAAACGAATTAGTAAAAATGAAATACCTCCATGATCAACTACAGTTCGCATGTGATCAAGCTGGTGATTATGAATGTTTGCCAAGGGGAATCTTGTTTTGTTTTTAGTTTCTTTTGCCTCAAAATCAATATGTTTACCCCTGTATATTCCATTATAATCGGTTGTAGAGGCTTGTTTAAAATATCCTTCCGTTATTACGGCAGCACTTCTCTTAGGATAATTGACCTTTACTATTTGTACAGGTGTAGGTTTTTTATGAATGACGGCCATATTTGAATCCAAATAAAAGGAATTGGTTATGTTGATATCTTCCTCAAGAGACATTCCCCGGTTGCTGAAAGCATTCTCTGTTTTAGTTAGATTACTTGGGAATGAAGCAGCGGTTTTCTTTCCATTAGGATAATTCATCGACTCCCACCTTACATATTTAAGTATCATAACAGAAAAATGATTATGAAAGTAGGCACACGCATGTACATAGCTTTTAAAAATCAAGATTATCTACATTATATAATAAAGCAGACAAAAACACATAATCTAGATAATATTACCCGAACTCACGCCTATCAAACTTTCTACTTTCAGTTTCCAGAGATAAAATGGGCATTTTTAGCAAGTATAGTATCGAGAAATGCTGGCTGGAACATGACCGATCTCAACTTAAAGCCATTCCAAAAACTATTAGGTGAAAAAGAGAGAAAAAGGCTATTTATGACTTATGAGCGCGCTAATTGGCTGATTTTTTCAGATGCTTATCCTCAATTATTAACGTATAAACTTTCCTGTAAACTCAATAAACCGATGTTTCATTTATTTGATCAATTGTATATATCAAAATTTATGCAACGAGAATGGTTAATATTTTGGGAAGAACAGAACACGGAAAGGTTGATGTCTTCACTTATTATTAATGAACAAAACGTAATCCAACAACCAGTAGTGAAACAATCGTTTTTTCAATCACGTGTATTTAATGAATTGCCATATCGCTTGCAAAATTTCAGTTATATGAATGCAGTTATTTTACCTTCCGAATCCCTGCCACTTTATGGTGCTTTTGTACACAATTTCACAAACCTTTCCAGGAGAATAGCATTAGGGAAACATTTAGCAACTGCTGTTTTTAATAAGCAGAACTATTCAAATCTCGTTCAATTTACACGTAAAGAGAAACATACCGGCTCGAGAGGAGATTATGAAAAGTATTTTGATCTTCCATTTCCAATAAGTCCATCACTAAATCAAATTTATCCTTCAATCACGCATCAGGATAATATTCGAAACGACTGGTATAAATCGAGGGGTATTAAGAAAGATTGGATTGATCACAAGGAAGTTCATATAAAAACGAATGTCGCAAAAAAATTCTACAGGAAGAGAACGGCCTTGTTTTCTTATGTATACCTGAAGGAGTTCATGAGCAAAAATAATGTCTGATTTCTTCTTATAAATACTAATCGTCACTAGTTTTGTCGAACGTAAAGGTGCAGCAGGTTTAGTGGCGAATAGTATGTTGTATCAGTAAAAAAGGGAGGATAAGATATGGGTATCGCACGTAATGAAATTAATGTTTCCAGTGATGGCTTAGACCAAAAAGGAACAAATGATTCACTTCAGCATATTTATGATCAATTACAGATGATTGACCATGTGCTCGAATTAAGGGTTGACCGAGCTATACTCGACAGCTTTCAAAGCGCTAATCAAAATATGAACAACGCTATGATAGTTAAAAATCGATTACGTTCTACTATTAAATAATTTTTATTGCTTCTTACTATCTTCCTTTATCGTTTACCAGTTTGAATTCAATTTAGTTAATGATAAAATAGGAGACAGGGCAGGGAAGGTGCAATATTAAATGAAACTTAAAGAACAAACGATAAAATTGAAGAAACATTTACAGGAATTAAAAGATAACTATGAAAGAAATGATCCACCAGAGAACAAAAAAGATATAAATTTCTTCACAATGGTTAAAACCAACACAGCGCCAGTATATACCTTATTGGAACAGTGGGAATCAGATGCACTTGAGATTGTTAAACAAAGAAAAGTAAATGTGCATCCACATCAGATAACTTCTACCAGAGAAAACATGGAACTATTATTAATGCACAGTTACTATATTGATGCTAAACGAAAGCGTTATATGGAACTGAATCATTCTGTGCTGTTCATTTTTGACCAATTACTAAGGGAATTAGAGCTGACAGATGGTTAATGTTCTTTACAATGTGTAAGGAATCCTATATACTAATTTTCCACATTGTGTGATTGGGGGTAAGAGGAGCATGGATAAAGAAAAACTGATCGAAAAAGCAATTAAAATAAGAGCCAATGCATATGTTCCATACTCTAAATTCCCTGTAGGGGCCGCATTGCTTACGAAATCTGGCAAGGTTTATACAGGTTGTAATATTGAGAATGCAGCATACCCCGTTAGTTTGTGTGCTGAACGAGTTGCAATTTTTAAAGCGATTGCAGATGGTGAAACAGAATTTGCTGAACTTGCAGTTGCAGCTGATACAGAACGACCTGTTCCACCATGCGGTTCATGCAGACAGGTTATGAGTGAGTTTTTTAAACCAGATACTACTGTTTATCTGACAAATCTGCATAACCAACTAAAGGTTGTGACAATGGAAGAACTACTGCCTTTTTCATTTCAGCCAAATGATCTACCTAAGACGTAAAAGAAGCGGATATTACTAGCTTCTTTTTTTTATATTAGATTCCAGAACCATAGAATAAAAAAAAGGATGTCATGCTATCTATCACTATTAATGTTATACTTAGGTAGTAATTCATAATTTAGGAATGCAGACATATACTTAAAATTGACATTTCGAATATTGTTTGAAAAAATAAAAAAGACTTTGTAGAAGATATGAGGTGATTATCAAAATGAGTTTAAAAAGTATTAAGTTAAGTGGTAAAGATATTCTTGAAAAAGATTTTAAGACTGGTATGCGTGGATATAATCAAGAAGAAGTGGACGAGTTTTTGGATACAGTTATTCAGGACTATGATACTTTTCAACAGGAAATTGACCGTTTAAGACAAGAAAACGAAAGACTTAAAACACAATCAGATCAATCAAGAACTAGATCTACTACACCAAATCATCAAGTTAATTATGACGTTTTGAAACGTTTATCTAACCTTGAAAAAGCTGTTTTTGGTAAAAAATTTGCTGAAACAGAGTAAATCTGTTGTTTCAAAGAAGACTCTTTCATGTTATAATTAAGAGTAATTTAAATTAAATACTCATGTAATCGCTGCATATCATTATGAATATGTAGAGGAAAGTCCATGCTCGCACAAACTGTGACGTTTGTAGTGTTCGTGCTTGACGAAATCATAAGTCAAGGTAACCTATTAGGTTAACGGCAGGGGAAATTCCTACGTCTTTTGATATGGAATACGATCCTTGAAAGTGCCACAGTGACGTAGTTAGTCTGGAAACAGATTAAGTGGAACGAGGTAAACCCCACGAGTGAGCAACCCAAATATTGGTAGGGGCATCTTTGATTAGGTAAACGAACCGAAAAAAGGACAAGTTAATAACTTGTAGATAGATGATTACAACCAGCGTACAAGGCTGACCACCATTTGAGTACAACGGTACAGAACATGGCTTAATGAGTATTTAATGGTCTACATATAAAACCCTTTTAAAAGTTTCAACACTTTTAAAAGGGTTTTTCTAATCTGAATTACTTATTCTCAGGTAAAATTGTTGAATTTTTCTAATGTATCCAGTTTCTGTTTCAAATCCGGATATGATTTGTGGTAGACTATACGTAATTTAGTTTTAATCAGAAAGGAACGTAAATATGGCTCAACATGTAACATTAATTGCAACAGCAGCTATGGGATTAGAATCTGTAGTTGCCAACGAAGTTAAAGATTTAGGATATGAAGTACAAGTAGAGAATGGGAAAGTAATATTTGATGCACCAGTTTCAGCGATTCCAAGGTGTAATTTGTGGCTGAGAACTGGAGATCGGGTGAAATTGCTGGTAGGTGAGTTTGAAGCAAAATCATTTGATGAACTTTTCGAAGGAACGAAAGCTTTACCGTGGGAATCGTTTATTACAGAATATGGGCAATTCCCGGTAATAGGAAAATCAATTAAATCAAAATTATACAGTGTACCGGATTGCCAGGCAATTGTTAAAAAAGCAGTAGCAGAACGCTTGAAATTAAAATACGGATTAGCAACTAACATGCCCGAGACTGGCGCATTATACCGCATAGAAGTTGCTTTATTAAAAGATAAGGTCACGTTGACAATGGATACGTCAGGCAGTGGTCTTCATAAGCGTGGTTATCGCGTAGGGCAAGGAGAAGCACCATTAAAAGAAACAATGGCTGCGGCATTACTAAAATTAACAAACTGGAAGCCAGAATACCCTCTAATAGACCCTTTTTGTGGTTCCGGATCGCTTCCGATTGAAGCGGCATTGATTGGTCAAAATATTGCACCAGGATTTAATCGTGATTTTGCTTCACAGGACTGGGGTTTTGTTAAAGATAAGTATTGGGATGCAGCTTATGAAGAAGTTGAAGAAAAAGCCAATTATGATCAAAAACTGCAAATAATTGGTTCTGATATCGATCATAACATGATAAGCATATCTAAAGAAAATGCTCGTGAAGCAGGTCTAGGTGATCTAATCGAATGGAAGCAAATGCAAGTTAGAGATTTGAATATACGCAAAGAAAATGGATATATCGTTAGTAACCCTCCTTACGGTGAACGGATAGGGGATAAGGAAGAGATAGCGAAAATGCATAAAGATTTGGGTGCGATTCTAAAGGAACATCCGAGCTGGAGTGTCTATATTATTACAGCCTTTGAAGAATTCGAAAAAAACTATGGTCAAAAGGCAACAAAGAAAAGAAAGTTATTTAATGGATTTATACGCACAGATTATTACCAATACTTCGGAAAAAAAGTAGGAGGAAAATAAAATTGGACAATATTGCACTTGTTGAAAAGGATTTTCAAAACTTACTTGATGAACAAAACGCTTATAAAGAAACAATTATGTTAGCGCATTGGGATATGAGAACTAAAATTCCGAAAAAAGGCGTAGAACAACGCTCAGCTGTCGTTGGATTTTTATCTGAGAAACTGCATCAGCTTGAAACCTCTGAGAAAATGAAATACTTTATAGATGTTTTAAAGGACCATTCAAAAGATGAAATAATTAAGAAGACAGTTGCTGAATGTGAAGACAAGTATGAGCGAAATCGTAAAATTCCTTCTGATGAATACAAAGAATTTGTTATGCTTCAGTCTAAATCAGAGGCTATTTGGCAAGAAGCTAGAGAGAAAGATGATTTTTCTCTATTCCAGCCTTATTTAGAAAAACTAGTTGAATTTAACCAAAAGTTTGCAAACTACTGGGGATATGAAGATAATATCTATGATGCTCTGTTAGATAATTATGAACCAGGTGTAACTGTGAAAACGCTTGATAATGTCTTTCCAGAATTAAGAACTTCTTTAACAAATTTATTGAATCGAATTTCTGCAAGCCCTGTTCAGCCGGATCCATCAATACTTGAAGGACATTTCCCGAAAGATAATCAAAAAGCGTTCAGCTTAGCAATACTTGAAAAAATGGGATATGACTTCTCATCTGGTCGACTTGATGAGACGATTCACCCATTCGCCATTGCTTTGAACCAGAATGATGTGAGAGTGACAACCAAATATGATGAAACTGACTTTCGGACAGCTATATTTGGAACCATTCATGAGGGTGGACATGCTTTATACGAGCAAAATATTAGTAAGCGTCTTTCCAATACTCCACTTTCAGGTGGAACTTCTATGGGGATACACGAGTCTCAGTCATTATTTTGGGAGAACTTTGTAGGAAGAACGGAATCTTTCTGGAGCTCTCATTATGAGCTATTTAAATCTTTTGCTCCAGATAATTTCCAGTCTGTGCCTTTAGCTGATTTTTATCAGGCAGTCAACGAAGTGAAACCTTCACTTATTCGTATTGAAGCTGACGAGTTAACATATCCTTTACATATTATGATTCGATATGAACTGGAAAAGAGCCTGATAAATGGTGATATCAAAGTTGCTGATCTGCCTGAATTATGGAATGAAAAAATGCAGGAGTACCTAGGTGTGACCCCACCAACAGATCGTGAAGGTGTTTTACAGGATATCCATTGGTCTGGTGGAGACTTTGGTTATTTCCCTTCGTATGCACTGGGATACATGTACGCGGCACAATTTAATCACACATTGAAAAATGAAATGGATATAGATAAGCAGATTACTTCAGGAGATTTCACGCCAATCAAAGAATGGTTGACCACTAATATACATCAATACGGCAAATTGAAAAAACCGCTTGAAATAGTAGAAGATGTAACAAATGAGAAGCTGAATTCTGCATATCTGGTAAACTATCTTACCGATAAGTATTCAGGTATATATAAGTTGTAAGGGAAGACAGGGCTTTTTTGCCTTGTCTTTTTATTACGTATTATTTTATTCACTATCGAGCATCCTAAATGAAAGATAAGAGGTGATAGTATGTCATATATAGCTTCCGTTGGCCTTGGTATTCCAAGACATGAGTTACTGCAGAGTGAAGTCAAACAATTAATTAAGCATATTTTTCCTTACGATGAAAAACAATTGGAACGTCTAATGCCTGTTTATGATCATGCAAGAATTGATAAACGTCAGCTAGTTGTTAGTAAAGACTGGTTTAAAGAGGAACATACATTTAAAGAAAAGAATGATTTATATCAAAAATACGCGATAGAATATTCACTTGATGCCATTGACTCCTGTCTCTCTAACAAAACCCAATTAACAGAGGACGTTCCTTATGAAGCAGTAGATATGATTGCATTTGTATCAAGCACTGGAATTGCTACTCCTTCACTAGATGCGTACATTATTAATGAACGTCCTTTTCGATCAGACGTGGCACGTATGCCGTTGTGGGGATTAGGATGTGCGGGAGGCGCAACTGGGTTAGCAAGAGTTAATGATTGGATTACGGCCCATCCAGAGAAGACGGCACTCCTGATTTGTTGTGAGTTATGTAGTCTAACTTTCCAAAAAGATGATTCCTCAAAAAGTAATATTATCGGTACTGCTCTATTTGGTGACGGTGTTGGAGCAACCTTGCTCATTGGAGAAAAGTCTCCTTATCTTGCACATATTAAAAAAACAAGACCAAAAATTATGAATACAAGCTCCCACCTGGAAAGAAATACATTATCTGTCATGGGATGGGATGTTACCAATGATGGATTAGGCGTTATCTTCTCAAAAAGTATACCGGGACTTGTACATACTCTTTGGAAAAGTCATATTTATGACTTTATATCAAAAAATAAACTTTCGAAAGAAGATGTTCATTCATTTATTGCACATCCTGGCGGAAAAAAAGTGCTGGATGCAATGGAAGAGGTATTGCAGGTGACTGGGGAAAAGTTTCTTCATTCCCATAAGGTATTAAAAGAACATGGTAACATGTCATCGGCTACTGTGATCTACGTGCTAAATGAATGGATGAAAGAAGATGTTCCAGTTGGTGAGCATAGTATTTTGTCGGCACTCGGTCCTGGATTCAGCTCAGAATTGTTATTGCTGGAGTGGTACAGATGACGTTATGGATTTGGATTATAATTGCGTTTCTAGTTTGTCAGAGGGTAGCGGAATTAATTATCGCCCGAAAAAATGAAGCATGGATGCTGCTACAAGGTGGGGTTGAACGTGGGGGAAATCATTATAAATGGTTTGTCATCCTCCATATTCTCTTTTTTATAAGTATTATTACGGAAGTTTTGCTTTCTGACACTCGTTTGGAGGCTATTAATCCTTTCTTATTTGGAATATTCATACTCACTCAAATTGCTCGTGTCTGGTGTATAAGCAGTCTAGGAAAGTTTTGGAATACAAAGGTAATAATTTTACCTGGTTCTACTTTACGATCAAGCGGACCTTACCGCTTTGTAAAACATCCTAATTATCTTATTGTAGGAATAGAGTTATTTATTATTCCATTACTATTAGGTGCTCTCTACACAGCGATAATTTTTCCGTTCCTTCATATTTTTATCCTTTTGAAATGGCGTCTGCCAGTAGAAAATCAAGCTTTGAAAGATATAGAAACATTAAAAAAAGGGTAGCTGATCAGCTACCCTTCATATATTTTGCAATATACATAAATGGTGTATCAATTAATGCAACTATAAATTTAATTACATAGGTTGTTATAAATATTTCTATCCAGATATCAAGTGGATATTGACCATAGAATGCAATACTGCAGAATACTGCAGTATCCAGCAATTGACTAATCATGGTACTACCATTGTTACGTAACCAAAGATACTTTGTGGAAGGGAAAATTTTTCTGAATTTATCGTAAACCCATACATCAAAGTATTGACTTACAATGTAAGCAATCATACTACCAAGAGCGATTTGTGGAATTAAACCAAACAATGTTTCGAGAGCACCTTGCGCAAAGTCACTTTCAGCAGGTTCAAAAGCCATCGCCAGCTGCATAATAACAGTCATTGCAAGCAGAGTGGAGAAACCTAGCCACACTGCTTTTTTAGCATCTTTCTTACTATATTTTTCATTTATAATATCGGTAGCTAAGTAGGCAGAACCGTAAATAATATTACCTAAGGTTGCCGTCAAACCAAATAATTCAACAGTTTTTAAAACCTGAATATTAGCTATAACCGTAGCCATCCCGATCCAAACAAACAGTCCCATTTTACCAAATAGACGGTAAAATAACAGTAATAATGAAAAATTTACAAGTGCAAAAACTATCCATATTAATTCGTTGGACATATTAATATCCTCCTTAGTTTTGATAACGCGGGAGTTTACGAACCGCGGAAAATCAACAGAATTTATTATACGGATTACTATCAGGTAATGCAAGTATATAAAGTTTAGAAAAATTTTTCTTTTAAAAACGTCAGTAGTAAATTTTTATAGAGGGCAGTAACCAACTCTCCAGCATACATAAGATGGTGTTGCCTGCAGTTGTGGAATTAGCCTTCAATCTATTGTTGGAGGTGCGCAAAATATCTATCCTGTGAAATAACATTAGTTTATTATCTTAAATATACTCTAAAGCAGCCGTCCAGGATCGCTGCGGGCGGTGCTTTCCACGCACAAAAAAACCGACAGTCGAGTATGATTGTCGGTTTCATTTATACGAGTACTAATTTTTTGTGACATTAGCAGCTTGTGGTCCGCGCTCGCCTTCGATAATTTCAAATGATACAGATTGACCCTCTTCTAATGATTTGAATCCTTCTTCCTGAATTGCTGAGAAATGTACAAAAACATCATCACCATCTTCAACTTGGATAAATCCATAACCTTTTTCTGCATTAAACCATTTTACAGTCCCGTTTTCCATCTTATAAATCCTCCTAAAAACTTTCACGTAAAACGTGTTAATACAAAGCAGATAGATACGATATCGCTATGCTCCACATCTACTTTGCTTGAGTCCAATATAGCTTAATTTGATTATTCAGTCAAGAGCAAAAATCTATATTTAAATTGACTTCCTGGCATATTTTTTAATTTTTCATATAACTCTTTTTCAATTTAAGGTAAACTAGACATATGAAAAAAGGAAAGGGGTAATATTATTGAAGACGGACATTGAAATTGCACAAGGAGCATCACTTAAACCAATTAGAGAAATAGCAAATGACCTTGATTTGACTGAGGAAGACTGGGAACCATACGGTCATACGAAAGCTAAACTGTCAGATAACCTCTTGAAAAAGTTGGACAGTAAGCCAAATGGTAAAGTCATTTTAGTTACTTCAATTAATCCAACGCCTGCCGGTGAAGGGAAATCTACGGTAACTGTTGGACTGGGACAAGCACTGAATAAATTGAACCAAAAAGCAATAATCGCTTTACGTGAACCGTCACTTGGCCCAGTAATGGGAATGAAAGGTGGTGCGGCCGGAGGTGGTTATTCGCAGGTTTTGCCAATGGAAGATATAAACTTGCATTTCACTGGTGATCTTCATGCGATTACAAGTGCTAATAACGCGTTATCCGCAATCATAGATAATCATATCCATCGGGGGAATGAGTTAAATATTGATCCGAGAAGAATAGAGTGGAAACGCGTAATGGATATGAATGATCGTGTATTAAGACAAATTGTAGTAGGTCTTGGTGGTCCGCTTCGTGGTGTCCCTCGTGAAGATGGCTTCACGATTACAGTTGCTTCTGAAATAATGGCAATATTATGCTTATCCACCGATTTAGAAGATTTGAAAGAGCGTATTTCACGTATCGTAATCGGATATACATACGAGGAAGAGCCGGTTACCGTTAAAGATTTACAAGTGGAGGGTGCACTGACGTTACTTTTAAAAGATGCTATCAAACCAAATCTGGTTCAAACAACTGAAAATACTCCAGCTATCATCCACGGCGGTCCTTTTGCAAACATTGCCCACGGATGTAACAGTATCATGGCTACTAAAACTGCAGCTAAACTGGGCGAATACGTTGTAACCGAGGCAGGTTTCGGGGCAGACCTTGGAGCTGAGAAGTTTTTGAATATCAAGTCAAGAGCAGGGGAAATAGATACAGATGCAGTCGTTATTGTTGCAACAGTACGTGCCTTGAAAATGCATGGTGGAGTTGCCAAAGACAATTTGAAAACGGAAAATGTGGAAGCGCTAAAAAATGGAATGTCTAATTTAAAAAAACATATGGAAACCATCGAACAGTTCGGAATACCATATGTTATTGCAATCAACAAATTCCCTGCAGACACTCAAGCAGAAATAGATTTTATACAAACATGGTGTGAATCACATGGTGCTGAAGTTGCGTTAACAGAGGTATGGGAAAAAGGTGGAAAAGGCGGGATTGAACTCGCAGAAAAAATAATAGCAAAAGCTAAGTCTAACGAACGTGACTTCCAATACACGTATGATGTGAATGAATCCTTGGAAACTAAAATAAGAACAGTTACACAAAAAATTTATGGAGCTGCAGATATAGAATTATCCCAAAAAGCCAAGAAACAGTTAACCTTTTATGAAAGCCAAGGCTGGGGAAACCTTCCTATTTGCATGGCTAAAACCCAGTATTCTTTAAGTGACGATCCTAAATTACTAGGTCGTCCTGAAAACTTTACTGTTGCTATTCGTGAGCTTCACGCATCTATTGGTGCAGGATTTATTGTAGTTTTGACAGGTGAAATGATGACAATGCCGGGATTACCCAAAAAACCAGCTGCATATAATATGGACGTATTAGAAGACGGGAAAATTGTAGGTTTGTTTTAATGGATAATAAGACAATACAGCTCGATTCTATACGCGATTACATTTTTAACCTTTTTCAGGATGACGCAACTGGACACGATTTTTATCATATGGAACGCGTTGCACGTCTTGCAAAAACAATTGCCCGAAATGAAGCAGCTGACGCCTTTATTACTGAAGCAGCTGCATGGCTGCATGATGTAGGAGATAAGAAGTTATTTGTAAATCCGCAGCTGGCCCGAATAGAGATGGATGAATTCTTAGATGAAATCAATGTAACCAAACACGAAGTAAAAGCTATTCAGAGCGCAATGGAAAGTGTTTCATTTAGTAAAGGGTTAACCCCATCTACACTTGAAGGGAAAATTGTCCAGGATGCAGATCGGCTTGACGCAATTGGTGCAATCGGCATTGCTCGAGTTTTTGCTTATGGTGGTACCAAAGATCAGCATATTTATGATGGAACGAACCCGAATAATACATCTATCCAGCATTTTTATGACAAACTGATAAAGCTGAAAGGTATGATGCATACACAGACTGCAATAGATATGGCAAAAGAGCGACATCAGTTTATGGAAACGTATTTAGACCATTTCTTTCAGGAATGGAAAGGTGAGTCATAACTCTAAAACATGAGAGAGTCTGAAATAAAACCGTATTTTAACGCATCGTTGGCTGATATGAACTTTATAGTAAAATAAGCAAATAATCCGAACGCGCCAAATGGAACGTTCGGATTATGATTTATAAAAATATAACTTTTTCCATTTCTCTTTAACATTTATTTAACTCGCTTTGCACCAAGGTAACGTTCTTGCCAATAACGATAACTCATATCCGTGACCTCTACACCATTCGTGCCAGCATGAATAAAGCTGTTATTTCCAATATAAATACCCATATGTGAAGGTCCTGGTTTATACGTTTCGTAGAAAACCAAGTCACCAACCGAAGGCTTACCAACTGAGGAAGCAAAGTTCCACATATCATTAACTGAGCGTGGGACAGTAACGTTTTGAGTTGCAAACACGTATTGGATAAATCCGCTGCAGTCAAAACCTTTTACCGATTGGCCACCCCAAACATATGGAGTACCTATTAATGAACGTGCAACACTTACTGTTCCTCCATTTGACGATTGTACAACGTCTACCTTTTTAACTTTTTCTTTTTTTTTCACTTTAACTTCTATAGGATTGGATTCTTCTTTTTTAGATTCATTTATCTTAATATCATTGTTTTCGCTACTATCATGTTCGACAGATGTGTGCAGAGTCTGAACATGAGTTTCTGTGACTTCTTCCGTTAGATCAATCTTATGTCGTTCTTCAGCAGTCTTAATTGCCCTAGCGGTTAATGGACCATAGCTGTTGTCAATCTTCCCTTTGTAATATCCAAAATAATAGAGGGCTTTTTGTACAATTCCTACGTCATCATTCTTCATACCAGGTGAAATGGAGTCTGTAACGTTGACCAATTGATTAATATATTTACTGCGCTCAGCTCTAATAATGATGTGTAATGTTTTCCTGTTAGCCTGACCCGTAACAGTTATTCCGTGATCTTTTTGAAACTTTTTAATAGCATGTTCTGTCAAAATGTTAAAATCTCCATCAATTTCGTCGTCGAAATAGGATAATTTATTTAACTTATGTTGTAATATTCGAATTGATTCCCCGTGCTCACCGTAGTTTAAATACTCCTCCTCAAGCAGTGCTTTACTTTGAATAAAAGGATACGCATTAACAAAGACAGTGAACGGTTGACTTAATACACAGCTGTACAGGAAAGATTGTTTTGCTACATGTTTAACAGTAGTATTCAGCACAAAACTATCCCCTTTCTAAACAGGACTCTTCTAACAGGGTTATGTCAAAATTACTTCCTATATGACGTATTGAGGTTACGTTTATGTTACAATAAATGCATTAAATTGTTAGGAATATCTTAATATACGGATACGGAGGCGAACATAATGCAAAATGGTGAACAAGCATATTTGGATATGTGCAAGCACGTTCTTGTCAACGGAAACAAAAAGGGAGATCGCACAAATACGGGGACCCTATCCGTTTTCGGACACCAAATCCGATTTGATTTAAGTCGTGGATTTCCATTACTAACAACAAAGAAAGTACCGTTTCGCCTTGTTGCAAGTGAGCTTTTGTGGTTTATAAATGGTGATACGAATATACGTTTTCTATTAAAGCATAATAATAATATATGGAATGAATGGGCGTTTAAAAAATGGGTGGAAAGCGAAGAATACAATGGTCCGGACATGACTGATTTTGGTAATAAAAGTCAATCAGATGAATCTTTTAATCAGCAATATCAAGAACAAATGAATATTTTTAAAAAAAATATTTTGCAGGATGATGATTTCGCTGAGAAATTCGGAGATTTAGGATCGGTTTACGGAAAACAATGGCGTGAATGGAAGACAACCCAGAACAATACAATTGATCAACTAAAAGAAGTAATTACATCGATTCGGGAAAATCCAGATTCCAGGCGGCATATTGTGTCTGCATGGAATCCTGAAGATGTTCCAAATATGGCACTCCCTCCATGTCATACAATGTTTCAATTTTATGTAGCAGATGGCAAACTATCCTGCCAATTATATCAAAGAAGCGCAGATATATTTCTTGGTGTTCCATTCAATATAGCGAGTTATGCTTTATTGACACATTTAATAGCACACGAATGTAATCTTGAAGTTGGGGAGTTCGTTCATACATTTGGTGATGCTCATATTTACAGGAATCATATTGATCAAGTAACAACACAGTTAGGAAGAGATATAAAAGAATTACCAGAATTAATCTTAAATACAGAGAAATCCAGTATCTTTGACTTTGATATGAGTGACTTTGAAATGAAAAACTATTCTCCACACCCAGCTATCAAAGCACCGATCGCTGTTTAGTGTGCATGAGAGGAGAGAATTTATAATGTTATCGTTTGTAGTCGCAATAGATCGTAATCGTGTAATGGGTTTAAACAATGACTTGCCTTGGCGCCTACCCAAGGATTTAAGGTTTTTTAAAGAAAAAACAACTGGTCATACGATGATCATGGGGCGGAAAACCTACGATTCGCTAGGTGGTCCATTACCTAATCGGAAAAGTGTTGTATTAACAAGTCAAAACCCATCCTATCCAAAAGAAGTAGAAGTAATACATGACATTGATACTATAAAAAGCTGGAATGAAAAAAATCCTGAGGAAGAATTTATGGTTATCGGAGGGGCAAAAGTGTTTGAACAAGTATTACCTTTTGTAGATCGAATGTATATTACATGGATTGACGAGTCATTTATTGGTGATACATATTTTCCTTCGTTTTCTGAAGAGGACTTTTATTTAACCAGTAAGGAAAAAGGCGAAAAGAACGAAAATAATCCTTACGATTATTATTTCCTTCAATATGATCGGAAAGTATAACGTGAAATGTTGCAGCGTTATACTTGCTGGTGGATTGTCAACTCGCATGGGAACAAACAAAGCACTTCTTCCTTTAAAAAATAAATTAGTTATAGGACATATTACAGAAGAGATGAAACTATTAAGCAGTAAAACAGTTATTATTTCAAATGACCCTGGCCCTTATTGTTTCCTCGGTTTACCTGTTATCCAGGATAATTATCTCGACCAAGGACCACTGGCGGGTTTAGAAGCTGCTTTGAAACGGATAGAAGTGGATTATTTCCTTGTAAGTGCATGTGATACGCCGTTTATAAGCAAAAACGTCTATCAGCTTCTTTACAGTCACTTAAAAGAAGCTGATGCAGTAGTACCAATTTATCAGAAGAAAATACATCCACTTTCAGGGATTTACCATAAACGGATTCATTCAGCTATCCAGCATCAATTAGACGCCGGACATCGAAAAATAAAGACGTTATTTGAAAACATAAACGTTAGATACGTAGAAAATTTTCATGGTATTTCGGATAAAGAATTAGAAAAACATTTCTTTAACATGAACGATAAATCACAATATCAGCAGGCAAAACTATTATAGGTTGTTTCAAAGATATCAACCGTGTTAAACTTAAAGCGAAATGCGGATTGTAATTATGAACATTGTGTGTATTTTTAACGATCTAATGTAAAGTAGACTAGGTTTAGCATTATAATGAAACTATCTAGTAAAAGAAGGTGAACGATATGTTATCAAGTATTGGAGTACCAGGTTTAATATTAATATTAATTGTTGCATTGGTTGTTTTCGGACCTAAGAAACTACCTGAGATAGGAAAAGCTGCTGGCCAAACGCTGCGCGAATTTAAAAATTCCGCTCGAGATTTAACCGGGGATGCTGGAGACGAAATAAAAGAAGCAAAAGCAATTGTAGAAGGAAAAGAAAGCAAATAATACCTTTCGGAGTGATTAATCATGTTAAGTAATATAGGAATTCCAGGATTAATTATTATCCTTGTTATAGCATTAATTATCTTTGGACCATCTAAATTACCAGAAATCGGAAAATCATTTGGCAGTTCCTTAAAGGAATTTAAGAATGCAACAAAAGACATTATGTCTGATGATGATCCTGAAAAAAAAGATAAAAATGATAAAACATCAAACTAATAACTAATGTTGGAGGTGTAGGGGGACAAGCCTTACATCTTCTTTTGCGCTGTATAGGGATAACGCCCTTAATAGCTAGCGCCAGGAGAGTGAAATAATGTCTGAAGAAAAACAAAATCTACTTGAGAAAGAAATGAATTTCACAGGTCATTTGTCTGAACTTAGAAACAGAATTATTGTAACAGCTATCTTTTTTATAGGATTTTTTATACTCGGCTTTATTTATGTTAAGGATATCTATTATTTCTTTAAGAGTGACGTGGATTTTTCCTTAATTGTCACAGGACCGGGTGATATCATCTGGATTTATTTTATGATGGCAGGTCTTGTTGCTGTCGCAGGAACTATTCCAGTTCTATGCTTACAGGTATGGCTATTTATAAAACCAGGACTTACATCTAATGAACGTAAAGCATCTTTGGCATATATACCTGCAGTTTTTATTCTTTTTTTAGTGGGATTAACATTTGGTTACATACTCTTTATCAAATTAATCTTACCATTCCTACTTTCCTTAAACGATGGAATGTTTGATCAGCTGTTTACAGTGGATAAATATTTCAAATTTCTATTAAGGGTCACCGTTCCATTTGCAATATTGTTTGAAATACCGGTTGTGGCAATGTTTCTTACTAGTCTTGGAATAATTACACCTGATTTTTTGAAAAAGATTAGGAAGTACGCTTACTTTGTTCTCGTGATAATTGGAGCTATTGTGACTCCACCGGATTTTGTTCTGCAAATAGTGGTAGCAATACCATTGATTATCTTATATGAAATCAGTATTTATTTTGCACAGATAGTTTATAATAAACGACTTAAAAAGCATCAGGAATTTATGGATGAGT
This sequence comes from Virgibacillus flavescens, assembly GCF_050574275.1. Lineage (GTDB taxonomy): Bacteria > Bacillota > Bacilli > Bacillales > Amphibacillaceae > Virgibacillus_F > Virgibacillus_F flavescens. The sequence continues at coordinate 2,418,438 of NZ_CP192260.1, forward strand.
AAGTGAGGTGCATTGAATGCGTTCGTTTTATCATTTTATTTTAACTTACAGAGGAAAGAAGATGCCCACCGATGAAAGTCGATTAGCTGACTTTGCATTTTATGATGCTAGTTTTCCGAAACATTCAACGGACTATGATGAAATCAGTAATTATTTAGAATGGAATAGTCCATTTACAAATGCATTGCGAGTGTTTGATGAAATGTGGGACGTGTATGTAATAAGAGAAAAATAAACATGCTCTGGTATCCAATACCAGGGCATGTTTATTATAGGTAACTCAACTTTTACCGAATAAATAAGTTAGTGCTTCCTGTAATAGTTGAATAAGCACGCAATCATTTATTGTAGTTTACGCAAAATCTCTAAACTGCGAATTAACAGCAACGAGATTCCCGCTGATGGCGATCCTACTTGTGCCACAAGCAGGTGGCCACTGAAAAAGTTGTGTGTGGCACGAAATAGGTAGATCTATTTTCGAATCTTCGAATATACTTCACTTTCCGCGGGCACGGCTTCAGCTTCCTTGCCCCAGCAAGGGGTATGCCAACGTTGTCCGCAAAGGACGGGTTTAGTTGGCCCTCATTTATAAACCGCTTTCCTGTGGGATCTTCAGCTCGCGCTGTTCCCACAGGATAAGGAAAGCTTACCTGAAAAGGCATCGCAAGAAGAAAAAGTGTTTTTCTTTTTCGAGAAGTCATCGTATATTCGAAGATGTTAAGTTAAGGTAAGAAATTAAATTTTTAAGATCAATCTCTTTTTCAGTGACATTTGTCGCACTCCAGTATCTCATCGATGACTTCCATCGTCACAGATTTATTAAACGCACTTTTGATATCTATGTCTATTTCAACATCCATTAGCTTAACCAGTCCTGGTGAGCGGAGGGCGGTGACTCCTTCGGGAACAGCACGAGTCTGAAGACCCCGCTCTCGAGGAGACTGAAGCCGCGCCCGAGGAAAGCATCCGCCCGGAGCGACCCTGGACGGCAGCTTCAGAATCTCTACTTGATAATAAAGCCAAATTTAAATCGAGTTACGTCGCAGTTTCCTTCTTCTACGACAAAGTAACTAACAACATGTTTTAGTAATACATATATTTGTAATTCGTGTGAAGTAATATATTCTAAATGCTGCAAGAACGGTCTTTATCGCATTAATTAACAATTTTCTGTCTGCGAAAATGGCTTAAGTAAGAAAATATTTCTAGGATACGTGATAAAATAAAAGAAGCTTGGGGGGTCTATTCATGAAAATATTACATACTGCCGATTGGCATTTAGGGAAAATTGTAAATAGCGTCCATATGACAGAAGAACAAGACTATATTTTGAATGAAATAATAGAGATAACAAAAACTGAAAAACCTGACGCAATAATTGTTGCGGGTGATTTGTATGACCGGGCAGTACCACCAAGAGAAGCTGTTGAACTACTTAATAGAATACTAACTACGTTAATTGTCGAGCTGCAAATACCAGTTTTAGCAATTGCAGGTAATCATGACAGTCCGGACAGGTTAGACTTCGGTTCTCAATTGTTTCGTTCACAGCAATTATATATAAAGTCAAAGCTTGATATAGATATGACCCCTGTGATTATTAACGATGAATACGGTCCTGTTCATTTTCATTTAATCCCATATTTGGAACCGGCAGAGGTAAGGGAATTATTTGAGGACGATACCATTAATTCTCACCATACAGCAATGGAAGCAATTATAAATAAAATAAACGAATCAATTGATAAAACGCAACGTCACATTTTTGTAGGGCATGCTTTTATTGCTGGCGGCATGGAAACGGAATCAGAAGAAAGATTATCCATGATCGGCGGAAGCCCTTATGTTAATGTCAGCTTATTTAACGATTTTAATTATGTAGCTTTAGGACATTTGCATCAGGCTCAACAAATAAAAAGTGAAGTTATCAGATATAGTGGCTCTATCTTAAAATACTCGTTTTCAGAAGCAACACATAAGAAAACAATTACAATGGTTGAATTGAACAGTGATGGATCGTGCAGCACCTCTTATGTGCCATTAAGGCCGAGACGTGACATGAAGGTTGTAGAAGGTTATTTTGATGACTTATTAAATGAACCTATTGAAAATAATGAAGATTACATGCATGTAAGCTTGCTCGATAATGGTCAAATAATTGATCCAATGAATAAACTCCGTAAGGTTTATCCAAATATTTTGAGGCTGGAACGCAAATCAATGACATCAACAAAAAGCTTGAACGATCTTCAAAAAATAAGACAACAGCAAACTAAATCGCATACTGAACTATTCGCTCAGTTTTATAAGGAAATAAAAGGTGAAACAATACCAGAAACAAGTATGAAACATGTAGAAAAAGTAGTTAACCAACTCGTCTCTGATGAAAGGGGGGAATAGCTATGCGTGCTATTTCACTAAGTTTGAAAGCATTTGGACCATACTGGGAACAGCAAACTATTAATTTTGAGGACTTAGGAGGAGAATCGATTTTTCTCATTACTGGTCCAACTGGCGCTGGAAAAACTACGATTTTTGATGCGATTTGCTATGCATTATATGGCCGTGCAAGTGGATCTGATCGTGATCAGGATTCCTTACGCAGTCATTTTGCAACGATGGAGGATTATACCGAGGTGAAATTTCAATTTGCCTTAAATCAAAAAGAGTATGTTGTTAGCCGCAGTCCAAAACAATATAAGAAAAAAGAACGCGGGGAAGGATTTACAGATGATCCCCCTAAGGCAATTTTATACGAAGTGAAAAATGGGGAGAAAATCTTACTATATTCCCGAATTAAGGAAGTTAACGAAACACTTGAAAGTAAATTAGGGTTCGATTATGAACAGTTTCGTAAGATGATTCTTATTCCACAAGGAGAATTCCGTAAACTGATTTCGGAAAACAGTAAGGAACGAGAAGCTGTTCTGCAAAATATTTTTCATACGTATTTTTACGAACGAATGTCTGATCAATTAAAAACAGAAGCTCGAACGCTAAAAGATAAAATTGTATTTATCGAACAAGCAATTCATCAGGAATTAAGTAAGATAGAGTGGACAAATATATCGCCTGATGAGTCCGATACGATTAAACTTACGTTGGAAAAATTAAAAAATGAAATTGTTGAAACGAAGAAATTAAACGTGAATGAAATTAGTAAAAGAGATCAACATCAACAAGGATTACAGTTGCTCCAACAATCATTGCAACATGCAAAAACTTTAGAAGAAAAATATACACAAAAGCAAACATTGGAAATGGAGCAAAAGGAATTAGATAAGAGGAAAGAATCAATTCAAGAAACGAAAAAAAAGCTGGAAGCTGCAGCAAGTGCATCGAAAGTTATTCCATTTGAAGAACAAATGATGGAGAGGTTACAAGAGTCTAAAGAAGAAGAAAAAGGACTTCATCTTCAGTCTGATCGAGTAAATAGATTAGAGAATGAGTTTGAAATCATCTCGAAGTCATATAATGACCAACTTAAAGAAGAAGATGCACGTGATCAATTTAAAGCAACAATCAGTAAAGAAAAACAGCAGCTTGAATATGTAAATCTTTATTTGAAGTTTTCCGATGAATTAACAAAGCTAAAAAAAGAACGGAACGAAATAAATAATGAATTAACGAATCTGGATAGTCAAAGTAATGCAATTGAGAGAAAAATCAAGGAAACAGATGTTAGTTTGCAAAGTGAACAAATGTTAACCAAACAGTACTATGAGATGAAAGAACAATGTGAAAAAGCAAATCAAATAATACAACAGTTAACAAAATTGAATTTAGAGGATGAAAAATTGGTTGCGTTACGTTCCGATTATTTGAAAATCAAAGTAAGCTTTCAACAGAAGCAAACAGAACTTACTAAAACGCGCGAGGAATATAAGAAATTAGAATCTATGCAAAAGAAAGAGTATGCAGTGGTTCTTGCAGCACAATTAGATAATCGAATGCCTTGTCCAGTTTGTGGATCTCATCAACATCCTGACAAAGCTCATAATCACGAAGACACCCTTGACTGGAAACGTATGGAAGTTATTGAAAACAAATTACGCGAAGATGAGAAAAGTGTTGAGGATTTTCAAAAAACGTATGTAGACAGCAAATCAGAAGGTCAGAGTCAACGATTATTAGTTGATAAACTTGAAGAAGAAATTAAGAACAATTTACCTGAATTCGAGAGAAGTGAACGAAGAAAAATATTTGATCAATGGAAAGAAAAATCCTTGGAGTATCAAGGGAAGCGTAATGAAATTCATCATCGACTGGAAAGTTTTCAACAAATTAAAGCTGATAGAGAAGGGCTAATAAGCCAAAAGGAGACAGTTAAACAAACGTTTGATCAATTATCTAAAAACTATCAAGCTTCAAATGACAGCTTAGTTAAATACGAATATAAAGTGGAAGATCTAAAGAAAAGCATTCCTGAAAACGTAACTGATCCGTATAAATTTGAACTTGAAATTACAGAAAAAGAAAAAACATATACTAAATGGATAAATACTTGGCAGCAATTGAAAAAGGATTATCAGGATTCTAGAGATAGGATTCAAAAAGAGAAAACAATTTTGGAAGAAAAACAAAAAAACGCAAAGAGAGCAAGAGATAACTACGTTAAATACGATTCATTATTTAAGAAACAGGTAGAAGTTTTTGGTTTTAATTCAGTAGAATTGTACAAAAATGCGATTCTTTCTGATGAGGAACAATTAAAGTTACAGAATTCGGTTCAAACTTATGAAAAGCGTAGTGAGGAAATTTCTTACACGTTAAAAAACATAATTAATGACATTCATGGGAAAGAAATGCCGGACATCGAAAAACTGAATTCTGATTTAACTAAAGCTCAACAGGAGCTGGATAATATTAATGAGCATGTACAGCTTTTGAGAATGAAAGTAACAAGTCACGACCGGATCTATCAATCAGTTACAAAACAGTACGAGGAACAGGTTGAACTGGAAAGTGATTACTATGCGATTGGGGAATTAGCTGATTTAGCACACGGAAACAATTCATTAAGATTGTCGTTTGAACGTTATGTTTTAGCATCTTTTCTTGATGAGATTATTCTTCAGGCAAACTTAAGGCTCGATCGGATGAGTGATCATAGATATCAACTGATTAGAAGTGAGCAAGTTGCTAAAAGGGGAGCACAAAGTGGGCTGGACTTAGAAGTTCTGGACCATCATACCGGCCAACAGCGGTCAGTAAAAACATTATCAGGGGGAGAAGGGTTTAAAGCATCACTTTGTTTAGCGTTAGGCCTAGCTGATGTTGTTCAGACCCATGCTGGTGGTGTTCAGTTAGACACATTATTTATTGATGAAGGATTCGGCACGTTGGACGAAGAATCCCTGCAACAAGCAATCGATTGTTTAAAAGATTTACAGGAAAGCAATCGATTGCTCGGAATTATTTCACATGTTCCACACTTAAAGAGTGAAATACATGCAAAATTGCAAATAACTCCATCTAGAAATGGATCAAAATTTCAATTTCAATTTGGTAAAATCTAATAGTACGTCATGTTTTTTGGTTATAAGATATAATTCGTCAATTTTTGCAGTTATTACTAAAATTAATGTTGTATTCTGCGCTTTCCCGGGAAATATTAACGTTTTCAAGTAAGAGAGGTCCATCGTCCAAAAGGGAAGGTGGCCATTTTTCTATATGGATAGCCTACACCATTTTTAATGTTATACGTAAACTAATATAGATAAATCATTAAGAAATGAGGTATGTCATATGTTTCCGATAAATAATCGTCCTTCTGTTCCACAACGTCAATTTACCGACCCATTTAGTGTGCGGCCACAACGTTCGGCACCTTATCCTGTTTCCAAACCGAGATCATCTGTACCTTTATCTATCACTTCATTTTTGAACCCTAGTAATGGGGGTTTAACGAAAACACTATCTAATATACAGCAAGTTATGAATATGGTAGAATCCGCAGCACCAATGATTAAGGAATATGGACCAATGGTTAAAAATTTACCAGCAATGATTAAAATGATGAAAGCATTAAATGAACCGGATGAAATTGACAGCGAAACACATACTGATACTAAACAAAAGTCAACTAATTTCAATAGCTTAAACAAAGAATCAAAAAGCAGTAATGAATTTCATGAGTCCAAGCCAAAATTATTTATTTAAGTTTAATAAGCCGAACACTTGATTTTTTATAAGAAAAAGGAAAAAATAGAGATGAGCTATAATTGGATTGGAGGAAGAAAATGACTTCACATTTAGAAAAAGCCACATTTGCAGGTGGGTGCTTCTGGTGTATGGTGGAACCATATGATGAACGCCCGGGTATTAAAGAGGTTGTTTCAGGATATACAGGTGGTAGAACAGAAAATCCGACTTATGAAGAAGTTTGTTCCAATTCCACAGGACATTTGGAGGCAGTTCAAATAACATTTGAGCCAGATGTGATGCCATATGAAAGTATTGTTGAAACTTTCTGGCAGCAAATTGATCCTACAGATAGCGGCGGTCAATTTAATGATCGTGGAGAGTCCTATCAAACAGCTATATTTTACCACAATGAGAATCAACGAATAATTGCAGAACAATCAAAACAAAAACTTGAAGAAAGTGGTAGGTTCAAAAAACCAATTGTAACAAAAATTATACCTGCTAAACACTTTTATAAAGCTGAAGATAAGCACCAGGATTACTTTAAAAAGCATTCATTTCATTACGGGTTATATAAAAAAGGTTCTGGAAGAGCTGATTTCATCAAAGAAAATTGGAAACCCACAAAAGATAAAGCAAAATTAAAAGAGCAGTTATCACCAATACAGTACAAGGTGACTCAGGAGAACGGAACCGAACGTCCTTTTCAAAATGAGTACTGGGACAATAAGGCAGACGGAATTTATGTGGATCTGATTTCTGGGGAAGTTCTATTTACATCTAAAGAACAATTTGATGCGGGCTGTGGTTGGCCAAGCTTTACCAAACCAGTAGATCAATATCACGTAACCGAAAAATCTGATTCCACTTTAGGTATGAGGAGGACGGAAGTGCGCAGTAAAACATCAGATTCGCATCTCGGTCACGTGTTTAACGATGGACCAAAAGATAAAGGTGGTCTAAGGTACTGTATGAATTCTGCTGCACTTCGCTTTATACCAAAAGAACAAATGCGTGAAGAAGGATATGAAGCGTATTTACGTTTATTTAGCAGGTAAGCAAGTATAGACCATTTTTTACTGTAAAAGTGCAACTAAGACTTCTGCCATTAAAGCTTGCGATAATCCAAGTTTTCTAAACTAAAATAGTTTAGTAATCATAATAACATTATGTAAACAAGATCTGTTGGAGGGATTCAATGATACATTTAGATTGGGAAAAAAGGGATACAATTAAACAGATTGAATGTGTGCATGCTGATGCAACAAAATTCATCGTTCATCATAAATTAACACCAGGAAAGGTATATGATGTTAAAAATGAAACAGATGAATTTTATTTTATTATTGATAACAGTGATCGGATAGGCGGTTTCCGTAAAAATTATTTTTCCGAAGTAAAATAACAGGGGATTAACCCTGTTATTTTTTTATTTTCTATATAAAGTGACTTACATAATCTTTATTCCTAAATATTTCGTAAAAAATATATTATATTTTAACTATTAATGATATAATTTACTTACTATTTTCAATAATTTAAATTGTGTTTAGCTTTGAGTTAGATTTACTTTATATGAAAATAGTGATGAAAAACTTCTATTTTTGTATACTTTAATCTAGAAAAGTTTATACTTTTAAATACAAAGGGGCTGAACAGCATTGAAAAAAATTTATTTAGTGCGCCATTGCTTGGCAGAAGGTCAACATAAAGACTCACCATTAACTACTGTGGGCATGCGACAAGCTGTACTGCTGTCACGTTTTTTCGATAAACAAAATACAAAAATTGACGGCATAATTTCAAGCCCTTACTTACGTGCAATTGAGAGTATTAAGCCTTATGCTGAATCTAACAATTTAACAATAGACGTGGATGAACGATTACATGAGCGTATTCTAAGTGATGAACCTGTTGATGACTGGATGGAGGTTTTAGAACAATCTTTTAATGAATTAGATTACAAATTACCTGGTGGCGAATCAGCGAATGAAGCCATTTCGAGAGGTAATTCTGTTCTGGAATCTGTTTTGAATAGTAATAACTGGAACAATGTCATTCTAGTTAGTCACGGAAATTTAATTTCACTCATGTTAAAAAGATTCGATCAAACTATTGGATTTGATGAGTGGAAAAATTTAAATAATCCTGACGTTTATTTACTGGAAACCAGTGGAGATAATTACACTATTTCCTGTTTATGGGAAAAATCGTATTAATTATAAATATAAATTAGCGATTAAGATACCTAGGCTTTCTTCATAAATCTCATTAAATTGTCTAATTGGTAGTGGGTTTATGCCACTACCAAGTTCGATGGTGAATCCGGGTCTCTGATATTCTTGTATAAACCAATCTTTATATCCAGCAAAGCTATCTACATATTGAATGGGTTCATATCCACTAACACGAGCATACTCATTTACTATAACTTCTGAAATTGGAGGTTCTAAGCCTTCAAACCCCCAATAAATGACTTCTCCTTGTGTGTGAAAAGAATTTACACGAGCAAAATCACGTGCGTAAGTTAATTCGGCAAGAGCAACTGATTCTGGCTCGGATAAGGGATATGGTCCAGGATAATCCCTAGCTGCTGGGTTAGATGGTTTTCTGTTAGCTTCGACTTCCCATAAAGCCGGATACTGATTATTTAAGTCGACCCCGTTAATGTTTGCCTTCCATCCTGAAAAATCCTGACTTTGATTATTAATTTCTAACACCTGGGCAGCGTAAGTAGTATTCTCCGGCAATCCAGTGATCACTAAATCTACTCCATCAGGGTTTACCATAGGTACAATTGAAAAGAAGGTTTCCATAAATAATGGTAACATGTAAATTCCTCTTATTGAGGAGCTGTTTGTTAATGCGAGCAAATATTCGTTTACAAATTTCATAATAATTGGAGTTGTAATCCATTCATTTGCATGAAAGGACCCATTCACATGCACACGTTTCGGTCCAACCCCTAGTCGTAATTCTGTCAGGTTTTTGCCCATAACAGAGGACCCAATTGTTTGATGCGCAAGGAACGGGTAGACAGAAACTAATCTATTTATATCATTTATCATCTTTTCGTACGTATAATTATTAATATCCTGTACCAGTAAATTACGAATTCGATACGGAATGGAAACTGAAGATCCAATTACGAGGTTTGTTGGATCAATCGTTTGATTAACCAATAAAATCGAATCAATGGGTACGTTATACTGTGATGAAATCTTCCATAATGTGTCATTCGCTCTAATCGTATGTTTATTTTCAATGTAACCAGGTATTCTAATTAATTGTCCTATCGCTAAGTTCTGAGGAGTGAGTCCACGATTTGATTGTTCTATTAACAATAATGGTATATCAAATAATTGACTATAATACCAAAGTGTATCGCTTTGACGAATCCTAATTTCCATTAAGATATTCTCCTTTCAATTACTAATATAGCTTGAAAGAATGCTAGTTGTTATGTAGAATAATGATTATATGGTATAGAAAATAGCATGATCATATATTTGTACATAATCATCCCAACTGTGGCACCTTTTATTAGTTGCATTGATATGTTTATTCTTATAAAAATGAAATTATTACCATAGAGGAGGAATATAGATGGCTTTTGTAATTACGTCACCTTGTAAAGATGAAAAAGCAGGAGAGTGTGTAGAAGTTTGTCCTGTTGATTGTATAGAAGAAGGGAAAGATATGTTTTATATCGATCCGGATATTTGTATAGATTGTGGAGCATGTGAAGCAGTATGCCCAGTTGAGGCTATATTTATGGAAGATGAAGTACCTGAGAAAGAAAATGAATATGTTGAGATGAATCGTAAATTCTTTGATAGATAAGGAATAGCCGCTATTATAAAATAGCGGCTATTTTTAAATAGAATTCATTATTTTATTAAAAAGTCTTTTGTTGGTTCCATGTGATCTACGTGATCTACTTTTTTTACTTCTATATGTTCCACACGCGAGACAGGAGTGGGATTATCTTTAATTGAAGAAATAAACGTTTCAATTTGTTTTTCTTGACCTTCAACTTGAATCTGTACTGTACCGTTCTCCATATTTTTCACCCAACCCCTTAGATCCAGCGAATCAGCTTTTTGTTTAGTAGCAAATCGAAATCCTACACCTTGAACTAATCCATTAACACTTATATGTTTAATCATTTTATTCACTCCTTCTCTAGTACTATTGTAATCCATTTCCTATTACCTCGATATCAAAACATAGAAAGGCTGATAATAATGAAAGAGATTTCAATTCTCGATATAGAAGGATTTAAGTACGGTCACGCTCAAAATGAAGAAGCTTTAACTGGATGCAGTGTTATTATTTGTGAAGATGGTGCGGTCGGAGGTGTGGAAGTTCGTGGAGGGGCACCAGGAACAAGAGAGACTGACGCCTTACAACCAGAAAACCTTGTTGAAGTGGTCCATGGAATTTTCTTATCAGGAGGAAGTGCCTATGGACTAGATGTTGGTTCCGGGATGATGAGATATTTGGAAGAGATAAATGTCGGGTTTGATGTTCAGGTTTCAAAAGTGCCAATTGTTGCTGGTGCTATTTTGTTCGATTTATTTCCAGGTAATCCAAAGGTCAGACCTGATAGTGATATGGGGTACAAAGCATGTAATCAGGCTTTTTCTGATAGTTTATTTTTATCCGGAAGCGTAGGAGCAGGTACTGGAGCAACAGTTGGAAAGTGTTTAGGACCTGACTTTTTAATGCGTGGTGGAATAGGTAGCTATGCTATTGAAATTGGAGAGTTGAAAATTGGAGCTTTAGTAGCAGTTAACGCATTTGGAGACGTAATAGATCCATCTACAAACAAGGTACTTGCGGGTGTTTATGACCGTAAGAACAGAAAATTTCTTAATAGTGAAAAACAATTACTTGCACAATTAGATAATAAATCTACGAATCGATTCACAAGTAATACTACAATTGGATCGATTATGACAAATGCACGTTTATCAAAATCACAAGCGAATAAAATTGCCACTATCGCACATGATGGTTTTGCTAGAACTATTCGACCGTCACATACCCTAGTTGATGGAGACACGCTTTTCACATTAACAACCAACAAAATTGAAACTGATTTAAACGTGTTAAGTATGCTGGCAAGCCATGTTGTGGAACATGCAGTGATGAATGCTGTAATAAACGCTTCAAGTATCCTGGACATTCCAAGCCATACGGATTGCAAGTAACAAACTATCTTCATTTAATTAGTGAATAATAGATGTTCAAAGTGTTAAACCTATCTATAATCATTTAAATGAAGGAGAAATAGTAATGACAGAATATACGAACATTCCTCAGTATCCTGAGCCCTATTGGCGTGATTCAGTTAAGCTTGAAGGTTACCCTAAATTAGATAAAACCATTGATACTGATGTAGGTATAGTCGGTGGAGGAATTACTGGAATTACCGCAGCATACCTTCTAGCAAAACAAAATGTACGAGTAGTACTAATTGATGCAGGAGAAGTTTTAAATGGTACAACTGGCCATACTACTGCCAAAATAACTGCCCAGCATGGACTAATTTATAATGAGTTGATTGAACATTTCGGTGAAGAAAAAGCTTCTATGTATTATAAGGCGAATCTTGAGGCATTAGAGTTCATCACAAAAATGATTAAGAAACATGATATTGATTGTGATTTTAAAAAGGAAGACGCTTTTCTATTCACTAATTCTGATTCGTATTTATCCAAATTAGAATTAGAGGATAAAGCATATAGCAGGTTAAAAATCCCTGGTGAGATGGTTCAAAATATGCCATTGAATCTTTCAATGAAATCAGCGATTGTAATGAAGGATCAGGCACAGTATCATCCATTGAAATATTTAAAGGCATTATTAAATGATGCAGTTAAAAATGGTGCTCAGGTTTTTGAAAACACTACCGCAACAGACATCGAATATAATAAGCATCCTGCAATTATTACACGCGATGGTCAACGAGTAACATGCAGGTACGTAATACAGGCATCTCACTATCCATTTTATGATGGTCAAGGCTTTTATCCCACACGAATGTATGCAGACCGGTCTTACGTTCTGGCTATAAAATCAGATAAACAATACCCGGGTGGAATGTACATTAATGCTGAAGATCCTACAAGATCCATCCGATCGACAACTAATAACGGCGAAGATTTATGGCTAATCGGTGGGGATAGCCATAAAACAGGTCAAGGTAAACCAACAATAGAACACTACAACGCTCTTGAAGAATTTGCAAAGCGGGAAATTGGTATCACTGAATATGCAAATCGATGGTCAGCACAGGATTTGATTACGTTGGATAAGGTGCCTTATATAGGTCCAACTACAGCAAAACAGGAATCGGTGTTCGTTGCAACAGGATTTCGTAAATGGGGAATGACTAATGGGACATTAGCTGCAAGGATGATAACTGATAGTATATTAAATGGGAGTAATGAATATCAGGAATTGTTTTCACCTTCCAGGTTTCAAGCCGATCCATCCGTCAGGAAATTCTCCAGCATAAATGCAGATGTAGCAAAGCACTTGATAAAAGGAAAACTTGAGTATACAAATGACATTGTGAGTGATCTAAAGGTTGATGAGGCTACAATTACACGCATTGACGGCAATCGAGCGGGAGTTTATAAAGACAAGCAAGAAAAGCTTTATATGGTTGACACTACATGTACACATCTTGGTTGTGAGGTCGAATGGAATTCAGGCGACAGAACTTGGGATTGTCCATGTCATGGCTCAAGATTTTCATACACTGGTGATGTCATCGAAGGTCCGGCAAAGAAACCACTAAAAAAAATTAAAAACGATTAAGCAACCAATTTGGTTGCTTTTTCTTAACTTATATGAAAATTTGAAACAAATTTAAGAAAATCACTTTCTATTTGATGATCATACTTATAAAGTACATACATACTTGCAGTTGGCATTTTTATGAACGGTACATCCACCTCTAATAGCCGACCTTCTAATAAGTCACGATTAATTATTGACTTAGGTAAAAAACTTACACCAATACTTTCTAAGACAAATCTTTTTGTAATGTGCGTTTGGTTTACCCGCATAAATTTATACGATTGTAGATTATTGCTAAGCTGTTCTTTCAATTCATACCAGTATACCGGATGATTATCCGTAATGATAATATTATTTTCTAGTAATTCACGTGCATCTATAATAGGACCAGATTCTGCATCATATCCATCGTGTGAACAAATCAGGCTCACTGGTTCCTCATGTAATTTAGTTGAATGGATCATTCGCGAACCAGGTAAACAAGATATGCCGATATCCACATCACCATTTTCAATCCTACTTGAAATTTGATCCGATTCCAGAACCTCTATTACCATTTCGACATTCGGAAATTTTTTTGTATACTCCCGTAAAATACTTGGGAACAGCGTATCAGCAAGGAGGGGAGAGATAGCAATACGAATAATTTTATGGTAACCCTGTTTAAATCTGTTTAATTTCTCCAGACTTTGTTCGTATTGCTGCACTAGTTCTTTTGCTTCCAAGTAAAATAATCTTCCAAACTCAGTCAAAGCAATATTCCTGCCGTTTTTCATAAATAATTTATCGCCAAGTTCTTTTTCTAAATGACGAATTTGAAAAGTAACACCAGGCTGAGTAATATACATTTTTTCTGCTGCGACTCTAAAATTTTCATATTCAGCAGCTAAAATAAATGTTCGTAATGTGTTTGTATCCACGCTTTTCACCTCATTAATAACTATTACTAATCATTATACTAAAAATTACTAAATTTTAATAATCAATATGCTGGTTTATAATGAAATTACAGACATGGAAGGAGAGCTGAATATGTATCAACCAGGACTTAAAGGTGTAGTTGCTTGTGAGACAATGCTGAGCAACATAGACGGAGAAAGAGGAATTTTGACTTATCGAGGTGAAGATATACAATATATTGTAAATAATTATTCGTTTGAGCAGGTAGCATACTTCTTATTACATGGTAACTATCCAAATAATAATGAACTAAATTTATTCATAAAAAAACTGAAAGATTTCCGTACAATTCCAGCAAACATTAAAGAGATTATTGATCGATTATCACCGGAACATTCACTGATGGATACGTTAAGGACAGCAATCTCCGCTCTAACGCTAGATAAGCACAGCGACTTAGACAACGCAATACATCTGATAGCTGTAACGCCAGCAATTATCGCTTACAGATACCGACAAATGAACAATCTGCCAAACATTACCGCAGATTACGAACTCGATCATGTTCCGAATTTTTTGCATATATTAACAGACAACGTCAATACGTCGCATGCGAAAATGCTTGAGGTATACCTTATCATGACGATGGAACACAGTTTAAACGCGTCTACATTTGCTGCCAGAGTAACAATATCTACTCAAAGTGATATAGTATCTGCTATTACCAGTGCAATTGGAACCATGAAGGGACCATTGCATGGTGGTGCACCTTCAGGAGTTATTCAATTGCTTGAGGAAATTGGCAGTGAGGATAATATTAGTAAAGTTATTCATACTAAACTTGAGAATAAAGAAAGAATTATGGGGTTTGGCCATCGGGTATATAAAACACTAGACCCACGAGCTGAAGCATTAAAAACAACGATAATGTCGTTAGAAAGTAAACCTGATTGGATTGAATTGGCACTAAAAACTGAAAAAGAAACAATCAGGATATTAAGTAAATATAAACCAAATCAAAAGTTATATACAAATGTAGAATATTATGCAGCAGCAATTATGAAGTCACTGGATATTGATTCGGAATTATTTACACCAATTTTCAGTTCAAGTAGAATTGTCGGTTGGTGTGCACATGCAATCGAGCAAAAAAATAATAATGTTATTTTTAGACCAGCTGCAAAATACACAGGCAATTAGAATAAAAAAATCACATCTTAATCGGAGGTGTGATTTTTTAAAATATCTCATTATCTAAAGTATACTTGGTTGTGAGATGTAAAAATAGAAATTGTATTTAACTTCCTATAATAAATATTATGTAAACTAGAAGAAAAATAAAAAAGGTTACCAATAATTGTTCCTACCTCCATTGTTCACATAAATTCTCCTATTCAATCCAACAGTCCCTCACAATCTTCCCTTCAAAAGTATACGAGCTATTCCATCGAAATTTTGGAGACAACTGTCGAGAAAAAACGTTTATACAACGCACTTCGATTATGGTTTATTTATTATTAACGATTATCCATTAGAATCAAGTTCTTAGACAAGTTCCTTCTTAAATATAACTAATAATATAGATTGGAGGTTTTGTCATGAGGAATTTTGATTGGCAAATGATTTTGTTTTTAGGATCCTCTTTCGTACACGATTACTGGATATATTGGGGTTTGCCTCGTATTTACTACTTAGATATAAAACAAGAAAAAGCGGTATCTGAGGTTAAAAAAGCAGCATAAATACTAAGCTATTCCTTCATCTAGAAACGTGCTCGAATGTTTGAACAAACAGTCCATCGCCTAACTTACAACGTCGGTTTTTTATTATGAATAACTGTAATAACTGATTGAATACAATATATAGGTCGAAAAAGTGCATAATGTGCTTCAATAAATGTCATTCAGTGAAAGGCTTGTACCCCCGGAGTGGTGAAAGCGAAGTGTATTAAAGAAAGCTTGTAGAAAAACAAGATTTTCTCTACAAGCTACAATCTAAAAATACAACATATATGTTGTATTTATTCTGTTAGTTATTTCCTGGAAATGTAGAAATATATTGTTTTACGACTTCGTAAACATATTCCTGATTTGCTGCAGCAGTATTTGGGTTGTATGTTCCACCATTAACTTTATTGTTAGAAAGTATTCGAATACCGAGAAATGGCACCTCATAAGCTTTTGCAATTTGTGCAGCTGATGCAGTTTCCATTTCTTCTACTGAAGTACCATACTTTTTATGAAACCAATTAATTCTGTCGACTTCATTATTCCAGACATCTGCAGAGCCTATAGTACCCTCAACAATTTTCCCTTTCGTGTACGTGCCTTTTACTGCATTCGCAGCAGCAAGTAATTTCTTATCCGCTTCATAGTAGCGAATATTTTCAGCATCTGGGTCTTCACCAGCGCTTCCTTCTGAAGCCATAAGGTCCATTGGTTTCCATTCTTTTGGAGCAATGCCTTCATTTTCAGCTCTATCCCCAGTCTTTAATGAGCCAATGTTAACAGATCTCGTACCTAATACAATATCAAACACGTGTAAGTCAGGATCGTGCCCGCCGGAAGTTCCCTGATTGATTATTGCAATGGGATTGTATTTTTCAACAGCCACAGCCGTGGCAGCTGCTGTATTTTCCATTCCCTTCCCTGTTTTCGAAACGATTACCGGGTAAGCATCTACGGTACCAATATAAAATTCAAAGGTTCCAGACTTCTTTTTTTTCACGTTTTCTAGTCGTTCAGCAAACTTTTCTGCTTCAATTGGCATTGGCCCCTGAACCAGGATAGGTCTTTGAGATTTTTCCTGAGCACCTGAAGTTTTAGACTTATCTTCTGAACTGCATCCCGCAATTAATATAACAATTAGTAAAGAAATAAATGCTAATGTTACGTTATTTTTGAAAAATCTCTTTCGTTGTTCTGTTACCTCTCTCATCCTGTTGTCCTCCTTGTTGTGTTGTATACTCGTGGTTTAGGTCAATATAAAAAAGGTCCACTAGAAGTAGAATATATCTACCCAACGGACCTGACCTACGTAAGTCAAAGTAAAGAGAACCAAACAAACTGTTTAATTATCTTTAAAGCATTATTATAACTCGAACGCTAATTACTTTAACTCGCAGTCTGGTTCTTTCATTGGGAACCTGGTAGAAACTCTCAGACCTTATTACTGAGTATATACGAGTGATCAAATATAAAATGATACTTTGCTAATATAGCAAAAAAATCCCATAAAATCAATAAAAACTGAACATTAATATGTTTATATTGTTAAATGTTCGTGTTTTATGTTGGAAATTAAATAAATCTCCACAAAAAAATGAAGATCCTTTTTTAAAGGACCTTCATTTTTTAAAACTTATTATTAATTATTCTGAGGCAACATCTGCATATTTATATTCAAAAGTTGCGCCGAATGGGTTTACATAAACACCTTTGATTTTTGGAGAAACCAATTGTGCTCTTGAACTTTGGAAGATAGGTGCTATAGCTGCATCCTCAAACAACATTTTTTCAGCTCGTAAGAAGTTATCATATCGTGCTGGATTATCCTGCGATAGTGTTGTTGCAGTTTCCTGAACTAACTTATCATACTCTGGATTTGAATAGCCCATTGCATTGTTTCCGCTATCTGTCGTCCATAAATTCATAAATGTAAATGGATCTAGGAAGTCTGGACCCCATCTGGAAATTTGTAATTCGTAGTTCATATTTGTATCTAAATCAAGTCGTTGCTCTTTTGGAACTTGTTTTAAGTTAATCGTTAATCCTTCTAGATTAGTCGAAAGTTGATTAGCAATATATTGCACCATAGTTTTGGTTGTTGCGTCATCATCTGTTAATAATTCAAGTTCTATCGAATCTTTACCGATCTCTTCTAACCCCTTTTGCCATAACTCTTTTGCTTTTTCAAGATCATACGTTACTAGATCTCCACTAACTTCACGGAAATCATCACCTGACTCTGGCATTGGAGTAAAATCAGCAGGTACAAGCCCGTTCGCTACTAGTGAACCATTGTTAAGGATTTCATCAACTAATGCTTGTTTGTCGTATGCTCTACTGATTGCTGCTCGAATATTTTTGTTAGCAAGTGCTTCCGTTGTTTCCTGATTGAATTTTATGAAATAAACAAATGTATCCGCTGTAACTGTATAATCTTCATGAGATTTATACTGATCAACAAGATCAGAAGTTAGCGTAACACGGTCAACTGCACCAGAAGTATATAAATTCACTGCAGTTTGTGGATCTTTTATTACTTCAAATGTTAACTTATCCATTTTTACTACATCATCATCCCAGTAATCTTTATTTTTAACAAGATCCCATGAGCTACTTGTACTTTCCCATTCCCCCATTGTGTAAGGGCCATTTGCCAATAAAGTTTCAGAGCTGGTAGCGAACTTATCACCTTGTTCTTCAACAAATTTCTGATTTAATGGAAAGAATGTGCCAAACGTAGTAAGTGATTCAAAATAAGGTGTTGGATTTTCAAGTTCTACAACAAATGTATAATCTCCATCTGCTTTAACACCAAGTTCCTCAGGTGCCATTTCTCCTGAACTTACTGCTTCAGCATTTTTGATAACGCCATTCATCATGTAAGGTCCATATTCAGAACCAGTATCAGGATTTACTGCACGCTGCCAAGCATAAACAAAATCATTTGCAGTTACAGGCTCCCCATTTTGCCATACAGCATCTTCACGTAAAGTAAAAGTCCATGTAAGTCCATCTTCACTTACTTTGTGTTCTGTAGCAATTCCGGGTGCTGGCTTTGCTTCTTCATCCAATCTGTATAGACCTTCCATTGTCGCAGCCAGATAAATAAAAGATGATTCATCTGTAGCAAGCGAAGGATCCATAGATGGGATAGTTTCAGGATTAGTAAAATTAAGTACTTTTTCCCCTTCTTCTGTTGAACCTTCTGTCTCTTTTTCAGTGTCTTTATTACTGTTATTGTTGCATGCTGCTAATACACTAAGAAATAGACCAAGTACTAATAATAATGTCCAAAGTTTTTGCTTCACTTAATAGACCCTCCTATAATTTGTATTGAAATACCTATAGTTATTATAACTTCACATTAGCAATATTGCAAAGAGTAATTAATTTCTAACAATTACTTTTTGCATGTCTATTTAGTACTGAACTTCAAGGAAATCAATGCAAACATATAATTATTATTATCTATAAGGTAGCGGATTATGCATATTCGTACTTCTTCTTATTTCAAATTCAACTGAAAATCTCTAGTATTTATGCTATAGTATATTGGTAGGAAATAGAATATAAATCTGTATTTTGCAGGAGAGGTTCTAGCTACACCCTCTATAAAAAACTAAGGATGGAACTGTACCTTGCCTTAGGTATAGTTTTTTTGTTTTGGGGTGTGAATAAATCTCTTCTTCAATAGCGAAGGAGAATTTTTTTATGGGAAAAAATAATAAAGCATTAGTGGTATTTAGCGGAGGTCAGGATAGTACTACCTGTTTGTTTTGGGCATTGACAAAATACGATCAGGTGGAGGTTGTTACCTTTGACTATAATCAACGACATAACGAAGAAATTGAGGTTGCAAAGGAAATCGCAAATGATATGAATGTAAAACACCATGTACTTGACATGTCTTTACTCGGACAGCTGGCACCAAACGCTTTAACACGTAATGATATAGAAGTAAAAGATGGCGAAGACGGAGAATTACCTTCAACTTTTGTACCTGGACGAAACCTCCTCTTCCTCTCTTTTGCTGCCATACTGGCAAAACAGATTGGAGCAAAACATATTATAACAGGAGTTTGTGAAACAGACTTTAGTGGGTATCCTGACTGCCGCGATATTTTTGTGAAGTCACTGAATGTAACGGTAAACTTATCGATGGATGAACAGTTTGTGGTACACACGCCGTTAATGTGGCTGGACAAATCAGAAACCTGGGAATTTGCTGATCAACTTGATGCTTTTAATTATGTTCGTGAAAAAACACTAACCTGTTACAACGGTATTCGGGGAGACGGGTGTGGTGAGTGTCCGGCGTGTAAACTTCGAAAAAATGGACTTGACTCTTACCTCAAGAAAATTAGTGAGGTGAACGTCTGATGTACGGATTTACAATTGTAGAAAGCTTGCAGAAAATGAATGAAGATATCAAGTTGCACGAATTAAAATATCATAAGAAGCGAGTAATTGTAAGTAAGGAGTTCACCTTTGATGCGGCCCACCACCTTCATTGCTATGAAGGGAAATGTAAAAATTTGCATGGTCACACATACAAAGTGATTTTTGGTATAAGTGGCTATGTAAATGAAATTGGAATTGTAATTGACTTTGCAGATATAAAACAGATTTGGAAGAAACATATTGAGGTCCATCTTGATCACAGATATTTGAATGACACACTGCCTAAAATGAACACAACAGCGGAAAATATGGTTGTCTGGATTTATGAAACGATGGAAAAAGCACTTCTTAATGAAGCGAACGACAGCAGAGTAGAATTCGTGAAACTCTACGAGACACCAACCAGTTATGCTGAGGCAAGACGGGAGTGGATGACTCATGAATAAATTTCCTGTACTTGAAATTTTCGGTCCAACCATTCAAGGAGAAGGTATGGTAGTCGGTCGAAAAACGATGTTTGTACGAACTGCCGGATGCGATTACAGTTGTTCTTGGTGTGATTCAGCTTTCACGTGGGATGGCAGCGCTAAAGATGAAATTGAAAGACTCACGGCCGATGAAATTATAAATCGCCTAACAGAAATTGGTGGAAATCAATTTGATCATGTAACAATCTCAGGTGGGAATCCAGCTTTGCTGGCAAAGCTTAATGAACTAGTTGATGGTTTACACAACTTAGGTATGGAAGTTGCGCTCGAAACACAAGGAAGCCGCTGGCAGGATTGGTTTGTATCGATTGACGATTTAACCATTTCACCTAAGCCTCCAAGTTCAAAAATGGATACAAACTGGGAAATACTTGATCATATTACGACCAAGTTGAAAAACAACAATCGAATAAGCAACACGAGTTTAAAAGTAGTTATCTTTAATGATGAAGATTTATCTTATGCAGAAAAGGTTCACGAACGCTACCCTCATATCTCTTTCTTTCTGCAGGTAGGGAATGATGATTTAGAAGAAGGTCAACCATCTAATCTTGCCAGTCATCTATTGACTAAATACGAATGGCTGATTGATAAAGTGGTTGATTCATCTAAATTGAATCATGTTCGTGTATTACCGCAAGTCCACGCCCTGATTTGGGGCAACAAACGCGGTGTTTAAATATAGTGTCCATACCCTTTGCAATGGGAATGGACACTTTTCTATTGGCACACGGATCTAATATGTGCTTTTTTTTAGATGTTTGCTTCCTTCGCGTACACTTAGCTTTGCAAGTGTATTGTTTTCGATAAAGTGCTTTACGGAAGCTGGATTTGTTTTAGCGTACTCTCTCAAGGCCCACCCTATTGCTTTCTGAATAAAAAAATCTTTACTTTCCGCATTTTGTTTGATGTATTTATAAAGAAGCAATTCATTTGTTTTCTCTTTGAACTTCAACTGAAAAAGAATGGATGTTCGATTTAACCACATGTCATCACTATATGCCCAACCGTCAATTGTCTCAGGAATAACTTCTGGAAATTCCCCTGCTATTTTAGCTACAGAATTTGGAGCAATTCCATCGATTGTATCCCACCAGGATTTGGTTATTATTAACTTTTCCAAAAGAAGCAGATGATCTTTTTCCAGCTTTATTAATGATCTGCCAATATAGTCCAAAGCTGCATATTGATACTCCCTTTCATTTTTTCCCCACAATGCACCTACATAATCTTCGTTAAATGGTTCTTTTAAAATTTCATTATTTTTGTAAAAGTAGTTTAATAGTTGCTTTCTTTCAGGAGTTTTAATACCCAGAAACGGGAAATGCCCCTTCATATATTTCATCATAGGTTCAGCTTGTTCCTTATTACGTTTTGCTTCAAATAATAATGTCAGATTTTCTGCATTGTTCAATTTCATACATCCTCTCGTTGCTTAATAAAATAAGGTAAACCCAATTAGTATAATCATAATGTCAGCACAAACATGGATTACCCAGGATGCCCAGATTGTACCATTCTTTTCATTCACTTTATGGAAGACCATGCCAATTGCCCATAACCCTAAAAAGCATACAAAAACTAACAATGGACTAAACCAAAAGATTATCATCGGAATATGATAAGAAGAAAATAATAGTGGGCCGTAGATGTATCCCCATTTTCTTGGCAAATGAAAGAATATGAACCCCCTGAAAAAGTACTCTTCTAAAAATGAATTCCCAAAAGCCACATAAATTCCAACAAAAATAAAACCTGTTTTGGTTATGCCCAGCCGGTTAACTAGATCTTCCTTAATTCTATTCATATCTAGAATTGGATTCAAAAGTAAGTATGCAAAGTATATGGAACCAGCTGAGGCTAATCCAAGTAAAAGTACGCGAATCCATTGTTTCCTAGTCATTTTATGAATGTTAACCGGATCCTTGAATCTGAAATCTTTAAACAGGATGACATACCCTAAAATAATGACAAAAAAGAATCCTATTTTAAACACGGTTTTTATTCCATAATTAATCTCAATTCCGTGTTCGAAAAAATGCTAATAGCGCACATGTGAACAAGGTACTTACTATTATGTATAAAGTCCTCATTAACTCTCACCACCAATTTTCAGAAACAAACTAACTCCTTCAATTCTATCATTATACTAAACCAATGTATCTGGAAATAAAATTGCTATCAGGTGTGCAGTTAATTAATACTCGACATCCACATTTCTTTAAGAGATTGGAGCGGATGGCAGTCGACTCCTGCGGGAGGAAAGGCATAGGTGAGACCCCGGAGTGCGGTAGCACGAGGAGGCTCACCAGCCGCCCTAAGGTGCGCGACTGCCATCCGTGGAAATCACGCCGCTGTTACATCGCAGTTTATTTCTGAAGATATCTTGTAAGTCTGCACTTGTAAGTCTGCAATAGAAAAAATTCGAAAGTTACGGCGCAGTATAGAGATTTTGTGTCAACTACAATAATGGAGTGCAGGCTAATTTAACTGTTTTAGGGAGACTTATTTCAGTCTGCGAGAGGAGAGTTATTATTGTTAAATCTCCCTCTATCATAAAAGTGGTTCATATCTTCTTCCGGCACTAATGCCCCACCGGTTGCCCATGCAATGTGCGTAACGTTATCAGCATTTAAATTATTTTGTTGTAAATAATTCGAATGCAGTACTTTAGAAGGACCCAATAATCCTGCTGTGGCTGAAGGCTCAAGATAAATATTTTCTTTATCGGCAAGCATGATGAGTAATTCAAACAGTTTATCGTCTTCTAATGTGTATATACCACTAATTAAATGGTTACTAATCGGAGTGGCAAATTTTGACGGACGCCCTACAGCTAAACCGTCCGCTTCTGTCTTATTATCTAGACCGAAATCCTGTACACTTACCTTTTCCATCTTGCCAGTCAGTAATCCTATTAATACCGACGGTGAATGCGTGGGTTCCACAAAAAAACAGTGGACATTGTCACCATATATTTGTTTTAACCCGAAAGTAACCCCGCCAGGTGAACCTCCAACTCCACATGGTAAATAAACAAACAAGGGATGGTCAGCGTCAACTTTAATATTTTGGTCATCGAGCTGTTTTTGCAAACGGAGTGCTGCAACACTATAGCCTAAAAATAAATGCTTTGAATCTTCGTCATCAACAAAGTATCCTTTAGGATCAGCACTAGTTTTTTCTCTCCCTTTTTTAATTGCTTCACTAAAATCACCAGAGAATTCAAGTACATTTGCACCTTTCGCACGAAGTAAGTCTTTCTTCCATTGCTTTACATCGGCAGACATATATACAGATACTTGAAAACCTAATTTCGCACTTATAATTCCTATACTTAACCCTAAATTTCCAGTCGACCCGACACCAATTGTAAATTGGTTAAAAAACGAATTAAATTCATCGCTGTCAAACTGAACGTAATTACTTTCTTTTGATAAAAGCCCTTCTTCCATCGCTAAATTTTCAGCATAATGCAGGACTTCGTATATACCACCTCTAGCTTTAATTGAACCAGCAATTGGTAATTCATTATCACATTTTAAGTACAATTCACCACCAGAAAGTGATGAATATCGGTTTTCATATTCCTGTTGAAAAAAATTCACTCGTTTAAGCGGTGATTCAATTATTCCATTTGTTTTAACTGTCTCTGGAAATGCTTTTTCTAAATATGGTGCAAAGCGCAACCAAAGACTTTCCGCTTCATTCATATCTGTTTTAGTTAAAGAAGGATTATGAAAATCATTCATCTTTTTTCTATTCGAATTTAACCAGACCACTGGCTCGACGTTAATGATTTTGTTCAATAGGGGTTTTTTTTCTGAGTAATATTTAATTTCCTTTTCTGTATACACCAGTTGTTCCACCTTTCACTGCACATACCAGTAGTATACCTTACTATTTTCATAAAAATCCATAGTTCAGTATCTTATATTAATTTCCCTTATGGATGCAAGGCACTGCTTACTGTACTGTAATGTACCACTTCTGTCTCCCTTTTTACAACTGGTCGTCATTGTTGTCAGGAAAGTGCATGCAAGGCGAAATACAAGAAAAAAGTAAAGTGACATTTCATGTTCGGTTAAACATGAAATGTCACTTGATAACTTATAATCCACCAGAATGATTCGAGCTTGAATCCTGATGTGCTTGTTGTTCTGCTCTAATCTGGGTTGTACTTCTTTCTCCTGGTCCTCCAACAAAGCGACCTAGAACAAATGCCAGAATAATTATGAAAGCAATAATTCCCCAGAAGATCCAGCCGAGTAAAGTCAATGCAGTCACCTCCACCTGTTAAATATACCTTAGTATTATATACGTTTACGAACGAATAAAGTTTCAATTTTCTTTCATTTAACAATTTATTTTGGTGAGATGAGCTGTTTTCTTTCATTAAAAAACGTTTGATAGGCAAGATGCAAAAAGATAACAACAGTTAACGATACCGTACCAGCGATTCCCAGCATGATTGCTATTTGATACTCAACCGCTACAAGTGGAGAAGTTCCAGAGATGATTTGACCAGTCATCATACCGGGTAAAAATACGATTCCCATTCCAACCATCGCATTAATTGTTGGTAACATTGCAGAATCAAACGCTTGATTAATAATATCTTTTGATGCTTCTTTTGGTGTAGCTCCAAGCATTAGCGCGCCTTCCACTTTTTCTTTCTGCTCCCGCATTCCTATTAAAAGATTGTTTACGCCAAGCGATATACCTGTCATTGTTTTTCCAATAATCATTCCGCCGATCGGAATAAAGTACATGGGGTCGTACCAAGGATCAAGCTGCAATACCACTAACATGAAAAAGATTAAACTGATACTAAGTCCTATCATCATTGCTAATGCGATCATCTTTTTAATAGAGAGACCGATTGTTTCTTTCGTCCTTTGATAAACATTAAAAACTGCAAAACTTAACATAAACAAAATAATTCCTACAGTAAGTAATGGATGAGGATGATCAAAGATGAAAATAAGTACATAACCAACTAAAATTAACTGAAGTGTCATCCGGATTGTTGATATGACAATTAGCTTTTCACGTGGGATTTTTTTAATTTTAACAATAACTATTAGTAGTACAACAAAGACATACGCAGCAAGTAACTGCCAAAAACTGAGATTAACTGCACCTGCATTCTCCATTACCCAAATCCTCCATTATCGTTATTAATACTATAATTATCCATATAAATTATGTTCTCACTAATTTGTTCAGCTAGTTTCTTATCATGCGTTACCATAATGACAGTTTTATTAAGCTCCTTCGTCCGTTTCATGAAAGCTTTAATTACATCAGATGCTGTCTCGTCATCTAAAGATGAGGATGGTTCATCTAAAAGATACACTTCTGCGCTCATGAGCAAACCGCGAGCTAACGCCAGGCGTTGTTTTTCTCCACCTGATAAATCTTTTGCTACCGTGTCCAGTCCTTTATTTAATCTCATTAACTGAAGGGAATTCTCCAGTTCTGCATCAGACGCAGCTTCGTTCTCGCTAAACTTCAAGCCAACCAGTAAATTTTCTTTGACGGTCCCTTCATATATCACTGGTGATTGCGGGACCATTGTAACATTGCGCCTCAGTTCAATTGGATCCAGGGATTGAATGTTTTCATTTTGAAAAAATATTTCTCCTTCATCTGGATTATCCAAGTTATTTAAAAGACGCATGAAAGTGGATTTACCACTGCCACTTTGACCAACAATGCACGTTACTTCTTGGGAAGGAATTGTCAGTTCGCTGATCGCTATAATAGTTTCTACTTTTAAGTTTTTAATTATGAAAGACATTTCGACCTCCTATTTATTCAATAAACCGTTTATTTTATTTTGTAGTTTAGTATGATAGGTATCGCTTAAAAATTCTTTACCACCACGGAGGATCTCTCTTGCATATAGTGCAGTTGGGGGAGTTTCATCTTCCTTTTGAGTTCCAATAAATGTAATTGCTCTCTTAATTTTACCACTGATGACAACATCTATTATAGCAGGTCTGTAGGCAAATGAATCCACCCCCTCACGGTGATAAAGGTATTTGATTGCTTCAAGTGATACCTGATACACTTTTCCTTCTACCGTTTCATTTTTAGTTTCTACAATATCTGCTTTACCTCCGTCGTTTGAATCCCTCGAGAATTGCAGTTCATACCCATCGAGCGAACCACATCCAAGGACATCTTTAAAATGATGGTCTACCTTTTGCAAAACAAATCGTTCATCATCCATACAGGAACCATAAGCGAAATAAAGCAGCTCAAGTTCATTGAGGTACTTATGTACGTTCCAGTCTCCAGTTTCTATCCATTTTTTGGAATTAATTAATGATGTACCACCTACATACGTTATTGCTTTCATACAGTGGCCAATATCGTTAACAACATCTACATGGACTCTTTCGAATAAATTGTTAGTATCATTCTTTTTATACCCTTCCAATTCATCTATTAATTCCAATTGATTCTGAGTTACTTCGTAAAGCTCTCCGTAAACATTCGTATCACCGCCCTGTACTAGTACAGGATAACCGTTACCTGTGTCATATAACGAACCCTCAACCCAACACTGCTTGTTAATCTCTTTCGCATCGCCTAAAAGCGTGTGGTTTTGTTCATTTTTTCGCAGCGTACCGTAAACAAATAGTATCGGCATTTAAATTCCTCCTAATGAAATATCATATTCTAATTATAATGAAAATCTGTTGTAATGAAAGGATTCTGCATACCCTCCCTCATTTCTTATATACCCCCACTCCCTATGTAGATTATTGGTAGGGGTATATGCATATACCCCTTAAATAGATTAGAATCATATGCCGATTTTTTAACCAAAAGAAAATGGATAAGGGTTAACCTCATCCATTAAGCTTGAAATTATATTAATTTTGCTAAATTATTATAATTTAATTCTCTTAGTTTATTACTAATTAAAATATCATCACAGTTCCATAGTGCTTCTTCTAATTCACAACTAATGGGTACATCACATTTAATTTCGGCTAATTGTCTTGATAAATGGAGCATATCTATATTATCGCGAATTTTTGTTTGAATGCCTTTTGGCAACTTATCTACGTTTTGAAGAAGATTGTCAATCGATTCGTACTCCTGGATAAGTTTTAAGGCGGTTTTTTCGCCAATGCCTTTCACACCCGGATAGTTATCAGCAGTATCTCCCATTAGAGCTTTCATATCAACTACCTGCCGTGGTACAATTCCTTTTTTTTCAAGAAAATTCGTATGTGTAAACACTTCATAGTTACCTTGTCCTTTTTTCATAATTGCGACCTGAATACCTTCGTCTACTAATTGAAGCATATCATGATCCCCAGTTAGAATCATCACTTCATTTTCTTCGGCAAATTCTCTTGCCAGTGTACCAATGCAATCGTCAGCTTCATAATTTACAAGGCCAACGTTCGGGATGGTAAACACATCCATGACTTCCTTAATTCGATCAAACTGCGGAATTAATTCTTCTGGTGGCTCAGAACGATTTCCTTTGTAAGCTGGCAGCATTTCGCTTCTGAATGTCTTGCTTCCCATATCCCAGCAGCACACCACATGTGTTGGATTAAACGTCTCAATCGCGTTAAGCATATACCTTAAATACTGGTGCATACCATTTGTAGGTATGCCGTCACTATTCCGCATGAAATTGCCTTTGAAAGATGTAGCAAAAAATCCTCTGAATAGTAATGCCATTCCATCAACTAATAAAACTGTTGGTTTCCCCATATAACTATTCCTCCTTCTTATCTATCTTCATACCTTTTCATAATAATGGAGAGTTCATTTTCTTTCCTGTTTAGTTCTAGTTCATTGTTTTTGTTCGATAGTATATGAAGCAAACCGTCGATATACGAACCGATACTTTCTTTATTAGCTTTTTTTAGACGGTTCATTACGCTTGACCATTGATCTGCATATGCTTCTATCATTAACTTTTTGTTAGCAGCAATATATTTATCAGCTTGCGGTTGAAGGATTGAAAAGATGGATTCCTTGATTTGTTCCTTCTCATTTTTTTCAAAAAATGATTTTGTACCTTTGTATGTTGTTAATGCTTTATTAAAAACGGTTAATTCTAGTTCATTAAACGCTTGATTAAATTCTGGAGTTAATAATTCAACTTCATTATCGTTTGGTAAGGAGAAATCGCCGTCAATCTTTTTAACCTTGTCGCTAAGCAGGTTATTAATTTCCCCAACTTGTTCACGGATTAATGATTCGACTCGCAAGGCCACTGCCCTTAGTTCTTGCAGAAGCTCATAACCGACATAATCCAATAACTCTCTCATACTACTTTCCATTTGAACTCTACCTGCTTTACCTGACTCTCGAATGGTAGTGGGGTTAAACATTTCTTTAAACATATCATGAAAGCGAATAGCTAACCGATCTAATACATAATACAATTGCTTATCAATTTTTTGTGAAATTGCTTTCAAATAGGAATCATCATTAAAAGTATCGATAACCTGAAACACATTATCTTTTTTCTCGAGTAAGCTTTCTTTTCGTTGCATTTTATTCTGCTCAGACATCTTAACAGAAGATACGTAGCTCTTAATAGACGTATAAGCACGATCCATGTCCCATAATGCGGACTCAATACTGAGCTTTGTTAGATCATGATGTATAAACTGGTAAAACTGATTTTCAAAATGATACATATAATCATTCAAGGATTCTTTTGCGAGCTTGTTAGCTAACGCAGTGCGGCTCGAAATTGGAAATAACTTCGGAAAACGTATTCCTAATTGTAATAATTGTTCATTGACATAGTTTTCAACTAATGTAAGCTCTTGTTTATCTTCTGCCAAATCAGCTGCATTGATAATAAAGAACATCTTATCGAGCTCAAAAGATTCTTTCACACGCCCCAGTTGCATAAGAAAATCTTTGTCAGCTCTGGATAATGCATGATTATAATATGTTACATAAAGTATAGCATCTGCGTGCTTAATATAGTCAAATGCAACATTTGTATGTCTCGCATTAACAGAGTCAGCCCCAGGCGTATCCACTAACGTAATTCCCTGCTGCGTAATGTGGCAATCATAGTATAGGTCAATGGATTCTACAAAACAAGCTTTCGTTTCATCTGTTACGTAAATGGAAAAATGATTCACATTTGATTCGATTTGCTCACCTATGTGGTTTTTCATGAATTCATAACCTTGAACAATTGCCTGCAGGTATTGCTGTTGTGTTTTTGGTAATTCACTAATATCTGATGTGACCAGCCAATTATACAGATTTTCCAGAGACTCAGTTTCTGGCCCATAACCTTTTAATAATGCGAGACAATCTTTAATGATCGTAGGTTCCTTTTTTAATGTAACTATGACAGAACCATGCTGATTTGTCCGCGTAACGGGAGCAACTCGGTTAATTGCAGCAGTAGTAGGATTTGGCGAAACTGGTAAAACTGAATCGCCAATTAAAGCATTAGCAAAAGATGATTTACCTGCACTGAATGCGCCGAATAATGTAATGGTAAAAGAACGGTTTGATAACTTATCCCGTTTATTTTTCAGTTCACTTATGATTTGATCAAAACCAGGAATCGAATCGGTAACTTCGATCGTTTGATTTATACTATCTACTACACGCTCAACTGAAAAATTGGCTGTATCTCCGTCCGTCTCGTTATTTTGAATTAACGCAGAACTATTCTCTTTAACATTAACTGATAATGGTGTGTCCTGTTTAGTTACGTTTGAACGTTCTTTCATACTTTCTTCTAATTTAATTTGGTCATTGCTTGCTGGACTCGGATTTAAAAACGTTTCTGTTAATTTTTTAATTTGTTTATCATAATCGTTTTTTAGGTCAGCAATTTTGTTATTTGCTTCAGTTGCATTTTCCAGTTTGATTAATTCACTTTGCAGCGTTTGAATTTGTTCCGAATTCTGATCCTTGATACGTAAAAGTAAGCTTTCTTCTATTTTAATCGTTTTCTTTTTATATTTTTCTTTAATTTCATTACTTACATCTGTCGTATAATTTAGTAACGATTTTCCGTTAACAGTTGCTCCAGGATTAATTAGAGATTCAAGGTCTTCATCCGTAAAATCGATAGATAGGTTCTGCACCTCCTGGATTGATTGTGGATCCGTCACATGGTAATCCTTCATTAACTGCACTATTTTATCGCGAATCTTCCATTGAATAAATTTTTCGCTGTTTTCCAGTAAAGGATGTAGAAAATCGTTAAGTCGACGATTCCTCTCAGTCTCGGTCTTCTTTTTAGAACCAATTAAACCGATTTTGAATTCAGGCTGTCGGGATTCTAAATATGCTGTCGCTTGATCACGAAGAGTTGCTGGCATAATATAAGCATTTTGCAGAGTCGAATTTATGACTTGATGGAATTCTTTATCAAATTCATTCGCTCTATTTCTCAAGTTAGTTATCTCACTTTTGATTTCTGCCGTGCGCTCTATATTTGATTCGAAATCATCCGTTTCAGATTTAATGGTTTCAATTACTTCATTGTGCTGATCTTCCACAAATTGAGTATGATCTTCTATTATTTGTTTTACCGATCTGTCTAACGAATAATAAGCATCTTTTTTTGTTGTTACTAATTCATTTATAAATCTTTTCAAATCATTAAATTGATTTGTGCTGATGGATTCATTCTTTAATGAAGTATAAAACATACTTTCTGGATATATTTCCCATTGATCAAACGTTTGTTTGATTTTGTCTTTATATGTCGAAAACGCGAGTTCATCGTCATTATGCTTGTCGATTTGATTAATTATCAAAAAGAAAGGTATATTTTTCTCTTGGATTCCTTGTAAGAATTCCAGGTTAACCTCCGATTGTACATGGTTGTAATCCATCACATAGAAAATAACATCGACTACGTGTAAGGACCCCTCTGTTAGTAAACGGTCAGCATCGTCTGCTGCATCAATTCCAGGAGTATCCATAATTGCAGTATCAGGAGGAAGAATAGAATCAGACGAACTTATCTCTATCTTTTTAATAGTATCCTTATCCTGGCAGTACGCTTTAATAACGTTAATGTCATAAGGTTCACTGTATTCAATTGTATTCTCTTGATGAAAGTGCACACGAACAAATCCGTCGCCTGTGTTTAACTTAACCAAATTAGCGCTCGTAGGTATTGGGCTTTGGGGCAACATCGACTTTCCTAATATTTCATTAATGATCGACGATTTACCAGCAGAAAAATGACCGGCAAAACTAATAATGAACTCGTTATTATTCATTTTTTCATATAAATCAAGTAAATTCTCTGCTTGTTTCGCATCGCCTTGATTTAGAAATAATGTATATAAGGACGCAAAATGATCCTTCGAAATAGGTTGATAGTGATCCTTTAATATATCCAAAATGGTACAAATCCCTTCTAGTTGTGCAATTCATATACATTCATTATACGGATTGTTGACTGCAATTTCTAGAAATTTCGACAAAAAAACTATTTGCAGTGATTTAAGCAAATAGTTTTTTTGTTGGCAGGTAAGAAAGTATAAATCCTTTCTTCCTGTATAAGTGCAATCTAGGCTAGGCGATAAGCCGAGTTTTCTAAATTATTCTTTTTCAATTTTTGAGATTAATGTAGTGGATATATAACGAATGACATCTCCTCTGCTTACGACGCCAACTAGTTTATTCTCATCATTTACAACAGGGATTTTTTTAAGTCTGTGTTTCGAGAAAATTGCAATGGCATTTTCCAATTTATCTTCTGGGTGGACTGTTAAAATATCTTTGCCTGACATAACATTCTCAACTTTATGATCGACAGCATAATCCAATTTATGCAGCAGATCTTCCTTCTCGCTCACGAGTACTAGTGCAAACATGTCGTAAACTGTTCTTCCTCGAGGCTGCAGATAACGAATGACATCACCATCACTAATCATTCCCTGAAGGTCATTGTTTTCATCTACAACAGGAACACCGCCAATTTTATGACTTACCAATAATGCCAATAGCTCTTTTATCGTCATACTTTCCGTTGCTGTAATTACATCTGAAATCATAAAATCCTTGATATTCATATTGTTACCATCCTTTTTGGTGTAATAGCTATATACATTATTACTTCGACAAGGAATGTAAGTTTCCTTCTTTTATTCTGGTTTAACTGTTCTGTACTTACCTCCATAATAAAGAATCGGCTCCCCAGTATCTGCTTTTATTTCAGTCACTTCTGCAATAAATATCATGTGATCTCCAGCTAAAGCGGTATCTTTTACCTTACAGGATAAAGTAGCGATTGAACCATCAATTACCGGAACTCCATCCTGCAATACAAATGGTATCTCCCGATCTTTTTTCATTTGTTTAGCAAAGATCATGGATAGTTCTTTCTGTTCTTCACGTAAAATACTTAATCCAAATTGTTTGGTTTCTTGTAATTTATCGTACATTTTCGCATTCTCATCTATAGAAATAGCAATTAGTTTAGGATCCAATGATACGGACATAAATGCATTTACAGTCATTCCAATTACTTCACCTTTATAGTTGGTGCTGACAATCGTAATACCAGTTGCGAATTTCCCCATTGTATCTCGAAAAAAACGAGCATCCATTATGTATCTCACTTCCTTTCTCTACACTTTATTCAGAATAGCATTTAATTAGAAAAATATAAATTAAGTTGTTTGCTTGTTTACATAACAATATTATATTAAACTCTACATATTGTTATTGAAGAAGAAAGCCTTGATAACATGTATATGCTATCAAGGCTTTCTTTGTTAATTATACCGGGTAAACACCATGTTTTCGCTCTGTAAATGTAATGTTTTTAGATTCATACATGTCAAACCGTTTTACTAGCTCGCTTCTTAGTTTATCTGGTTGGATAACTGCATCTACCACAAGTTCGGATGCTAGTCGATAAATATCAATATTATCTTTGTATTCATCTTGCTTCTCTTTAATAAATGCTGGTCTATCTTCTTCAGGCAACTCAGCAATTTTATTAGCGTAGACAGCATTTACTGCAGCCTCTGGTCCCATTACTGCTATTTGAGCAGTAGGTAATGCAAGACAGCAATCGGGATCGAATGCTGGACCTGCCATTGCATAGAGACCCGCCCCATATGCTTTCCGTACAACAACTGAAATTTTAGGTACAGTAGCCTCGCTCATCGATGCAAGCATTTTTGCTCCATGACGGATAATACCAGCCCGCTCAACTTTCGTTCCAATCATAAATCCAGGGATATCCATTAAGAATAATAGTGGAATATTAAACGCATCACATAACTGAATGAATTTAGCTGCTTTATCAGCTGAATCAGGGAATAACACTCCCCCCTTCATTCGAGGCTGATTCGCAATTATCCCTACCGACTTGCCGTTAATTCGTGATAATCCCGTTATTAACTCTGGAGCAAATCTTTTCTTCACTTCACAAAAACTGTCTTCATCAATAATTCGATCAATAAAATCATACATATTAAATGGAGCATTCTGGTTTTCAGGGATAAGTTCTGAAATAGTTTTCTCGAATTCTTTAATTTCTTTTGTTTCCATTACGTTAGGTTTATCTTTAAAGCTAGCTGGAAAATAGCTAATATAGTTACGAGCATACGAAATTGCTTCCTGCTCAGTCTTAGCTAAAACGTCTCCACATCCTGAAACGGAAGTGTGCATCTTAGCGCCACCCATTTCTTCAAGTGAAACTTTTTCACCGATTACTTTCTCTGCCATTCGCGGTGAACCTAAATACATCGAGGCATTACCGTCAACCATCACTACGATGTCACAGAACGCTGGTATGTAGGCTCCGCCCGCAGCAGATGGGCCAAATAGAAGACAAACCTGGGGAACTCGACCCGAAAGCTTTATCTGATTATGAAATATTTTACCTGCACCTCTTCTGCCTGGGAACATTTCTATTTGATCAGTAATTCTAGCTCCCGCTGAGTCCACCAAATAAAACATTGGCAATTCCAATTTCATTGCAGTCTCCTGAATACGGATAATTTTTTCAACTGTTCTCTTCCCCCAGGAACCTGCTTTAACTGTTGAATCATTTGCC
Source organism: Virgibacillus flavescens (assembly GCF_050574275.1). GTDB lineage: Bacteria > Bacillota > Bacilli > Bacillales > Amphibacillaceae > Virgibacillus_F > Virgibacillus_F flavescens. Next base: position 2,452,967 of record NZ_CP192260.1, read on the forward strand.
ATAACGCAAACCTTTTGGCCATTTATACGACCTATTCCTGTAACCACTCCATCAGATGGTAAGGTATCATCCATGCAATTAGCAAAAAAAGCATCTTCTACATCCATATCGTCATCGAATAATAGTTCAAGGCGATTACGAACAAATAATTTCCCTTTTTCTTCATTTTTTTGGTGGTATTTTTCAAGACCACCTTTCTTAATTTTATCTACTTTATTTTGTAAATCTTCTACATACGACATGTGAAACCTCCTGCTCTATTCTATTGACCTTTATATACTGGTTTTCTTTTTTCTTTGAAAGCTGCTAGTCCTTCCAATCGATCAGCAGTTGGAATGGTTTCTCTATAACACTCGTTTTCAATTTTTAGCCCAGTGTCTAAATCTGTTTGTATTCCTTTATCAATTGCTGTTTTCGCCTGTTTCAAGGCAATTGGTCCATTTTTAGCTATTTGTTTAGCGAACGCTACTGCTTCTTCTTGTAAATTATCTTGAACAGCTAATTGTTCAACTAACCCTATGTTTAATGCTTCTTCAGCAGATACAGGCATTCCTGTAAATATTAAACGTTTTGCTTGGCCTAGACCAATTAGCCTGGTAAGACGTTGTGTCCCTCCAGCTCCTGGTATAATGGCAAGTGACGTTTCAGTTAACCCAAACTTAGTAGAGTCAACTGCGATACGAATATCACACGCTAGTGTAAGTTCAAGTCCACCACCAAAGGCAACACCATTCATTGCAGCAATAACCGGCATTTTCATCTTGGCAATATTAGAGACTGTTTCACCAATGTATCGAACTGCATCAATCACCTGGTCTTCATTCATTCCTTTGCGCTCTTTTAAATCTGCACCTGCACAAAATGCTTTTTCTCCAGCGCCAGTAATAATAGTGCAGTACACAGTAGGGTCCTGATCTATTTTTTTTACGTATATATTTAATTCATCAAGTAAAGCTTTTGACAAGGCATTTGCCGATTCTGCTCGATTTAGCGTTAGAAGGGCAATATGATCATCTAATTTTGTGAAAGTTATAAGTTCAGACACATGCTTTCTCCTTCCTTACCGCTCACTTTTTAAAATTTTCATTTGATGACTTGATAGATTTTTTACATACTTCTCAATATTTAACGCAGCATCAATGACCCTATTTTCATTTACTCCGGTCTTTATTCCCATTCGATGAAGCATGTACAGGAGGTCATCTGTAGCAAGATTACCTGAAGCTCCTTTTGCGTATGGACAACCTCCAAGTCCTCCCACAGCGCTATCGAAATTCGTAATTCCATAATCAAGCGCCACTAGAACATTCGCTAAAGCTGTTCCTCTTGTGTTGTGAAAATGCATGGCCAATTTTTCTTTTGGAAAATAACGCAGCAATTGTTCCAGTACCCTGGCAACCTGAGCAGGATCAGCCACTCCAATTGTATCTCCAATCGAAATTTCATCCACTCCCATCGTAAAAAGTTTATCACAAATAGTTATAACTTTATTAGTGTCAATTTCACCTTCGTAGGGACATCCAAATACTGTTGACACATAGCCTCGGATGGACTTGTTTGCTTTTTTGGAATCAGCGGAGACGCTTTCTAAAATGGGATACGTTTCATCAATAGTTTTATTTATATTTTTCTTATTGTGAGTTTCACTGGCCGATAAAAATAAACAAACCTCATCAATATCCACTTCTAAAGCACGCTCCAGTCCCGTATGATTCGGGACTAAAGCTGCATATGTAACATCTGGATTTCGTTTAATTTTCTTCGCTACCTCTGTTGCGTCTTTCAACTGTGGTATCCAATCCGGATGCACAAAAGATGAAATTTCGATATAGGATGCACCAGTTTCTGATAACATATTGATCCATTCGATTTTCGCATCTGTCGGTACCATTTCCGACTCATTTTGCAATCCGTCTCTTGGGCCAACCTCTTTTATGGATACATGTTCTGGAAAGTTCAATCGCAACCCTCCTAACTATTCTTTATTTTATTTATATTATTTTCATTCAATAATAGCTATTGTATCTCCTTCATTGACAAAATCGCCTTCAGCTACCTTTATTTCTTTCACCGTACCATCACTTTCGCTCGCAATAGGTATTTCCATTTTCATTGACTCTAGAATTGCTACATCTTGTCCTTCTGTTACTTTTTCACCTTGGGCCACCGTGATCTTCCAAACACTTCCAGCCATTGACGCTTTTACTTCTTCCATTTTAAATTCCTCCTTCGTTTTTCTTCGATTTCATCATAGGTAAATAATGCTCGTCTACAAAAGCAGTAGTTGCTCCACCTTTTATAAATGCTTCCATGTCCATGATTTCTCTTAACATTGGAATATTCGTTTTTATACCATCTATATGGTAATTAGTTAAAGCGTCTCTCATTTTCGAAATTGCTTGCTCTCTTGTTTGTGCACTAACTATCAATTTACCGATCATTGGATCGTAGTATGGAGTAACATCATAATCACTCGTAACAGCTAATTCATTACGAATGTCTTCACCAGTAGGTGCGTTTAGTGTATTAATATGACCTGGTGACGGAAAGAATGTTACAGGGTCTTCTGCATAGACTCTGACTTCAATCGCGTGTCCGTCAATTGATAATTCATCTTGCTTAAAGGTAAGTGGTTCTCCGTTTGATATGTTAATTTGCTCTCTTACAATATCTAGCCCAGTAATTTCTTCAGTTACAGGATGCTCCACCTGAATACGTGTGTTCATTTCAAGAAAATAAAAGTTTTCATTCATATCGACCAAAAATTCTATTGTTCCCGCATTCGTATATCCAAGAGCCTTAGCAGCATCAGTAGCTGCCTTTCCCATCTTCTCACGCGTTTCCTCTGAAATAAATGGAGATGGTGCTTCTTCCACTACTTTTTGATTTCGACGCTGAATAGAACAGTCACGTTCGAATAAATGCACTGCATTACCTTGCTGGTCTGCTAATAACTGAATTTCAATATGACGAGCATTTTCAAGTTTCTTTTCCATAAACATTGCTCCGTCACCAAAGAACGTTTGTGCACGTTTTGAGTTACTTTCGAATGCTTTTTCTAGATCAGTGTCTGAATTAACAACCTGCATGCCAATTCCTCCACCACCTGCAGAGGCTTTAAGCATAATTGGATAACCAATATCCTTAGCTATAATAAGTGCATCGTCCACAGTCTCTACCACACCATCTGTCCCGGGTACGACAGGAACACCTGCATGTTTCATTGCATTTCTTGCTTCGATTTTACTTCCCATCTTTTCCATTACTTCACTGGTAGGTCCAATAAAAATAATCCCAGCGTCATTACATTTCTCTACGAATTGTCCGTTTTCACTTAAGAATCCATATCCAGGATGTATAGCATCTACCTTTGCTTTCTTAGCAATGCTAATAATTTTATCGACATTTAAATAACTTTCATTTACCCTCGGTGGTCCGATTAAGAAGCTTTCGTCAGCCATGCCAACATATGGTGCTTTTTGATCAGCTTCTGAATAAACGGCAACAGTTTGAATATCCATTTTTTTACACGTTCGGATAATCCGTGCAGCAATTTCTCCACGATTTGCAATTAGTATTTTTTTAATCATCGACTCTCTCCTTACCTATCTGGTCCTGGTATTCATTTTCCTTTATTCAAGGAGTTGAATAGCCAGCTCTTTTAATTTGAACTTTTGAATTTTTCCACTTGCTGTCATTGGATATTCTTCCACAAACTCAATATATTTTGGAATCTTATGATGGGAGATATTCCCTTCGCAGAACGTACGAATATCTTCGACAGAGGTATTCGTTTTCTCCTTTAAAATAATCCATGCCATAACTTCTTCCCCATACTTCTTATCGGGAAGTCCAATAACCTGAACATCCTGTACATCAGGATGTTGATAAAGAAACTCTTCAATTTCACGCGGATAAATATTTTCACCTCCGCGGATTATCATATCTTTCATCCTGCCGGTGATTTCTAGGTACCCATTTTCATGCATGACAGCTAAATCGCCAGTATGCAGCCAACCTTCATCATCTATAGCTGCTTGGGTAGCTTCTTGATTGTTATAATAGCCTTTCATTACATGATAGCCGCGTGTACATAACTCACCAGGCTTTCCTGTCTGTTGTTCCTCATCTGAACCAGGTATAATTACCTTAACTTCAACGTTTGGATGAGGCTTACCGACGGTACTAACTTTTAGCTCGATTGGATCATCGGTTTTTGTCTGTGTTATGACTGGCGATGATTCTGTTTGCCCATAAGCTATCGTGATTTCCTTCGCACCCATTTTGTCCATTACATTTTGCATCACTTCCATTGGACACGTTGAACCTGCCATTATTCCAGTACGTAAATGTGTAAAATCATAGTTTTCAAATTTAGGGTGGTTAAGTTCTGCGATAAACATAGTTGGGACACCATGTAAGCCAGTGCATTTTTCATCAGAAACAGCCTTCATCACTTTTTCCGGTTCGAACTGTTCTAAAATTACCATCGTAGCCCCTTTAGATACAGCGGCCAAAACACCTAAAACACATCCGAAGCAATGAAAAAATGGTACAGGAATACATAATCGATCTTCACTGCTTAATTTCATACAGTCTGCAATTTGGTTTCCGTTATTTACAATATTATAGTGTGTTAGCATCACGCCTTTAGGAAAACCGGTAGTGCCTGAGGTATACTGCATATTTATCACATCGTGATGGCTCAATGTTTCCTGTATTTGTTTTAACTCATTGTAAGAAACGCGGTTACCCATTTCTAAAACTTCATTCCAGTTGTATCCAAACGTGTATTTCTCATCACTTAACACGATAATATTTTTTAAATGTGGTAGATTAGGTGATTTAATTCTACCTTTTTCTGCATGATCAAGTTCAGGACATATTTGTTTTAAAACGTCCACATAGGATGTACCTTTGTACGTTTCAGCTAAGATTAAAGTCGATGACTCTGATTGCTTCAATAAATATTCCAATTCTTTTGCCTGATAACTGGTGTTAACTGTTACTAATACTGCGCCCATTTTACCAGTTGCAAATTGTGAAGTGATCCATTCAGGCTTATTGTCTGCCCAAATAGCTACATTTTCACCTTTTTCTATACCTAAAGAGATAAATCCTTTTGCAGCTTGATTGACCATATCATCAAATTCTTTATAGGTTTTACGTAAATTTAACTCAGGATAAACAACAGCTTCATGGTTCGGATACAAATTCACTTGCTTCTCTAATAACTCTCCTACGGTCAGGTTTAATAAAGTCATGAATTTACCCCCTTCAACTGTTTTAAAGTCCTAACTGTCGAGCAATTACTAAGCGTTGTATTTCAGAAGTTCCTTCACCAATTTCCATTAGTTTAGCATCGCGTAAGTAACGTTCAACTTCATATTCACGCATATATCCGTAACCACCATGAATTTGAATAGCTTCATTAGCGGCTTTACTTGCGATTTCACTCGCAAACAGCTTTGCGTAAGCAGACTCTTTCGTAAAGACTTTTCCTTGGTCCTTTAACCAGGCAGTTTTATGAATCATATTACGAGCCAACTCTATTTCCATTGCCATATCTGCAAGCTTGAACTGAATCGCCTGAAAGCTTGAGATAGATTTACCGAATTGTTTGCGTTCTTTTGCATAAGCCAGCGATTTGTCAAGACAACCTTGTGCTATTCCCAGTGCCAGTGAAGCTATGGAAATGCGTCCACCGTCCAGGGTATGCAAAAATTGTTTGAATCCTTTTTGTGGATCACCTAATAAGTTTTCCCTTGGTACACGAACATCCTGCAGGATAATCTCAGCTGTATCAGAACCACGTACACCCATTTTTTCATAATTACTAGTAATCGCAATGCCTTCTACATCAGTAGGAACGATAATAGCACTAATAATATTTTTTCCTCGATCATCTTTTCCTGTTACTGCAGTAACTATAATAGTCGATGCAAAGCTTGCGTTTGTAATAAAGCATTTTTCTCCGTTAATTATAAAATCATCACCATCTACAACAGCAGTTGTCTTAGTTCCTGCCGCGTCAGATCCAGCATTTGGCTCTGTCAGGCCAAAAGATCCAAGACTTTTACCTTCAGCCAGCGGCGTCAAATACTTTTTCTTTTGTTCTTCGGTTCCAAAATAATAAATCGGGCTGGCTCCGAGGGATACTGCCGCAGCATAACTTAAACCAGTGCTGCCACATACTCGACCAATTTCTTCTACGGCTAATGCATAAGAAACGGTATCTGCTCCGGCTCCACCATACTCTTCTGGAAATGGTATCCCTAATAATCCTAATTCCCCAATTTGTTTAAAAATATCTTCTGGGAATTCCGCTTTTGCATCTATATCTATAGCTCTAGGTCTTATCACTTCTTCAGCAAAATCACGGACCATTTTTTTAATCATTAATTGTTCTTTCGTCAATTCAAAATTCATGTTTTCTTCCTCCTAATTAAACTATCACTAAGACCGACTGGTTGGTCTGTGTGAGTTATTAAAAAATGAAAGCGATTACTTTCACGTGGTAAAAAAAGATTTTTCTATCAAAACATCTTTATATGACTTACTATACAACGTTTCTACCTGCAAGACAAAATGTAAGATTAAATCAACGTAGATATCACCGATCTCTTCAATGGATTTTGCACCATTCTGTTTGTACCACTTGTATGTCCAGTTCACCATGCCTAGGATTGCCATTGTGGTAATTTCAACTGGAAGATCATTTCGGAATTCTTCAGCTTCTTTTCCTTCCTTAATTGCTTGGGTAATAATTTGCTTAAATTGATCTCTTTTTTTCTTAATTAATATTTCATAGTGCGGTTTTAAGTATATCGTTTCCTGGTAAAAAACGGAAATATGTGGCTTATACAGATCAAACACTTTAACGAAATCCTTAATGATCGCCTGCAGTTTTTTTGTGGGTGATTGATATGTTTTGTTTGCTGCAACAGCCTTTTCCAGAACATATGTAATAAATGTATCGTGAATCACAAAGAGGAGTTCATCCTTTGAAGTAAAGTGATGATAAAATCCGCCCTTTGACGTCCCGACTTCTTTTACAATCTGATTAACTGTTACACCATGAAAGCCTTGTTTTTCAAATAAAAGTAAGGCGGATTGGATAATTCTCTGACGTAGATCCGTTATAAACCCTCCTTCCATAATTACATTTTTACCTTATCATATTTTTCAGAAAATATAAAGCACAAAATAAATATAAAAACAGCAGCATTATCATATAAAAAAGATAACGCTGCTGCTCATTATTCATCAAACGGTTTTTCGTAGCTTGCCTTTCTCCACACTCGATTAACCTCGCCTTGATTATCTGTATCAATAACAAAAGATCCATTGCTGGAACGATCACTCAAAGATAAATCCAAAGGATAAACCTCTTGTAACTCCCCTTTTTTCGTGCTAAAAGTTATCGTATCCTTTTCGTCCATTACAAAGAAACCTTGAATCCGATGTGGCTTTTTCTTTAATTCCCGGAGCATCGCTAATCCCCGATTCGCTCTTGTAGTTTTGGTAAACTCACTTAATTTCATTCGTTTACATGCCCCTCGTTGCGTAACGAGTACTAATGAAGGCTCTGCCAAATCGTCAAACACTTGTCCATTCACGACATATTCTTTGTCTTTAAGTTTAATTGCCTTTACGCCTGCTGCGCGCTGTCCGACTGCAGTAATTTCAGTTTCATGGTACCACAATCCGAATCCAGTATTCGTAACAACAAACACATCTGAATGTCCATCAGTCACATGTACATTAACGACTTCATCATCCTTTTTTAAGTTCAAAGCGACTAACGCTTTTGTGTGACGCTGAGCATCATATAGTGCCCATTCACTTCGTTTAACCATTCCGTTTCTTGTGAAAAAGATAACGAATTGCTCCTGCTTGAAGCTTCGTACCGGGATGCATTTAATTATCATTTCATCTTTTTCTAACGCTACTATGTTTGAAATATGCTGTCCTATATCCTTCCACCTTATCTCTGGGAGTTGATGAACAGGTAAATACAGGTATTTCCCTTTATTGGTAAAGAGCAGAACTTTATCTGTCGTATTCAGTTCATGCAGCCCCACTAGATGGTCCTCATCCTTTATTGCGAGATCCTTACCATTAGAAGCCGCATAGGAACGTAAGCTGGTTCGTTTTATATATCCTTCTCTGGTAGTGGAAACTAAAACGTCTTCGCTTGCAACCATTACTTCAATGTCTATTTTCAATTCTTCAACATTGTCTTCAATGAGCGTTCTACGCTTGTCAGAAAACGTTTTTTTAATTTTTTTCAAATCACTTTTAATTGTTTGAAATAATTTTTTTTCACTGCCAAGAATAGATTCAAGCTCCGCAATTTTCTTTCTTAACTCTTCTGCTTCTTTCTCAAGAGATGAAATGTCAGTATTTGTTAAACGATATAATTGCAACATCACAATTGCTTCAGCTTGCGGTTCAGAAAAATGATAGGCTTCAATAATTCTTCGCTTAGCATCCGCTTTATTCTTAGATGAGCGAATAGTAGCAATAAGTTCATCCAAAATAGAAATCGCTTTTATTAATCCTTCAAGAATATGAGATCGTTCATTGGCTTTCTTCAACTCAAAATTTGTTTGTCTTGTTACAACTTCTTTCTGGTGGAAGATATATGCATCAAGCATTTGAGGTAACGATAATAATTTGGGTGTTTTATCTTTAATGGCAACCATATTAAAGTGGTATGTCACTTGTAAATCAGTATTTTTGTACAAATAATGAAGTACCCCCTCACTATTTGCATCTTTTTTAAGTTCGATGACAACTCGAAGTCCTGTGCGGTCCGTTTCATCACGTACTTCAGAAATTCCTTCTACTTTCCGGTCAATTCTCAGTTCGTCCATTTTTTTAACCATACTTGCTTTATTCATCTCAAAAGGTATTTCAGTGATAACAATTTGTTCTTTATTTCCGCGAACTTCTTCTACATTTGCTTTACCACGTACAATAACTTTTCCTTTTCCAGTTTCGTACGCTTTAACTATTCCCTCGACACCCTGGATAATTCCTCCTGTAGGGAAGTCTGGACCTTTTATTACTTTCATTAAATCCTGAACAGTCACTTCAGGATTATCAATTCTCATAATTACTGCATCGATAACTTCAGATAAATTGTGTGGTGGTATATCAGTTGCATAACCCGCTGATATTCCTGTTGATCCATTAACAAGAAGGTTAGGAAATTTGGCCGGAAGCACCACAGGTTCATCGTTGGTATCATCAAAATTCGAAATGAAATCTACTGTATTTTTGTCAATATCTCTAAGAAGCTCAGAAGAGATACTTGATAATCGAGCTTCCGTATAACGCATGGCTGCTGGTGGATCTCCATCGAGACTTCCGTTATTTCCGTGCATTTCAATCAGCTCATTACGAACTTTCCAATCCTGGCTTAAACGAACCATTGCTTCATAAACAGAAGAATCACCATGAGGATGGTAGTTACCGATTACTGTTCCGACCGTTTTAGCTGATTTACGGAAATTGTTATCATGCGTATTTCTATCCTCATACATCGCATATAAAATACGACGCTGAACTGGTTTTAGTCCATCACGAGCATCTGGTAAAGCTCTTTCTTGAATAATATATTTACTGTATCTTCCAAAACGATCGCCTATTACTTCTTCGAGTGGAAGGTCTAGATATTTTTCTGGTTCTGACAAACCAATCCCCCCTTATTACGTATGAATTTTATCATTTTCTAGTATATTAGTATCTTCAACCATACCAAATTCCACATGACCTTCAATCCATTTTCTGCGCGGTTCTACTTTATCTCCCATTAGAGTAGTAACACGTCTTTCTGCTCTAGCAAGATCTTCCAGTGTTACCCGAATCAATGTTCTTGTTTCAGGGTCCATAGTTGTTTCCCAAAGCTGATCAGCATTCATTTCACCAAGACCTTTGTATCTTTGGATGGTATATCCGTTTTTAAATTGTTTTAAAACATCTTTAAGTTCGTGATCTTCCCAAGCATAAACTATTTTTTCATTTTTACCTTTACCTTTTGATACTTTATACAAAGGTGGTAATGCTATGAATATTTTACCGGACTCAACTAACGGTTTCATATACCGATAGAAAAACGTCAACAGCAATACCTGAATATGTGCACCATCGGTATCCGCGTCTGTCATAATAATGATTTTATCGTATTGAACATCTTCCAGGTCAAAATCTCCCCCAACACCAGCGCCAATCGTGTGTATAATGGTTGAGATTTCTTCATTTTTCAGGACGTCTTCAAGCTTAGCTTTTTCCGTATTGATTACTTTTCCTCGAAGCGGAAGAACAGCTTGAAATTTACGATCACGCCCTTGCTTAGCAGAACCTCCTGCAGAATCACCCTCAACTAGAAATAATTCATTCTTTTTAGGATTTTTTGATTGAGCAGGAGTGAGCTTTCCGCTTAATAAAGAATCTTTTCGTCGTTTCTTTTTTCCTGTTCGTGCGTCTTCGCGCGCTTTCCGTGCAGCTTCTCTAGCCTCTTTAGCTTTTACTGCCTTTCGGATTAGCAGGCCAGCACTATCTGGATTTTCTTCAAGAAAATACGTGAGCCGTTCTGATACGACACCATCCACTGCAGAACGCGCCTCTGAAGTTCCCAGCTTTCCTTTTGTCTGACCTTCAAACTGTAACTTTTCTTCGGGAATTCTTACCGACACAATTGCAGTAAAACCTTCTCTGATGTCCGTACCTTCGAGATTTTTATCTTTCTCTTTTAACAACCCGGATTTACGTGCATAGTCATTAAAGGTACGAGTTATCGCAGTTCTTGCACCTGATTCATGTGTACCACCATCTTTTGTGCGGACATGGTTCACAAAGGAAAGCATGCTTTCTGAATAACCATCGTTAAACTGAAAGGCGAAATCAACTTCAATTTCCTGCTGTTCTCCTTCAAACGATACAACGTTGTGTAAGGTATCTTTTTCTTCATTCAAGTAAGCAACGAACGATTCCAGTCCATCTGGATACTCATATACTTCATTTGCTTGATCTCGTTCATCTACCAATTCAATTTTTAATCCTTTTAGCAAAAATGCCGCTTCTCTTAGCCTCTCAGATAATGTTTCAAAATTATAGACAGTCGTAGAAAAAATTGTAGGATCTGGCTTGAAGTGAATAATGGAGCCTTTCTTTCTAGTAGAACCTTTGTTAATCATAGTTCCAATAGGTTTACCACCATTTCCAAACCGTTGGAAATATATTTGACCATCACGATAACTGGTTACTTCCAGCCATTCAGACAAAGCATTTACAACAGAAGCACCAACTCCATGAAGTCCACCGCTTGTCTTATAGCCACCTTGTCCAAATTTTCCTCCTGCATGTAATACAGTAAATATGACTTCGATTGTAGGTTTTCCAGAACTGTGCATTCCAGCGGGAATACCTCTTCCGCTATCTTCTACTGAAATACTATTATCTTTATGTATCATTACTTTTATTGCATTTCCATAACCGGCGAGTGCCTCATCTACTGAGTTGTCAACAATTTCATTAACTAAATGGTGCAAACCACGACTATCCGTACTGCCTATATACATACCAGGTCTTTTTCGAACAGCCTCAAGGCCTTCTAATACCTGAATAGAGTCATCGGTATAACTTGAAGATTGTTTAACCAATTGCCATCTACCCCTTTCTAGCTATCTTTAATTTTTATCATATGAACTCTTATAAGAATAGAACAAATGTTTGTTATTGTAAATGGTGGAGCCCATGTTCAGTAATCTGTGTATTAGTATACTACATCTATTTTCCGATTGTATAGACTGATAAATCATAGCACTAATCCTTAAATAGTCCAAATTACATCCTATAAACAAAAAAACTTTATCTCTGTAGGATCAGAGATAAAGCCTGTTGTTGTTTTAGATTATCTTACTAACATGGTGTGTGCAACCTTAATACAAACATCCATAATTACTGTGAAATCGCGTTCTTTAAGAAATGTGTACGCTTCCTTATTTGAAACGCCCAGTTGTGCCCAAAAAATTTTCGCACTTGTTTCAGCTGCTTCTTGAGCTATTTCAGGCAGGAATTCCGATCTTCTAAAGACATTAATTATATCGATTTGTTCTTCAACTTCTTTTAATGAATTATATGATTTTTCACCAAGTACTTCGTCTATCATTGGATTAATTGGGATAATCTTATATCCATTATCTTGCATTATTTTAGAAATTTGATAGGAAGTCCTGCCTGGATTGTCTGATAAACCAACGACAGCTATGCTCTTCGACGTCTCCAATACCTGTTTTATTTTGTCATTCGTCGGATTTTCTACTGACAACGTAAATCACTCCTTTTATTTTTTAAGTAACCCCTGCTCCAGTAGATAATTTCTCGCCACTGTCTCAGGTGCCTTCCCTTTATAATCAACTTTATAATTCATTTGACGCATTTCGTCATCTGTTATTAGACCACCAAGTTGATTTAATATTTCTTCTAGTTCAGGATACTTCATTAACGTCTCTTGTCTAAGTAAAGGTGCACCCTGATAAGGTGGGAATAAGTTTTTTGGATCATCGAGCGTTACTAGATCCAGTTCAATCATAGAACTCGAAGTTGCATATGCATCGATTACATCTACTTCTCCATTAGTTAGTGCTTCCTGACGAATTCCTGGTTCCATGGTTACTACCTCTGCAAAATTAACACCATACACTTCTTTCATACCAACATATCCATCGTATCGATCCTTAAACTCTAAAGTGAAACCAGCTGTAAATTCATTTTCAACTTTATTTAGATCACCAATTGATTTAAGACCATGTTTTTCAGCTAACTCTTTTGTAGTAGCTACAGCATATGTGTTGTTGAACTTCATTGGTTCGAGAAGTGCCATATCGTATTCTTTCAGCATGCCTTCTTCTGCCTGTTGATATACTTCTTTTGGATCATTGCTTACTGCTTTTTCGCCTAGGTGCGTAACGATTGCTGTACCTGTAAACTCTGGATACATGTCAATACTTCCATTTTCCAGGGCTGAGAATACAAAAGCAGTTTTGCCTAATCCTGGTTCCAGTTTTACATCAAGGTTAGTTTCTTCTTCAATCAGTAATTTGTACATGTTAATCAGTATAGATGGCTCGGTTCCAAGCTTAGCGCCAATTACTAAATCAGCTTTTTTGCCACCATTAATCATGAATGGCGTTGTAACAACTAAAATAGCAATTACCATTAATGCTATAAAAGATTTAAATCCGGTACGTTTTGATATATATTCAAAACCACGCAGAATAATATCCAGGAAAATAGCCAGCAAGGCTGCTGGAATGGCACCAAGCAGAATTAAATTCAAATCTGCTCCACGATCTATCCCTAGAAGAATAAGTTCACCTAGTCCACCTGCCCCAATTAAAGCTGCAATCGTTGTTGTTCCTACGATTAATACCATAGACGTTCTAACCCCGGCCATTATTACAGGCATTGCTATTGGTAATTCAACTTTCGTCAGTCGTTTTAATGAGTTCATCCCCATTCCAGTTGCAGCTTCTTTAAGGGAAGGGTTGACTTCTTTTACACCAGTATACGTATTGCGCAATATAGGTAATAAACCATAAGCTGTTAACGCGATGATTGCAGGTGTTGTACCAATTCCGAAGAAAGGAATTAGGAATGCTAATACTGCAAGACTTGGTATGGTTTGTAATATGGCTGTTAGGGCAATGATAGGTTCTGCAATTTTTGTATAACGAGTTAGTATTAATCCTAGTGGAACGGAAATTATGATTGCTATAATCAATGCAATTAAAGATATCTGCAAATGCTCCCAAATAGTTTCAAGTAAAACGTCTTGGCGACTCTGAAAAACATCGATGAATTCATTCATGACTGAACCACCCCGTTTTCCATTTTTGTTTTACTTTTTAGGAATGTAATTATGTTTTTATCTGTTAAAACACCAACTAATTTCTGCCCCTTTACAACAGGCATAATTGATTGATGACCAGATTCAATAAGGTTAGTTGCCTGAATTAACGGTATATCATTGTTAATAGTTTTAATATCTATTTTTTGCCCGTTATAAATGGCACCAACATAATTGTCATTATCATCTTTTACTGCAAATATGCCATCTGGGTTATAATTATTACTCTCAAACTGTTCCAAAGTAATGATATGTGATTGAGATCCATCTGCAACAATATCAACAGCTGTCTGCCACGGTGATTTTCTTTCACCAATAAAATCACGGACAAATTGATTTTTTGGATTCAGTATTAATTGTTGAGGAGTATCTACCTGTATCACTTCACCTTGCCTCATTAAACAAACTTTATCCCCGATTGCCATCGCTTCATCCATATCATGCGTAACAAAAACAATTGTCTTTTTTATTTCCTTTTGCAATACACGAATGTCCTTCTGCAGTTGATCTCGACTAATTGGATCCAGCGCACTAAAAGGTTCATCCATTAAAATAATGTCCGGATCAGCAGCAAGTGCACGAATTACCCCGATACGCTGCTGTTGTCCACCCGATAGCTCATGAGGCATTCTTTTTTGATAGGTTGAAGGGTCCAGTCCTACCATTTCCAGTAACTCCATTCCTCTGTCCCGAACTTTTTTCTTCTTCCATTTTTTCATCTCAGGTACCACCGCAATGTTTTCGGCAATTGTCATATGTGGAAAAAGTGCTATATCCTGCAACACATAACCAATATTCCAACGTAGTTCATGAATATTATAATCATTAATATCTTTATCATTTATGTAAATACTTCCTGAAGTCGGTTCAATTAAACGATTAATCATTTTCATCGTTGTAGTTTTGCCGCAACCACTCGGGCCAATTAAGGTCATTAACTCACCGTTGTCTACTTTTAGTGAGAAATCCTTTAATGCCTCGGTGCCATCCCCATATACTTTATGGACATCTTTGAATTCAATCATTTATCTCGTCCCTTTTACTTTTATTCCCATAATTAATGGGTGTGTTCCCTATAAAATCACATAGTCATAATTACCCTTATTCACTTCATGAGAAACATTTTATCAGGACACTTCTATAAAATATAGTAATCTTATCTGGATTTATAGTTCTTTCCATTATAACTTCATGATAATATAAGAATAGGTTTGTGTTTCAGGAAATTATGAAGGAAAGAAGGACGTTTTATGGAATATCTTATTTTTGCTGCCATTGCATATCTGTTAGGTTCTATTCCCTCTGCGTTAATCGTTGGAAAACTAGGATATAAGTTAGATGTACGGGAACATGGAAGCGGAAACCTTGGAGCAACTAATACTTTTCGAGTATTGGGTGTGAAGGCGGGAATAATTGTAACGTTGGCAGACATTTTAAAAGGAACAGCTGCAACACTTATCCCTCTCCTTTTTGATGCAGAAGTTTACCGATTAGTTATTGGACTTTTTGCAGTTGCAGGACATACTTATCCGTTATTCGCTAAATTTAAAGGTGGTAAGGCAGTAGCTACTTCAGGCGGGATAATTTTAGGTGTAAGTCCATGGCTATTTGTAAGTATAGTAATAGCATTTATCGTTACCTTATACATCTCGAAATACGTTTCATTATCTTCGATTATTACGGGAATAATAACAGTTATTGCTGCAGTCTTACTTCAGGAGGACCTGGGTTTGATAATAGTATCCTGCGCACTAGCAGTGTTCGTATCCTATCGACATAAAGATAATATTAAGCGAATCAGGAATGGTACTGAACCTAAAATCACCTGGATGTAAGTTTAATCAAACTAATATATTGAATATAAATTAGCAAATGCGTATAATTTTAACTACTAATTCTAGCAAGAAAGGGGACATAGTTATGAATAACATTCAAACTTCCCTTAACGTAAACATACCAGATAAAGAGCAACGACATCAGCTATTTGGCTCAGTATCACCTGGTCCAAGAACTAAACCAGAGGAAAAAGAAAAAATGGCTGATTTACAAAATAAAAAGAAGGACTTCCTGTTTGATCTGGATCAAGTTGGTATTGCTAATGTAAAGCATCCGATAACGGTAGAAAGTAACATTTCACCTCAAATACAATCGACCATAGGTACTTTCCGGTTTTCATCATCAATTAAGAAAACCAGTAAAGGTACAAATATGAGTCGTTTTATGGAACAGCTCAATGCTTATTATCAAAGTGGTTTTGTAATAAATATTACAACGCTCAAGGATTTTACAAAAGAATTGGCAGTTCGTCTTGAGCAAGAAGATGCAGAAGTTCAGGTATCATTTCCTTGGTTTTATGAAAGGACTGGACCGCAGTCAAATATCCCTGGAATGAACCATGTGAATGTAAGTTTAACGGTGACATTTGATCAATATGCTGGTTACACTGTCAGAGTTTCCTTATCATCCTTAATCACTACATTATGTCCTTGTTCAAAAGAAATTAGTGAATACAGTGCGCATAATCAACGTGGGACTGTTTATATGGAAGCTTCCCTTGATAACAATTTTGACGAGATGACGTCTGATTGGAAGGAATTATTACTCGAAGCAGCTGAAAGCAATGCTAGTGCACGTTTGCATCCAGTATTGAAAAGGACTGATGAGAAGATAATCACAGAACAAGCTTACGAAAATCCTCGTTTTGTTGAGGATATGGTTAGATTAGTAGCTGCTGATTTATTTGAAATGCCTTTTATATCTAAATTTAAGGTCTCCTGTCAAAACGAAGAATCTATCCATATGCATGATGCAATTGCTTCTATAACAATTGATAAGGAAGATTATATTTCACAGTAAAAAGGATCGATCAAAATGAAAATTGGCATCATGTTACTTATTAAATTATATCGGAAAGTGATCAGTCCATTAAAACCTCCAACCTGCAGATTTTACCCCACATGTTCTGAATATGGGTTAGAATCAGTGAGGCGCTTTGGAGCATTAAAAGGCAGTTACTTAACGGTGAAGCGGATAGCTAAATGCCATCCTTTTCACTCAGGTGGTATAGACTTAGTACCAGAAAAAAAAGAAAATAAAACAAAAGCTGTTGATTAATTTCAACAGCTTTTGTTTTATTTATAAATTGAACTTTTTTAATTGTTCAAATTGGTTTTCTTTTATTAGAATTTCTTTTTGTTTATCACCAAACAAGTCAAAGTGTGGATAGTTCTGATCCATATGGATCCAATTGGGATGTAATTCATGAGTTTCTCCCCAGACAGTTAATTTCTCCAAATCACTGCAACCCACTTTTGTTACGGTATAGCAACCTGGAAACCGTTCGTCTTCCCAATAGTGTGTTAAAAAAGAAATGTTACCATCCTTCACTTGTTCTTTCCAGAGCTGTAACTCATCGCGTTTAAGACCAAAAGCCATAATTACACACCTTCAACTTCTTTTTTATATGCCAGATGCCATTCAGGGAATGCGCGTTTTAACGATAGTGGCCGGAAACTATCTTTTTTAACAATAACATGTTTTGTAGTGCCAGTTATTGCAATTTCACCATCTTTATTTAAAATCCGATAACCATATACAGTCCTCAATCCATCATATTCAGCTATCCAACTCTCAACAGTTGCTTTTTCACCATAACGGAAGGGTTTCTTAAACGATATTTGCGCGTCCACTACGGGAGCAACAACATTATTACTTTCCATATCAGCATAACTAAAACCTAGTGATTCAATTAATTTTGTACGTCCTATTTCAAACCATACTAGATAGTTGGCATGATAAACTACCCCCATTTGATCTGTTTCTTGATACCTTATATCAATTTCTGTCTTTTCAATGGTCAATTTTAATTCCCCCAAAGTTCTTTATTATTATATTCAGTTTAGCATAGTGGGCAAAATCGTAATAATATACAAACTAAAAAAGCATTTTCTCCACGTAAGTGTTTGAAAATACTCTTTTAGCAGCTAAGAAAGCATATCCCTTTCTTACTGTATAAGTGCAACTAAGGCTTAGCGATAAGCCAAGTCTTCTAAAATTAGCGGTTCTTTTCATTAAGTACTTGCTGGTACTTAACTTCAAACCTTGACTCGATTTTCTCTAGAATTGATTGGTCTTTCATGATTTCTTTGCGATTTTCATCCACTAAATCATTATAGGAAAGCCTTCTCTTTAAAGAAATAGGAATCCACTCCTTTTTCAAGAAGTATTCCCAAATAAATGAAATTTTATAATTCTACTTTAACTTTTCTGTCATTTCCACCATGAAATCATATGTCATCGGACCTACTTTTCTCGGTTGCTGAATAACTCCGTCAGTTCCAATAAAATATGTTGTAGGTAACGCAAACGCTTGATAATCTTCGGTAACGTTTAATTCTTTATCTAATAAAATTGGATAAGTGTAGGTATCATTGTCAATAAATTCTTTGACGGTTTTTATACCTTTTTCCTGACCCGTTGCATTAACAGCTAATATTTCCACTTCATCTGAGTACTCCTCGTAGAATTTCTGCATGTCAGGCATTTCTTTCTTACATGGTGGGCACCATGTAGCCCAAAAGTTTATAAATACCTTTTTCCCTTTTAAATCCGATAATTGTATTGTTTCACCGGATAATGTTTCAAGTTTGATTTCGGGTGCTAGTTGCCCAACGTCTAAACCGGAATCACCAGGCGCTGTAATCATTCCACCTTTCGCTTCCGTGTTACCTGTTACATCAATTACATTATTATCAGCTTGGGGTTTATCGATTATATTAATGATCACTATACTTACTAAAAGCAATATTCCTGCTAGTGCTATAATCTTTTTAATCATGTGTAAGCTCCTTAGTCAATAAGCATTGAATCCTTAAGATTAATAGTAGAATTGAATTGTCGATTTGTAAAGTGAATTGCAGTGAAGTTATGTACTTTCCAAGAAAAAAACATCTACACCATTTAGTTTGGTGTAGATGTTTATTATTATACCTTATGCTTCCATTTTATTACGAAGTACCATTTGCAGAATACCACCATGACGATAATAGTCAATTTCAACATCACTATCAAATCGCGCTACCACTTCAAATTCAGTATTTTTACCTGAATCATCTATAGCTGTAACCTTAACCAAATCATGTGGTTTTACAGATTCATCAATCTCTACATTAAAGGTTTCTTTTCCAGTTAGACCTAACGAGTCAGCAGTGTCACCTTTTTGGAATTGTAGTGGTAATACGCCCATCATTACTAGGTTTGAACGATGAATTCGTTCGAAGCTTTCTGCAATGACAGTTTTTATTCCTAATAAACTGGTACCTTTAGCTGCCCAGTCACGTGAACTTCCCATACCGTAATCCTTACCACCTATTACAACAAGTCCAGTACCTGCCTCTTGATACTTCATTGAAGCATCATAGAGCGGCATTACTTCTTCTGTTGGCCAATAAGTAGTATATCCGCCTTCTGTGCCAGGAGCAAGCAGGTTACGAATTCGAATGTTAGCGAATGTTCCGCGCATCATTACTTCATGATTACCACGTCTAGATCCATAAGAGTTAAAATGACGCGGTGAAACATCTTTTTCCTGTAAATATTTGCCAGCTGGCATATCTTTAGCAATTGCTCCTGCTGGAGAAATATGGTCAGTTGTTACAGAATCACCGAATACTCCAATCGCCCGGAGTTTATTTAATGGTTTAACTGTATCTGCTTCTTTTGACAATCCTTCAAAGAATGGAGGATTTTGAATGTATGTTGATTCGTTGTTCCACTTGTATAGTGGCTCGTCTGTCGTGTTAATTTCATTCCATTTTTGGTTAGAATCAAATACATTTTCATATTCTTTACGGAATATTTCAGGTTTAACAGTATTTTCTACTTGTTCTTTAATTTCTTCCATCGTTGGCCAGATATCATTCATGAAAATATCGTTGCCATCATTGTCTTGGCCAAGTGGTTCTGTTACTAAATCAACATCTACTGTTCCAGCTAATGCATATGCAACTACAAGCGGTGGAGATGCTAGATAATTTGCTTTCACTAATGGATGTATACGACCTTCAAAGTTTCGGTTACCAGATAGTACAGAAGAAACGGTTAAGTCACTATTTGCAATCGCTTTTTCAATTTCTTCTTTTAGTGGTCCGGAGTTACCAATACATGTAGTACATCCGTATCCTACTAAATTAAAACCTAGTTTCTCCAAGTATGGCATTAAGCCGGAGTCTTCTAAGTAACGCGTAACAACTTTCGAACCTGGCGCTAATGATGTTTTTACATATGCAGGCACAGTCAGACCTTTTTCTACTGCCTTTTTAGCAATTAATCCCGCACCAAGCATAACGTAAGGGTTAGACGTGTTTGTACAAGATGTAATGGCAGCTATCGCAAGCGCTCCAGTCTTCATTACAGATGTATTACCGTCAGCAAACTCAACAACAGCTTCTTTCTTAAATTCTTTCTTATCTAAACCAAAGCCCTGATTTCCTTCAGGAGCAGTAATAGCTTTATTAAACTCTTCTTTCATATTTGAAAGAGAAATTAAATCCTGTGGACGTTTTGGACCTGATAAGTTAGGTTCAAGTTCAGATAAATTTATTTCTACTAACTCACTATATTCAGGGTCAGCCTGATCTGAGTTGTACCATAAACTATTTTCCTTACAGTATCTTTCAACTAAATCGATATGATCTTCCTTACGTCCAGTAAGTCGTAAGTAGTTTAGTGATTCTTCGTCAACGGGGAAGAACCCACATGTAGCACCGTACTCTGGAGCCATATTAGAAATAGTTGCTCGGTCAGCTAGTGGCATATCTTTTAACCCAGGTCCGAAGTACTCAACAAATTTACCTACAACATTTTTACTGCGTAAAACCTGTGTAACCTTTAATGCTAAGTCAGTTGCAGTTGTTCCTTTAGGAAAACTTCCTGTAAACTTCACACCAATTACTTCAGGTACTGGTAAAATAGAAGCTTGTCCTAGCATTCCTGCTTCAGCTTCAATTCCGCCAACACCCCAGCCAAGAACTCCTAGTCCATTAATCATGGTTGTATGAGAGTCAGTTCCAAATAAAGTATCAGGGAATGCATTATAGCTTCCGTCTTCATTTTCCAGCTCATGTACTACATTTGCGATATACTCCAGGTTTACCTGGTGGACAATTCCTGTTGCTGGTGGAACTGCGCGGTAATTATCGAATGCTTTTTGTGCCCAATGTAAAAACTCATAGCGTTCGCCATTACGCTCAAATTCCAGTTCCATGTTTGCCTGAAGTGCGCCCTGTGTTCCATATTGGTCTACTTGCACAGAGTGGTCAATAACTAGATCTACTGGAACCTCTGGATTGATTTTATCTGGGGATCCTCCCATATCAACCATTGCTTTACGTAATGAAGCTAAATCCACTACAGCAGGAACTCCTGTGAAATCCTGCAGAATTACACGTGAAGGTTTAAAAGGTACATCTACCCCTTTACCTTCTTTTGTTCCCCATTTTGTTAAACCTTTTATATGCTCATCTTTAATAACATGACCATCATGTTGTCGAACAATTGATTCTAATAAAACTCGAATGGAAAATGGCAGCCTTCCAACTTCACCTAATCCTGCTTCTTCTAATGCTTTTAATTGATAGTAATTATACGTTTTGCCATTTAACTCAAATTGCTTTTTCGCTTGAAATGCATCATTTTGTGTCATTATGTAATACTCCTCTCACTCTTTTTTTGTCGAAGATTTGTAAATTCAATTTATTAAAATCCAGGACAAACCTATTAATCCTACCTACTTATCTTAAATGAAAAAGGCATATAAAACAAATCTTATATGCCTTTTTCCATATATTAAATTATTATTCAAAGTGATAATTAAAAATTATACTGAAGATAAAATAATAGCAATCTTAATTATACTTACTCACTTATTAATGGAAGAATAATTTTAAACGTACTTCCTTTATCAGGATTCCGTTCTATCTGTAACTTGCCGTTATGCTTCTCAAGAATTTGATTGGTAATCATTAATCCCAAACCAGTACCACTCTTCTTAGTAGTGAAAAAAGGTTCACCTAATTTATGAATAACTTCCTCAGGTATTCCAAGACCATCATCAATTATTGCAATAATTACCTTTTCATTTTCTGTCCAGATATTGATCGCAATCGTTCCTTTTGCCCCCATTGCCTCAATGGCGTTTTTAACAATATTAATTAAAACCTGCTTAATCTGAGAACGATCACAATTAACAAAATGCTTACTTTGTCGTTCCCATTTAATATCCACATTTTTAAGTCGTGCCTGAGGTAGTAGCAAAGAAACAATTTCATGAACCATGACTTCAACTATTTCTTCCTTTTTATTGTTGGTTAAAGGTTTGGAAATAAACAATAGTTCAGAAGTAATGTTTTCCATTTTTTCAATTTCATCAATCATTATTTTATAATACTCTTCTTTTCGATTAACACCCGCCTGCAGTAATTGCATAAATCCTTTTAAAGAAGTTAATGGGTTACGGATTTCGTGTGCAATTCCAGCAGCCAATTGACCAGCTACGGACATTTTCTCTGATCGAATCATCATCTCTTCAGCTTCTTTTTTATCAGAGATGTCTTTAAGCATGGTTATATAAAAGAAATCGTTTAAGTCGATATCATACATTTTTGATACAATACAATCCGTCCATATAAATTTTCCATTCTTGTTACGAATGTTTATATTAAACTTGTGACTATCGTGATCCTTCTCAGAATTAGAATAGAAATTCCTTATATGCATTTCGTCTTCTGGTGATAATAATTCATGCCAGGAAATATCTTCTAAATCCTCTATGGTATAACCCAAAATCCGTACGACAGATTTTGAGATAAACATAATTTCACCTTTACTGTTCCATATTGAAAGTAAATCATTACTGTTGTTTTCAATCCAAGAAATGATAGAAGACGGAAGCTCACTCAAATCAGCAAAAATTCTCCTCTTATTATTGGTTTGAGCAAAATCGGAACTGTCTTTGTTATTATCATCCGTATATTCCAGAAAGGATTTTGATTTCATCGCCTCACCCCTAATTACAGATTCCAACATAATAATAGTATATAATTACTTATATGACTTAATTTCTTAAATATGTCACTTGTAAGAAACCCTGTGTGCTTTTATAATAAACTATATGAACAAATCTCATTTAAACTTTATTAATAATTTAAAATTAGTAATTATTAGTAATTTTACTATACTTGGCGTAAAAAACAAATCATTTTATCAATAACGGTAAAAAAATTGAAAATAGGTGATCCCGTGTCGGTTATAATCGAATACTTAATTATATTATGGGGATTTATTTTGATAGGCTTGATGGGAATTGGTGGCTTTTTTATGTTCCGCAAGTTCTTAAAAAAATTACCCAAGGAAGATGGCAAGTCCAATATGGACTGGGAAGAATATTACATGGAAAAAACCCGGCATATGTGGGGCGAAAATGAGAAAGAACTTTTAGAGGAGTTAGTCTCCCCCGTTCCCGAGCTATTTCGTGATATTGCAAGACATAAAATTGCAAGTAAAATTGGAGAAGTTGCATTACGTAAGAAACGGAATAAAATAACCGAGGACGTGTTAATTGAAGGTTATATAGTTGCAACTCCCAAACGAGATCATAAGTTTTTACGAAAAAAGCTTGATGAAAAAGAAATAGATGTTACACCATATGAGACTTTTTTCAACTTATAATTTCAATAAAAATGAGCTACTAGACATGGTCTAGTAGCTCATTTTAACTGAATAAGTTTATTAATGAAGTTGTTTTTCCAGTTTTTTATACTTAATAAGCATAGCAATTCGCCATGAAATAATCATTCCAAATGCTAGTAAAAAGAACATCCCACTTAGTTCGTACAAGGAGATAGTCTGACTGAGAGCCAGTTTCAGTACAATACGTAATATTAGTAATCCAAATAATATGAAGATAAATGATCTGGAAGGAATTAAATAAATATTATTTTGTTTAATTTCAAATTTCGATCCTATTATTAAAATGACGGAAAAAATAATTCCAACCATAATTGCTTCGAATACTTGATTCCATTCAACGCGAAACGCAGGGAAAATAAACATTAAGGCTCCAGTACTCATGAACATAGGAGGTAAGATAATTTTTTTCACGGAAGCTGGTTTTTTTGAAGCTTTCACTCTTATAAATATCATTAAAACTGCCATACATGCAGCACCAATCGAACTTAAAATAATCCATAACATGAACAATCATCTCTTTCACTGTCTTTAGTGGTACTATGCCAGATTTAATGCAGAACTCGTTCAATTGTGTCGATAACACGGTTTTCATCAAATGGCTTTATAATAAAATCACTTGCGCCAATTTCAATTGCCTCCACAACAACTTTTTGCTGGCCCATTGCAGAACAAACTACAATTTTCGCCATAGGATCAAATTCAATAATCGCCTTTATAGCTTCAATTCCATTCATTACAGGCATGGTTATATCCATTGTTACAATATCTGGCTTCAATGACTTGTAAAGCTCAATTGCTTCTTCGCCATTTTCAGCTTCCCCAACAATTTCATAGTTCTCAAGTTGAAGCATATTAGAAAGTGTGGCTCGCATAAATTTTGCATCGTCAACTACCAAAACCTTTGTCATCAACTATTCCCCCCATAATAATACTTATTGATCATTTGCAATAGATAAGATAATCGTCATCGTAACACCTACAACCGTTACAAATACGCCAATGTCAAATATCATTGCTGTTGCTAATTCAATTTCACCAAATATAGGTACATGGAAATAGCCGTAGGTTTGTGATAAAAATGGTACATCAAATAAAAAGGAACCAAGACCAGTTGATAAAGCAATAAGTAAGCCTAATGGAATTAATGTACGAAAATTAACAGGTAATATTTTATCCACTGCTTCTAATCCATAAGACATGTACATTAGTATAATAGCACCAGATGTAACTAATCCACCAACAAATCCACCACCAGGTGCATTATGTCCAGCAAGTAACAGATAGATCGCAAACCCAAATAGAATAAATGCTATAAGAGATGTTGTGGTACGAAGTATGAGATCATTTGGTTTATACATCACGATTTCTCCTTTAAAGTATATACTAATATAAATAATTCGATAAATCTATTAAAACCCGGAAAATCCAAATATTTCAGCTAGGAATGATGTTAACTTTGTCAACCAATCAAAAAATAATGCAACACCCATAATAATCATAATGTATCCGCCAACTTTTGTTATTTTTATACTGTTGCGTTTAATCCAGTCTAATTTGCCAATGAAGAATGAAAGGATTAAAAACGGTAGTGAAAACCCAAGAATATAGCTGATCATCATCACCATTCCAAGATCAGGATTAGTTGCTGCTAATGAGAAAACAATGGTCAGGATTGGACCGATGCAAGGAGTCCACCCTAAAGAAAAGGCAGTCCCGATAATAAAAGATCCAAAAAACCCTGCTGGTCTATTTTTAAATGTTATTTTTTTATCCTTCATTAGAAATTCAAAATTAAAAACACCGACTATCACTAAACCAAAGAAGATAATTACTATTGCACCAATTTGCCGGATAATATCTTTATATGTAAGCAATAATTCTGACAAAAATGACGTTGTGAAGCCAAACATAATAAACACAAACGAAAAACCAAAAAGGAAACATATTGTATGCAACAAGCTCTTGCGCTTTAACATAATGTTATCTTCTCTTACTTCACTTACACTCATGCCTGTTATGTATGACAAAAATGCTGGATACAGTGGCAGCACACAAGGTGAGATAAAAGATAAAAACCCTGCACCAAACGCAATAAATATATTGATTTCTGACATTTTAATCCTCCTATAACCAATCACTATAAATAGTCTAACAGAAAACAAGCAGAATTCATGATAGTGAATTTGACAATAATAGAACTATTTTAAATACCCCTTAATACTATGCAGCAGTATTAAGGGGTATTATGAAACATCATAAATGGGTGCTTTGAATATCTTACTTACTTTGCTGATTGTTCATTGCACGCATCATTTGATTAATCTTCTTTTGCGATGGTTTTTGACCCATTTGCATCATCATAGTTCGTAGCATTTGTTCATTAATTGGTGGGTTTTTCTTTAAGTAGTTCATCATATATTTTCTAGCAATGAAGAAACCAAGAGCAACTCCAACAATAAGAGCCAATATAGCAATTAATACGACCCAAATCGTTCCCATATCAAGCCTTCCCCTTTCGTGTTGACTTTCTTCAGTATAGTAAATTATAGGGTAGAATACAATACTTGCTCATCTAAATAATCCTTTACCTTTGTTACTGGAGAAATCCAACCATAGTTATTCAAATTATTATCCAAAACAAATAAGGAAGAATGGAATAATTTTAAAATAGGAAACAATAACACTTCCGCATCATGAATCATATCACAACGAAATTCTATCTGTTTTTCAGCAATATGTAAAGAGATACAGTGTTTGCCTTGTACTATTTCTATTGAATTATTACCATAGTTCACTATTGCTTTGTGATTATACAATGATTTTATTTTAGTATTAAACTCATTTGCTGAAAAAGAATGAGTTATATCATTAAATTGATTAGTAATTATCTGATTTCTATCATTTTTGTGGTATTGTTTTAAAAACCGATAGAGAATATCACTTCTATAGTAATAACGACGTGCAAACTCTTTTTTTATAGAATAAACAGAATACGTATTCAACAATATCACTCCTTTAATTGTTATTATACGTATTCTATTTTAAAAAAATGTCAAAACACGTTGGATATTACCACTAGTTTTGTCGAGAAAGCAAGTGGCCCCAATAGGCATGTGGCCACTATTTGCTTATTTCAACAGATTTTCCAGTTTATTAACTACGTTTTCAACTGTAAATCCATATTCTTCAATAACTTTATCACCGTTTGCTGACGCACCGAATGTATCGATCCCTAGCACTGCACCATGGTCACCTACATAACGTTCCCATCCAAACGATGTTGCCATTTCAATAGCTAAACGAGTTTTCACTTGTGGAGGTAATACTTCATTCTTGTATGCAGTATTCTGCTCATTAAAACGATCCCATGACGGCATACTGATAACATTAACATGAATTCCTCTATTTTTTAGTTCCTTTTGAGCTTTTACTGCTAATTGTACTTCAGATCCTGTTGCAAGTAATAATGCATCCGGAGTTTCTTTATCGCTCTTGCTTACCACATAAGCGCCTTTTTTAACACCTTCATACGCGTTTTCTTTCGTACCTTCAAGTGTTGGTAAACCTTGTCTAGTTAAAACCAATGCTGTCGGTTTATTTGTAGATTCTAACGCTAATCGCCAAGCCGCTTGTGTCTCATTACCATCTGCTGGACGAATTAGAGATAAACCAGGCATAGCACGAAATGCTGCTAGATGCTCAACTGGTTCATGTGTTGGTCCATCTTCTCCAACAGCGATAGAATCATGAGTGAATACAAATGTTACTGGAACATTCATAATCGCTGATAGGCGCACAGCTGGACGTAAATAATCACTGAATACAAAGAATGTACCTGCATATACTTTAAGTCCACCATGAAGGGCCATACCATTTAAGGCAGCTGCCATAGCAAATTCTCTTACGCCAAACCAAATATTTTTTCCGGCATAGTTATCACGGGAAAAATCAGTTTGTTCATTAACACTAGTTTTATTAGAACCAGCTAAATCCGCACTACCTCCAAACAATTGAGGAACTGCATTGGAAATTGCATTTAGTACTTCACCTGAAGATGCACGCGTTGCAAGTTTATCTTTTTCAGGTTCATAAATTGGTAAGTTTTTATCCCAATCAATTGGTAATTCACCAGTCATGGCCAGCTCCAATTTCTTTGCATCTTCTGGGTATTTTTCTTTATAGCTTTCTAATAGTTGATTCCAGTTACTCTCTGCATCCTCACCACTTTTACCGATCTTTTCGTTAAAATCAGCGTATACCTCTTCAGGAACATGGAATTCTTCATGTGACCATTTATATGATTCCTTAGTAAGCTTAACCTCATCAGCTCCAAGCGGAGCACCGTGAGATGCTGAAGAAGCAGATTTATTTGGAGAACCAAATCCAATTACAGTTTTCACCTCGATTAAGGTAGGTTGGTCTGTATTTGCTTTTGCTTCTTTAAGTGCATTTCGTAACTCATTAACATCGTTTCCGTCTTCGACACGAATTACTTGCCAACCGTAGGCTTTAAAGCGTTGTTCCGTATTATCTGAGAATGAACGATCCAAATCTCCATCGAGTGATATGTCGTTTGAATCGTATAAGGCCACTAACTTTCCTAAGCCCAGATGTCCTGCAAGTGAAGCAGTTTCATGTGATACACCTTCCATTAAGTCACCATCACTAACAAGTGCAAATGTGTGATGATCTACAACAGAAATGTCTTTTTTATTAAACGTTGCTGCAAGGTGCGCTTCAGCCATAGCCATACCTACTGACATTGCAATGCCTTGTCCTAAAGGTCCCGTCGTTGCTTCTACCCCATCCGTGTGATGAACTTCTGGATGGCCCGGTGTTCTTGAATCCCATTGTCTGAAGTTCTTTAAGTCTTCAATCGTTACATCATATCCAGCTAAGTGAAGCAGACTGTACAATAGCATAGATCCATGTCCAGCTGATAACACAAAACGATCCCGATTAAACCATTGTGAGTTTTTAGGGTTTTGGTTCATGAAATCAGTCCATAATGTGTATGCCATAGGAGCAGCCCCCATAGGTAAACCTGGATGACCTGAGTTTGCTTTTTCGATAGCATCAATTGATAGTGTTCGAATCGTGTTGATTGATTTTTGTTCTACGTTTGTTGACATGTAAA
Organism: Virgibacillus flavescens; assembly: GCF_050574275.1. Classification (GTDB taxonomy): domain Bacteria; phylum Bacillota; class Bacilli; order Bacillales; family Amphibacillaceae; genus Virgibacillus_F; species Virgibacillus_F flavescens. Next base: position 2,481,769 of record NZ_CP192260.1, read on the forward strand.
TCCCCTTTCGTGTCGAAACTTGTTTTAATCCCTTTCAATTCTATAATGAAAAACGGCTTGTAACAAGTATCACTTATCTATAGTTTGTAAATTTATTTCTTCTTGTTTTCTCTTTGCAAATCTTTTACCTTCTGTGGCGTAACGTCTTTACCTTCCGGGTCTTTAACTGTCATAGACTTAAATTGATTTTTAAAAGAAGATCGAACATTGCCCAGGTACTCCTTGCGCAAAGTTTTTTGCTCCTGCTTCTCCTTATCAGATAAGCCTTCTTCTTTAGATTTCTTTGCTAGTGTATTAATACGCTCCAGCTTTTCTTGAGAAATCATATTATTACCTCCCTAACATATAAAAAAGCAAGAACTTTAAACTAGTTCCTGCTTTTTTATATTACCGTTGAATGCTAGTTATTTCAAGCATTATGAAATTCTTGATACCTTCGATGTACAGTTGCTTTCGATACATTGTATCCTAAACCATTTAACGTTTTGGCAATTTCTTCAAATGTTAATTGATTTTTACGTAATCTGACAACTTCTTCTATAGGAAAACTCATACGCTGCCTTCCTGGTGACTGATTTCGATTAGACAAATTTTTACCAGGGTCGTAGCCTTCCTCAATAGCTTTATTCATACCTCTTTTAATCTTTATATTATGGATTTTACGTTGATACTCTTCTACAGCACCAACAATTTGCAAGACCATAGAGTCTGCTTCTGATAACTCCAGTTTTCCATTGTGTATTGCTGTATAAATAGGTATTTGAAGTTTATTGAGCTGGTGAAATAGTGCTATCTTTGTATTCCCTCGCCCTAAACGCGTTTCATCCTGAATTAGTAAGCATTCCGCTTTTTGATTAGTAAAAAACTCAAGCATCTGAAAAATTCCGTCGCGCTCAATGTCATATCCGCTTTTGCGCTCTGTAATTACAGATAACACATTCATTCCATATTCTTGGGCAAGCTGCCTTAATTCTTGTTCCTGTCTGCTTAAAGATGTTTCCTGTTCTTTTTTATCTGTACTTACACGACAGTATATAATTGTATTCACTTATATCATACGCTCCAACTAATAGTTTTATCGATAATTATATTTACTAAGCGCTTGTAACCATAGAAAAGTATAAGAATCCTAACATTAATCCAAAAGCTACTAAATAAAATGCGTCTGTTTTTGTGATTTTATCAAACATTAAAATCAACCCTTTCTATTTTTTAGAACCTCTGTTCGCCTCTGGAAATAATACTACACCGAACGTATGGTCCTGTCAACTGTTTTTCGAACGGATGTTTGCTTTTTTGGAAAAATAATGATAAACTACCAATAATAAATCCTATGCGTGAGGTGTTAGATAGATGACAAAGTTGTCCAAAAGACAAGAAACTATTCTTGAATATATTAAAGATGAAGTAAATAAAAAAGGTTATCCGCCATCCGTAAGAGAAATTGCAGAGGCAGTAGGTCTTGCGTCCAGTTCAACTGTGCATGGACACTTATCAAGACTTGAAAGTAAAGGCTACATTCGGAGAGACCCCACCAAGCCTAGAGCAATTGAGGTGTTGGACCTTTCTCTTGAAAGTAATGTTCCAAAAGAGGCAGTGCGTTACGCGCCAGTAATAGGTAAAGTTACTGCTGGTATTCCAATAACCGCGGTTGAGAATATTGAAGAATTCATTCCGTTACCAAGTTCCGCCTCTTCACCTGATGACAATATCTTCGTATTAATTATTCAGGGTGAAAGTATGATAGAGGCAGGGATTTTGGATGGTGATATGGTAATAGTTAAGCAACAGAATATCGCTCAAAATGGCGAGATCGTTGTTGCGATGACTGATGAAAATGAAGCTACAGTAAAACGATTTTTTAAGGAAAAAGATCATATACGTTTGCAACCTGAAAATGCAACAATGGATCCATTAATCTATCAAAATGTAACAATTTTAGGTAAAGTAGTAGGATTACACCGAACTATACATTAAATAAGTTAAAAAGCCGTGAAGCAGCTATTACCTCTGTTTCACGGCTTTTTATTGTATGCGCTTAATAATAATCAGAACAGAGAACTTCAAGATTGCATAATATTTATGTAGAGGAGGCGGTTTCTTATGAAATGAAGCGATGATAAACGTAAGCGTATGGACAATTATTGTATTCAAGATTTATTTACAGGAAAGCAATTAGAAATTGTTGCCGCCTACCTTTTATTGTCAGGAAAACTAAAAGTTGAATCGGTAGAAATTTTTACAAATGAGCCGATCGTTTCAGTGAATTTAATTGGTCAATATAAAGGCCAGAACAAACAAAATGAAAGCAGTTTATTTGAATTTATGAAAGAGAATAATATGACACCAGAAGATGTACTGCAGGTATTTAATAATAGGAAGGGTGATTAGATGGAAGAAAATATCGATGGTTCCGAAATAACAAATTTCATAGTTTTAACGGTCTTAATTTCTTTACTTATTTTTGGTTCAAGCTTTAATGATTTTTGATTGAATAATATTTGCTTTATTTCCTTTATCAAGTGAGTTTACAACCCCCGCGCACCATACTTCATACTTCATTACCTACGTACCAGTTCAATAAAAAATAGCTGAAGTATCTTGGTTAAGATACACCATTCATCATTAATCATATATACTGAGGGATAATGAGCCTGAAGTTAAAATTTAATATTCCTATGAAAATTTACAAGAAGATATAAGTGCAAATAAGTAACGTGCCAGGAAAACATTTCTGCAATTTTAAATGACACAAAAGTTCAAAATATCACTGAATGATGTTGTATAAGAATTATCCCCTGCAGATTTAGCAGTCAGGTATCAAAGAAAATAGAACAAAAAAATGCTGCCCACTTTGAAGATTACGTGGACAGCATTTTAAAATAAAATTGATTCTCGGGGTGGTAGTGATTTCAGTATCGAATTAACTAACCCACCCTGGACATAAAACCGTTTAATTCAAATCTTAGTAGCTAGTTAAATACTGCTCGCGTTCCCAAGGGTGAACAGTTGTGCGGAACATATCCCATTCGATTTCTTTTGCTTCTACAAAGTGTTCAAATAGGTGTTCTCCTAGCGCCTCTTTAATAACTTCATCTTTCTCAAGTTCTTCCAGTGCATCCATTAATGTTGCAGGAAGATCTTTGATACCATGTTTAACACGCTCGGCTTTATCCATAGCATAGATGTTACGGTCTACTGGATCTGGTGGAGTTAGTTTATTTTCAATACCATCTAGTCCAGCTGCTAAAAGTACAGACATTGCCATATATGGATTTGCTGCAGGGTCTACACTTCTAGCTTCTATTCTCGTGCTTAATCCTCTGGAAGAAGGAATACGAACTAATGGACTGCGGTTAAGTCCTGACCAAGCTACATAACAAGGTGCTTCATATCCTGGTACCAGACGCTTGTATGAGTTAACAGTCGGGTTCGTAATTGCCGTGAAGTTTGTTGCATGCTTAATAATTCCGGCAGTGAATTGCATAGTGAGTTCGCTAAGCTCCATGTCACCTTTTTTATCATAGAACATGTTTTCTTTCCCTTTGAATAAGGACATGTTTACGTGCATTCCAGAACCATTTACTCCAAACAATGGTTTTGGCATGAAAGTAGCATGCAGGTTATGTTTTCTTGCAATTGTCTTTACTACTAACTTAAATGTCTGAATATCATCCGCATGTTTAACAGCATCTGAATATTTGAAATCAATTTCATGTTGACCAGGAGCAACCTCATGGTGTGATGCTTCTATTTCAAAGCCCATTTCCTCTAGTTCTAATACGATATCACGTCGACAGTTTTCGCCTAAATCAGTAGGTGCTAAGTCGAAATATCCACCTCTGTCATTTAACTCTAATGAAGGGTCACCTTTTTCGTCTAGTTTGAATAAGAAAAATTCAGGTTCAGTTCCAATATTAAATGCTGAATAACCTAATTTCTCCATCTTTTTCAGATTTCGTTTTAAGTTATATCTAGGACAACCTTCAAATGGAGTGCCATCTGGATTATAAATGTCGCAAATAAAACGTGCTACTTTACCTTTATCTGAAGTCCACGGAAATACAACAAAGGTATCTAAATCAGGATATAAATACATGTCTGATTCTTCAATACGAACAAAACCTTCGATAGATGATCCATCAAACATCATTTTATTATCCAATGCTTTGTCTAGTTGACCTAATGGGATTTCGACGTTTTTAATCGTTCCTAGCATATCCGTAAACTGTAAACGGATAAATCGAACATTTTCTTCCTCGATCATTTTAAAAATATTTTTCTTCGTCATTTCTGAACTCATTGTTCATCCTCCTTGGAATATGGTGCTAGTATTTTAATGAAAAAATCTGGATAACTCGCCTTGTCGCAAACTTGATTTTCCAAATCGACCTGCATCATATAATTCATTTTTCAGCAGCTTCCTTAACTCTCGATCCGTCATTTCAGTTGGCTTCTCTTCTTTAATTACTTCAATATTATTGGTTGAATCCAACAATAATTTTACCCCCGCCAAGTTCACCCCTTTATCCAGCAAATTCTTTATTTCAAGAAGTCGATCCACATCATTAAAAGAAAACAATCGTTGGTTCCCAGATGTTCTTTCCGGATGAATCAAGTCGTTATCTTCATAATTTCGAACCTGCCTGGCGGATAATTCTGTCAATTTCATAACAATTCCCATAGCGAATAAGGGCATCGAACGGCGATCCTGATCATTCATTGGATACCCTCCTTCTTTCTTAATACAATTATTATATGATATGTAAGGTTATTTGTCAAACTAATGTTAGGTTTTCTTACACAAAACCTAAATTAAAAAAGAGCTGGTGACCAACTCTTTTTCTTATACCCTATTATTGAATTATTAATCTTTATTTAATAATTCACTTAAAGATTCTTGCAACGCAATTTTCACATGTTCATATGTTAGCCCTCCTTGTATGAAGGCAGTATAAGGTTCGCGAATAGGACCGTCTGCAGTCAGTTCAAGACTGGCACCCTGGATAAATGTCCCTGCTGCCATGATAACTTCGCTTTCGTATCCAGGAATATTACTTGGATAAGGAGTTACAAATGAATTAACGGGAGAGTTTTCCTGAATGGTCTGGCAAAACGCGATCATTTGATCAGCGGTATTAAATGTTACTGATTGAATTAAATCCGTTCGAATTGCTTGATAGTGTGGGTTTGACGAAAATCCTGCAATTTCAAGCAATCTTGCAGTGAAAATTGCTCCCTTTAACGCTTCTCCTACTATATGAGGAGCCATAAAAAATCCTTGGAACATTTCTTGGAGCATGTTTAATGTTGCACCAGTTTCTTTTCCGAGCCCAGGTGCGGTTAATCGATTCGCACATTTCTCTATAAGTGTTTTTTTTCCAGCAATGTAGCCTCCTGCCCGCACAATACCGCCACCAGGATTTTTAATCAAAGAACCGGCTACTATATCCGCTCCGACATGAAGAGGTTCCTTTTTTTCTACAAATTCCCCATAACAATTATCAACAAATACAATAATAGAATCATCGATATTTTTTATGAAACGCACCATTTCTTCAATTTCTTTTATCGTAAAAGATGGCCGATTCGCGTAGCCTTTTGAGCGTTGGATTCCAATAACCCTTGTTTGCTCAGAAATGCATTGGGAAATCTGAGTAAAGTCAACCCCCCCATTCTCCAGTAAATTAATTTGTTTATATGTAATGCCGAAGTCTCTGAGAGAACCTGTATTATCATCCGTGTTACCAATAACACCTTCTAAAGTGTCGTAGGGTTTTCCAGTAATATACATTAGCTCATCATGGGGGCGAAGCAATCCGAATAACGCAGTTGAAATAGCGTGGGTGCCTGAAACAATCTGCGGACGTACCAGAGCGTCCTCCCCACCTAACACTTCCGCATAAATTATTTCTAATACTTCTCTACCAAAATCATCATACCCATATCCAGTTGTTGGATTAAAATGACTATCACTTACTCGATGTGTTTTAAAAGCATTTAATACCCGCTTCTGATTATGCTCTACAATTGATGCAACATTTTGATGGAGTTGTTTACAATCTGTTTCTGCCTGACTTGTAATTTCATCGATATTCAATCTATTATTGCTCCTTTAATTTGTTTTGTAATGGATGAGCCTGTTTAATGTAACCGTTTATCTTATATTTCTCTTGTACTTCATCAAATTCTCTCTTCCGCATTATTGTTTCGTGCTCGAGTCTGTTAATCATTTTACCTTCATCCGGATCCAATAATGTAGAATACCAGTCCCATTCCGTTTCAAGGATCGATTCAATTCTTAACAATAATTTCGTAATATCTGCCTTCTCGTAGGCGCTCAATACAATATACGGGTGATTATTAGGAATAAACTCATCATTTATTTTATCCTTTTTATTATAGACTGTTAAAGTTGGAATGGATAAAGCATCTAAGTCCTTAAGGAGTTTTAGAACAGTTTCTTGATGTTGTTCTTTATCTGAATGTGAGCCATCTACAACGTGAAGTATAAAATCAGCTTCTGTTACCTCTTCAAGTGTGGACTTAAAAGCAGCAATCAGTGCCGTAGGAAGATCTTGTAAAAAACCCACCGTATCCGTTAGCAGCGCCTGGAAACCTGATGGAAACTGAAAGTGTCTCGTCAACGGGTCTAACGTGGCAAATAATTGGTTTTCTTCTAAAGACTGTTCTTTTGTAATCCGGTTAAACAGCGTGGATTTTCCAGCATTTGTGTAGCCCACAATTGCAATTTGAAAAGCCTGATTTGTTTTTCTGCGTTTACGGTATTGCGCACGCTGGCTAACTACTACCTTAAACCGACGTTGGATATCGTAAATCCTTCGGCGTATATGACGCTGGTCTGTTTCTAATTTGGTTTCACCTGGACCTCTTGTTCCGATACCTGCGCCTAGACGTGATAACTGATTGCCTTGTCCATGCAATCTAGGGAGTAAATATTCGAGTTGAGCTAACTCTACTTGAAGCTTACCTTCTTTAGTTCTTGCACGCATTGCAAAAATATCAAGGATTAACTGACTTCGATCGATTAAAGGTACTTCTAATGCTTCAGATAGATTCCTTGACTGACCAGCAGATAATTCATCGTTGGAAATTACAAGGTCGATTTCCAGTTCTTCGACATCTTGACTGATCTCTTCAATTTTCCCTTCACCTATATAAGTAGCTGGGTGGATTCGATTTCGTTTTTGGGTAACTACCTTTTTGACGGTACCGCCAGCGGTATCGCACAATGAAACCAGTTCCTGAAGAGATGATTCAAAATGCTCATCTGTTTGATTTGGATGTTTGACTGCAACTATTAATATTTTTTCTCGCATTACTATCAGACCTCTTTCTTGATACTAAACTTATCATAGCAAAGTGAAAACCTTATCACAATTTGTATGATAAGGTTTTTTAAAGCAGATTAATTAACTTGTTGATTTATCAAAAACTAAATCCTGTTTTGTAAGGGTAATTAACGAATCATTCGTTAGTTTGTTTTGATGCAAAATACGAATTGCCTGTTTTCGAATTGATTGTTCAATCACATTTCTTACATAACGTGCATTGGAAAAATTATAGTCACTATTATTTTTCTCTTGTGAGATCTGTTCTTTCAGTTTCCACTCCGCTTCACTAGTTAATTGATATTCCCGTTCTTTTAACATTTTTTTGGCAATCTGTATCAATTGGTCAACACTATAATCCTGAAAATCCAATATAAAAGGAAATCTCGATTTCAATCCTGGATTAAGTAATAAAAATTGTTCCATTTCAAAAGGGTATCCTGCCAGAATTAACACAAAATCATCGTGGTCATCTTCCATATGCTTGACTAATGTATCAATTGCTTCTTTACCAAAATCTTTTTCTCCACCTCTTGCAAGAGAATAAGCTTCATCGATAAACAGTATTCCTCCAGCAGCTTTTTGTATGAGACCTCGCGTTTTCTGAGCGGTCTGACCAATGTACTCACCTACTAGATCTGCCCGTTCCGCTTCGACAAAATGACCTTTTGAAAGTATATTCATTTCATGATAGACAGTAGCTAGCTTTCTGGCAATTGTTGTTTTTCCTGTACCAGGATTTCCTTTAAATAACATGTGCAGCACTTGATTAGTAGATTGAAGTCCTACCTGTTTTCGTTTTTCGTTAATCGTTATCATAGCGTAAATTTCTTTTATCGATTGTTTGAGGTATTCCATTCCTACGAATGATGAAAATTCCTGGTCTATACGAAAAAATGGGCTGGACTCGTTATAGGAAGGACGTTTATCCTGGTCCACTTTCACGCCATCTTTGTCATATAATACAATGTTAATTTGCCCATTTTTATTTTGTATCATTTGCGATTCCAAATCATCACCCCTTAGTCAATTTAGTATACGCACTTTCTGAAAAAGTTGTGACAAATGCCTATATATGAAAAAGGAACGCGTCCAATACTGGTCGCGTTCCTGCTCAAATTATTCTTTATCGAGTGATACATTTTTAACTGGTGAAAAGGTTGAAATCGCATGTTTAAATATTAATTGTTGTTTACCATCTGCTTCAAGTAATACCGTGAAATTATCAAAGGCTTTAATAATACCCCTCAGTTGAAAACCATTTATCAAAAACACCGTAACTGAAATATGATCTTTGCGTAATTGATTTAAATATTGCTCTTGAATATTTACCGTTTGCGCCATCCCATTTCCTCCTTTTCTATCTATATAGTATTTACTTCTACTTATCTTCCAACATTCCTGCTAAATCAGTTAAAATTGTTTTAAATTTTTGATTAATTGTTTCTGGTGTTACTGTGTACCAAGTCACATCCATCTTATTCTTAAACCACGTATACTGCCTCTTAGCAAACCTTCTGGAATTCCGCTTCAGCAATTCAATTGCTACTTCGAGTGTGTATTCACCTTTGAAATAAGGGATGAACTCTTTATAGCCAATAGCGCGCATGGATTGATGATTCTCTAAACCATTCGTATAAAGTTTATGAACTTCAGACAGCAGGCCATCTTCCATCATTTTATCAATTCGCATATTTATCTGGTCATATAGCATTTTTCTATCCATTTCCAGTCCAATTAAAATTGGTTCGTAATCGGAATCTTTTTGTTCATTTTTCAAGACCGACATTGTTTTCCCTGTTGTCTCATGAATTTCAATTGCACGGATAAGTCTTCGATGGTTGTTAGGATGTATTTTTGACGCCTGTTCGGGATCAATTTCTTTTAATCTGTTATAAAAATGAGCAGCACCTTTTTCTTCCAGTTCTTTCTCTAGTTCGTGCGTTATTTTCTCATCTCTAGCGTCATTTGAGAAATTATAGTTGTATAGAGTGGACTGAATATAGAGGCCGCTTCCCCCAACTATAATCGGGAGCTGTTCGTCAATTGAAATTTTATCGATATACGATTTAACAAGTTGTTGAAAGTCTGCTGCTGAAAATGATTCAGCTGGATCTTTAATATCAATCATATAATGAGGAAGACCTTGCTTTTCATCTTCACTAATTTTAGCAGTCCCTATATCCATACCTTTGTATATCTGCATGGAATCTCCACTTATAATTTGACCATTAAATTTCTTGGCTATTTCTAAACTTAATTTCGTTTTGCCCACTGCAGTAGGGCCAACAATTGCAATAACTTTCTGTTTCATAATTTCCTCCTAATTACATAACCCTTTTAAACATTTTCTCTAATTCATAGGAAGAAAAATGTACAATAATCGGGCGTCCGTGTGGGCAAGTGAAAGGATCAGTTGTCTTACGCAAATCTTCAAGTAAATGAAACATATCTTTCTCATTCAAGTAGTGGTTAGCTTTAATTGATCCTTTACAAGACATCATAATAGCTGCCTCTTCCCGAATGGATTCAATATTCACCTTTTCATCATTCATAATTTGATCAATCATTTCACGAATAACTTCTTCTTCGTATCCATCAGGAAACCAAACAGGGTGTGAGCGGATAATATACGTTTGAGTACCAAATTCCTCGAAAAATAAACCAACTTTCTGAAATTCTGCTTCATATTGGTCAATAAAAATCGATTCTTGTTTTGAAAATTCAAATGTCATGGGGATGAGTAATTCTTGAAGCGTGTTTTCTGACTCCCCAAGTTTATCTCTAAAAAATTCATATTTAACTCTTTCCTGGGCTGCATGCTGATCGATCATGTATAAGCCATTTTCATTTTGGGCGAGTAGATAGGTGCCATGCAATTGACCAACAGGATACATGATTGGTACTCGATTTTCTTTAAGAATCACTGGATCCTGGCTGGTTTCTGTTATCCCTTTCTCAGATGCAGACACTTCATTTTCTTTTATCTGAAAATCTGTATTCCATTCCTTGTAAGTACCTAATGAGCTACGATTTTCTTGCTTTTCTTCTGGTTTCAATTCATTCCTATCAGGTATTGCTTTTGATTGTTCGAAATCAATCGTTGATTGGTATGAGGGCTGCTTCTTTGGTTTAGGCTGTTCCATTTCAGGTATTAGTGATGTTTGTCTAAAGGTTTGGCGAATCATTTGTTCAATCATGTGAAATAACTCTTTCTCTTTACTGAATCGAACCTCTAGCTTAGTGGGATGTACATTCACATCTACTAAAATCGGATCCATCGTAATAGATAAGACGACGAGGGGCATTCTTCCGATTGGCAGTAAAGTATGGTAGCCCTTAATAATTGCCTGTGATAATGGAATACTCTTGATGTACCTGCCGTTTATTATCGTCGAAATATAATTACGGGTTGCTCGGGTAATTTCGGGCTTTGCAATATAACCACTAATCTGAAAATCCAGTGTTTTCTCTTCAACTGGGACCATCTTTCTGGCTACTCCCATTCCGTATACCTGCGAAATTACCTGAAGCAGATCCCCTGCTCCAGTTGTCTTAAACAGCTGTCTCCCATTATGCGCTAACTCAAACCGGACATCTGGGTGTGACAATGCGATTCGATTCATTAAATCAGTTATATGACCTAGTTCAGTATGAATCGTTTTCATATACTTAAGACGTGCAGGTGTATTAAAAAATAATTCTTCTACTAAGATTTCTGTGCCTCTACGGGCGTCACTTTTATCCTGATTAATAATTCTACCGCCCTCTAGTGTTAAGTGTGTCCCTGATTGTTCCCCTTCGGAAGTTTTTACTGTGAGTTTGCTAACAGCAGCAATGCTGGCCAGCGCTTCTCCACGAAAACCCAGAGTCTTGATATGAAATAAATCAGACTCATCTTTGATTTTACTAGTAGCATGACGTAAAAATGACTTTACACAATCCTCTTCTGACATACCGTACCCATTATCCGATACTTTTATTTTCTGTAAGCCAGCCTCTTCAATTTCAATTTTTATCCAGGTGCTGCTTGCATCAATACTGTTTTCAACGAGTTCCTTCACGACAGATGCTGGTCGCTCAACTACTTCTCCTGCCGCTATCTTATTTGCAAGTGCATCAGACATTTGGAATATTTTCATCAAAACAATTCCTTTCTACTCCTATTTCCTAAGCTTTTTTTGCAAACGACTTAATTCATTCATAGCATCTAGTGGAGTCATATCAAATAGGTTTAACTTCTTAAGATCACCTATTACCGATTCCTGCCACTTATCTAGCTTTTTTACTTTTTGATCGCTGGCTTGTTCCGCAAAAAATGATAGTTGGCTGGCACTTTCTTCTTGAACGTTAAGTTTTTTCTCATCTTTATTTTCAAAGTCGTGCAGTATTGACGTTGCTCGGCTAATCAACTGATCTGGTAAATCAGCGAGTTTGGCAACATGTATGCCGTAGCTCTCATCAGCTGCACCTTCTTTAATTTGGTGTAAAAACACGACGTTCCCCTCGTATTCTTCAGCCCGAACATGTATATTCTTTAACTTATCAAGTGATCTATCAAGTGTTGTTAACTCATGATAATGTGTAGAAAATAGAGTTTTGGCATGTATGTTGTCATGAATGTACTCAACAATCGCCTGGGCTAATGCCATGCCGTCATACGTGCTTGTCCCACGTCCTATCTCATCTAAAAGAATTAAGCTATTATTTGTTGCATTCGATAGAGCATGATTTGCTTCTAGCATTTCAACCATAAATGTACTTTGCCCCGAAACCAAATCATCAGCCGCACCAATGCGTGTGAATATTTGATCGAAAATTGTTAACTCTGCCCGTTCACACGGGACAAAGCAACCAATTTGACCCATAAGTACCGTTAGTGCAAGTTGACGCATGTATGTGCTCTTTCCGGACATATTTGGGCCAGTGATTAACAGAATGTCAGAATCCTGGTCCATATACACATCATTTGGAACGAATTCACCATTTTTCATCACTTTTTCAACAACGGGATGACGACCATTCTTGATGGAAAGGTTACTATTCACAAAACTCGGCCGTTTGTATCCATTATTTTCACTTACAGTGGCAAATGACTGTAATACATCAACCTTACTAACAACCTCAGCTAATTTCTGCAGTTCAGGTATGTACATTTTTAATTGATCTCGAATAGCTATAAATAATTCGTATTCCAGCTCGACACTCTTTTCTTCGGCTTCAAGAATCAGCTGTTCCTTTTCTTTTAATTCTGGGGTAACGTATCGTTCGGCATTCGTTAACGTCTGCTTCCGTTCATATCTACCCTCAGGAAGTAAATGCATATTTGCTTTTGTCACTTCAATATAATAACCAAAGACTCGATTATAGCCGATTTTCAATGATTTAATTTTGGTTGCTTCTTTTTCTTTCTTCTCAAGTTCTTTTATCCATTGTTTGCCATTTCTTGAAGCATCTCGGTATGTATCAAGTGTTTCATTATAGCCATCTTTAATTAAAGAGCCATCTTTAATTGAAATTGGCGGGTTTTCCACTAAACTATCCTCCAGCAGTGCTACCAGTTGGTTTGGTGATTGTATTTCATTGACTATTTTATTAATTGGTTGAGAATCAAATTGATTTAAAATCGTAATCAGTTCAGGAATTTTAGCTAAAGATTGTTTCAATTGAATCAGATCACGACCATTTACATTTCCAAATGCAATCCGTCCTGAAAGACGCTCAAGGTCATAGACTGATTTCAACCCTTCTCTAAGTGCGTCACGTTCCATAAATCCGTGATAGAAAGTATCCACCACGTCCAATCGCTCTTCAATCTGGACGGGATTTAATAACGGACGTTCAATCCATTTTTTTAATAAGCGTGATCCCATCGAGGTAACAGTATGATCGAGGACCCATAAAAGACTTCCGTGCTTACCTTTTTTTATTATTGTTTCTGTTAATTCCAAGTTTCGCTTAGAATACATATCAAGCTTTAAGAACTGTTTAAGTTCAATAATTTTGGCTGGCTGTAAATGATCAAGGGAACGTTTTTGTGTATGCTGTACGTAATTCAGTAACCTGCTGAATGCCTTTACTAATCGTTCATCATTCAAATGATCAAATAGCCCTCTATATTCTCCATTAAAACTTATTTCATCCTGATAGGATAATGTTACGTTTAATTTATCTGAAAGCTGCTGTTGTTGTTCTTGAGGCATATCAGAGGAGATTACAATCTCTTTCGTCGGTTGATTATACAACTCATGAATAACACCATCCCAGCCGCTCGTTACATGTGCAATACTATTCTCTCCGGTAGAAAGGTCATTATAAACAATTACATATGTACCATCCTTGAAATATGAAAGACTTGCAATATAATTGTTCTCATTTTCACTTAGCATAGCAGATTCCATAACGGTTCCTGGAGTGATTAATTGAACGACTTCACGTTTCACCACACCTTTTGCCTGTTTCGGATCCTCTACTTGTTCACAAATAGCCACTTTATATCCTTTTTCAACTAAATTTTTTATGTAGTTAGCAGCAGCGTGGTACGGTACACCACACATTGGGATTGGATCATCTTTTGCTGCATCACGCTTCGTCAATGTAATTTCCAGTTCTCTTGCAGCATCCACTGCATCATCAAAAAACATTTCATAAAAATCGCCAAGGCGGAAAAATAAAAAAGCGTCCTGATAGTCTGCTTTTATTCGTAAATATTGCTCCATCATCGGTGTATGTTTCGACATCCCAATTCCCCCAAAAAACCCATAATATTCTCCCCCGATTATAGCATATATAGAAAAGTGAAGGCGACTGTTTAGTGACGTACAAATAGACAGGGCTGTGAAATGTACGATGAATTTGCCGTACATTCAACAGAACGGTCTATTTGCTAGTCGCTAGGAGCCGCAACTGGACAAGAAAAGTGAAGGCGACTGTTTAGTGACGTACAAATAGACAGGGCTGTGAAATGTACGATGAATTTTTCGTACATTCAACAGAACGGTCTATTTGCTAGTCGCTAGGAGCCGTAGCTGGACAAGAAAAGTGAAGGCGACTGTTTAGCGGTGAAATGCATAAGCAAGGGACCGAAGAGCACATGAACTTGCGGTCGTACTGTCCATTTCTTATGAATTTGCACAAAAAAATTACGAGAGAAAATTCCCTCGTAATTGGCTTAGCTTCTATCTTTTTCTTTCAGAAAATCCGGGTTTATATCGTCTAGTTCTTCGTCACTCACGTCAAGATTCCAATCATCGTCATCGTCTCGTTGGAAGCCACCAGGATTTACTTTTACGAAAACTTTTGTATCACCGATTACTTGAACCAAAAACTCTCGTTCAATTTCCACAACAATTTTGTTGCCTTGATTCGTTATTTTACATTCAAGACAGTTCGGTTGCTGTAGAACTTTTGCAACTACATCGTAATCGTCTGTTATACAATGATCATCCTTAACTGAAAGTTTAATATTGTCACAGTAACTAATTCTTTCTGTAACAACCTCCGTCTTAGTATTATCATTGTAGGAATACCAAATATTGATATCGTAGCTTCCATTTACTTCAACAACGTCTTTTGATTTTTTCTTGGCATTATACAGGTGATTAATTACCCAACACCCTAAAATACTGGATGGTTTATGGGATGGTGAAATTGAATGGGTTGCCTCAACAAACCTGCGCCCCTTACCACACACTGCTTTCGTAATGATTTCTCTATATTCTTGATCAAGAAAAGTCATAATTCCGTTTACCTCCTCTTTTTTCATAGTCATTTTATGCAAGACAAATACCTAAAGTGCATAACAAAACAATTAAAAAGAAAGAGGACAAAAAAATTCTCCTTGAAAAGGTTGATCAGAGTGGGTTATGCATAAAAAAATCCAGATAAGAAATATTGAAATTTCTTATCTGGACAATTTATTAGTGGCTGCAGGCTGAACCGTTACTTGATTTTGATCCAGTTTCTCCTGATAGTACATCGCCGCTTGTAGAACGAATAACATAATTGGTTACTTCACGGGCAATTGTGCCAGATACAAGTTGCAAAATATCGTTAACAACTATTTGTATCTCTTTAAATTCCTGAACGATAGGGATATCATCAATCTCAGCCTGAAAACGATCAATCTCTTCTTCCACTCGTTTCAGTGCTTCCTTTTTCTCGTATGCCTGCAGATTTACTGCTTGCTTTTGTAATGCTTTAATTTTAGTAATAAGCTTTTGCACTTTTTGGTTATCGTTAATTTTCGCTTCAACTTGCTTAAAACGGTCAATTTCATCTGTATTAGCTAGCATTTGTGCTAGGTTTCTTGCTTCGTCTAAAATTTGTTTGCGTGTATATTCAGCCATTCTAATTCACCTCAACTGTATTTTCTACCATGATACCATTTAACGACCATGTTTTTGCTTCAGTAACTTCTACTTCTACAATTTTTCCAATAGATGAATCTGGTCCCTTAAAGTTTACAAGCTTATTTTTTTCAGTATAGCCTGCTAACACATCAGGATCTTTTTTGCTTTCACCCTCAACAAGCACTTTAACAATTTTGTTTTCATATTTTTTCATTGACTCTGCAGATTGTTTATTTACCAAGTCATTTAGTCGATACAACCGCTGTTTCTTGACGTCCATCGGAACATTGTCCGTCTTTTTTGCAGCAGGAGTGCCATCTCTCGGTGAATAAATATACGTATACGCTGCCTCGAAACCAACTTCGGCCATTAATGTCATGGTTTCTTCAAATTGTTCCTCTGTTTCGTTTGGGAAGCCAACAATTATATCTGTAGTCAGCGTTGCATTCGGCATTGCTTTTCTAATTTTACTAACTAATTCTAAATATGCTTCTCGTGTATATTTTCGATTCATTAATTTTAAAACACCAGTGCTTCCTGACTGTACAGGTAAATGTATATGATCAAGTAGATTCCCGCCTTGTGCTAACACTTCAATTAGGTAATCATCAAAGTCTCTGGGATGCGAGGTAGTAAATCTTACTCTTGGAATGTCAACTTTATGAATATCATCCATTAATTCACCAAATCCATATGAAAGATCGTCAAAATCCTTACCGTATGCATTTACATTTTGACCCAGTAATGTAACTTCCTGATAACCCTGGGCAGCTAAGTGCCGGACTTCCTGAATAATATCTTCTGGTCGACGGCTACGCTCTTTCCCCCTAGTCATCGGTACGATACAATAGGTACAAAATTTATCGCAGCCATACATAATATTAACCCATGCTTTTATCTTTCCTTTACGGACTTTTGGAAGGTTTTCAATAATATCTCCTTCTTTGGACCATACTTCAATAACTTTTGCTTTACCAAAATGTGACTCTTTAATTAATTGAGGTAAGCGATGAATGTTATGGGTTCCAAAAATAAGATCTACTTGTGGGTGTTTTTTCAAAATACGATTAACAACCGACTCCTCCTGGGACATACAACCACATACCCCTAAAATTAAATCAGGTTTTTCCAATTTTAACGGTTTCAAATGGCCAATCTCACCAAATACTTTATTTTCGGCATTTTCACGGATTGCACACGTATTAAGCAGAATAATATCAGCGTCTTCGGTGTTGTTTGTAGACTCATAGCCCATCTCTGTTAAAATACCAGCCATAACCTCCGTGTCATGCTCATTCATTTGACAGCCATAAGTACGGATTAAGAATTTCTTACCCTCGCCAATATTTTCAATGTCTTCAGGAATTCCAAAGTCATAGTGGACGTTTACTTTATCACGGCCACGTTTTCGAGCTTTATTTAGATTAGGAGGTTCGTAAGTCGTTTCAAAGTACTTAGCAAAATCATCACTAGTCTTTTCCTTCAGAGGTTTGTCCTGACCGGATTTTCTGTCCGCGGCATCTTTTAGGTTTATTTGGGACATTTCTTTACGTTGCTGTTCATTCATTTATGTAACTCCTTTCTATATCTTATAACACACTTAGTTGCAAAGATTTTCATTAGTACAGTATAATACCAAAATACAAATTTAACAATAGATGGCAAGCTGACAGCAACTAAAATAACCAGGTTACCAGAAACTTTTGAGGTCGTTAAAAAAGTGGCATTAGCCTTCGTCTTTAATGGCAGATGCCAATTTTCTTGTTATACCGGTATTTGCTCTAATTTTTTTTACTATTTTACGCACAAAAAAGCATCATACATCTTAGTGTATAATGCCTTGAGTGATAACTTCATTTTGGTTATCGAGGTTCTACTATTAGCTTTATTGCTGTTCTTTCTTCATTATCAATCATAATATCCGTAAACGCTGGTATACAAATTAAATCTACACCACTAGGTGCTACGAATCCTCGAGCTATTGCTACGGCCTTCACAGCCTGGTTTAGCGCACCAGCACCAATTGCTTGCATCTCTGCTGTTCCACGTTCTCTTAGTACGTTCGCAAGTGCCCCCGCTACTGAATTTGGACTTGATTTTGCTGAAACTTTTAATACATCCATTACTAGTACCTCCTTATTTGCTAATGTAGTTCTATTGCTACTATATTCTTGGAGATGATAGCTTATTACCCTATTATGCATTAAAGATTCTAAACATTTAAATAGTCACCCGAAGAAGGGATGATCGTCGTTAATTAAAATCCGTTCAATCTTTGATGTCTTTCCACTTTTAACATCGACCGTCACTATTACTCCATTTATCTGTGTTCTTCCCTTTTTATCAGTTTCAAAACGTACAGGTAAATTGGTTTGAAATCGCTTTATAACTGCATCACGTTCCACTCCCAGAATTCCGTCATATGGACCTGTCATTCCAACATCCGTTATATACCCGGTACCTTGTGGTAAGATTCGTTCGTCAGCCGTTTGTGTATGTGTATGAGTACCCACCATTACACTTGCTCGACCATCAACATACCATCCCATTGCCTGTTTTTCACTAGTTGCTTCTGCATGGAAATCCAGAAAGATAATTGGTGTTCGCTTTTTAGCTTCATCGATTAATTCATCTACTTTACGAAACGGATCGTCAAGTGGAGGTAGAAATGTTCGTCCCTGCATATTAATAACCGCAATTTCGATTCCATTTATGTTAACAAATACGATTCCATTCCCAGGCGTACCCTCAGGGAAATTTGCAGGACGGACCATGTTCTTTGCACTATCAATGAATTCGAATATTTCTTTTTTATCCCATGTGTGGTTTCCCATCGTTACAACCTGTGCTCCAAATTCCAGAAATTCTTTATATATTTTTTCAGTGATACCTTTACCTGCTGCTGCATTTTCACCGTTTATAATTGTCATGCTTGGACGATATTTTTCTTTCAATTTAGGTAAATATTCTTTTACCATATTACGACCTGGCGATCCAACAACATCACCAATAAATAAAATTTTCATATTTAGTTACCTTCCCATCTTCTTTAGATAATGTAGCATATATATATCATGGCATTATGTTATATTTCATCTTCTATGTGAAACGTAATAGTAGTGTATCACAACGGACTTTTGTTGTTTAGAAAACTTAGTTTATCGCCAAGCTTTAATGGCGATCGCCTTAGTTGAACTTAAGCAGTAAGAAAGGATTTATACTTTCTTACCTGTCAAAAAAATAAAAGCGGCACTATGGCCGCTTTTATTTCGCATATTCAACTGTTCTAGTCTCGCGAATAACAGTTACTTTAATATGTCCAGGGTAATCGAGTTCATTTTCAATTCGTTTTCGAATATCTCTAGCAATTTTGTTTGATTCAAGATCACTAATCTCATCAGGTTTAACAATGATCCTAATTTCTCGTCCCGCTTGAATTGCAAATGATTTCTCAACACCTGTAAATGACTCTGAAATTTCTTCCAGTTTTTCTAATCGTTTAATGTAATTTTCCAGCGTCTCACTTCTTGCACCTGGGCGTGCAGCTGATAGTGCGTCTGCTGCTGCTACCAGAACAGAAATGATAGAAGTAGCTTCTTCGTCACCGTGATGGGAAGCTATAGCATTAATAACAACTTCATGTTCTTTGTATTTAATACCAAGTTCTTTTCCGATTTCAACATGACTTCCTTCAACTTCGTGGTCTATTGCTTTACCAATGTCATGAAGCAGTCCTGCTCTTCTTGCTAACTTTACATCTTCACCTAACTCTGCAGCGAGCAATCCAGAAAGATAAGCAACTTCAGTAGAATGTTTTAATACATTCTGACCATAACTAGTACGGTACTTTAAACGTCCGAGTATTTTCACAAGATCTGGATGCAGTCCGTGTACTCCGATTTCAAACGTAGTTTCTTCTCCAATTTCCCGTATATATTCGTCAACTTCACGACGTGCCTTATCAACCATTTCTTCAATTCGAGCAGGGTGAATTCGACCATCCTGTACAAGTTTTTCCAATGCCATACGAGCAGTTTCTCTTCTAATTGGATCAAAACCAGATAAAATTACTGCTTCTGGTGTATCATCAATAATTAAATCGATACCAGTTAAGGTTTCTAATGTACGTATATTACGTCCTTCACGTCCAATTATCCGCCCTTTCATTTCATCATTTGGAAGGTTAACCACAGATACAGTAGTTTCTGCAACATGATCAGCTGCACAACGCTGTAATGCTAATGAAAGAATGCTTTTTGCTTTTTTATCAGATTCTTCCTTCGCACGATTTTCAGCTTCTTTTATCATAATTGCTGTTTCGTGTGTAACTTCCTGTTCGATACGTTCTAAAATAATCTGTTTAGCCTGGTCTGTTGTATATCCTGAAATGCGTTCAAGCTCAGTTTGCTGCATTTGTATCATAGCTTCCACTTTGCTTTCCATTTCTTCAATTTGTTGTTGTTTTTCTGTTAGTGAATTTTCTTTTTTCTCTAACAAGAGCTCACGCTTATCAAGCGTATCACTTTTTCTGTCCAGATTTTCTTCTTTTTGCGTTAAACGAGATTCGTGTTTTTGTGACTCGTTTCGTCTTTCACGCAAATCTTGTTCGGTTTGTTGACGAAGTTTATGATTTTCATCTTTCGCCTCAAGAAGTGCTTCTTTTTTCGAAGCATCTGCATTTCGGTGTGCTTCATCGACTATTTGCTTTGCTAATTTCTCTGCACTGGAAATTTTAGCTTCAGCAATAGATTTACGAATCAGATATCCAACAACAATACCGACGAGTAGGCCAAGCAAAATGGAGATGACTAATGTAATAATGTCCACGGTTTCACCTCCCATTGCTATAAAGTTGTACAATTCATTATTGTCGGCATGTACCAAATTTAGCTTAAAAATATCAATATTTGTATAATACAATTTGATAATTATACATCTTAATTTTAATTGGCAAATTTATCATTGTCAAGGAATCGTAAGAATTAAAAAATATAGTTTTAATATGAGAACAAATCTTCGCTTGAAAAGCGCTTTAAAATACTTACTAAAACAAAAAGTAAACTCCTATTCTTTAAATTATAGAATAGGAATTTACTAGCTTAGACAAATGAACTATTTAAACATCTAAAGTTTCCTGATCCTCTTCGGCAGGTGCATCAGGTAAGGCGTCAAGATTATAGTGGCTACGAATTTTTTCTTTTATTTCTTTCATAACATTTTCATTTTCTTTTAAAAATTGTTTAGCATTTTCTCGTCCTTGACCAAGACGGTCTCCATTATAGGAATACCATGAACCGCTCTTTTGAACAATATCTAATTCTGAGCCGATATCGATAAGTTCTCCTTCTCGGGAAATTCCTAGACCGTACATGATATCCACTTCAGCCACTTTAAATGGAGGAGCAACTTTGTTTTTAACTACTTTAATTCGCGCTTTATTACCAAGGATATCATTACCTTGTTTCAATGTTTCTGCACGACGCACTTCTAGTCTGACAGAAGCATAAAATTTAAGCGCACGACCACCAGGGGTTGTTTCGGGATTTCCAAACATGACTCCAACTTTTTCTCGGATTTGATTTATAAATACTGCAGTGGTTCTAGATTTATTAATTGCACCTGAAAGTTTTCTTAATGCTTGAGACATGAGACGTGCTTGAAGTCCAACATGCGCATCTCCCATTTCTCCTTCAATTTCAGCCTTCGGTACTAATGCAGCCACCGAGTCAACAACAATAATGTCTACAGCTCCACTCCGCACAAGTGCTTCTGCAATTTCTAAAGCTTGTTCACCAGTATCTGGCTGGGAAAGTAACAATTCATCGATATTTACACCTAAAGCTCGGGCATAACTTGGATCTAGTGCGTGTTCGGCGTCGATAAACGCAACTTGGCCACCTTTAGCTTGCGCCTCTGCAATTGCATGTAACGCAACAGTGGTCTTACCTGATGATTCTGGACCATATATTTCCACAACTCGTCCTCGTGGGTAACCACCAATTCCTAAGGCTACATCTAGCGCTAAAGATCCACTTGGAATAGTCGCTATTCTTTGTTCAGCAGTCTCACCTAATTTCATGATTGAACCTTTACCAAATTGCTTCTCTATGTTTCGTAATGCCATATCTAACGCTTGTTTTTTATCGCTCAACGAGACAACCTCCTTTAACTATCTATTTCTATCATACACGGTTTTATGTTGTTTGCCAAGACTAAACCGAATAAATGTTCTCATTTTTTCGCGGATCTGATTTTAGTATAATTAAAATCTCAATACTCCATTTATAGTGAGAATGCTTTTTCCTACTATAAACAAATAGAAAAAAATTTATTTTAGCAGATTAAAAAGAAGTTCATAGCCTTTCAGTACTGCTTTTTTCCTTACTGTTTCTCTATTTCCTTGAAAGACAAATTTCTTTACAAATTTGTATCCAGAATCATCGTCGATTCCTATAAAAACAGTACCAGCAGGATGGCTTTCTAACTCTTCTGGTCCAGCAACACCAGTAAAACTGATGCCAATGGATGTATCTATTACAGAACGCACATTCATAGCTAGAGACGCTGCACATGCTGTACTTACTACCCCATCGTCCCGAATGATATGCTTAGGGACATGTAACACATTTTCTTTCACTTTGGTATGATAACAAACAACTCCACCTGTGCATACTTCTGAAGCACCTTCTACCCTTATTAACCGCTCAGTAAATGCTCCACCGGTTAAACTCTCTGCCGATGAAATTGTCTTATTCTGTTCCTTTAACATTTGGTAGACTTTAAGTTCAATTGTTTCATGATCAACTCCATAAAAGTGTGAACCAGCTTTTTGAATAATTTGTTGTTGTTTCTCGACTATTAAATCGTATGCCTGTCTTTTAGATTCAGCTTTAGCTGTAAGACGAACTGCAACACCTTCAGTCTGAGCAAGTGGTGCAATAGTAGGGTTTGTTTGAGTTGATATAAGATCACTTAGTACATATTCAAGCTGAGCCTCGCCAATTCCAATAAAGTGAAGCATACGTGATTCGATAACTGTGTTTTTATCTGACAATTGATTGATATAAGGCAGCACATCGTCTGAAAATAATTGCTCCATTTCTTTTGGAACTCCTGGTAAAAAAATCCATATTTTACCATTGTTTTCAACAATCATTCCTGGAGCCATACCAACTTTATTTTCCAATACTAACGAACCTTCAAATACTCGAGCCTGTTTTTTATTATTTGGTGTCATCGTAACTTGCTGTTTATCAAAGTAAGCTGCTATTTTATCCATGGAATGTTTATGCTCCACTATATTTAGTCCTGTTAATCGTTGAAACGCTTCTCTCGTTAAATCATCTTCAGTGGGTCCAAGACCGCCAGTTACAACGATGATATCTGAACGATTATCAGATTGTGAAAATTGATTATAAACACGAATTAAGTTATCTCCTACAACACTATGGAAGTTTACGTGGACACCATACATTGCCAGTTTTTGCGAAATCCATTGTGCGTTTGTATTAGCAATTTGACCGAGTAGCAATTCTGTGCCTACAGCAACGATTTCCGCATTTAATGTTTTCATTACTTTGAATCCCTCATCACATTCCAGTTTTTAGCAAAATAATCATAGCCGGAATATACTGTAATGATTAATGCAGCATACAATGAGATGATATCAAAACGAAACCCGATATACGAAAATGGATAATTATGAAGCAGTAGGGCTGAAATGGAAACGATTTGAATCCATGTCTTTAATTTTCCCATTTGGCTAGCTGCAAGAACTACTCCTTCGCCTGCAGCGACTAATCTTAATCCTGTTACTGCAAATTCTCTGCTTATAATTAAAATAACAATCCAAGCTGGCGCAAGTCCAAGCTCTACAAGCAAAATAAGAGCAGCTGAAACCAGCAGCTTATCAGCGAGCGGATCTAAAAATTTCCCTAAATTGGTTACAAGGTCGTATTTTCTTGCATAATACCCATCAACCCAATCGGTTGTTGAAGCAATAATAAATAATAGAGCAGCAACTAAATGAGATACAGGCAGTACCGCTTCACCAATATCTATCTTTCCCCAGTCAAACGGTATTGACAATAGTAAAATAAACACTGGAATTAATACTATTCGTGAGAGCGTAATTTTATTAGGTATATTCATCGTTATTCCTCCTGAAATTATTTAATACAAGGTATAAAACCCTTCCTCTTATTACAGGGAAGGGTTTTAAGACATTTTTTATTCTTTAGCAGGGTTAATGTTAACCCATATTTTTTGGTGCATTTGCTCTGTTGGGTCAATCGGATACTCAAGTTTAACCCCGTCGATTGTGATCTGTAAACCTGGTGCATATCCTACATTAAAGTAGATTCGTTCATCACCGGTAACGTCAATTTCCTTAGGTGAATTTTTTTCATTAATTTCTCCTGAAAAATAGTTCTCTTCGTCACCATTAAGAACGTCTAAATAAGATTTACCTTCTGATTCCAATAATACGGTTACCTCTTCACTGGCATTATTTAATTCAACAGTATGAGGAGCTCCACCTGTTCCGGTCTCGACCAATTCAAGCGTTGGTTCGACTTTCTCTGATTCAGGCTCCTCAGGAGGAGGGTCCGTAGTTCCCTCTTCTTTTGATGGCTCATCTTCTTTAGATGTCTCATCGGAAGCGTTCTTTTGATCAGAATTCTGTTCCTTATCAGGTGTTGAATCTTTGGAGTTATCAATAATAATTTCCGTATCATCCGTTTCATCAATCGGGTCTGAAGAATTATTTGATGATGAATTTGAGATAAAATACCAGGCAGCAAAGAATATACCAACCACTAGAAGTATTACCACGATAATAGGAAAAACTGAAAACGTCTTAGATCCTTTAGAAGAATTTGAATCTCTTCTTGAACGCTGAATACGTGTATACTGTTCGTTGTCTTCTTCCTCTGCAGGCATTTCTTCTTTGTATTCATTCAGTAATTCATTAGAATCTAATCCTACGGCTGCAGCGTATTCTTTAATAAACGCACGTGCATAAAATTTTCCTGGAAGCACATGAAAATTGCCCTCTTCAATTGCTGCGAGATAACGTTTCTGAATCTTCGTTGTATCCTGCACACTATCAAGGGATAAATTTTGTGCTACACGTGCTTCCTTTAATCTAGTTCCAATTTCCATAAGTAACACCATCCAATTTAAAAATCAAACATTGAAAAACCTTGTTCTTGAGAAGACTGTTCTTTTTCGATAGGTTCATATGTGATTTCTTCGTCTTCATTACTGCGCAATTCAATAATGTAATCAAAGTCATCCAACTCATACTCAGTGGATTCCACAAACTTATCCGGATGCTCCACCACCTTAATAGCTGGTAATGTCATAATTTCTCTAATTAATTGCCAATGCTTTTCATTAGCACGACGCGTTGAAACGATTCCATCAATTATATATATGTTGTCATTGTTGTACTCATCCCTAATTAATTGACTTCGAATTGTTTGTTTTAACAAGGTACTTGAGACAAAAAGCCAGCGTTTATTCGCACAAACACTCGCAGCTACAATCGATTCTGTTTTTCCAACTCGAGGCATACCACGTATTCCGATTAATTTATGACCCTCTTTTTTATATAGTTCTGCCATAAAATCAACTAAAATACCTAACTCATCGCGCACGAAACGAAATGTTTTTCTGTCATCTACATCACTTCGTATGTATCTACCGTGTCTAACAGCTAATTTATCCCGTAATTTCGGTTTTCGCAGTTTTGTTATTTTAATTGTATCCGTTGTAGCTAAGATTGATCTTAACCGCGTTATTTGATCATCCTTTTCAGATAACAAAAGCATGCCTCGTCGTGCGTTTTCTACTCCATTTATTGAAATAATATTAATGGAAAGCATTCCTAATAAAGAAGAGATATCACCTAATAAACCAGGACGGTTATATTGAATTTCGTATTCAAGGTACCATTCTGTTTTTTCCATAATACGCTCCTTCTTGTTACATGCTGTTTTTAATGTTACCTAATTCGACATGTAAATGCAATCTAATCTATACAATAATAATAAATGATTTTTAAGTTTGTGAAAAGAATAATATATTTTATAGTATATTATTCCTGTTATATTTTGATTACCTATATGACAATCAATAAGAAATGTATCCAGAATTAAATTTTCCGTTAAAAAAAGAAGCTGACAGACACTGTCAGCTTCTTTACATATATTTACTTAGTTTAGTGTGTTTCCTTGATTTTGAACTAGTTTTACCATAGTACTTGCGAGAGCTTGTCTTTCTTCTTTTGAAGCTGCATTCCACAACTCTCTCAGTACAGCCTCTTCGTTATTTTTAGCATCTACACCTTTAGCAAGATAGTCACCAACTTCATATGCTACGTTATTAACAGCTTGTTGACTCATACCTTCTGACTGAGCTTGCTGAAGTCGATTCGACAAAAATTCTTTCCATGTATCAAAATTATCTAAAACAGACATTAAACATCCTCCTTTTAACTTATTTACATAATTAGTATTTGAAGATTTATACACTTTATACATAAAAAGTTAAAAGAACTAAAATTACCATGCTCCGTTGATGTTAATAATTTCTCCTTGAATATAAGCTGAATTGTCATCCAGTAAAAACTTCACAGTATGTGCTACATCTTCAGGAGAACCGGCACGATTCATCGGAATTCGATCGATAATTTCCTGCTTTTCATTTTCTGATAAGTAATTGTTCATTTTCGTTTCAATATACCCTGGACTGATTGCATTTACAGAAATACCGCTTACTGCCACTTCTTTAGCTAATGCTTTTACAAAACTATTTTGTGCTCCTTTGACGGAGGAGTAAATTACTTCATTACTAGCACCAACATCTCCCCAGATGGATGTGATAAAAATAATTTTTCCATGTTTCTTTTGAATCATTGAGGGCAATAAGTTATTCACGATCATCCAGGGGGCTTTCACATGTAATGTCAGCATTTCATCCATATCAGTTTCAAGATGATCCTGAAACAATGAATGATTTGCAGCGCCACTTGCG
Source organism: Virgibacillus flavescens (assembly GCF_050574275.1). Lineage (GTDB taxonomy): Bacteria > Bacillota > Bacilli > Bacillales > Amphibacillaceae > Virgibacillus_F > Virgibacillus_F flavescens. The sequence continues at coordinate 2,508,509 of NZ_CP192260.1, forward strand.
ACAATGATTACATCTACCGGAAACGCGAGCTGGTTTAGAAATGACTTGATTCCTTCACTTTGACTAAGGTCTGCTTTAATTTCAGTTAATATACCTTCGTTATACGTATCTCTGATATTTTTGAATGCATGGTTATTCTTATTATAGTGGAGCAGAAGATTATAATTATGACTTGCTAATTCTTTAGCAATAGCCAGTCCTATGTCACCGCTTGCCCCTACAATTAACACGTTTTTCCCCATTCTTCTCCCTACTCTGCTATTATTTTAAATGTGGTTAGTTGATCCTCACTAATCCAATCCTTTACGTATACTGACACTTCACTATGTGAAAGTGACTGTATACTCGGAATAATGGTAAGGAAGTCAACTCCTAAAGTATGGTAATGAATATATTTTTTAGCGATAAACTCAATCGAATTCATTGCATGTAGTACATGTCCAATTTGCTTTTTTTTCATACGTTCAAAGTCTTCGCTGCTTATCTTTTTTTCTTTAATACTTAACAGCATTTCTTTAACACGCTCACTAAACTTGTCGGGTTCAGACGTGTTACTTCCTATTATTGCATACCCAAATCCTTTTTCAATATTAGTCTCAAAATAAAAACTATTATCGATTACTCCTTCTTTATATAATTGCTGATAAAATGTTCCGCCTTCTGAGAAATAATAATCTAATACCATACTTTGCACTAAATCCTGAAATAAGTAAGAATCGGCATCTTTCCCTGCATGGTAGTCGGCATTACTCTTTATTCCTACTGAACATTTAGGTCGAGTAACAGGCATCGTTAACGTATATTCTTTTTTAAATACATTATTCGGCTCATGCGGTACAATTCTTTTAATTTGGGCTGGTGGTTCGAATTCTTTTGTTAACTGATTTTCCTTAATCAAATTCATAATCTTTTCTTTATCGAAGTTTCCAGCAATAAATAATGTCATATTATCCGGGTGATAGAATGTATTATAACACTCGTACAGGTCATCTTTCGTAATTTTTGCTATTGAATCAATAGTTCCAGCTATATCTGTTTTTGCAGGATGGTCATGAAACAAATTTTTTAATGTTCCCATAAACACCCGCCAATCTGGCTGGTCATCATACATCGTAATCTCTTGTCCGATAATACCTTTTTCTTTCTCAACAGAGGCATCTGAAAAATAGGGTTCCTGTACAAAATTAAGTAATGTTTCTACATTTTTTTCAATTTGATTAGTTGCCGTAAAAAGGTAAGCAGTTGTTGTAAAGGATGTAAAAGCATTAGCTGACGCACCTTGTTTACTAAAGTCAGCAAAAACATCATGATCCTCTTTTTCAAATAACTTGTGTTCCAGAAAATGGGCAACACCTTCCGGAACGGTTACTGCGTTTTCCTTGTTTCTTGGCACAAAAGATAAATCAACAGAGCCATAATTAGTAGAAAATATTGCATATGTTTTGGAGAGTTCTTTTTTTGGCAATAAAAATACCTGCAAACCATTCGATAACTTCTCTGAAATAAGCTCTTCATTTATATCTTTATAATGATGACTTTTCATTTTTATCACTCATCTCCTTTGTTAGTTAGCAAGTAAGTCGTATCTTCTTCAATCTGCTGGGCAACTTCTATAATATTTTTCTTTTCCACTTTTTTAATATTCTCTATAAACTCTATTGGTGATAATTTAAAATTGGCAACTACTTGCTGATACAGCAGCTCAATTACACCTAGAGGATGATCAAGCGTCTCTAGTAGCTTATTTATGATTTGCTCCTTTGTGGAATTGATTTCATCTTCAGTAAAATCTCCACTTTTCATCGCATTAATTTGCTCGTTTATTATACTCTTCGCCTGCTGAAAATCGGTAGGTGCAATTCCACTAAAAACCAGCATCAACCCTTTATGGCTCTCAATCCGTGAGGCAGCATAATATGCGAGACTACTTTTTTCTCGAACATTTATAAATAACTTGGAGTTTGGAAATCCACCAAACATTCCATTAAATACCTGTAGAGCGCCATATAATTCATCTCTATACGTACAGTTAGTCCGGTAGCCTATGTGAAGTTTTGCTTGTTGAACTAACTGCTTTTCAATTACCGTTTTGGGTTCACTGACTTTATTGATATCATCTGTTAGTTCAGTTTCTGTATGGAGCAGCTTTTCTTTCTTAATGATCGTCTTAATGGATTTCGTCATGTCATCTTCTTCAAAGTCTCCGAGAACATATAAATCCATACGGTCTTCTTTCAACAATGATTGGTAATACAAATATAATTTCTCACCATTAAGTTGAGGTAAGTCATCAATATAACCGTAAACGGACGTCTGATATAATTCATTTTCGCACATTTCTTCAATCAGCCGCATATTGGCGTAACTCATCTTATCATCCATAATTGAATTGATTTTTTGCTTTAATGTTTCTTTTTCCCGTTCAACTATTTCCGTATCAAAACTATTATCTGATACATTCGGTTTAGTGATGATTTCATTTAAGAGTTCGATAGTCTGATCAACAAGGCTTGACTCATTCTTAATGTACCGTTGATTCGGTACTTCCAGCCGAATAGTAATAATATGAAAGTTTCCTTTTTTTGTACCATCTATGGAAAAAGTGGCGCCATATAAGTCATCTAACTTTTGATGCAGACTGCCAAGGTTCGGATACAATTTCGTTCCTTGCTGCATTACATAAGGAAGCAGTGCTCGTTCAGTAATGGTATTTCGATGTAAAGGAGCTTTAAACTTTGCAACGAAACTTATCGTCTTAAATTTTTTACTTGGTACTAAATGGAGATTTATTCCATTTACCTCCATTACCTTTTCGTTAACCTGACTCATTGAATCATCTCCCTGTCTATTTATGTAAAAATCCACTATTTAGTAGTATAAACCATTTTTATGATTACTATTAAACCAATTATAACAATATGAAGATAAAAAAACTGACCTGCTGAGATATCAGTAAGGTCAGTTTCAGTACTTATCGGCTTCCTTTAATATATGGAATTCCATTAGCTTTTGGTGCTTCTGCTCGACCAATAAAGCCAGCTAAAGCCAAAATTGTAAGAACATATGGAGCGATTAAAAGAAATACTTGTGGAATACCGTCTAATATAGGTATTCCTGCACTAATTACACTTAAGCTTTGGGCAAATCCAAAAAACAACGCGGCCCCCATAGCTCCTAGTGGATGCCATTTCCCAAAAATAACAGCTGCTAGCGACATGAACCCTTGTCCTACTATCGTTGCATGTGAAAAGTTTAGTGCTATAGTTAATGCAAAAACGGAACCACCAATACCAGCTAATGCACCAGATAATAAAACTGCTACGTAACGCATTTTATACACACTTATACCGTTGGTGTCTGCAGCCATTGGGTGTTCTCCTACTGCACGTAATCTTAACCCAAACGACGTCTTGTATAACACGTACCAAGCAACAAAGGCAAGTCCAATAGCTAAATAATTTGTTAAATAGATGTTTTCAAAAAAGATGGGTCCTAAAGCTGGAATATCACTTAATATTGGTATATCTGTCGTATAAAACGGTCGACTTACCATATCAGTTTGACCTTTATCGTACCACTGTTTCGTAAGGAATACCCCAAGTCCAAGTGCCAGGAAGTTAATTGCAACTCCACTTACTACCTGGTCAGCTCTAAAAGTGATCGATGCAACCGCATGAATTAATGAAAAAATAGCCGAAACTACCATTGCTACCAGTACGGAAATCCACGGAGTCCAGAGTCCAAAAGTATCCGCAAATGTGAGATTGAATACAATTCCTACGAACGCACCCATTACCATTAAACCTTCAAGCCCGATGTTAACTACTCCGGACCGCTCACTGAACACACCACCGAGAGCTGTGAAAATAAGAGGTGCTGAAAAGAATAACGCAGGTGGAATAATGGATTGTAATAGATCTACAATGTTCATTTATTTCCCCTCCTTTTTAAAGCGAAGAATAGCCCATCTAATAATATAACTTGAAGCTACAAAAAATATAATAATTGCAATGATGATATCAACTAATTCCGAAGGCACGTTTGCCTCGAGCGGCATATTTAATGCTCCAACTTTTAATACACCAAATAATATAGCCGCTATTATAACACCAACTGCTGTGTTTGCGCCGAGTAATGCTACAGCTATTCCATCAAACCCTAAATTCGTAAAACCGGACTGTACTGACATATAACCAAAGGTACCTAGTCCTTCTGATGCTCCTGCAAGTCCTGCGAATGCACCTGAAATAACCATGGAAAGAATAATGTTTTTCTGTACGTTCATTCCTGCATATTTCGACGCATGATTATTAAAGCCGACTGAACGCAATTCATAGCCTATTGTAGTTTTCTCAATTATAAACCACATAATAACGGCAGCGAACAATGCTAATAAAATGCCGTAATGCATACGTGAATAAAAAGTCATCTGCTGCAACCATTCCGACGCCATTGAAGCACTTGCCGGTATTGTTTCAGTTGAATCTTTAGAGTCTGTAATTACATTTCTAACCACAGCGTTTGCAGTATATAAAGCAATGTAATTCATCATAATCGTGACAATAACTTCATGAACACCAAGCTTTGCTTTAAGTATACCGGGAACGAATCCCCAGAGACCACCAGCTACTGCAGCAGCAAGAATCGCTAAAGGCAAATGGATATAAATTGGTGCGTCTATCGAAAGGCCAACCCAAATGGCGGCTAGCCAACCAACGATTACCTGGCCCTCTGCACCGATATTAAATAGTCCTGTTCTAAATGCAAAAGCCACCGCAAGACCAGTCAGGATATAAGGTGTTATCTGTCTAATTGTTTCACCCATAAAGTACATATCGCCAAAAGCACCATTCCAAAGAGCTAAATATCCGTCAATTGGATTGTATCCAAAAATCAGCATTAAAATTGCTCCAGAAATTAATCCGAGAATTACAGAAATGACTGGAACCAATATATTAAACAATTTATTAGACATCAAGGTTATCACCTGCCTCTGATTTACTGCTACCTGCCATAAGCAGTCCCAATTCCTGTTCATTCGTTTCTTCCGGTTTAACAATCGCCACAACTTTTCCGTCGAACATAACAGCAATTCGATCACTGACATCAAGTACTTCATCAAGTTCAAAGGAAACGAGTAAGACTGCTTTTCCTTTATCCCGTTCTTCTACTAGTTTTTTATGAATAAACTCTATAGCACCAACATCAAGACCCCTTGTAGGCTGGGCTGCAATAAGCAGTGCGGGTGAACGATCAATTTCACGACTTATAATTGCTTTTTGCTGATTTCCACCAGATAGCGCCCTTGCGTGGGTATGAACACTCGGAGTTCTAACATCATACTCTTCAACTAATTGTTTAGCTTTTTCATAAATATCTTTAAAACTAAGAATCTTATTCTTTGAATACGGTTTCTGATAATAAGTTTGTAAAACAATATTTTCAGCAACCGGATAATCCAATACAAGACCGTATTTATGTCGATCCTGAGGTATGTGCCCAACACCACTTTCTGTTACTTTACGTGGTTTATAGTTGGTTATATTTTTCCCGTTTACTTTTATCGATCCGGATTGTGACTTTGTTAATCCAGTAATGGCTTCAATTAATTCAGTTTGGCCATTACCATCAACACCAGCAATACCCACAATTTCACCAGCTCGGACATCTAAATTTAAGTCTTTAACGAGATTTACGTTTCGTGAATCTTTTACATTTAGATTGCTTATTTCAAGTACTACCTCAGACGGTTGGGCTGGTTTTTTCTCAGTTGTAAAACTAACTTCTCTTCCAACCATTAATGAGGCGAGTTCATTAACGCTTGTATCGCTCACATTTATTGTATCGATACCTTTACCTTTACGTATAACGGTACACCTGTCACAAACCTGCATAATTTCCTTCAGTTTATGTGTGATAAGAATAATAGACTTTCCTTCATTTATTAAGGAATGCATAATGTCTATCAGTTCATTTATTTCCAATGGTGTTAGAACTGCTGTTGGTTCATCAAAAATCAAGACATCTGCACCACGGTAAAGTGTTTTTAAAATTTCAACCCTTTGCTGCATCCCAACAGATATGTCGCGGATTTTTGCAGTTGGATCCACCTTCAATCCGTAGCGGTCTGAGAGCGCTTGAACTTCTTTTTCTGCTTTTTTAATATCTATTCTTCCAGCTTTTGTTGGCTCGCTGCCCAAAATAATATTCTCCGTTACAGTATAGGTATCCACCAACATAAAATGCTGGTGTACCATTCCTATTCCAAGTCTGGTTGCAACGTTTGGATCTGTTATATTCACTTTTTCCCCATTGTACCGAATTTCACCTTTTTCCGGCTGATATAATCCAAACAAAACATTCATCAAGGTTGACTTTCCTGCACCGTTCTCGCCTAATAATGCATGAATTTCACCTTTCTTTACTTGGACTGTTATATCATCGTTAGCAACAATGCCAGGAAATTCTTTGCGTATGTTAAGCATTTCTACTACGTAATCCAATTTTTTCACTCCCCTTATTAAACATGAAACTGTCTTTATATTTATTGAAGATCACCAAATGAAAAGGGCCGGAATATTCTCCTCTTCATTTGAGGATTTTCAAATTGATTTTTTTGTTAAAAAGAATGAAAAGGCTGGAAGACCCAGCCTTAATCATTATTTATAGCGCGTCCACAAACGCCTCAGTTTCTTCACGTGTTTTTGGAACTTCTATTTCACCGCTGACGATTTTTTCTTTCCATTCTTCAATAGCGGAAACGATTTCGTCGGTAAGTGCCTCTTCGTTTGTTTTGGCAACAGAGACAGCATTGTCTTCTAAACCGTAAGCAAGAACTTCTCCACCTGGAAATTTGTCGTTCATCGCTTGGTTAGCTACGTCCTGTACAGCTATATCAACACGTTTAACCATGGAAGTTAGTGTTACGTTACTGTCACCAATTTGACCTTCATCGTATTGATCACGGTCAACACCAATTACCCAAATTTCTTTATCCGGGTTATTTTGTTTTATGTCTTTTGCTTGAGCAAATACACCATTACCAGTTGCACCAGAAGCATGATAGATAATGTCGATTCCGTCATTGTACATGCTTGAAGCAATTAATTTTCCATCATCAGGAGCGTCAAATGCACCAGCATACTGTACTTCAACTTCGATGTCAGGATTTACTGATTTTGCTCCAGCAATATATCCAGACTCGAATTTGTTTATTAACTCTGAATCAGTTCCACCTACGAAACCAATTTTATTCGTTTTCGTTTTCTTAGCAGCAGCAACGCCTACCAAGAATGATCCTTGATGTTCTTTAAATGTAATGCTTGCAACATTCGGCTGTTCTACCACTGCGTCAACAATTGCAAAGTTTATTTTAGGATACTGTTTAGCAGACTTGTTGATTGCATCTGTTAATTTATATCCGATACCATAGATTAAGTTATAATCTTCACGTACTAGACGAGTTATGTTAGGCATATAGTCAGCATCTTCATTTGACTGAATGTAGTCAAAGTTTGTACCTTCTTTAAATCCGTGTTCTTCTCCCCAAGCTTGTAAGCCTTCCCATGCTGATTGGTTAAATGATTTATCATCTACCCCACCAACGTCAGTAACCATACCTACTTTATAATCTCCTGATCCTTCTGATTTTGCACCTTCAGAATCTTTTTCAGAGTCTGAAGAATTATCATCAGATCCTCCACCACATGCAGCTAAAATCACTCCAAGAGTTAGTAACATTGCAAATAATAATAAAAATTTACGATTTTTCAATCTAAATACCCCCATTTTTAGTAGTTAATTATGACTATGAATAAAGAAATACGTTCCGTTGCGGAAAACCACCTCCTCAAATGCGTATGAAAACCCTTACATCCGCTTCCTCAGAACATGAAAGCTAAATACATCTGAACGAAAATAATTAGCTGAATACAGCACAGGTTCATCCTCTTCCGTATAATGCATTTGTTTTAAAAGTAATAATGATTGTTCAGGGTCACATTTTAGTATCTCGTAAATTCGGTCATGATATCCAATTGGTTCTATATGTGTAACCGCATACGCAATACGTTTATGTGAATGCTCTTCAATCAATTTAAAAATTGAATCGACTTCATGTACACTGTCCAGTGGTATTATACCCTCAGGAATTTTATCAATACAAAAAACAACAGGTTCATTATCGGCTGTTCGTACTCGTTCAATTTGTGCAAGTGTATGTATTTCTTGTGGAGAAAATCTTAATCGATCATCTTCCATCGGTTCCAGCAATTCAGTCGATAAATACTGTGATCCAGGATTTCGACCCGAATTAACAATCATAGATGTGACACTGTTCAATTGCTCAATACCAGAAGAAAAAATCGGCTTTGGATTTACAAATGTTCCGACCCCATGCTTGCGGGTAACTACATTTTCTTCTTCCAATATGCGTAAAGCTTCACGTAAAGTGGCACGCGAAACACCAAGTTGTTTGGACAATTGAAATTCTGAAGGGAGCTTTTCTTTTTCTTTATACTTTTCTTTTTGAATATCACGTTTTATTTCTTCAATTACTCGTAAGTATAAGTGACGTGAATCAGATTTAATCGACATATTGACCCCCTGTGATACGATCTTTACTTTATTAAAAGAGATCTGACATCTGACGTGTGACTCTTTTGTCCGAAATAAATATAACACTTTTCAAATAATAAATAAACATTATAGGTCAAATTTCTCAAAAAAATTTACTATTTTTCTTCATTTTCTATCAATTACTCAACTTTCGTGCATAAATAAGCATATTGAATTCAGCAATCTATCACACTTGAAATATTATAATCAATACGAATTACAACTAATTCATATTAGATGAAAACTGCGAAACAACTTACCACTTTGGGAATGCTGTGATTTGACAGCATCGAGATTTTCGCTGATGGCAGTCGCGCACCTTAGGGCGGCTGGTGAGCCTCCTCGTGCTTTGCACTCCGGGGTCTCACCTATGCCTTTCCTCCCGCAGGAGTCGACTGCCATCCGCTCCAATCTCTAGATTAGAGATTGATGTCACGGTTTTATAAGATCCACATTCGATAGCTATATCTCTTTCAGAATGCAATTGTTTACAGAAGAAACAAAGACGTAAACAGTTTTACCAGTACAGGTGAGCGAAGGGCGGTGTTTATGCGGGAACATCAGGAATCTAAATGCCCTGTAGATATTTTTATTTTGGCCACCGAAAAAGTGGTGGATTATAAATTTTAATTATTCCACCGTAACTAAGCATCTTCGAATATACGGTTGTAGATCCACCTATTTCATACCAAATCCAACCCTTTTTCAGTGGCCAAGCAAGCGTAGAGCACCGAATATAATTTGAAGTTAATTCGCAGTATAGAGATGTCTTTTTTGAATCTGCGGAAGTTGAGTCAGTTAGTAATAATAAAATACTCAAACCATTCCTTAATTCATAATAAAATCGGACAGTACAACTAAATGTACTGTCCGATTGATTTATTTAAGAAAGTTTCTCTTCACTAGATTGCTGAGAAACTAGTACTGACCTTGGCTTACTTCCTTCATAAGGACCTACTATACCTCTATCTTCCATCGCATCGATTAAGCGTGCAGCCCTAGTATATCCAATTCTGAATCTTCGCTGTAGCATCGATACACTAGCCGTTTGCATTTCCACTATTAATTGGACCGCATCGTCGAACAAATCATCATCTACTTCAGATTTGAGTTCACTCGTTTCCTCAGGAATCATTTCCTCCTGATAGGTAGCTTTCTGTTGTTCAATACAGTGATCTACAATACGTTCGACCTCTTCGTCAGATAAGAAAGCCCCTTGAACACGAGTAGGTTTTGAAGAACCAGTTGGCATAAATAGCATATCGCCACGACCCAGTAATTTCTCAGCACCGCCCGAATCTAATATTGTTCTTGAATCTGTTTGTGAAGAAACACTAAACGCAATTCTGGAAGGTATATTAGCTTTAATAACCCCAGTAATTACATCAACTGACGGACGCTGCGTGGCAATTATAAGATGGATTCCAGCAGCTCGTGCCATTTGTGCTAATCTAGTAATAGCATCTTCCACGTCGCTTGAAGCAACCATCATTAAATCTGCTAATTCATCTACAAGGACTACAATATAAGGCAGATTTGGCTGTTTCTCTTCTTCTTCAATACCTTGGTTATATTTTCGAATATATTCGTTATACCCCTCGATATTTCGAGTACCAGTGTCCGAAAACAGCTCGTATCGTCGATCCATTTCTGAAACAACTTTTTTCAATGCTCTCGACGCTTTTTTTGGATCTGTTACTACCGGAGCCAATAGATGAGGAATTCCATTGTATACATTTAATTCAACTTTCTTCGGATCGATCATCATCATTTTAACTTCATGTGGTTTTGCACGCATGAGAATTGTAGTAATAATTCCATTCACACATACACTCTTACCACTTCCAGTAGCTCCAGCTATTAGAAGATGTGGCATTTTGTTTAATTCTGCAACTACGGAATCACCTGAAATATCCCGCCCTAAACCAAATAGTAGTTTTGAAGGTTTTGTTAACGTGCTATCTAGTACTTCACGCAACGAAACCATAGCGACTTCTGTATTAGGTACTTCGATGCCAACTGCAGATTTCCCTGGAATTGGGGCCTCGATCCGAATATCTTTTGCAGCTAATGCCAGGGCAAGATCGTCATGCAACCCTACAATTTTACTTACTTTAACTCCCGCTTCAGGATAAACTTCGTATTTTGTAACTGCGGGTCCAACGTGAACTTTTGTTATCTTCGCTTTAACTCCAAAGCTAGTAAATGTACGTTCCAATTTTTTCACAGTTGCTTGGATATGAGATTTCTCATGCTGCTGCGAGTTATGGGTAGGCTCAGCAAGTAAACTAAGCGGTGGTAGTATATATTCATGATTTTCAGGCTCAGTCATTGGCATAGAGCTCCTAAGTTCTGATTCAGTTTCAGTTTCAACTTCGTTTACGTTCTTATCTTTTTCCACTTTTTTGGGTTCGGAATTTTTAGGTTCATTAAACGAGTAGGCAACATCAGTAAAGTCCTGAATAACCGGTTCGCTTGGTTCAGGATCAATAGGCTGTAGACTTTTATTTTTTATTTCTGCCTCATCATCCACTTCTTTTTTAATTTTCTTCTTTTCTTTCATACTAGTAATTCGTTTACCAGTCAACGCTTTACCCTTTGACCAAAATTTAGCGGTAAAATCACCTAACGAAAACTCAGTTAAAAATATGATACCGATAATCATCGAAAAAACAGCTGCGATTTTTGCTCCTATCGAAGAAAATAGATAGTAACAAAATGAGAAAAGCAATGCTCCAATCATGCCTCCACCAGTTTGTGCTAATTCACCAGGACCATTTACGTATGTGAAAAAACGACTCCAGGTTGCCTTTATGATAGAAGTATCTTCATATTGAAACAGTAGCATTTCAAATGATTGAATATGGGTTAAAAGTAAAATCCCACCGTATATTATATAAAATCCAATCATTTTTTTATGGGTGAAATCTGGATACTTTCGCTTAATAATTAAAAATAGGCCAGTTATAAGCAACAACAAAGAAGCAATAAAGTACCAGATTCCAAAAAAGAATTGAAAAATGTTTTCCAATATACTTGGAATCGCTCCATCGCTAATCATACTTGCTCCACTTCCAAAAATCGCAATAAATATAAAAAGCAGTCCCAATAATTCAAATTTCACTTGTTTTTTTAGTTGACTCTTTTTCTTTCTTTTCCTTTTTTTCGCCACTTTACTCACTCCAAACACACTTAAACTTCATGTATCATACATGTCATACTCATTCCATGGAAAATGAAACCCCTGTCACAATATATTGACAAGGGCTTAACAATTGTTTCCAATATCTATGGTCTATTATATCATATTTATGGAATGGAATCTCAACTAAATTAGTGTGTTGGTAGAATTGAACCTGGTTGATATTGGGCGTTCATAAAGTCTTCAGGATCAGTTGATAATAATTGAACCACTTGATAATTTCCTTCTTCATTTTTTTCAACATACACAGATCTATTTTGATGAATGATTACACTTCTTTGGCTATTGTCATTTTGACTAGGAAAGATGTCTGCTTCACTTAACGGTGTATATAAGATCATACTGTTACATCCTCTTTCGTTTTCGATTGACTGATTAATTCACTTACTTTTGACATAGCTTCTTTCACTCCACCAATTCCATCAATAAGACCATAAGAAACAGCATCTGCTCCTACGACGTTTGAACCAATATCACGTGTTAAATTCCCTCTAGCAAACATTAGTTCTTTAAATTTTTCTTCTTTTATTTTAGAATGGTCCATCACAAAATTGATTACTCGATCTTGCATTTTGTCCAAATATTCAAATGTTTGCGGAACACCAATTACAAGACCAGTTAACCGGATAGGGTGAATAATCATGGTTGCAGTTGGAACGATATATGAATAGTTTGTCGAAACCGCTATTGGGACACCGATAGAATGGCCACCTCCAAGTACGATGGACACAGTAGGTTTGGAAATGGATGCGATCATTTCAGACAAAGCAAGTCCAGCTTCTACATCTCCTCCTACTGTATTAAGTAAAATGATTACTCCTTCGATTTTTGGGTTTTGTTCAATTGCAATTAATTGTGGAATCAGATGCTCGTATTTAGTAGTCTTGTTTTGTGGTGGTAGCTGAATATGTCCTTCAATCTGTCCAATAATCGTTAGGACGTGTATATTCGAGTCAGGAGCTTGTGGAACATTGGATTGCCCTAACTGCTGTATTTTATCTACTAACGATGACTTATTTTCCTGCTCTTGTTCATTTTCTTTTTCCGACGATGTATGTTTGTTCACTTAACTTCACTCCTCTTAATTTATCCTGCTGATTATAGTATGAACAAGTGAAGCTCTTCCTATTAGAAAAACTACCAACAATTTGCTGGTAGTTCATATTTTAAATATTTATACTTTTTTCACCGATTCAATTAACGTGCTCAATTGAAATGAATCGTGTAATGCATTAACTGCGCGTTCAACATCTTTATCGTGAATTAACACCCAAATTGTTGTATAACTATCCGCTGACTGTAATATTTGTATGCCTTCATTTGTAAGTGCCTGAACTATTTTTGAAGCAATGCCAGGAACGCCATTCATACCTCCTCCAACCACTGAAACTTTAGCACAATTCTCAACTACATGCGGATGAAATCCCAGATTATTAATTTGTTCTATAGCTGTTTTAGTATAGATGTTTGGAATAGTGAACAGTAATCCAGTTGGCGATATATTTATAAAGTCCACTGAAATTCCTTCATCTGCAAGTACTTTAAATACTTCAGAATGAAGACGATGCATTTCTTCTCTATTTTTAATTTTTATCTGTGTCAAACAAGACATATGAGCAATTCCAGTAATTAATTGATCAGGTATATCTTTTATACTTTCGTTTGTTACAATCGTACCTTCGTCGTTTGTGTAAGTTGATCGAATGTGTAATGGAATATTAGCTTGCATTACAAGTTCCACAGCTCTAGGGTGAATAACTTTAGCACCTTGATAAGCCAAATTACAGATCTCCATATAAGTAACTGATTTTAGCTTTCTGGCCGTTTTTACTATACGAGGGTCTGCAGTCATTATGCCATTTACGTCCGTAAAAATTTCAATTTTTTCGGCGTCTAGTGCTACACCTAGAGCAGCAGCGGTAGTATCGCTGCCACCTCTACCTATTGTAGTCACTTCTCCCGTTAGTGACTGTCCCTGAAAACCAGCGACTACCACTACATCGTACTTTTCCATTTCTTTCCGAATTCGTGCCGTATTAATACTCCTAATTTTTGCCTGTGTAAATTCGGATGTGGTAGTTATCCCTGCTTGTGCTCCAGTTAGGGCAACAGATAAAACGCCGTTTTTTTGTAATTGATTAGATAAAACCACGCTCGCTATTGTTTCCCCACATGATACTAATAAATCTGTTTCTCGATTAGAATGAAGCGGAACAGTTCTATCAATTAGACCTAATAAAGTATCTGTTGCATAAGGATCAGGCATTCGTCCCATAGCGGAGACAACTACGATCAGCTTGTAACTTTTTTCCATCGCCTTTTTAATATGAGAGGTAACTCTTGAAATACTTTCCGCAGATTGCAAAGAGGTTCCCCCATATTTTTGAACTAATACTCTCACAATATCACCTCTAAATTACAACCAGATATCTTTGCTATATACAAAAGTGTCATTTATTCAATTCCGTTATTTTTATAAGGCATAATGACAGGCTGAATCTGTTCAAATAAAAGTGCAGCTTTAACCGTATCCACTAGGAGATCCATATGGGATACAAGTGAGTTTGGTTTTTTATAAGGATCATCCTGCCCGTAAGGAATGAAATACATGTATTTACTGGACATCAGTCGCATTAAATTAATACCGTTTAGTCCTAAGGCATCATTTGTAGAAATCCCCAATACAACTGGTTTTCGATTTCGCATCGTTGCCTTAGCAGCCATTAATACCGGCGAATCTGTTAAGGCGTTTGCTAATTTACTCATCGAATTTCCTGTTAACGGTGCAATAACCATACAGTCCAGTGGTTCTTTTGGACCTAGAGGTTCGGCACCTGGCATGGTTGAAATTACTGTCTTACCTGTGAGGGCCTCAATTTTTTCAATATGGTCTTCTGCCTTTCCAAACTTCGTGTCTGTATTTCGAACAGTATAGGTTACAATTGGTACAACTATTGCCTTTTCTTTCATTAGTCTTTCAATTTGCGGGAAAACTTCATCATACGTGCAATGAGAACCAGTAACTCCAAAACCAATTCGCTTACCTTCTAACGTCATTCTGTTTCCTCCTTACTTGTAATAAATTGTTTAATCACATCTGCTAAAATCCTGCCTGCTGTTTTAGGAGCTACTATACTTGGTAAACTTTTAGCAAGTATGGCTTCAATTCCGCGTTGCTTCGCGTAATCAAAGTCTGTTCCACCTGGCTTCGATGCTAAATCAATAATTAAACCATGTGAGGGTAAATATTGAATCAATTCTTTTGTAATTACTCGAGCAGGAATTGTATTAATTAATATATCGCACTTATCTGTGTTTTGAGATAATTGATTAAAAGGAACTGCGTGAAATCCCATCTCAGTTATTCTTGCCAGATCTTCTGTCTTTCTGGCACAAACGGATACTTTCGCACCGAGAGCAGAAAATTTATTGGCAACCGTTTTTCCAACTCGACCATAACCTACAACGAGGACATTTGATGAATGTATCGTAAAGTCGGTGTGTTCAATAGCCATCATTATTGTTCCCTCAGCAGTTGGAATAGAGTTATAAACTGCAATGTCATCTCTGTCAAAAAGTTTAACCAGCCGTCTGTCAGCTTCGGATGTTATAGTCGTAAGGTATTCATTTGAAATTCCTGTGAATATAGAGGACGTTGGCTTTAATCGATTAACCCATTCTTTTGTTAACCGAATCGATTGATCTGAAAAAACAGGTTCAATCACCCCATTTTTATCTGTTCCTGTAACAGGAAGAATAACCATATCTAATTTCTCTGGTTCTAATTCTGAAAATTCCAGTTGCTTTAATCCTGTAAAACCTTGGTTTAAATTATCAAATCCAATAAGGCAAATAGTGGTGTCGTTCAAATGTTGTAACTGCCGTATTAATTCTATATACCTGGCATCTCCGCCTATTACAGCTATTAAATAACCCATATGTGTAATGCACTCCTTGCTGTAAAAATTCTATTTTTTGAGCATTTCCTTATAGCTTATGTGTATCAGGAAGGTAAGTGAGTAAAATTATAAAATTTGCTACATGCATCTCGATAATGATTTTCGCTCCACTAAATGTATTTTATTAATAAGCAAACAAAAAGGTTAGTATGTATACATACTAACCTGCATTGATTTCATTATTATTAATAGTGATTTATTCTGTTTCAACCATTATCATATCTTCTCCAATTTTTTTAATCGCATTCCAATGTATTTTTGTTTCAGCACCCTCCTTTTTCAGCCCAAACCATTTATAGTTCGGGATAATAAATGCTCTAATTTGACCCGTTCTTTCATCAATCTCAAGATCAGTTGCACCGAGTACACCTAACCTTGAACCTTGGCTTACATTGACAATTTCTTTTCCACTAATATCTTTGTAACGCATTTTACTCACCTCATTTAGTTTACGTATTATAAATATATGTAAAAAAAACTAACCTATGTCAGATGACAAAGGTTAGTCGGTAATTATTGTTCTTGTTTTGGTGCAATTAAGGCACTGGATGGTTCGGATTTGAAAATAGTCTCAATTACCTTTTGAACAGTACTATGGTCAACCGCATCAATCTCTTTAATCATATCATCCATGGTACGATGACGTTTTAGAAGCAATTCATTTCTTCCATTCCTGCTCATTCGACTGTTAGTACTCTCTAGGCTAAGCATTAAATTACCTTTTAGCTGTTCTTTACTATTTTTTAATTCTTTATCTGTAAGTCCGTTTAAAATAAGTTCATTTACCGAACTTGCAATCGTATCTTGCAATAATGGAAGCTGCTCTTTACCCGTTCCTGCATATATGGTTAATAAGCCATTATCTAAGAATGAAGAGTGGTATGAAAATACAGCATATGCCAATCCTTTTTGTTCTCGAACATCCTGAAATAATCTGGAGCTCATACTTCCACCTAGCACATTATTCATTATTATTAAACTGTAAGTAAGGTCATCACCAATAGCCAAACCATCATAACCTAAACATAAATGTGCTTGTTCTGTCTCTTTATTGCGTGCCAGGTGATTGGCATGAAATGCGGGTTTTATCAACGGTTGATGTTCTACATTTGATTCATAGTCACCAAAGTGGGACTCGACTTTATTGATAAACGATT
Source organism: Virgibacillus flavescens (assembly GCF_050574275.1). Taxonomy (GTDB): domain Bacteria; phylum Bacillota; class Bacilli; order Bacillales; family Amphibacillaceae; genus Virgibacillus_F; species Virgibacillus_F flavescens. The sequence continues at coordinate 2,525,443 of NZ_CP192260.1, forward strand.
CGTCTACGTTACCAGCAACAGAAACTACAACATTGTCTGGTGTATACTGCTCGGAAATGTAACCTCTTAATGTTTCTGGTTTAAATGATTTCAATTGACTCTCAGTTCCTAATATCGGGTATCCCAGTGGATGGTTGCCATACGTAGCATGAGATAATAAATCGTGTACGATATCATCCGGAGTGTCTTCGTACATTTTAATTTCTTCCAGTACAACTTTTTTCTCTCGTTCCATTTCCTCTTCATCAAAAGATGAATTAAAGAACATATCGGATAGTATTTCTAACGCGTATTCTTTATGATTGTCTAGTACTTTTGCATAAAAACATGTATACTCTTTCGAAGTGAATGCATTAACCTGTCCGCCAATCGCATCAAATGCCTCTGCAATGTCTTTAGCTGAACGATTAGTAGTACCCTTAAAAAACATATGTTCAAGAAAATGAGATATCCCATTATTTTTGTCTGTTTCATTACGGGAACCTGTTAACACCCAAACTCCAATTGTTACTGATCTAACTGCAGGAACTTTTTCCTGTACAATTCTTAATCCATTTTTGCATATATGCTGTTCAATCACTGATGTTTCCTCCTATTAGTAGTGCAGTTGTATTCTTTCAATCTAAGCGATTTTCTGAAAGCAATTTTTCAACTGTACCAATGTGATAATCATTTTCTTTAATTACTTTAATCATGTCACTTAGCCCACGAACTACAGCTTCAGTTGGATGCATTAATATTGTTGCACCGGGATGAAGTTTAGACTTTACTCGGTTTATCATAACAGATACAGAAGGATTCTTCCAATCAATGGTATCTACACTCCATAAAATCGTTTGCATATTTTGATCAGCGGCGACTTTGACAACTTGATCTGTAAAGCTGCCACTGGGCGGGGCGAACAAAGCAGGTGATTTCCCCGTAACCGCCTGTATAGTATTTGATGTGTTCTGAATTTGATTTTTGATTTCCTGTTCAGAAATGCGTGACATATCAGGATGGTTATATGCATGGTTACCTATCAGATGACCTTCTTCTTCTATCATCTGAGCATACTTAGCATTATTTTTAGCCCACTTTCCTTCCAGAAAAAACGTTGCTTTAACATGGTGCTGTTTAAGAATCTTTAATATGGCAGGTATATGCTCTGTTCCCCATGATACATTAATCATCAGTGCAGCCATTTTTTTCTCTGGATTGCCACGATATATAGGAGCAGGAGGTAAGTCTCCTATTGAAACGGATGGTTTAACCTCATCAAAAACAAGTAATTTTTCATTAAATAAGCCAGTTTCCTTCATTTTTTTATATGACTGATCAACGTTCACAACCCGACCATTTAATCCAGGTATTTTTTTCCAAACCTTGTCAATCACTGCATTTTGGGGCGGAATTTTATATGCAGAGCTTTTTACTTTGATTTCACTGTACAATGGGTCTTTTGTTTTCATCGCGTACTGTAAATTATTGAATGTAGTAATTGTACTCGATTCATTGGAAATAAAGAATTGATTAAATGAAATAACTATTAAAAAGAAAAAAACAGCAGCTTGTATAACCCACCTATACATATTCATCCCCCTCTCTTTTCAATATATGAAAAAAAGGACAAGATATGAATAAAAAAAGTGAAGGTACTTGTTTCTGCACAAATCAACTTGGTTGTCAGGAATATCGATGGCCGATGTACTCTATTGTATTAGCATTCGTTCTTTACTTTTTACGCATAAAAAAAGAAACTGGCTAACCAGTCTCTTGATTTTTTATTCAATCTGTTATGATCTTGATTTTTCGTTTTTTTCTTTTTCTTCAAGAAGTACAGCTTTTCTGGAAAGATTAACTCTTCCCTGGTTGTCTACTTCTTTAACCTTAACCATAATTTCGTCCCCAATTGAAACCGCATCTTCCACTTTGTTTGTGCGTTCTTCAGCAAGTTCGGAAATATGAACTAGTCCATCTTTTCCTTTGAAGATTTCTACAAACGCACCAAATTTCTCAATACGTTTAACTGTACCAAGGTATAATTGACCTATTTCCACCTCACGTACTAAATCTTCAATAATCTTCTTAGCTTTTTCGTTCATCGATGAATCAGTTGAAGAGATAAATACACTTCCGTCCTGTTCGATGTCAATTTTAACACCTGTTTCTTCAATGATTTTATTAATTTGTTTACCGCTTGGTCCAATAACATCACGAATTTTATCAGGCTTTATAGACATTGTTAAAATCTTAGGTGCATATTCTGAAAGTTCCGTCTTAGGCTCTTCAATAGTTTCTAGCATATGCGATAAGATATGCTGTCTTCCGTGTTTAGCCTGTGTTAAAGCTTCTTCTAAAATCTCTCTAGATAGACCTTCAACCTTAATATCCATTTGTAGTGCTGTGATTCCTTTATTTGTTCCAGCAACTTTAAAGTCCATATCTCCTAAGGCATCTTCCATACCTTGGATATCTGTTAAAATCGTATAGTCATCTCCGGATTTCATCAATCCCATAGCGATTCCAGCAACTGGAGCTTTAATTGGTACACCGGCATCCATCATTGCTAAGGTACTTGCACAAATACTTGCTTGAGAAGAAGATCCGTTTGATTCCAAGACTTCAGATACTAGTCTGATTGTGTAAGGGAAATCAGTTTCTGTTGGAATTACTTTCTCAAGAGCACGCTCACCTAAAGCACCATGACCAATTTCACGGCGTCCCGGGCTACGCATTGGACCTGTCTCACCAACACTAAATTGTGGAAAATTGTAGTGATGCATAAAACGTTTTGTTTCTTCTAGATCTAACCCGTCAAGAATTTGGACATCACCCATGGCACCTAATGTACATACACTTAGTGCTTGTGTTTGTCCACGTGTGAACAGACCAGAACCATGTGTTCTCGGAAGTACGCCAATTCGAGTGGCTAACGGACGAATTTCATCTGGCTTACGACCATCAGGACGAATCTTTTCTTTCGTAATTAAACGACGCACTTCATCTTTAACCATTTTATCTAGGATAGATTTGACTTGTTTAATAACACTATCCTCTTCCTCTTCATACGATTCCAGCACTTCAGCTTTAACTTCTTCAATTGCTACTTCACGAGCATGCTTTTCGTGCACCTGGATCGCTGAAACAAGCTTATCTTTAGATTCCATTTCAATTTTAGCAAGTAAATCCTGATCTAATTCAAAAACCGAAATCTCAAATTTTTCTTTGAATACAGCTTCCACAATCTCTTCCTGGAATGCAACAAGTCGCTTTATTTCATCGTGACCAAACATAATAGCTTCTAACATAACTTCCTCGGTCACTTCATCAGCACCTGCTTCAACCATATTAATGGCATCCTTTGTTCCAGCAACAGTAAGCTCAATATCACTTTTTTCCTGTTGTTCAATTGTTGGATTTATAATGAACTCTCCATCGACTTGTCCAATTACAACACCTGCGATTGGTCCACTGAATGGAATATCTGAAATGCTCAAGGCAATAGATGATCCAATCATTGCTGCCATCTCTGATGAACAGTCCTGATCCACACTCATTACAGTACTGATAACCTGAACTTCATTTCTGAATCCATCTGGGAACAAAGGTCTAATTGGACGGTCAATTAATCGTGATGCCAGAACAGCTTTTTCGCTCGGACGGCCTTCCCGTTTAATAAATCCACCTGGAATTTTTCCAACTGCATATAATCGTTCCTGATAATTAACCGTTAATGGGAAAAACGGCAAGTCTTTAGGTTTTTTTGATGCTGTGGCTGCAGTCAGTACGGAAGTGTCACCGTATTGAATCATGCATGCCCCATTTGCTTGTTTTGCAAGTTCTCCAATTTCAACTGAGAATTTTTTGCCAGCAATTTCAGTGGAGAAGATTTTTTTCTCTGCCATTAGTTTGAGTACTCCTTTCAAAAAGCTACTATAGTACATTTTATCGATAAAATGTTCGTATGTAAATAATAAAAAGCGGGAACAACCTTCAGGATAAAATCAATGACTGTATACTTACGATTAATATACCCAAAAATTTCCATTATTATCATTAGGAACTAAAGATAATTGAATATAAAAAAAGCAGGATTTCTCCCGCTTTTTAAATAAATTATCGACGTAAACCAAGTCTTTTGATTAGTTCGCGATAACGAGTTACATCATTATTACGTAGATAGTTTAGTAAGTTACGACGCTTACCTACCATTTTCAATAATCCACGACGTGAATGATGATCTTTTTTGTGTGTACGTAAATGATCATTTAATGTAGTGATTTCAGCAGTAAGCACAGCGATTTGTACTTCTGGAGATCCCGTATCATTTTCATGAACCTTATATTCATTAATGATTTCATTCTTACGTTCTTTTGTGATAGCCATTAGGTTCACCTCCTGTTTTTATTTATATCCCCAATTCCCTAGCAAACGTCGGAGTTTCGTTTTGCCAAGCAATGGTTTTACGTTATTAAGCGTACAACTAATTAGTGAAAATTGCAAGTGATACTCCATAATAATTAGTTGGAAAAGCTCACAAAATAATTACGTATCTGTTCTTCATCTTCTTGAATCTGAGCAACAAGTTCTTCCACTCCATTGAATTTTACTTCATCACGAATAAATGCATACCATTCAATTTGAAGTTCTTCTCCATACAGATCATTGGAGTAGTCCAATATATTTACTTCGAGCGTTGGCTTTGTTTCATTATCTTTAAAAGTTGGTTTAACTCCCAGGTTTGCCATAGCTTCATACTCTTCACCTCTGTATAATACCTTTACGGCATATACACCTATTTTCGGAAGCAATGCTTCTGATGCGACATCCATGTTTGCAGTTGGATATCCAATCGTACGTCCACGCTTATCACCCTCCACTACTAAACCGGAAACGGACAATTTTCTTCCAAGATATTCGCTTACTTTATCTACTTTTCCTTCCTTTAACAGTGATCGAATTTTAGTGGAACTTACCTTTTCATTTTCGAGTTCTACCTTATCAATTGTTGTATAATCAAATTCATTACGTGTATGGGACTGAATCATTTTCATATTTCCTTCACCCTTATGACCATACGAAAAGTCAAATCCTGCTACTAGATGCTGTATATTAAGACCTATAATAAAATGATCAATAAATTCTTGAGGTTCGAGGGATGCTAATTCTTTTGAAAAAGTAATAACGTACAACCGATCAACATTCATTTGCTGCAGAATTTCTTGTTTTTCCCGCAATGGGGTGATGTATTGGACATGCACTTTTTCTTTCTTTAATACCACGGATGGGTGTGGATGAAAAGTTATGACAGCACTTTCAGTTTTTAGTTCTTTAGCTTTCGATACTGCTGTATGAATTACTTTTTGATGACCTTTATGTATTCCATCAAAGAAACCAATTGCAGCAACAGTCTTTGGGAGGTCTTCAGTTACTAATGAATGTGGGTATGTTAGTTCAATCGTTCTCATTTTTTTCACCTGCACTTTTCTGTCAACTTAATAAATTACCATTTTTAGTCGTTACTTGAGAATAACTAGGTTTTTCTGAGAGCGTGCGCTAATTAAAAACTCGAACTGGTTTAATCTGATCCTCTTTAGTAGGGTGATCTTGATAGATCGCTAGTATTTCCTCTTGGTACAAGATAACAAATGGATTTGTTTTTAATTTTATCATAGGTTTGGTAAATTTTTGACCAAAAAGAACTTTTTTGGAAGTTTCCTCATCAACCGAGTAGGTATCTAAATGAGATAAACCACTTATAATTGGCAGCAAAAGATCATTTTGTTTATTTTGCTTTACCTTATCTTCAATTTGTTGAAACGTGACCGTACTTTCTTCCTTGAAAGTACCTGTTTCTATTCTAACCAACTCTGACATGTGGGCAGGATAACCCAATTCTTTTCCTATATCAACACATAAAGTACGTATATATGTACCCTTTGAACAAGTTATTTTAAGTTTTATTGCGTTTTGGTTAACACCTATAAACTGCAAATCATGAATGGTAACTTCTCTTTTTGGTCGTTCAACTGATTCGTTCGCTCGTGCATATTCATATAATTTTTTGCCATTTACTCTAACAGCTGAGTACATAGGTGGTACTTGTTCTATTTGACCGGTGAATCTTTTCAGCACATTATGTATTTCTTTATTTGAAGGTAGTTGATCTACTTCCTTCTTCTCCAATATTTTGCCTTGAGCATCTTCCGTATCGGTTGAACTGCCAAGTTTCATTTCTGCTATGTAAACCTTTGTAGAATCTGTTAAATAAGGAACAATTTTTGTTGCTTGTCCAATACAAATAGGCAGTACACCTTCCACTTCTGGGTCCAGTGTTCCAGTATGCCCTACTTTTTTAGTTTGAAATAACTTTCGGATTTTAATTACACAATCATGTGAAGTCAAACCTTTAGGCTTCCACAATGGTAATATGCCATTCATTGAATTTACCTCCAACTATACATGAAAAATCTGACCCTGCGTAATGCAGGTGCCAGATTATCAATTTTATTCATCATTACTTTTTGTTTAAATCACGTAAAATATCTTCAATGCGATTTCCGTACTCCAGAGCTTCGTCAAATTCAAATATCAGCTCAGGCGTTTTTCGCAATCGAATTCGTTGTCCAATTTCTGAACGAATAAATCCTTTGGCTTTAGCTAAACCAACTAACGTCTCGTGTTTCTGTTTTTCATCTCCTAAAACAGAAATATATACTTTTGACTGTTGCAAATCACCAGTAACTTCAACATCCGTAACGGTAACAAAACCAATGCGAGGATCTTTAATTTTTCTTCCTATTATTTCACCGAGTTCCTTCTTCATTTGCTCTGCAATACGATTTGCGCGCACTTCACTCATTACAGTCACCTCTTAAATAGGACGCATCTTCCAACTTATTACGGTCAATGTCCCTTTTCTATAATTATATTCGATCTACCTGTGATATGGTACGCTCCATTTCGGAATATTCATCGATTACCCGAAATACTTCCTGGATTATCTGTTCTGCATGTGTATAACTAGTGGAAATTGTAACAATTCCCAACTTCGTCCGTTGCCACAAGTCATGATAGTCGAGTTCAGTAATAGCGATATTAAAATCTTTTCTCAGCTTACTCATCACTCTTTTTAATACAGAACGCTTATCCTTCAGAGAATGTGTGTTATACAGCATACATTCCACTTCAGCAGCTATAATCATTTGCGTTCTATTTCTTGCATTACATACGCTTCAATTACGTCGCCTTCTTTAATATCATGGAAGTTTTGAACAGTAATACCACATTCATATCCTTTAGCTACTTCTTTTGCATCATCTTTAAAACGTTTTAGTGTATCAAGTTCACCTTCGAATTGAACAACACCATCACGTATAACTCGCACCCCTGAATTACGGGTAATCTTGCCCTCGATTACATAGCTACCTGCAATCGTACCAATTTTAGAAACCTTAAAGATTTCACGTACTTCTGCCTGACCAACAATTTTCTCTTCGAATTCTGGATCAAGCATCCCTTTCATAGCGGATTCAACTTCCTCAATCGCATTATAGATGACGCGATGCAGGCGTACGTCCACTTTTTCAGAGTCAGCAGTTTTCTTAGCGTTAGCATCTGGTCGAACGTTAAAACCGATAACTATTGCGTTAGAAGCTGATGCAAGAATTATATCAGATTCCGAAATTGCACCGACACCAGTATGAATGATTTTAATTTTAACGCCTTCTACTTCTATTTTTCGTAGAGATCCAGCTAATGCTTCTACAGAACCTTGAACATCTGCTTTAAGAATAACGTTAATTTCTTTCATTTGACCTTGTTTAATTTGTTCAAATAAATCATCCAGGCTAACTTTTGTTTGTTCACCACGGTTTTCCTGAATATGTTTTTGTTGACGTGATTCACCAATTTGACGAGATTTTTTCTCATCATCGAATACAAGAAATTGATCGCCAGCTTGTGGAACATCACTCAGACCCGTTACTTCTACAGGGGTAGATGGTCCAGCTTCGTTGACCCGTTTACCAAGGTCATTTACCATAGCACGAATTCGACCAAATGTATTACCAACCACTATAGAATCACCTACGCGTAAAGTACCATTCTGAACAAGTAACGTTGCTACTGAACCGCGGCCTTTATCCAGTTGTGCATCAATTACAGTACCAAAAGCATTAGAATTTGGATTTGCTTTTAATTCCTCTACCTCAGATACAAGTAGTATCATTTCTAGTAAATCATCGATACCCTCACGTTTTACAGCAGAAAGTTGAACGAAAATAGTATCTCCGCCCCAATCCTCTGGAACAAGTTCATACTCTGTAAGTTCCTGCATAACGCGGTCAGGATTAGCGCCTTCTTTATCCATTTTGTTTACAGCAATGATAATTGGAACTTCCGCTGCTTTCGCATGGTTAATTGCTTCAATTGTTTGTGGCATTACACCATCATCTGCTGCAACAACTAATACTGCAATATCCGTAACTTGTGCACCTCTGGAACGCATACTAGTAAAAGCCGCATGACCAGGTGTGTCGAGGAATGTAACCTTTTTACCATTATTCTCCACTTGATAGGCACCAATGTGCTGTGTAATTCCGCCAGCTTCACCTTCCGTTACCTTGGTGTGACGAATTGAGTCCAACAATGTAGTTTTACCATGATCAACATGTCCCATTATCGTAACAACAGCAGGGCGTTCAATTAAATCTTTTTCATTATCTTCTTCTAAATATTTATCGAAATCAGTGTCATCCAATACAAATTCTCTTTCAACTGCTACACCATAGTCAGTACAAATTAGTTTAACAGTATCGTCATCAAGATCCTGGTTCTTCGTAGCCATTACGCCAAGACCCATTAACTTTTTAATAATTTCTGTTTCTTTTTTGTTCAATTTAGAAGCAAGATCACTTACAGTTAAAGTTTCACTGTATTTAATCTCTTTAGGTGGATCCACTGGAATTGAAAGTGGTTTTGATTGTTTACCTCTTCTGTTACGTTGCTTGTATGGTTGATTACGATTACCTTTTCGATTTGATTGATTATTAGAAGGCTTACTTCTATTTTCTTGCTTTTTATCATTTTTATTCTCAGCTTGATTGCTATTGGTAGTAGATTTACTAGTTTTTTCCTTATTAGGTTGAAACTTATCATCTAATTTCCCTTTTATATCATCTGAGACAGTAGACATGTGATTAGCCACCTCTACGTTTAATTCCTTTAATTTCTGAATGACATCTTTGCTTGTTGTATTATGTTTTTTTGCATATTCATATACACGCATTTTAGTCATACGTTCACCCCCGAATAGAATTATCGAGTAACAACTTTATCTTAGCGGCAAAACCTGCATCTAAAATTGCAATAGCTACTCTTTCCGATTTACCAATAGCATTTGACAATGTCTCTCTGTCATCAACTATTCGTAAAGATACATTATACGTTTTACATTTGTCCGTAATTTTTTTCCTGGTTTGTGGACCAGTATCGCTTGCTAAAAGTACAAGTTTAGCTCGTTGATTTTTGATATCCTTCACTACTTCTTCACCCAAAGAACATTTCCTTGCACGATAAGCCAGTCCAATTAAGTTCAAGTAATTACTTTTCATTTTTCTTGCCTGAAATTAATTGCTTTAGTTCTTCAAAAATGGAAGCGTCAACTTGTGTGTTTAAGTGGCGGTTTAACGCATTCGTTTTCTCAGCTTTTTCAATAATTGTAATGTCTTTCGTTAAGTATGCGCCACGTCCATTTTTCTTTCCAGTTTCATCCACAAAAACCTCGCCATCCTTATTGCGAACAACTCGGATTAACTCTTTCTTTGGTTTCATTTCATTCGATATTATACACTTTCGCTCAGGTACTTTTCTTGTTTGCGCCACTTTCGCATCCTCCTTATTCAAACAGCTCTTCGTCATCGTCAGAATAAGTGTTGCTCTCATCAGTAGAATTGTTCAATAAGCCTTCTTCAAGAGCTTCGGATTCACTTTTGATGTCTATTTTCCATCCTGTAAGTTTTGCAGCAAGCCGTGCATTTTGACCACGTTTACCTATCGCAAGTGATAACTGATAATCAGGAACGATAACTGTTGTTGCTTTCGCTTCTTCATTTACAAGCACGTCTACAACTTTAGAAGGGCTAAGAGCATTTGAAACGTAAACGACAGGATCTTCTGACCATTCTACAACATCAATTTTTTCTCCCTTAAGTTCGTTGACAATAGCCTGCACACGCTGACCACGTTGACCCACGCAAGAACCTACAGGATCAACTTCTGGATCACTTGCATGCACGGAAATTTTGGAACGATCTCCAGCTTCACGTGCCACTGACTTGATTTCAACAGTACCATCGTAAATTTCCGGTACTTCCATTTCAAATAATCGCTTTAATAAACCAGGATGTGATCTAGAGATATAGATTTGTGGTCCTTTACTTGTATTTTCCACTTTTGTAACAAATACCTTTAATCGGTCATGAACATGGTATTCTTCCACAGCCATTTGTTCAGCCTCAGGTAACTTTGCCTCAATTTTACCTAAATTCACATAAACAAATCTAGGATCCAAGCGCTGGATTATTCCAGTCATTACATCCTCTTCACGATCAGCATACTCACTGAATATCACGCCACGCTCTGCTTCGCGTACACGCTGCGTAACAACTTGTTTAGCTGCCTGCGCAGCAATTCTTCCGAAATCTTTTGGCGTTACTTCAAGTTCAATAACATCTTCAAGATCATAGTTAGGATCTATTTGCTTTGCTTCTTCCAGTGAGATTTCTTCCTGAATATCTTCCACTTCTTCTACAACCGTTTTTCTTGAAAAAACGCGCATTGTACCTGCGCTTTCATCTAAATCGACACGTACATTTGATGCAGATTTAAAATTTTTCTTATATGCTGAGATTAGAGCGGCTTCTAGTGCCTCTAATAAAACCTCTTTATTTATCCCTTTTTCTTTTTCCAGATAATCAATCGCATCAAACAACTGACTCTTCACCATTCTTATCCCCCTTTATAACGTAACTGCAATTCTTGCTTTAGCTACTTTGCTGAAAGGAATTTCAACAATTTTTGATCTTGTTTTAATTTTGTACTCTAAGCTAATAGTTTGATCCTTGAATTCTTTTAAAATCCCTTCAAACTCTTTAGCACCGTCAATAGGTTCATATAGCTTAACAAAAATATTCTTGTCGATGTTTTTCTCAAAATCTTTTTCTGTTTTGAGTGGGCGTTCTACGCCTGGTGACGAAACTTCCAGAAAATACGCTTCTTTAATCGGATCTGTTTCATCCAGTTTCTCACTCAGCTTTTCAGATACTTCTCCACACTCGGCAATATCAATACCGCCATCTTTATCGATATAAATACGCAAAAACCAGTTCTTTCCTTCTTTTACATATTCGACATCAACCAACTCTAAATTTTTTTCTTCTAAAATTGGCTGAAGTAGAATTTCAGCGTTTTTAATTACTTGGGAACTCACTGACAATCCTCCTTTATTCAGTTGTGTTATCTCTTATTATGAACAATACTACCAATTTTCATATCAAGTCTAATGTTATTTCACAATAAACCCCTTGCCTGTTGATGTGGCAAGGGGATTTTTACTGAAGTAGGATGGTAGTATGAAGAAAGAGTGGGGATCTCCCACTCTTTTAACCGTTCTTATCATTTCTTACCATTTAAAACTATATCATAATTTGCCAATTTAGGCAAGAAGCTTATACTTACTGCAGGTTTCTAAAACAACGAAAGCTGGTTTTTATCAGCCATTCCAGTTAAACAACCATGGTTATCCAAGTATTCTAAAACAGTCTTGGATATTTTACTTCGCTCCCTCAGGTCTTCCTTAGAAAGGAATTCTCCTTCTTGACGAGCTTTGACTATGTTTAATGCAGCGTTTGTACCAAGTCCATCGACTGCATTAAACGGTGGAATCAACTGATCGCCATCTACAATAAATTCAGTGGCACTTGATTTATATAAATCAACACGCTGAAATTTTAAACCCCGTTCATTCATCTCTAGTGCAATTTCCAGTACAGTCATCAAACTTTTCTCTTTTGGAGTAGCATCATTTCCCTTAATCGCTATTCCTTCTACTCGCTCACGCAATGCACTCGAACCTTTGACCATGCTGTCAAGATCATAGTCCCCAGCGCGAACTGTAAAGTATGCAGCATAAAAGAAAATTGGGTAATGGACCTTGAAATAAGCTATGCGAACTGCCATTAGCACATAAGCAGCGGCGTGCGCTTTTGGAAACATATACTTAATCTTTTTACAGGAATCAATGTACCAGTCTGGTACATTGTGTTTCTTCATTTCTGCAATCCAGTCATCTTGCAATCCTTTACCTTTTCTAACAAACTCCATTATCTTAAATGCCAAAGAGGCTTCCAATCCTTTGTGCATTAAGTAAACCATAATGTCATCACGGCAACCGATTACCTCTGGAAGTGAACAAATCCCATCATTTATTAGTTCCTGTGCATTACCTAACCAAACATCCGTACCATGGGAGAGCCCTGAAATAATAACTAGCTCAGCAAATGTTTTTGGTTTTGTATCTTCTAACATTTGGCGAACAAATTTAGTTCCAAACTCCGGCACGCCTAGCGTACCTGTTTTACAATTTATCTGTTCTTCTGTAACCCCTATAGATTCTGTACCCGAAAACAACTTCATCACACCATCATCGTCTGTAGGTATTGTTTTCGGATCAATTCCACTTAAGTCCTGAAGCATTCGTATTACTGTAGGGTCATCGTGCCCTAGTATATCAAGCTTTAATAAATTATCATGAATCGAATGGAAATCAAAATGCGTTGTTTTCCACTCACTATTCCGATCATCGGCAGGGAATTGAATAGGCGTGAAATCATATATTTCTTTATCATCTGGAACAACAATAATTCCTCCCGGATGCTGTCCTGTCGTTCGCCTGACACCAGTGCACCCTTGAACTAACCTATCTACCTCTGCATTCTTATACACGAGCTGTTTATCAGATGCGTAGCCTTTCACATATCCATAGGCTGTTTTCTCAGCAATCGTACCAATAGTACCTGCACGAAAAACTTTATCTTCACCAAAAAGTTCTTTTGTATAATTATGCGCTGTAGGCTGATAAGCACCAGAAAAGTTTAAATCGATATCGGGCACTTTGTCTCCCTTAAAACCTAAGAACGTTTCAAAAGGTATATCCTGTCCATCCTTATTTAAATCTACACCACAAGTGTCACAAATCTTATCTGCTAGATCAAATCCACTTCCAGCAGAACCGTCCGTAATAAATTCATGTTTTTTGCATTTAGGACAGACATAGTGAGGCGGTAATGGATTTACTTCTGTTATTTCAGTCATCGTCGCAACAAATGAAGATCCAACTGAACCACGTGACCCAACTAAATAACCCTCATCTAGCGACTTTTTGACCAGTTTGTGCGAGATTAAGTAAATAACTGCAAAACCATGTCCAATAATACTGGTTAATTCTTTTTCAAGACGTTCCACCACAATTTCAGGTAACTCATCCCCATAAATTGATTTAGCTCGATTATAGCTTAAATCTCTGATTTCCTGATCGGCACCTTCAATTGTAGGTGTATATAATTCATCTTTAACTGGTGAAATCTCTTCTATCGAGTCTGCTAAATTATTTGTGTTGGTAATAACTATCTCTTTTTTCGTCTGATCTGAAAGAAAATGAAAGCAGTCCATCATTTCTGTTGTCGTTCGAAAAGGCGTATCCGGCAATTTTTGTCTTGCTAATGGATTACCATTTTGCGAAGAAATAAGTATTTGACGGTATAATTTCTCGTGTTCATTTATATAATGAACGTTACCAGTAGCAACGACAGGTTTACCCATACGTTTACCCATCTCAACTAAATTGGAAAGGATATCAAACAATTGCGCCTCATTCTGCACCAGTTCTTTATCAATTAAATGGGCATAATTTGCTGGTGGTTGTACTTCAATATAATCATAGAATTCAGCTGCTTTTTCTGCTTCTTCCTTAGATTTTTGCATCATCGTTTCAAACACTTCGCCTTTATCACAGGCAGACCCAACAAGTATGCCTTCCCTCATTTTTTGCAGTTTCGATCTTGGAATGCGCGGGACCCTGTAAAAATAGTCAATATGTGCATGAGATACAATTTTATAAATATTTTTAAGGCCCACCTGGTTTTTAGCAAGCAGAATACAGTGCTGAGGGCGTGAACGCTGATATGCATTTCCCTCGCCCATATGATTGTTTAATTGCTTATGGTTGGTTATATCCTTATCAAGCAAGTCCTGTACCATTTTCCAAAGCAGATAGCTCGTGGCTTCTGCGTCATAAATTGCTCGGTGATGCTGAGTCAATTCAATATCAAGCTTTTTACAAAGCGTATTTAAGCGATGGTTTTTCAATTCAGGAAACAAGAAACGCGCAAGTTCCAGTGTATCTATAACTGGATTGGAAGATTTCTCATAATCAATTTTTTTATAGCCTTCATTTAAAAAGCCCATATCAAAACTTGCATTATGTGCCACTAAGATGTCATTCTGAGCCCATTCTTTGAAATCTGCCAACACGTCACCTATCTCGGGCGCATCACTCACCATGTCATCCGTGATCCCCGTTAAATCGGTGGTTGTTTCTGACAATGGATGGTGCGGATTAGCAAACCGTTCAAATCGGTCAATAATCTCGCCGTTTTTAATTTTCACACCTGCAAGCTCGATAATATTATCGTATACTGCGGATAATCCAGTGGTTTCGACGTCAAATACAACATAAGTAGTATCTTCTAATAGAATATCTTGCTCGTTATAAGCAATCGGAACACCATCATCAACTAAATTTGCTTCCACTCCATAAATGATTTTGATACCGTTTTTGGCACCTGCTGCGTGTGCATCCGGATAAGCTTGTACACCTGCATGATCAGTTATTGCAATTGCTTTATGTCCCCATTTGGCAGCTTGTTCCACTAATCTGGTTGGCGATACTACTGCATCCATTTGACTCATTGTAGTATGTGCGTGTAACTCTACTCGCCTCTCACCCTCAGGCGCTGAATCTGATTTCGTTTCCACCTTTACTTCCAGCATATCGTTCGCCATCATGGCAAGCTCATTTGTATACATATCTGTTTGTATACTGCCTCGTGCCTTGATCCACATACCTTGTTTCAGCTGTTCAAACATTAGAACATCTTCGTCATTTTTTGAGAACATTTTTATTTGCAGGGAGTCCGTATAATCTGTCGCCTTCGCGATTAACAAACTCCTGCCGGATCGCAGTTTGCGAATATCAACGAAGAAAACATACCCTTGGACTGTAATACGACGTTCTTCATCCTGAATTAGTTCCATTTCCATTGGTTCATCCGGAATATTATAACCAATAGAGAATGGTTTATTTTGTTTGTCCAGATTGTTTTTCTCACGTTTTTCTTTTTCAATAACTGTTTTAAGTATAATTTCCTGATCTTCTTTTGCTTTTTGGTTACGGAAATCCTGTAAATCTTTATCTTCCGTTTTCACTACTATTTCAAGCTGATAGGATCTACTGCCAACTTTATTACAATATAATTTAAATTCATTCTCCAGCCGTTTTCTTAAAGCTGCTGCTTCTGCTTCATTTCTCGCAGTAATGGAGAGTTTGCTGTTGTTAATGGTAGGTATCTGGTTATGTACAAGATCCTTGTATGCTGGAGAGATGTTCGTTATCGTGTGTAAAAAATTCTGCCAGTAATCACAAATATAAGCTTCATTCTCCTCTTTTTCATCTGTATAGATAGTCCAATCCACTTGAGCAATTTGACTGAATGAATCCTTTAATTTAGTTGTAAGAACCTGATATACTTCAACTGGCAGCATTTTTTCAACCTTGATATGAAAATGCCATTTTTTCAGTTGTTTGAATACTTCCAACCGAATCAACTGGCTATTAGTAAAATATGCCGATACTTCTTCTTCAGGTAATTGTAATTGCTTTAATAATACTTCCATTTTTTCTTTTTTCGATAAATCCATCTCAGTTTCCCCCAATACAATACAGCAGTATAACTAAATTAAAGGTATTAGAACCCTTGCCTGATTTAATTAGACAAGGGTTCTCTATTCTTAATTATCGTTCACAGTTCGTTTTTCTTATAAGAAAAGTCGTTGAATATCATTCCAGGTCACAACAATCATTAATAACATTAATAAAGCAAATCCTACAAAGTGAACAATACCCTCTTTTTGAGGATCAATTGGTTTACCACGAATTGCTTCTATACCGACGAAAAGCAATCGACCTCCATCAAGTGCTGGAAGTGGTACTAAATTCACAATACCTAAGTTAATACTTAAGATTGCCGTCCACATTAGAAAGTTCATGAAACCTGTCTGCACCACAGTATCTGTAGCATCATAAATACCCACTGGCCCAGACAATGTATCAATTGATAGTTGCCCCGTAACTAACATTCCGAGATTTGTTAATATAAGTTTTGTTATTTCATATGTTTTGGTAACACCATATTGAATCGTTCCTAGAAAAGATTTCTCGTAAGCTTGACCAACGCCAATCTGTCCAATCGTGCCAGCAGGAGTTTTAACTTCTCTTGGCACTACAGTAAGATCGACTAATTCACCTTCGCGTTCAACTTGTAGCGAAATTGATTCTTCAGGATTTTCCTGAACTATTTTCGTAAACTCATCCCAGGAATTAATAGAGTTACCTTCAATTTTAACTATTTCATCACCACTCTGAAAACCAGCTTCTTCAGCTGGACTATCAGGTTGTATGCCATCTAATACCGCTTGTTCAGTTGGCACTCCTTGTATGAAACCTAATAAAAAGAATATGAATATTGCTAGCAGGAAGTTCATCATCGGTCCTGCGAACAACTGCATTGCTCGTTTCCCTAAACTTTTAGATGCAAACTGACGATTATATGGAGCAATTTGGGTTTCTTTTTCATCCATTACAAAAAATGCTTTCGGGTCTACTTCAAAGGTCAATCGTTCGTCTTCATCTATTTCATAACCTTCGATAACCAAGTCATGATCGAGGTCTGCACGTTCAACCTCTATGACACGAGCATTAGGATGCTTATCTTTATTATTTACAATAATCTTATTAACTTTTCCCTCATCACTAAATTCAATTCCAATGTGATGACCTGGTTTTAATTCTACAATTTCTGGGTCTTCACCAGCTACACGAACATATCCACCTATCGGTAGCAAGCGAATCGTGTAAACTGTTTCGTTTTTGGTAAAAGCAAATATTTTTGGTCCAAATCCTATTGCGAATTCACGGGCTAGCATTCCCGCACGTTTAGCAAAAATCAAATGCCCTAACTCATGAATAAACACGAGTAAACCAAACATAAAAATAAACGCAATTACTGTAGTCAAATAAAGCACCGTCCTTCGATGAGTCTCAATCTCATTTCACTAATACAGTTTAACTCGTACCTGGCCTCTGATTCAACTTTGACAAACTAAATAAATATTTTAATCGAAGTAATGAATAAAGTGAAGTAGAGGCAGAACAAACAAAAGACTATCAAATCTGTCTAAAAGGCCACCATGCCCCGGTAAAATATCACCAGAATCTTTCACATCATAATGACGTTTAAATGCTGATTCAACAAGATCGCCAATCTGTCCAAAGATAGATACTAGGATAGTTACTCCAATCACGAGAAGCATTGCCCGTGGAAATGGAGTCAATAAATTGAAAACCACTCCAACTGCCACTGATAACAAAATGCCACCTAGTGCTCCCTCAATCGTTTTGTTTGGGCTTATCATTGGCCATAATTTCTTCTTACCGAATGCTCGTCCAAAGAAATACGCACCGGAATCTGTTGCCCAGATAACAAGTAATACATAAAAAATATTAACTAAACCTTCAAGGTTCTTATAATCCCTTGTTTCTATAAGATAAAAGAATCCCATTCCCACATATACCGTTGCAAGCATAATAAACCCTGCATCTTCAAAGGTGAATTTGTTTTTCACAAGGACTGTGTAGGATAATAAAATCAAAGCAAACATCATGATAATCTCAGATTTTGTGAACCAGCCTACAATATCCCCGCCTACAATATCTGCTGGTACGTCTGGTAATAAAGCCCATAATGTAAGTACTGCTAAAACCGCGGGTATTGAATATTTCCCTACTTTTCTCATCCTTAGCAGCTCAACTAAGGCAATTGTTGCCATAACGTAAACAAAAATTGTAAAAGGTACGCCACCAATGTATACCATTGGAATAAATATGATTAATGCCAGAATTGCTGTTTGAATTCGTTGTTTCATAAACTGTTCAACACCTTAAATTCCTCCATACCGTCTTTTGCGCTGTTGGTAATCGTGGAGTGCTTTTTTGAAAATATCTCTACTGAAATCCGGCCAGAGAACATCTGTAAACCAAAATTCCGAATAAGCAAGCTGCCATAACAAGAAGTTACTTAAGCGCTGCTCACCACTTGTACGAATCAATAAATCAGGATCTGATAATCCTTTTGTATATAAATATTTTGAGAAAGTGTCTTCATCCAATTGATCAATAGATAGATCTGAATTCTCCATATCTGTATATACCTGTTTGATTGCACGCATTATCTCGAATCTACTACCATAGTTTAATGCAAAGTTTAACAATAAGCCATCGTTATCTTCCGTCTGTTCCTTAGCATATTGAATTGCTTCTTTTGTGTGAAATGGTAACCCATCAAATTCACCTATAGTATCGATTCTCACATTTTTCTCCATTAATTCTGGTAAGTAAGTATGTAGAAATTCTTTTGGAAGTTTCATCAGGAATTCTACTTCAGATTTTGGGCGTTTCCAATTCTCAGTGGAAAAAGCATATAACGTTAGAATTTCAACATTATACTCTGTTGCGGAACGTACTATCTCCTTAACAACATTCATACCTTCTTTATGACCTGCAATCCTTGGAAGCCCACGTTTTTTTGCCCATCGTCCATTCCCATCCATTATAATTGCTACATGTTTTGGTATATTAGTTAATTCAAGCTTGCGTGAATCAACGCTCTCTTCTTGCTTATTTCTAAAAAAAGGAAGTTTCATTGACATAATTTGTCCTCCGAATACGATTGATTGTGTATATACAATCCTTTCCATGTTCATCAATATGTCGGATAAAAGAATTATATGATCGATTTAGTTAGTTATGTTAAGTTTCTATTATATCATGTTTGTTTCTATTTATTATACCGGTTTAACAAAAAAACAAAAACCCCCTAAAAATAGGGGGCACTATCATGTTGTTTAGGTTTAAAAATAAAATGAAAGATTATATGGGCTTTATACTTCCATAATTTCTTTTTCTTTATTTTTAGCTACTTGATCTACTTCACCAATATTATTATCTGTTTCTTTTTGCACGCTATCCTGCGCATTGCGTAATTCATCTTCTGTAAGTTCACCATTCTTTTCAGCTTTTTTAAGCTGATCATTTGCTTCACGGCGAATGTTTCTAACTTGTACACGTGCTTCCTCTGCATACTTTCCAACAACTTTAACCAGGTCTTTACGACGTTCTTCAGTTAATGCCGGAATAGCCAGACGAATAATATTTCCATCATTTGATGGAGATACACCTAGATCCGCTTTTTGAATTGCTTTTTCGATATCACCTACTGAAGTCTTATCATAAGGTGTTATAACTAGGAGTCTAGCTTCTGGAGCGGAAACAGTTGCTAATTGGTTTAATGGCGTAGAAGCACCATAGTACTCCACGTATATACTGTCAAGTAATGAAGGATTTGCTCTTCCAGCTCTCACTGTTGCCAGGCTTTTTGAAAAAGCTTGTACAGCTTGTGTCATTTTATCACGCGTTTGGTTTAAAATCGCATCAGACATTTTTATTACCTCCTAATAGTCGTTCCAATTACTTCACCTTGCACAACTCTTTTAATGTTACCTTCATCTGTAATGGAGAATACCACAAGTGGTATATCATTATCCATACATAATGATGAAGCAGTGGAATCCATTACACCTAAACCTTCGTTTATCATATCTAAATAGGACAGATTTTCATACTTAGTTGCATCTTTGTTCAGTTTCGGGTCACTAGTATAAACACCATCAACATTATTTTTCGCCATCAGGATGACTTCGGCTTCAATTTCTGCTGCTCTAAGTGCTGCAGTTGTATCAGTGGAGAAATACGGATTTCCTGTTCCAGCAGCAAATATGACTACTCGCTTTTTTTCAAGATGACGTATTGCTTTTCTGCGAATGTAAGGCTCTGCTACCTGACGCATTTCAATCGATGTTTGAACTCTCGTTTGAATTCCGATATTCTCCAGACTATCCTGGAGTGCTAGTGAGTTCATAACTGTAGCGAGCATTCCCATGTAATCTGCGTTCGCTCGATCCATACCCATTTCACTACCGACTTTTCCACGCCAGATGTTTCCTCCGCCTACTACTACTGCTATTTCTACACCTAATTCAGCTACATCTTTAATTTGATTCGCCACAGACTGAACGATTTTAGGATCTAATCCATACCCTTGATCTCCACTAAGTGCTTCACCACTAAGTTTCAATACAATTCTACGGTAACGTGCTTCTGTCATAATAACCTCCATAGAAATTTAGTGAATTCATCGTACCTATTAGCGAAATATGCTTTGAGAAAAAGGGAACAACTTGTGTCCCCCATTTTCTGGTTATACATTAATATAGATAAAGCTAAACTTCAGTCGCCTTCGCTTTTCTTGTCTAGCTACGGCTTCTAGTGACTAGCAGATAGATAGTCCTGTTGAATGTACGTAAAACTCAACGTACATTCACATGCCTATCTATTTGTACGTCACTTGACCAGTTGCCTTCGCTTTTCTTTGTCTAGCTGCGGCTCCTAGAAGCTGCCGTCATAAGCAATGAAAACTTCGAACGCTAAAACCTTACGTTCTTCGGTTCCTTGCTTATGCGTCCGCTTCTGAACAGTCGCCTTCGCTTTTCTAATTACTTACCGCTTATTTGATTTCTAACTTCTTCTGCAAAGTTATCTTCACGTTTTTCCATACCTTCGCCAACTTCATAACGTACAAACGATTTTACTGTTGCACCTTTGTCAGAAACGTACTTCTTAACTTTTTGATCTGGGTCTTTAACAAAGCTCTGCTCTAAAAGGCAGATTTCTTCGAAGAATTTTCCAAGTCGTCCTTCAACCATTTTCTCAACGATGTTTTCTGGTTTTCCTTCGTTTAACGCTTGTGTTTTAAGTACTTCACGTTCACGGTTAACTTCATCTTCAGAAACTGCATCACGTGATACATGCAACGGATTTGCTGCAGCAACATGCATTGCAACATCTTTAGCTACTTGCTCATCAGTAGTTCCTTCAAGAAGAGTTAGAACACCAATACGTCCGCCCATATGAAGATATGAACCAAATGAGTCGTTATCAGATTTAGTTAAAACAACAAAACGACGTAAAGAGATTTTTTCACCAATTTTAGCCACTACCGAATTAATGTAAGTTTCTACAGTATTCCCTTCGCCATCCATATCTTGTTGAAGAACTTCTTCTACAGATGAAGGCTTAGAGGTCAGGATGTGATTACTTAATTTAGTTAGTAATGTTTTAAATTGATCATTTTTTGTTACGAAGTCTGTTTCACAGTTTACTTCGATAAGCACTGCAGTGTTGTTATCAACTTCCACGTGTGTTAATCCTTCAGCAGCAATACGGTCTGACTTCTTAGCAGCTTTAGCAACACCTTTTTCGCGTAAGTAGTCAATTGCATTTTCCATATTTCCATCAGTTTCAGTTAGTGCTTTTTTACAATCCATCATTCCAGCACCAGTTTTTTCACGTAATTCTTTTACCATTTGTGCAGTAATTGCCATGATTAATCCTCCTTAAAATTGTTAATTCACAAATTAAATACCCTTTAAAAAAGGTGATAAAAGGCTTTCTCCCCTTATCACCTAATCCATTTTAAAACTATTCTTTTTCTGCTTCTACTGGTTCAGCAGATTCTTCTTCTTTAGCAACTCTTTCTGCTTCTTCGCTTTGTTGAACTTCAATAATAGCATCTGCCATTTTAGATGTAAGAAGTTTTACAGCACGAATTGCATCATCATTTGCTGGAATAACATAATCAATTTCATCTGGATCACAGTTAGTGTCCACGATTCCAATGATTGGAATGTTTAATTTATGTGCTTCAGCAATCGCAATACGTTCTTTACGTGGATCGATTACGAACATTGCGTCAGGAAGCTTTTTCATATCTTTGATTCCGCCTAAAAACTTCATTAGACGATCTCTTTCCTTCATTAAGTTTACAACTTCTTTTTTTGGAAGTACTTCAAATGTGCCATCTTCTTCCATTTTCTCAATATTCTTCAAACGTGTAATACGTTTACGAATAGTTTGGAAGTTTGTAAGTGTACCACCCAACCAACGTTGGTTGACAAAGTACATGCCAGAACGAGTCGCTTCATCGCGAACTGAATCCTGTGCTTGTTTTTTCGTACCTACGAAAAGAACTGTACCGCCATCGGCAGCTATTTCCTTAACATATTTATAAGCTTCATCAACCTTTTTAACTGTTTTTTGCAGGTCAATGATGTAGATGCCGTTACGCTCCGTAAAGATGTATCTTTTCATCTTTGGATTCCAACGACGTGTCTGATGTCCGAAATGTACACCAGCTTCAAGTAATTGCTTCATAGAAATTACTGACATAATAAATTCCTCCTATTGGTTTTTTACCTCCGCTTATGTCATTTTTATATAAGGACCACGTTTCTAGGCACCTCTTATATAAATCAACAAGCGTGTGTGGTTAGACATGTTAACGATTATCGCAAACATAGTATTTGCACCATGAATTAATATATCATAAGGTTGATTAGCTCGCAAGTCCTAATACTATTTTTTTGCATGAAGTTTTATGATTAAGTCCACTTCAGTTTTACCTGTGTTTAAATTCCGGGCAATTTCTTCACTTTGTAATCCTTGATGATGTAATTGTAGAATTTTCGCCTGAGATGATGTTTCAAACCTGACGTCATCGTCAACCCTTGGAGACGTATATGTTTCTTCTTCAGCATTCGCTTCTCCATTAAAACTTACTGCTGATTCAGACGCCGCAGAAAACTCATCGGTGTCTTTTTGTATTTCTTTACTTACCAGTGTTTCTTCCAGGCGTTTATTTTCGTCTTTAATTTCTGCTAAATATATATCAAATAATTCCATCATCTCTCTAGAATTATCCGTTTGCTGAGATCGTTGAATTTGCTTGTGTAATTGATAGATTGCAGTAAATAAAGCAATATGCAAAATAAAACTAATAATTAATAAAAATGATGTCATTAAATCCCTTCTATCCGTTAAAGTCTATATTCCTATAATTTCATTTCGTTGATGTCTGCTTTCTAAAATGATTTATATGGATTGAATAACACCAACCGTCATTTACATCGTGATTGTAACCAGTGAATTTTTAAGCTTAAAAATCGCTTTTTTATGTATTTGAGAAATGCGGGAAGTTGTTAAGTCTAAAACTTGTCCAATTTCTGTTAACGTTAATTCATCATTGTAAAATAAACTGATAACCAATTGTTCATTTTCATTTAATGATTTAATACTTTTAGCTAATTCTTTATTGTTTTCTTTTTTAAGAATATTTGTAACTGGCGATACAGTATTTTCATCAGCAATCGAATAGCCAATTCCTTCTTTATTATCACCAAAGCTGTCCTTTGGCTTTTCTTCGATAGATAAGATATTGGCAAAAAGAGAATCTTTTGTATGCGTCTCTACTTCTTGTGGAGACATGTTCAACTTTTCTGCCACTTCACTGGAAGTGGGTGCACGATGGTTAATTTGCTCCAATTCTTGATAAACCTGTTCAATTTTCTTGGTTTTTTCGCGTATTGATCGGGGCAGCCAATCTTCTTTCCTGAGACCATCAATAATGGCACCGCGAATTCGAAAGGACGCATAGGTATCAAACTTCAGATCTCTGCTTGGTTCAAATTTCTTAAGTGCATCATACAATCCCATTAAACCAAAGCTTTTCAAATCATCTTTACTAACGTTTTTAGGTAAGTGACTAGCAATTCGTTCCACATGAAAGTTTACCAAATACATATAATTTTTAATAAGTTCATTCGCAGCGTTTGAGTCCGTGCTTGTTAACCAATTTTCCCATAACTGCTTCTCTAGAGGAGATTTATTCGTATTCATATTTTTTGTGCTCCTCCCTCTTGTTGAATTTTATAAAAAATCAGCATTTACTTAAACACTTACACTTTCCTAACATTAAATAAATGCTTCCCCTTTGTGCACCGTTCTTACTTTAAGTTTACCTGAAATTGGATCAAATTCAATGGTTCTTCCGCAATTACCGCCAACATCAGAGGAAATAATTGGTATGTTCTGTTCTTTTAACTTGCTCTCAACCGCTTCGATATTTCGTGGTCCTATCCGCATGGTGCTTGAGGAAGCGGCAAATTGAAACATCTCAGCACCACCAGCCAGTTTTGCCCGCAGAGCATTTTTTCTTATCCCAAGATTAATCAGTTGATCGATTAAACTGTCAACAGCAGTGTCAGCGTATTTATAAATGTTTAAATTCTCTTTTTTACCAATTGTCGAATCTGGTAACATGACATGCGCTAATCCCGCCACTTTCTTTTGTAAATCAAATATGACTACCCCAACACACGATCCAAGCCCCGTTGTCCTAATTACATCCGGTCCAACCACGAGTTTGAGGTCAGCAATTCCTACTTTTACGATTGTTTGTATTTCATTCATGGCTGCTGATTCCTATTGACTTAAATATTTGATCAAACGACTCAGGGTCTGGCAATAAAAAGAACTTCCCATTTACTCCATTTTCCGAATTATTCTCATTAATAGTTGTATCAATAATAACTGCATAATCCATTACTTGAGATAACTTTATTAAACCTGCAGTTAATATTGCGCCCGCCATATCAATACTTAAAGAAGGAACAGATGGTTGCATGTTAATACCAGTAAAATCTGACAAAGCAGATAAATATGACCCCGCCAGAATATTACCAACTTCCTGTAAGGCTGAAACAGCAAGTCCGGAAGGTGGTTGATCAGCAACAATCCTAAATTCCGTATCTGAAGTAATTTGCCTGACAAGATTAGAAGCTTCATCAATTGATAAAATAAAGAAAACTGTACCAGGAGCATTTCCTTGTATCCGAATCATAATTGCTACTATTAGATTCTCTGGACCCCCAATCATTTCCATCACTTCGTCAAATGGGATGATTTTAACTGAAGGAACATGCATATCGATCTTTTTATTTAATAATTGAGACATGGATGTAGCAGCATTTCCTGCTCCAATATTGCCGATTTCTTTCAATGCGTCCAATTGTGTGGTTGATAGACCTTTTGTAAAATCCATAGCTCTTTACCCTTCTACACTGTAAATAGATTCTATATCAACGTGTGAGAGGACTTTCTGCAGGTCTAATAATATTAACAATCGGTTTTCTAATTTCGTTACACCTTCAATATAATCCACATCAACCGTTCCAACTACCTCAGGCGCAGGTTCAATAGAAGAATCAGGTATGTCGATTACATCATTTGCAGCGTCAACAATTAGTCCTACCTCCAATTCATCCATGTGAACGATAATAATTCTAGTAGAGTCTTTGAAATCAATTGGATGAATACCAAACCGCACGCGTAAATCTATTATTGGAGTTACTACGCCTCGAAGGTTAATTACACCTTTCACAAAATCTGCAGTTTGTGGAACTCGTGTTATCGGTTGCAGTCTTTCAATTGATCCGACCTGTTTTACTGAAACAGCATATTCTTCATTATTGAGCTGAAATACGATTACTTTTCTATTAATATCAGTTTGCCTCTCCATTTTCATTCCTCCTCGTTAGTTCTTTGCTAAATTTGAAATTGTTTCCCCTACTTGATTTAAATGTACAACGTGATCGACTGCATTCGTTTTCACTGCAGCTTTAGGCATACCATAAACAATCGAGGACTCTTCATTTTCTGCAATGACAACGGTTTCTGAATCGATCTCTTTTAGATATGTAATACCTTTAGACCCGTCCGCACCCATACCCGTTAGGATAACTGCTATTTTATTTACATTTGTAATTTCAGCTAAAGAGTTAAACAGGACATCAACTGATGGCCTATGACCGTTACGGTCTGCTTCTTTCGTTAGTTCGATCGCGAGTGACGTTCCCGATTTTTTTATTTTCATGTGGTAATCTCCGGGAGCTATATACACCGTTGATTTTTGGATGATTTCCCCATTAGTTGCCTCTTTTATATGAATGCTAGTCAACGTATTCAGACGTTCAGCAAGAGACTTTGTAAATCCTGCTGGCATATGCTGGACAACCAATATTGGTGTAATAAATTGATCTGGCAAATCAGTTAATACACGTTGAAGAGCTCTCGGCCCCCCAGTAGAAGTCCCAAGTACAATAACGGTTTGCGAATGAACTTTCGATATGGATTTGTGGCGTATCGCAGTTTGTTTTTTTTCTGGTTTCCCTATATTTTTCACTAATTTCGCACGTGATGCTGTATGAACTTTTCTAATCAATTCTTGCTTGATTTTTTCAATATCCAGTGAAATGGATCCCGAAGGCTTAGGCACAAAGTCAACCGCGCCACTTGAGATAGCCTCGATTGTTTTGGAAGAACCTTCACTTGTAACACTCGAGAGCATTATTACAGGAATTGGGCTACTCTCCATAATACGCTGTAACGTTTTAATTCCATCCATTACAGGCATTTCTACATCAAGCGTTACAACATCCGGCCGCATCTCATTTATTTTTTTGAATCCATCTTCTCCATTTCTGGCTGTTGCAATTACTTCAATCTGTTCATCACTAGAAAGTATGTCTGTTATCATTTTTCGCATAAAGGCTGAATCATCTATTACTAAAACTCGAATAGGGTACATCCATTCACCTCTCAACAAGGAATCTTTTCATCTTTTGCACAAAGGAAGTTGATTCTTTATCATTTACTTTTAAAGAATTTTGCGAATAATTTGCCACTATTTCTCTCAGTGCTTTAGAAATTGCAGCATTCTTATTTAGTATACTGTACGGTATTTGTCTAATTACTGCGGTTGATACAGTTCGGTCATCTGGAAGTATTCCCATTGGAAGAATTTCGATGTTCAAAAACTGAGAAATAACACGTTGAAATCTTTCCAGTGATTTTTTTCCTGATTTATAAGTTAACGAACGATTCATTATCAAATATATCGGCATATCACTTTGGTTGTTTACGATATGCTTGATCATTCCATAAGCGTCCGTTATGGAAGTTGGCTCAGGTGTCGTGATAACAATACACTCGTCTGAAGAAACTATAAAAAATAGACTTTCCTGAGTTGCTCCAGCCCCCATATCAAAAATTATATAGTCATATAGTTGAACCAGTTCGTTGTATTGTTCCAGAAAATAGTCTTTTCTGGATTCATCCATTGTAAAAAAGTTAGCAAGACCATTACCAGCTGCTATATAAGATAATCCGTTGGGCCCTTTTTCAATAATATCGTGTACTTTGAGCTCTTCATCAAACATATCCACAATCGTTCTCTTTGCATTTAATCCTAGCAAAATATCAATGTTTCCCATCCCTACATCAAGATCAAAAAGTAAAACTTGTTTTTGTGTTTTCAGAAGTTCGAGTGAAAAATTTAATGCGAAATTAGACTTTCCCACACCGCCTTTTCCACTGACTATCGAAATCGTTTTCGCCTGTTTCGGATTTTTCGATTGTTGTAATTTTCTCCGTAAGCTCATTGCCTGATCATTCATCTCGATATTCACCCACAATATATTCACTTATTTTTTCAGGGGAGGGTTTCACTAAATCATCAGGTACATCCTGGCCGTTTGTCATATAAGCAATGCCCATCTGATTCTGAACTGCCAGATTAAGCATACTTCCATATTGTCTAGTCTCATCAACTTTAGTGAAGATGTACGCTTTAATTGGTATATGTTTAAACTGGTCACTTATTTTCATAAGATCTTTCGGCTTAGCAGTAAGAGAAAGTACTAGATACGTTTCAATTTGATCATTAAAGTCGATGCTGTTTTTCAGTTCCCGAACATACCTCTCATCACGAAAGTTTCTCCCCGCAGTGTCTACTAATATCAAATCATAATCAGTAAACTTTTCTACTGCTCGTTTATAATCAGTAATATCGTAGGCAACCTCTAACGGTATATCAAGTATTTTTGCGTATGTTCTCAATTGTTCAATGGCAGCTATTCGATATGTATCAGCAGTAATAAAAGCAACCCGCTTATTCATATTCAGCATATTTTCAGCGGCAATCTTTGCAATAGTAGTCGTTTTTCCAACTCCAGTTGGGCCAACAAAATGAATGATTTTTTTATTAAATGTAATACCTTCAAAAGAAAAATTAGTTAATCGTGATGAAATCTCTTTTAAGGTTTCCTGAAAAATAACCCGCTGTTCCAGTTCATCATCAGTAGCTGCATGCTTGTCCAACACTTCTTGAACAATACCTGCTGCTAACTCCTCATTAATCTCCTGATCAATTAAATGCTGATAAACGAGTTTATATTGTGGACTGAATTTATCGTTTACAGATTGATTTTGCACTTCAAGTAATTTTTTTAGTTGTTTAATTTCTTTTAGTACATGTTCATCTTTTCGAGGTGCTTCACTTTTTTGATTTTTTATTGCTTTACTAACCGGAATATCACTTCTTTGTTTTATATCTGCCTTGGTCGGTTCGGGATCAAGAGCAGCTATAACTTCAATATTTCTTTTCTTGAAAATCCCAAAAAAACTTCCATTCTTTACTTCTTTCGAATTTAATATAACTGCATCTGCACCTAACTCTTTTCGAATTTGATGCATGGCTTCAGGCATCGTAGCTGCAACGTATTTTTTTACCTTCATGCTACATTCACCACCCCTACACTCTGTACTTGTACATTCGGTTCTAATTCGTTATAGGATAATACAACAACTTGTGGCAAAAAGCGTTCAACTAATTGTTTTAAATACATACGAACAGCAGGCGAACACAATAAAATAGCTGAGTCTTCCTGCAAAGCAATACGCTCAACCTCAGCGCTCACTGTTTTGATAATAAGCTGTTGTGATTCTGGATCCAATGACAAATAGTTTCCATGTTCTGTTTGCTGGATGTTTTCGGCAATCATTTTTTCTACTGCTCCTGAAATGGTAATTACCTTCAGTGACATATCGTTATTAGCATATTGTTTTGTTAATTGAGGTGATAATGATTGTCTGGCATACTCAGCCAATAAATCTGTATCATTCGTCATTTTCGCAAAATCAGCTAGCGTTTCAAATATAATAGGAAGGTTTCTGATTGAAACATCCTCTCTTAATAACTTCGCTAATACCTTTTGAACATCACCAAACGATAATGGTTCTGGCGTAACTTCGTCCACCAGAATAGGATAGCTTTCTTTTAAATGATCGATAAGCTGTTTCGTTTCCTGACGACCTAAGAGAATATGTGCATGCTTTTTTATTACTTCGGTGATATGCGTAGAAACAACAGAAGGTGGATCTACTACTGTAAATCCTGATAATTCTGCTTCGTCCTTCACTTCCTCGCTTATCCATTTAGCAGGCAATCCAAATGCAGGCTCTTTGGTTTCAATTCCATCAAGACTGTCGTCATCGCTACCTGGAATCATAGCCAAATAATGATCAAGCAGAAGTTCACCAAATGCAACTTCATTTCCTTTTATCTTTAATCGATATTCATTCGGGTTTAACTGAATGTTGTCTCTAATTCGAACAACAGGAATGACGATACCAAGTTCAATTGCCAGCTGTCTGCGAATCATGATCACTCTATCTAGCAGATCTCCCCCCTGACTTGCATCAACTAAAGGAATTAAAGCATAACCAAATTCAAATTCAATAGGGTCCATGTTTAATAAATTGACAACATTTTCGGGAGACTTCATCGCAGAACTTTCACTTTCTTCTACTTCCTCCGTATCAGGTTCTTCAATTTTCTCAGCTTGTTTTAATAGTAAATAACCACTTAGGGCTAATAAAGCCGCGAGCGAAGTAGTTAGTAAGAAGTTGATAGGTGTTAACCCAAGCAAGAAAATAGCACCAGCTGCGATGAAAAGTAGTTTTGGAAACTGCAGCAATTGCCCTGTAACGTCTGAACCTAAATTACCTTTTGATGAAGCTCTTGTAACAATAATACCAGTAGCAGTTGCTATTAATAATGCAGGAATCTGACTTACCAGTCCATCACCAACAGTTAACCGCATGAACGTATTGAGCGCTTCCTGAAACGGCATACCCATTTGAACCATTCCGATTATTAATCCAAATATAATATTTATTAATACAATAATAATTCCGGCAATGGCGTCACCTTTAACGAACTTACTTGCACCGTCCATCGAACCGTGAAAATCGGCTTCATTCTCCACTTTGGCGCGTCGTTCTTTTGCCTGTTGTTCTGATATTAACCCAGCATTTAAATCGGCATCTATACTCATTTGCTTTCCTGGCATAGCGTCTAATGAAAATCTTGCTGCAACTTCAGATACACGTTCAGCACCTTTTGTAATAACCAGGAATTGAATAATTACGAGTATAATAAACACTACAAAACCAACTAATGGATTTCCTCCAATTACAAATGAACCAAACGTCTCAACAACTCCACCAGCTTGTCCATCTGATAATATTGCTCGAGTTGTAGATACATTTAACGCTAAACGAAATAAAGTTAAAAGCAATAATAGGGATGGGAAAATAGAAAATTGTAATGCTTCTTGTGTGTTCATAGCAACTAAAATAACAATTAAAGCTAAAATTATATTAACTAATATCAAAAAACTTAGTAGCCAACCAGGTAAAGG
Organism: Virgibacillus flavescens; assembly: GCF_050574275.1. GTDB lineage: Bacteria > Bacillota > Bacilli > Bacillales > Amphibacillaceae > Virgibacillus_F > Virgibacillus_F flavescens. Next base: position 2,556,373 of record NZ_CP192260.1, read on the forward strand.
TACAACTAACATTGCGATGATTAGTATTACCCCTAGTAATACCGATAAATCTCTAGCCTTCATAAATCTCACCCCTTTTTGCTAAACCTTTTTCTCCAGTCGATAAACATAAGCCAATACTTCTGCAACAGCCTGATAGTATTCTTCAGGTATACTGTTTCCAATATCAATTGCACTATATAAAGTCCTGGCCAATTGTCGATTTTCAACCATGATAACGTCATTTTTTTTAGCTATTTCTCTAATTCTAAAGGCCATATGGTCGACCCCTTTTGCCACGACAAATGGTGCACTTGATTTATTTTCATCATATTTAACTGCTATCGCGTAATGCGTTGGATTTGTGATAACTACATCTGCAGTTGGAACTTCACTCATCATACGCTGGGCAGCCGCTTGACGCTGTTTTTCCTTAATTTTTGACTTTATTAACGGGTCACCCTCGATATTTTTGTACTCATCTTTAATATCATTTTTAGACATTTTAATATTTTTCTCAAAATCATATTTCTGATAGGTATAGTCAATAACAGCAATAAATAGTAATGCAAAAGTTGCTGCCATTCCCATTACAATTGCGCTATTACCAAAAAATGATAAGGCATTTTCTACCGTTTTAAAGGAAAGCATCATCATTTCATCTTTATACAACCATATTATCCAGAAAGTTATTACACCCATGAACACTATCTTTAGTAACGATTTAACTAATTCAACAATTGCCCTGGCAGAAAATATTCGTTTTGCACCCTGGATCGGATCCATTTTTTTGAGATCCATTTTTAAAGGCTCGGTTGTAAACAAAAAACCGAATTGCGCAAAGTTCGCTGCGAGTCCAGCTACAATCGCTATTCCCATGATTGGAGCAATAATCATTGCTATCTCAATTGTTCCTTCAACAAATACCTGATGTACGCTGCTTTCGGTGAGTTCCCAGTGAATATATTCTGTGAACGCAGTTTTGTATAATGCTTCCAGACTCGCTCCCATGCTTCCGCCAAAAAATAATAACATAATAAAACAAAAAAATAATAGAAATGCAGTATTAATGTCCTGACTTTTGGCAACTTGTCCTTTTTTCCTGGAATCCTGGCGTTTCTTGGGAGTAGCTCTTTCAGTTTTTTCACCTGCAAAAAATTGAAGATCCAATTTCAATTGCATGTTAGGCCCCTCCCATAAATCGCATTAACCCGTGCATTGCATCAAACATTGTTTCAAATAAACTCTTTACTAACACCATGTATAAACTAAGGAAAAATAATATTGCTACAAAACTAACAAATATTTTTAATGGAAGTCCTACTACAAATACGTTTAGCTGTGGTACTGTTCTCGCTATGATGCCAAGTGCAATATCCACTAAAAAAAGACAACCAACAATTGGAATCGCCATCTGAAACGCAATAATAAACATTTGATTAAAGGTATCAATAATAAAGTTAACCAGATTTTGATTTTGAAATGGAACATATGCATCCACTGGAATTAAATTATAACTATAGAATATCCCATCTATTAATAAATGGTGTCCATTGACCGATAATAGAAAAAGAAGTGCAATAATATAGAAATATTGACCTGTTAATGGACTTTGTGCTCCTGTTTGTGGATCTATAACATTTGCTATTGCAAAACCCATCTGAAAATCTATTAATCCACCGGCAATCTGAATTGCGGATAAGATGATGTATGCCAGTAAACCAATCAATAATCCAACTACAGCTTCTTTTGCCACTAATAATATAAAATTACCATCGATCTGAATGACTGGCGCCTCAACTGTATAAAACATAATAAATGTAAGAAAAAAACTAAATCCAATTTTAAAATGATTAGGTATGGTTTTATAAGAAAACAGTGGCAGTGCAACGAAAAAAGCAGTCACTCTGACAAAAATCAATAAAAAAACAGGGACACTTGAAAAATTAATTATGTCTATCATTTTTATCCAACAAACTGATTTAGGTTTTTAAAAATATCAGCTGTAAACTCCACCATAGTTGTTAACATCCAGGGACCGAAAAAAATTAATCCAACAAATACTGCAACAATTTTCGGAATAAATGCCAGTGTCTGCTCTTGAATTTGTGTCGTTGCCTGAAAAATACTTACTAATAAGCCTACTACTAATGCCAGTATTAACAGTGGACCTGAGACTAGAAGTACAGTATATACCCCTTTTTCTGCAAGTGTTAATACGAACTCACTACTCATAAAAACCTACCCCTTCAATGTAAAAAAACTATGCCTATTCATTAAAAGCCATCCAGTAATGAGTGTGCTATGAGGTACCAGCCATCCACCAATACAAATAATAATATCTTAAATGGAAGTGAGATCATTACAGGTGGCAGCATCATCATACCCATTGACATCAAAACACTGGCAACTGCCATATCAATTATAAGAAAAGGCACAAAAATCATAAAGCCCATTTGAAAAGCTGTTTTCAGCTCACTAATAGCATATGCAGGTATAAGTGTAGTCATTGGAATATCCTGAACCGTCTCAGGCTTTTCCATTTCTGCATAATTCATAAATAACGCCAGATCCTTTTGACGGGTATGTGCTGACATAAAGTCTTTCATTGGAGCACTCGCTCGATCATACGCTTCATCAAGCGTAATTTCTTCAGCGAACAAAGGCTGAAGCGCCTCTTCATTTACTTCATTAAAAGTAGGAGCCATAATGAAGAAAGTTAAAAATAATGCCAGCCCAATTAATACCTGGTTCGGTGGCATAGACTGTGTTGCGAGTGATGTCCGAACAAAGGATAGTACTATAATAATTCGGGTAAAACTAGTCATTAAAATTAAAATGCTTGGAGCTAATGATAATACGGTTAGCAGTAGTAAAAGCTTAACGGACGTTGCGATGGACGATGGGTCTGAATCTGAGAACATATTTACAAATTCATTCATGTTTATCACCTTTTCGTTTATGGTGATTAATCATCTTTGAACGTCCATTCTTTAACTTATCAAGTTCGCCAGCAAACAAGTTTTTAAAATCACTCTTTGGTTGGTTCGAACTTTCACCATTATTCTTGTGGGAAAATAACGAAGACAAAAATGAGCCAGACTGAAAATTAGTGGACTGCTTATTATTTTGCAGTATCTCCTGTTTTTCTGCCTCATCTGTAATCTCGTGCATTAACTCTACATTATCCCCGACGCCAACCACATAAAGTCGATCGCCAATTCGAATAATCTGGATGGATTTATTTTGACCTACCGAAACGCCTCCAACGTTTTCCAACGCCTTAACTTGACTAAATAATTTGTTTCGTTTACTTAAGAATTTAAGTAATAAATAAATAAGTGCCAGAACAAGAACTAAAGCAAAAAACATTTTAACTAACATAAATAGTAATGAATCATTCTCCTTCTTACTTGCTTCATCACTATTTTCATTTGAACCTTGATTTTCTAAATTACCACAATCCACATTACCTTCTATACACTCTTTAGCATTTGGTGCTTCTGCCGATACTTCAACTTGGCCAATTCCTATATAGCAAACTATTAAAAAGATGCAAATACTAATTTTGTTTAACAACTTATTCACTCGTTTCTTAATCTAATGCCTTTTGAATTGCTTCAATAACGCGGTCTGCTTGAAACGGTTTTACAATAAAATCTTTTGCACCAGCTTGAATTGCATCGATAACCATAGCTTGTTGTCCCATTGCAGAACACATAATAATTTTCGCCTCAGGACTTTCACTCTTGATTTTTTTAAGTGAAGTAATGCCGTCCATTTCTGGCATAGTAATATCCATAGTTACTAAATCAGGCTTTAATTCATTGTATTTATCTATTGCTTCTGCACCGTCTTGCGCTTCCCCTACTACTTCGAATCCATTTTTGCTTAAAATATCCTTGATCATCATACGCATGAAAGCTGCGTCGTCCACGATTAATATACGTTGTCCCATTTACTTTCGACCTCCATTTATTTTAGTTTCATAAGTCTTTCAGATTGGCTGATAATATCTGTTACTCTTACACCAAAGTTTTCATCAATCACAACTACTTCGCCTTTGGCAATTAACTTTTCATTCACAAATATATCGACAGGTTCACCAGCCAGTTTATCTAGTTCTATAATTGAACCTGAAGATAAATCCAGAATATCTCTGATTGTACGTTTTGTGCGACCTAGTTCAACAGTTACCTTTAAAGGAATATCTAGTAATAAGTCCAAGTTGCGCTGTTCGTTTTTACTTAGTTCCACTTGTTCAAAAGTTGAAAATGATGCCTCATGAACATTGGAAGAAGATTGACTTATATTTTCACCAAGAAATTGTTGATTAGGCTTTGCTTCTATCTTTTCTTCATCCTGCACTGGCTCTTCAACTTGAACTGCAGCAGCTTGTTCATTGCTTGCTTCCTTATTCGATTTGTTCATTAACTCTTCAACTAGTTTGTTTGCAAATGGAATCGGTATTAACTGCATAATATTTGAATCAATTAATGTTCCTACTTTCAGCTGGAAGGAAACTTTAACAAAAACTTCTCCCTGCTTTTCTTCATCTTCTTCCATCACAACTTCATTGACATCCTGTTTTTTAATTAAAGGTGGAGAGATATCTACTTTCTTATTAAAAATAGTAGACATACTAGTTGCAGCAGCACCCATCATTTGATTCATTGCTTCCTGTACAGCGCTAATATGTATATCTGTTAATTCTTTCGAAGGACTTGTGCCATCACCACCCAGCATGATATCTGAAATAATAGACGCATCATCTGATTTAATCACAAAAACGTTTTGACCAATAAATCCTTCAACATATTTCACCTCAACACTTAAGTGGTCAAACGTAAATTCATCTGTGACATCCTTCTGTTTAATTACAGATACTTGAGGAGTAGTAATTTCAACTTTTTGATTAAGCAGTGTTGAAAGAGTTGTTGCAGAACTACCGAATGAAATATTTCCTATTTCACCTAATGTATCTTCTTCTATACTCGTTAAATAATTGGAAGTATCAATATCAGATGAAGTTTCCCCTTCATCGTCATCAGCACCCACTTTTAGTAATGCATCTATTTCATCCTGGGAAAGCATGCCATCATTCATCATCCCTGTTTCCCCCTTCAATTTCTTCTATTACTTGTACTGAAACTTTATTTCTGAGTTTACCTGGCTGTACATAAAACTTTGCTTCGTTGTTGATCTCAAGTGTTAACGGTTCATCTATTGGCTGGTTTAAACCAATGATGTCATTAGTTTGTAAATTTAATAATTCATCAATACTAATAGTAGTTTGACCAAGCAGAGCTTTCGCTTCTACTTTCGCCAGTTTAATATTTTCTGAGAGTTTCTGATAGGTTTCCGGATCTCTATTTTTTGTAGATGTCTGCATCCAGTAATGAACGGAAAGTTTAGGAATAATCGGCTCTAAGACAATATGTGGAATACAAATATTAATGAGTCCACTTGCTTCTCCGATATTCGTATTTAACGATACGATTACAACCGTTTCATTAGGCGAAACCATTTGTAAAAATTGAGGATTTACTTCAAAATCTTCTAATACTGGATCAATTTCTACAATTGATGACCATGCTTCTTGTAAATTCACAACAGCTTTTTCAAAAAGTTGAGACATCAGCATCGTTTCAATTTCTGTTAAATTATCAACTTTATTAACACTGTTACCTTTCCCCCCAAGGATACGGTCCATCATACCGTACGCTATATTAGGATTCACTTCCATCAGAATTCGACCTTCGAGAGGAGCCACACTGTAGATATTTAAAATGGTCATTTTGGGTACTGATCTAATAAACTCCTCGTAAGGGATCTGATCCACTGATGCAACGGTAATATTTACATACGTTCTTAATTGAGCAGAAAAAAATGTCGTAAGTAAACGCGCATAATTTTCATGAATTCTTGAGAGACTTCTTACTTGGTCTTTAGAAAATCGAAGCGCTCTTTTAAAATCATATACTCTAACCTTCTTTTCTTTTTCTTCTTTCTTTAATTCATCTGCATTCATCTCTCCGGATGAAATAGCCGATAATAATGCATCTATTTCATTTTGCGACAGTATCTCTTCCACGGTAATACCTCACCTCCATAATGGAGTAATTATAGTTATTGTAAAATCTTACTAATTGTATAGACATCTGTAATCGTTCCATCTGTCATTACTTCATTTAGTCTCAACTGAACAACATCTTCTAATTTACCAAGTCCTGATTTAAAATCTTCTGCTGACATTACTGATAATTCTTTAATTAGTATATTTTTAAGCTGAAATTCTCTTTTTTCAATTTCTTCTTTTGCTTCTTCACTGTTTGTTACAATTTGGAACTGAATTTTTACGAAGCTTCCATCTTTTAGATCTGTGGTAATTTCAGAAGTTTGATAGGAGTATTCGACAATGTCATCAATTGATTGAGCCTCACCCTCGTTATCATCACCCGAAACATTTAAGACAACTACTAATGCAATAACTCCACCGAGTACTAAAATAACTAATGAAGTAACCATTGTCTTAACTAGTCTACTCATTTGCATCACCTACCTCTTTCACACATTCTCTGATCCCCAATTTACGATAAAAACTTGAAACAAGGCTTGCGACTTCCTGCTCAGGTTCTTTTACAACTATTTTCTTGCCGTTTATCAGTGTAATTGTTGTATCTGGGTGGGATTGGATCTGTTCAATCATGAGCGCATTTAAAGTAAATACATCCTTGTTCAGTCTGGTTAATCGAATCATAATATGGTGGGGGGATGTGCCTGATTCAGACAGCATCCCCTACCTCCTCATCTATTATCGTTTTAGGTTTACTAACTCTTGTAAAATTTCATCTGAAGTAGTAATAATTCTGGTATTTGCCTGAAATCCACGCTGGGCTGTAATCATTTCGGTGAATTCTTCAGCTAAATCCACATTTGACATCTCAAGTGAACCACTAACAATTGATGCGGTGCCGCCAGTTTCTGGAGTAGCTAAAGCAGGAGCGAGTCCAGCATTTTCTGAGTTTAAAAATAGATTGCTACCCGCTTTTTGAAGGCCAGCTGGATTTGAGAAATTAGCTATACCTATCTGACCTCCATTTTGAGTAACACCAGCAGCGTCAATATAATTTACTGTTCCATTAGTTTGTATACTGAAGCTTTGAGCAGTTTCAGGAATATTAATACGGTTTTCGTTTACATCTTGCAAATAATATCCATCTGAATTTACAACGTCTCCTTCACTATCTAAATAAAAGTTTCCAGCACGTGTGTACATAGTAGTACCGTTAGCATCTAAAGCGAACATTCCATCTCCCTCTAGTGCTAAATCTAGTGGATTGTTAGTAGTTTGACGAAATCCCTGTGTGTGAATATTGTCTATAGAACCAAGTTGTGATCCAAGACCAACTTGTTTAGCATTCATTCCTCCACGTGCACCCTCTGGACCTTGAGCTCCTGACATGGTTTGACTCATCATATCCTGAAAGGTAACTCTTCCTTTTTTGAATCCTACTGTATTTACGTTTGCAATATTATTACCTATAACATCTAATTTTGCTTGAAACCCCTTCATACCTGAAATACCTGCATACATTGAACGTAACATATTAATTCATCCCTTCATTGGTTAAATATAGTAAGCTGTATCAATCAGTCAACAGCTCCTTGGCCTCCCAACATGGGTCCAGCCTATTTGTTTATTAAAATCGTTCCATTAATATTGGTGAAAATTTTATTTGTTGCTTCTTCACGATTCATTGCCGTAACAACCGTGTTATTTTTTGTGCTTACAAGTAATGCAGCATTATCTGTTACTACTAGAGAATCTGTAATTCCTTTACTTTTTGCTTCTACCATTTTTTCTGAAATCGTTTGCCATTGCTCGTCATTAATCATAATGTTTCTTTCCTGTAATCGTTCTTGAGCATGTCTGCTGATTTTTACAGTTTGGGCATCTGCTAAAGCATCTTTAAAATTAATGGATGCGGACTGCTGCTTTGTTGCAGGTTGTTTTACATTAGGAAATTGCAAGGCATGTGATTGTGTTTGATGGATGCGATGATCCATATTTATTCACTTCCTTCTGATTTATCTGGTCCCTCTACAGTAGATTGAGTTGCATTGTCGTTTTCTGTGTCAGGGTCCCTAATTTCCAATATAGCGTCTGCATATATCTTCTTTCCATTTTCCAATTCGAGAATAGCCCATCCTTCCTTTTGGCTTACCGCGATAACATTACTAGATTCAACATCCAGTTTCTTTCCAGTTTCTTCGTCATAGTTTTGATAACTTACTTCTTTACCGATCATATGACTATATTTAATGACTGGAGAGACCAACTGACTTTGAACTAACTTATCGATCGAAGCAGACATGTTTGTCATTTGTTCTAATGACGAGAATGATGCCATTTGTGAAATGAATTCTCGATCATCCATTGGTTTAGTTGGATCCTGATTTTGTAATTGAACCATTAGTATCTCTAGAAATTCATTTTTACCAAGTTCAGGACTAGGTTGTCTGGAGTTCGGCTGGTTCTGTAAGTAGTACGATGGATCTATTTTAGTCAACTCATTCACCTACACTTTCTCATTCATTAATACTTCTTGAAAGAATCGCTCAAATTCTTCACTTGATTGTTTCTGCTCATCTTTATTAGGGTTATCAGACTGACTTTGGTCATCGTTATCCATTGATTGCTGATCTTTATCCTGATGTAAATTTTGAGATTGCTGGGTCTGCATCTCCTGTTTTTCAATTACCACTTGCTGTGGTGAAAACATGTGTTTAAGCTGAGTCATATTGGATTCCAGCATCTCTTTCGCTGCTGCAGAAGCAACAATAATTTTCACTGTCATTTCTCCATTAATTTGAGTTAGCTTTACCATCATTTCTCCAAGATTCGTTGGTTTTATTGAAATATTCAATTGACTTGATCCATTATTCAAAGTTAAAAATTTACTTGTTTTAATTACGTCTTGAAATTTATCAACAAGCTGCTGAGAATTATTTTGCGTATTCTGCGTTTGATTTAAATGAATCACGTATTGTTCAACTTTAGATATAGGCATAGTCGTTAGGTTTGCTTGCATTGTAGTTGATTGCTCAGAAACTTTTTGTTTCGACAACGCGTTGCTTATCCATTTTGTTATATCCGTACTGGTTACTTTTGCATTCGTGTTGTACTGCTGAGAAGTCACAAATTGGTTTCTTTTTTGAAAGGCGCTTACAAGTTCTCGCCAAACTGTCTCCGTCTTTGTCCCGTTAGCACTTGATTGATTAAGGGAAGCTATGTTAACTTCTTTTGTCGCTCCAAGCTTATTTTCAAGGCTAGTCCATTTTTCTAAAAGCTTTTGAATCTCTGGTGCCAGCTTCGCTATACTTTTTTGATCTGTCAAACTTGATAATAAAGATTCTGCCTTTTTACTAATATCTCCAAGTTGTTGTAATACCTCTTTTTTATTAATTGGTACAACTATAGGAGTAATAGTTGCAGCTACTCTTGTTTGTTCAACCGGTACTTGTTTATTGTCAGTAGAGCTCAGTTGAACATCAATTAGAGCTTTTAGCTGCTGCATCATACCAGCACTCAAATGTAAGCCTTCGCCAATTTGATCTATATTATCTGACTCTTTCAATTCAGCAAGAAGCTTTTCTTTTACTTCTTCAGGCACTTGGGAAAATAAACTTTTTAAAAGGTCTTCAGAACTTTTGGGTTCAGGTTTCTCACCAGTCTGATTTCCCAATGGATTTGGTATCTGAGCAGTTTGCAGCAGCCCATTGAATACATTAGTTAATTCCTTTGGAACACATTCTCGCGTAATTACCTTTGCTTGCATTGGTTTTGATGGTATTAACATTCCAGTAACATTCATTTTTTCACCCCCCTTCAAATGAAAGTAAAGTCACTCTCCACTATTGAGATAAGCTTTTGTGTACTGGGCAGCTTTCTCTGTTTCCATTTCTTCTAATATACCTGCACGAACATCTTCTGGTACACCTTTTAAAATTGCAATCGCCATGCCTTCCTCTAAGTCTTGAAGAATTAGAGCAGATTGTGCCGTATCCATTTGTTCGAATGAAGCAGTCATGGAAATTAATTGACTGGGTTTTTCATTTTTTTTATTTTCATCTTCTGTACTACTTTCATCAACAGGTTCAGGTGAATCTTTATTTTCTAATTTCACAATTTCCTGTTCCAACTGATCTATAGTTTCTTCCATGCTTGTTAGTTGTGCATCTAATTCTTCAATTTTGTTATCTTTTTTCTTAAGTTTCGATTTATACTCCTCTTCTGTCTCAATATTTGATTTCTCCACATCCGTTTTCACCATAGAAGAAATAACGGGAATAGTATCACCTTTTTCCTTTGCCCAATCAATTACGTCAAAACCTGCTACTTTAAAAATAATAATTATAACCGTTACTGCAACTATTACCGGTACAACTATTGCAAACAAAAACCAAAGGATAGGGTTTGATTTTGTTTTTGTCTGATCCTTTTTATTTTTGGCCATCTCATTCACCTATTTTTTTGATTTAAGTACTGCTGAACAGATATTTCATCCATGAATATTTTTTCATTTTTTTGGATTATTTCTTCCTGTTCTTTTCTGCGATACGTGATAATCTTTTCAAATTTTTTAACTTCAACATGAGCATCTGTTAAGATTACTTGCTTTTCTTCCATTTCACTTCTAGCAACCTTAACTTCCTGTTGTAATTGCAATATTTGCTTATTTAACATTTCAATGTATGCAAGTTGTTCTCTTATCTTATCGATAGGAATTGTGTGTTGTATGTATTCTTCACGAGCACCCTCAGCATCTTCTTTCTTTTTGAGCAATGTATATAATTGGGTAGCCACACCTTCGAAGTATTCAATTGATCGATGATATTTTTTTTGCGCATCATGTTTTTCTTGTTCTCTTACGTTAAGAATTTTTGATAACGCTACAATTTCTGCCATTAACCAACGCCTCCTGAAAGTAAAGTTTGCATGCGTTTTATTGATTCCTCAAAAGTCAGATGTTCCAAAATATCTTGTCTTAAGAATTTTTGAATTGTCGGGTAAAATGCTATAGCTCGATCAATATCTTTATCTGTTCCGCGTTTATAAGCCCCAATTTGGATTAACTCACTATTTTCTTCATACGTGGCCATTAACGTTCTAATTTGCTGAGCAGTATCTAGATGCTCTTTAGTAGCAATTTGAGTCATAACCCTACTAATTGATTTCAATGTATTAATTGCTGGAAATTGTCCTTGTTCTGCCAGTTTTCTATCCAGTACAAAGTGTCCATCCAGAATACCTCTAACTGTGTCAGCAATCGGTTCATTCATGTCGTCACCATCTACTAACACTGTATAAAAAGCAGTTGTGGTTCCATTTGAACTCGTTCCCGTTCTTTCAAGCAACTTTGGAAGTATAGCAAAAACTGACGGTGTATACCCTTTAGTTGTTGGGGGTTCACCAGTTGCTAAACCTATTTCCCGTTGTGCCATTGCTACTCGCGTAACTGAGTCCATCATTAAATTCACATGATAACCAAGTTCTCTAAAATATTCACTTATCGCAGTTGCGGTATAAGCGCCTTTTATTCGCATAAGCGCTGGCTGATCAGAAGTGGCAACGACAACAATTGATTTTTTTAAACCTTCCTCACCGAGATCCTTCTCAATAAACTCTCTTACTTCTCTGCCACGCTCCCCAATTAAGGCAATCACGTTTATATCAGCACTACTATTTCTTGCGATCATGCCTAGTAAAGTACTCTTTCCCACACCACTACCAGCAAAAATGCCTACCCTCTGCCCTTTTCCTACAGTAAGTAATGAGTCTATAGCTTTCACTCCAACCTGGATCGGTTCGGTGATTCTAGGACGAGTTAATGGATTAGGTGGGGATTGTTCGGTAGTAAAACTCGATAATCCTTTAGGTAATTTAGTCTCGTCTAATGGATTACCAATTGAATCTACTACTTTACCAATTAATCCACGTCCTATTTTGATTGTTAATGGCTTACCTGTTGATTCCACAAGACAACCTGGGCCGAGCTCAGAAACTGTGGAATATGGCATGAGAATAATTTTCTCATTATTGAACCCAACTACTTCTGCTAATATTGGTTTATTTATCGATTTAGAGCTATGGATATAACAAACTTCTCCGATGTTAGCTTCAGGCCCTCTTGACTCAATCATCAGTCCAACTACACGCAATACTTTTCCAAAACGTTTATACGTATTTGCTTGTTCAATAGCATTAACATATTGTTCTATTTTCATTGTTTATTCTCCATGTTCACTTCATGTAACAGAGCACGTAACTGATTTAGCTGCGTATCAATACTTGCATCAATTTGGCCAAAAGGATGTTCAATCACACAGTCATTCACCTGCAGATTATCTTTCACTAGAATAGTAAGCTTTGAATCTGAATCGAGTAATCTATGTAACTCGTCCTTTTGCTTTATAACAAGCTGATAATTATCAGGATGAACATAAATAGATACGACAGATTGTTCTTTAATTTCATTAATAGCTGACTTTATTATGTCAATGAATGTTTCTGGTTTGTCGTTTAATTTTAACGTTATGATTTTTTCAGCAGCCTGCATAGCTAATTGTAAAATCACTTCTTCGCTGCTTTCTAGAACGGCATGATAATCAATAGTGGCAGAATCAACTATCTCGTTTGTTTTACTTAGCAGATCAGCATAGTGCTTCAAGCTTTCTTCTTTTCCAGTTGAAAAACCAGTTTCATAGCCTTGTTTCTTCGTCTCGCTAATCAACTGTTGTTTCTCGTTATTCCAATTTTCCTTCTCAAGCTCTATTTCCTTTTGAGCGTCAACCAATAGTGACTCACTTTGTTGTTTAAGTTCATTTAATTCCTGTTTCATTTGCTGCAGTTTTTTCTCTTTCGCTGCTATTTCTTCATCAATGTGGGCAACGTTATACTTTTTCGTATCCGTTTTTCTTAGAACTTCCATTGGTTTAATTTTAATTTGTTTTTGGCTAGTGGTGGAATAATTCTGTAAATTACTATTAAACAATGATGTCGTCACCTCCACCACGGGCAATTACAATTTCTCCAATTTCTTCTAATCTGCGAATCACAGCTACGATTCTCGATTGTGCCTCTTCTACATCACGAAGCCGTACCGGACCCATGAACTCCATCTCATCTTTAAACGTTTCTGCCATTCGTTGAGACATATTTTTAAATACCAGGTCTTTAACTTCATCACTGGATACTTTAAGAGACAGCCGAAGATCTTCATTATCAACTTCACGGATAATCCGCTGTATTGCGCGGTTGTCCAAGATTACGATATCCTCAAAAACAAACATCCGTTTTTTGATTTCATCCGCTAACTCAGGATCCTGAATTTCCAATGCATCCAGTATCGTTCGTTCTGTACTTCGATCTACTCCATTCAACACCTCGACTACAGATTGAATACCACCTGTTTGTGTATAATCCTCTGTTAGTGATGATGAAATATTTCTCTCTAGCACCTGCTCAACCTGACTAATAATATCAGGTGAAGTTGAATCCATCGTTGCAATCCGTTTAGCAATGTCTGCTTGCATCTCTTGCGGCAATGCAGAAAGAATTTGTCCAGCCTGTTCTGGATCCAAGTATGATAGAACCAGAGCAATCGTTTGCGGATGCTCACCTTGAATAAAATTTAACACTTGTTGCGGATCAGCATTACGTGCAAAATCAAATGGTCTCACTTGTACGGATGAAGTTAAACGATTGATAATCGTTGAAGCTTCATTTTTTCCAAATGCTTTCTCCAATACGGTTTTAGCGTAACCAATTCCACCTTGAGAAATAAAATCCTGCGCGATAGCAACCTGATGAAACTGCTCTAATACTTCTTCTTTAAGCTTTGATTCAACTTTCTTAACTGAGGAGATCTCAAGGCTTAATTTCTCTATCTCTTCTTCTGACAAATGTTTATATACCTGAGCGGAAACATCCGGACCTAAGGAAATTAATAAAATTGCTGCTCGTTGTTTACCGGTTAATGCTGGTTTTGTTCTTGCCAATTAAATTCCTCCTAATCCTCCGCAATCCAACTACGTAACAATTTAGCGAATTCTTCCGGTTTATCTTTCGCCATTTTTTCTAATTGTTTTCTTCTAACAACTGATTCGGAATCTTTTTCTGTTCCAATTTCCGGCAATTCAACGGGTTGCTCTAAGCTTGTGGACTCTTCAGTCAACTCTTCCTCAGAACCTTTTTTATTTCGCATTAACATTACAATTAATACAATTATGATAAGAAGTAAAACCCCACCTGCAATGTACATCCATAATGGAATTGTTGGTACGGTATTCTCTGGAACTTTAGTAGTATCACTGAATTCCTGGAAGACAATCGAAACTTTCTCTTCCGGCTGCACCTGACCATACTCAGCATCAATTGAAGTAGTTACAATTGAATTGAGGATGGAAGATATCCCTTCTTCAACAGTTGTTATTTCATTATTAGATAAATATTGCGTTTGATCGCCTTCTCGTCCAGTAACATTGTTAACTGCAACTTGTATACCAAGATCTCTTATTTTGTATGGACTTTCTACTATTTCTTTTCTAATTCTGTTGTACTCATTATTTATTGTTTCTTTTACTAGTTCATAATCGCCTTCTTCACCATCTTCAGCTGCATAAGCTGGTATATCTTCTCCATCAGTGCCAACAACCCCACCAGCAGCTGGATTACCAGAATACGTTTCATGAACTGTTTCAATACTAACTGGAAGACCTTCCATCGTTTCTAAATTGACTGGTTCAACAATTTCTTCCACTCTATTTTCTTTTGTGAAATCAATATCAGAAGTAACGGATACAATAACATTTTCTGGTCCTACCATCGTTCCTAGCATCTGTTGTAATCTTCTTCTTATATCCAGCTCAATATCTTTTTTCACACTTTGCTGATATGTATAGGTATCTTGATTACTCCCACCATTCGTGGTATTCCGATCGAAATACTCAAAATACTGATTCATGATCACAATGTTTTCTTGTGGTAATTTTGGTACTGCCTTGGAAACCAGGCGATATAATGTTTCAATTTGATTCCCTTCAAATTCATATCCGGGTTGTGTGTTTATTACGATCGACGCACTGGCAGATTGGCCAGAATCACTTACAAAAACAGGATCCTTTGGCATGTTAATCATTACTTTCGCATCTTCAATTCCTTTAACACCTTTGATTAAATTAGCAAGCTCTGTTTGCATCGCATCCAGTTTAATCATGCTGAATTCATTATCAGTTATCCCCCAGGATGCGTTCTGACTAAAAAACGAATAATCAATATTCCCACTATTCGGTATACCTTGGCCAGCCAAATCAACTAATAAATTATTTACTTCTGCCTCTGGAACCGTTACAGTTGTACCGCCGTCTTCAATGGCGTATTGAATTCCTCTAGTATCTAACTCTTCTTTAATTTGTCCAACTTCCTGTAAGGATAAATTGCTGTATAAAGGCATCAAACCATTATTATTTGAGAATAATGTAAGTCCGATAACGATAAAAACAACGATTACGATCGACCCCAAAAAAATACCCTTTTGACTTTTCGATCGCTTTCCCCAATATGTTTTAGCTGAATCTCTATATTTCAAAAATTTTTCCTTCATATATTCCCCCGCCAAATTCCAATAAAATATTAGTACGTATTAGGACCTACAATAACAAATTGGTATTAAACTTGCATGCGCATTATTTCGTTGTAGGCATCAATAACTTTTCGCTGAACTTGTACGGATGTTTCGAGTGTAATGCTCGCTTTTTGAGAAGCAATCATTACATCATGAAGGTTATCTATTTCTCCTCTTGCAAATGCTTCTGTTTTCTGATTGGATGTTACCTGCGACTTATTTACATTCTCTAATGCTGATTTAAGCGTATCAGCAAAATTAGCCTGTGCCTCCCCTGGAGAAACAGGTTTACTATTTGCAGTAACGGGTACTATAGGATTGGATATACCATTTATGATTTGACTCATGGTGCTTTCACCCCTTCATTCTATTTTCCGATTTCTAAAGCTTTAAGAAGCATATTCTTGGTTGCATTTAACGCAGTTACATTTGCTTCATAAGACCGAGTAGCACTCATCAAATCTACCATTTCTTTTAAAGGATCCACATTTGGCATCTGTACATATCCCTCAGCATTAGCATCAGGATGGTTAGGATTGTAAACTACTTTAAATGGTTCATCATCTTTAATAATTTTAGTTGCCTCTACTCCACTACTCACGGAAGAGGAAGTATTACTTGCCTTTTGCAGAAATGATTGAAAGCTACCTTCTTTAGGTTCAAAAACAACCATTTTTCTTCTGTATGGCTCAACTTCACCGTTTTCATTCACAGAAGCTCTTGTAGTCTGCGCATTAGCGATATTAGATGAAACTACATCCATACGTAGTCTCTGAGCTGTAAGCGCACTCGCACTGGAGTTTAATGCACCAAAAATTGACATATTATCTGCCTCCTCTAATAACTGTTTGCAAGCTGCTAAATTTACCAGCCATTCTGTCTACTAACCCTTGGTAATAAATTTGGTTCTTTGCAAGCTCTGACATCTCTTTGTCTATATCAACATTATTTCCATTATGATTGTACATCGTATTAGTAGAACTGATCGTTCTAAATGAATGATTAGAAGATTCATCTGAAAATTGGATATGTCTTAGGTTAGTTCGTTTAGCATTTATCGAATTTGACATGGCATCATTTAGTACGTTTTTGAAAACAACCTCTTTTGCTTTGTAATTTGGTGTATCTACATTTGCAATGTTGTTTGAGATTGCTCGGTTTTTAGCAGTGGCATAATCAAGAGATTTCCCTAAAGTATTTATTGTCCCTTCAAATAAACCCACAAAATTCCCCCTTTTCCAAAAAATAATATATATTTTAACGGACAGTTTTTAAATAACACTTACGAATATTGTAAATTATTGCCGTTGTAATGTCTATGAATTTTCGACATATTACGACTTAGGGGATTAAAATAGTTAATAGTAACCATGACTATATACCTATTACTTCACATTGTTGCATTTCAAATTATTTATATACCTATTCTAATAGGTATATTTACTTTTTTAATAATGTGACCATAAATAAAAAAAAGGAATCAAAATGGTTGTTTAAAACCATTTTGATTCCTTTTATAGTAATGCATATGTGATGCCAAATTATCTTGACCGAAGTTTTTCAAGTTCAACCAAGAACTTGTTATTTAATACTTTGATGTAAGTTCCCTTCATACCTAGTGAACGTGATTCGATTACACCAGCACTTTCAAGTTTACGTAATGCATTTACAATTACAGAGCGTGTTATTCCAACACGGTCAGCAATTTTACTTGCAACCAGCAAGCCTTCATTACCGTTCAACTCTTCAAAAATATGATCTATTGCTTCAAGCTCACTGTATGATAATGAACTAATTGCCATTTGTACAACAGCCTTACTGCGAGCTTCAACCTCAATCTCTTCTGTTTTCTCATGCAGTATTTCCATACCTACGACAGTAGCACCATATTCAGCTAATAACAGGTCATCATCATTAAAACTATCTTCCAGTCTGCTTAATACTAATGTTCCAAGACGTTCTCCGCCACCAATAATCGGTACAATAGTTGTTAAACCTGTTTGGAACAATTCACGGTTCTCGACAGGGAACGCAGTGAATGAACTGTTTATATCTAAGTTTGGAGTAGTTTCATAAATTGAAAATAATCCTTGCGTGTATTCTTCTGGGAACTGTCTTTCTTCTAGCATAGATTTCATCCGGTCATTTTCAATTTCTTTGTTAATTGCAAAACCTAAAAGTTTTCCACGACGGCTTAAAATGAATACATTCCCTTTAATAACATCTCTAAGGGATGCAGACATATCATTGAAATCCACCGATTTTCCTGTTGCTTTTTGTAGCATTGCATTAATTTTTCTTGCGCGATTTAATAATTCCATAATAATTAAATCCTCCATTTCGTTGTTTTATTTTATAGTATAAATTGGCTTAAATCCTTATTTTTTACAATAGAGTTAAGTTTCTTATCGACATATTCGGAAGTTATTTCAATTTTATCCATTGTTATGTCAGGTGCCTCGAAAGATAAATCTTCCAGCAGCTTTTCTAAAATAGTGTGTAAGCGACGTGCACCAATATTATCCGTTTCCTGATTTACTTCATAAGCTATTTCTGCTAGTTTATCTACAGCATCGTCGGTAAATATTACATTTATACCTTCTGTTTTCAACATTGCCTGATATTGTTTAAGTAATGCATTAGAAGGCTCAAGTAAAATACGTTTAAAATCATTAATCGTTAATTTATCTAATTCAACCCGAATTGGAAACCTTCCTTGAAGTTCAGGGATTAAATCAGAAGGCTTTGCCATATGGAACGCTCCAGCAGCAATAAATAACATGTGATCTGTTTTAACAGGACCATGCTTAGTTACAACAGTGGAACCTTCCACAATCGGTAAAATATCACGTTGAACTCCTTCTCGGGAGACATTTGCAGAATTATCCTGTTTAGCAGCCACTTTATCAATCTCGTCAACGAAAATGATACCTGACTGCTCAGCACGATTAATAGCTTCTTGTGCAGCTTCCTCCATATCCACGAGCTTTTGAGCTTCTTGCTGTGTTAAAACTTTTCTCGCTTCTGATACAGGAAGTTTACGTTTTTTCTTCTTCTTTGGCATGAACTGTCCCATGGCATCTTGCATGTTCATGCCCATTTGTTCCATTCCCGAACCTTGTAACATATCAAACATAGACGGGGGAGTTTCTTCGATTTCCACTTGGACCATGTGGTCTTCTAATTCCCCCAGGGCTAATTTTTCAGCAGTTCGCTGCCGTTTACTTCTGATTTCCTGATTGTTTTCATTGTCTTTATCTTCATCGTCTTCAGAAGAATCCTGGCTTGAAAAAAGCATTTCAAAAGGATTTCTATTAACCGATTCCTTTTTAACCTGAGGTACTAATAATTGCACTAATTTTTTATTAGCCTCTTTCTCTGCTTTAACTTTAACTTCATCCATCTTTTCTTCTTTTACCATCCGAATAGACATTTCAACTAAATCTCGCACCATTGATTCCACATCTCGACCAACATATCCAACCTCGGTAAACTTTGTAGCCTCAATTTTAACAAATGGGGCTCCCACTAATTTAGCAAGCCTTCTTGCTATCTCCGTTTTCCCGACACCAGTTGGTCCAATCATTAAGATGTTCTTAGGTACAATTTCATCTTTAATAGAATCTTCTAGCTTCATCCGGCGATATCGGTTTCGTAAAGCTACAGCAACAGACTTTTTGGCTTGATGCTGACCAATTATATACAAATCAAGCTGTTCAACAATCTGCCTTGGAGTATAATCATTTCCCATAAGTTTGAATGGCCTCCTTATTACTCAAGTACCTCCAGTGTAATCTGGTCATTAGTAAAGACACATATTTCACCGGCAATAGTAAGTGCGGCATGTGCTATTTCTTTAGCAGTCATGGTTTCAGCATAGCGTACTAAAGAACGCCCGGCGCTTAAAGCATAATTCCCACCAGAACCAATAGCTAAGAGTCCATCATCAGGCTCTATTACCTCTCCGGTACCAGAAACAAGAAACATATTGTCTTTGTTCATCACAATAAGCATTGCTTCCAGTTTTCGTAATACTTTATCACTGCGCCACTCTTTAGCTAACTCGACTGATGCTCTAGCTAGGTTACCCTCATAGGAATCAAGCTTACTTTCAAATTTCTCAAAGAGTGTAAATGCATCAGCAACAGAACCTGCAAAACCTGCGAGCACCTGCCCATTGTATAACGTACGTACTTTACGTGCCTTATGTTTCATTACAACTGAGTTCCCTAAAGTAACCTGGCCATCTCCACTCATTGCACATTGTCCATTGTGTGCTACAGCGAAAATGGTTGTTGCATGCATCTCATTTGACACCTGCGTCACCTCATAATCATATAATTAATTATTGGCTCTCGGATGAGCCTTCATATACACTTTGCGCAGCTGGTCTTTTGTAACGTGTGTATATATTTGAGTTGAAGACAAACTTTCATGACCTAACAATTCTTGAACGGTTCTAAGGTCTGCGCCTTCATTAAGCATGTGTGTTGCAAAAGTATGTCGTAATTTGTGCGGATGCACATGGATTGTTAATGAGGCCTTCTCCACCATCTTGTTTAATATAAGTCGCATTCCTCTAGCTGTTAGCGGTGTTCCTTTAGCATTTAAGAAAACTGCATCCGTTGCCCCGTTTGATTTATTCAACAGGGTTTCTCTGCCTTCATTTATATACGTTTCCAAAGCAATTTCTGCAAACCGTCCAAATGGAACATAGCGTTCCTTTCTTCCTTTACCGTGAACGAGCATTGTACCTATTGTATAATCAATTTCCTGAAGTTTTAAACCTTCGCATTCACTGACACGTATTCCAGTAGCATAAAATGTTTCAAGCAATGCCTGATTTCGTTGTCCTAAAGGATCGTTCATGTCACTAACTTCAAATAATTTTTCAAGTTCTTCCTGATATATAAAACCAGGAATAGGTTTTGCTGCTTTTGGTAGTGAAACCTGTAAAAAAGGATTGTTCGTAATTATATCTTCTCGCTCCAAAAAACGATAAAAGCTGCGCAAACTAGATAACAACCTTGAGACAGTCCGTCTGCTTAACTTTTTTTCATACAGGCTTGTAAGGAATATCCGAACTACACGATGATCAACTTCCGTTAAGTCATGTACCGATTCTTGTTGTGAAAACCGAAGAAATGTTTCCAAATCATTCATATAATACTTCACCGTATAAGGGGATGCATTTTTTTCAATTTGTAAATATTCTACAAACGCTTGACGATGTTTATTAAAAAACTTCATTTTGCCACCCCGTTAATCAGCGAATAAATCATACCACATTACATAATGCAACGCAATGGATTTAACGCAATTGTAACAAAATTCAGAATTAGCTATTGTTTTGAACACTATACACTTCGAATTCTTTAAAGTCTTTATGTATATTTATTACATGAACATTTTGTGAATGTTATCTGGTAATAAATACAATCACGTTAATTTAAATTCTCCAGTATCACTGTCAAGTAAATAAGCTTTCCAATGGATAATTATATCTTTTAAAAAGTCAATAGTCAATCATGAACTATTCAAGTATTCGAAAAAATAAAAGAGAGCCAAAAGTTTATTAGCTTTTGGCGACTCGATAACAATAAGAGAATATCAATTTTATATATATAACTCCACTTTCACAGGCTGTAAAAACGTACATGCTCCCTATTTTAATGGAATAAGCCTGCAATCCATTGTAGTAGCTGAAACAAAATCTCTTAACTGCGAAGTAACTTTCGATACTTTTCGATTGCAGTCTTACAAGATGTCTTCAGAAATAAACTGCGATGTAACAGTGGCGTGATTTCCACGGAAGGCAGTCGCGCACCTTAGGGCGGCTGGTGAGCATCCTCGTCCTGTTGCACTCCGGGGTCTCACCTATGCCTTTCCTCCCGCAGGAATTAACTGCCATCCGCTCCAATCTCTTGATGAAATGTGGATGTCGAGAATTTATTAACTGCACACCTGATAGAACTTCTGTTTCAATATGCATTGTTTTAGTAAGAACAAAGACATAAACCACTCTACCAGTCCTGCATGGTTCCGGGCGGTGACTCCTGCGGGAACAGCACGAGTCTGAAGGCCCCACAAGAAAGCTTTTTAAGGGGAGGGCCAACTAAAACCGTTCTTTGCGGACAACGTTGGCATACCCCTTGTCGCGGCAAGCATCCGCCCGCAACGATCCTGGACGGCAGCTATGGAAACAAACAAAAAGTTATTTCGCAATTTACATCAACTACGCAATGTATCTGATAGCACGTTTTATGAACAGACATTAAACCGTATAAAAGAACTATAGTTTAATGTATTCATCAAAAATATCTATCTGCGAGAGCAGAGTTAAATAAGAGATAGAAAATGGTTAATTATTATGACTAGAATCAAAAAATCAGCTTAAGAACCCTAATTCATCAATTTTCTTTTTCGTTTCTGGTGTACCTAGGTCATAAATTTTCTGATAGATTATAACTAAATCCTTTTCATATTTATTTCTTTCATCATCAGCGCCCCATTCATCAAAAGGCTTTTTAAGAAAATCTGCTGCCTGCTGACCATTCTTCTTTTTTTCAATAAATAACAGCTCAAGATCCTTAATTTCCTCTGAGTTGGCGTAAATTTCATATTCAATCCCACTATCTGGCAGTGATATTTCACGTATCTCTTCATTATCAATTGTTACAAAATATTGTTCCTTGTTAGACATTTTTCATCCTCCTCATACAACTGTAATTACCCTATTTACCACTGTTAAAACTATTAGAAAACGACGAAGTTTTTCTTATACCTACAATTGCTTAAGCTTTTATCTTTTTCTTAAGAGTAAAAAAGAACTGTTCGCAAGTGAACAGTTCTAAGAAAATATATTAATTTTGTGTTTTCTCTTTGTAATCACAATTTGTACATTGAATTTGTGTTTCCTTCTTGGTTTTCTTTTCAACTAATAAGGATTCACATTTTGGACATGGTCTGGAAATTGGTTTGTCCCATGAAACAAAATCACATTCTGGAAACCTGTCACAACCATAAAAAGTACGTTTCTTTTTTGATTTTCTTTCAACGACATTTCCTTCTTCACATTTTGGGCAATCCATTCCAATTTCTTTTAAAATTGGTTTTGTATTTCGGCATTCTGGGAAGTTTGAACAAGCTAAGAATTTTCCGTATCTCCCCATTTTATATACCATTTCATGCCCGCATTTTTCGCAGTCAATTCCTGCTGGTTCATCCCTTATTTCAATTTTTTCCATTTCTTTCTCTGCAACTTCCAATCGCTTGTTGAAGTCAAGATAAAAACCATCGAGAATGGAAACCCAATCATTCTTTCCCTCTTCTATAGAATCAAGTTCACCCTCCATTTTTACAGTGAAATCAACATCTATAATCTCAGGGAAAAATTCCTGCAGCAAATCCATCACGATACTCCCTAACTCAGTAGGGATAAATCGTTTGTTATCAATGCTGACATAACCCCTGCGCTGGATTGTATCAAGCGTCGGTGCATAAGTAGAAGGTCTACCAATACCCTGCTCTTCCATCGCTCGTACAAGTCTGGCTTCCGTATATCTCGGAGGTGGCTGCGTAAAGTGCTGATTTGGTGCAATTTCATTTGCCGTAACTTCCATTCCTTCTTTTAAGTCTGGCAAATATTTGTTTTCTTCCTTCTTCTTATCATCAGTTCCTTCAATATATACAGACATGAAACCTTTAAATTTAATTTTAGATCCAGTTGCACGAAACTCGACTCCATTGTTTAATAAGTGAACAGTCATCGTATCCATAACCGCAGGGGCCATTTGACTTGCAACAAATCTTTCCCAAATTAACTTATAAAGTTTATATTGATCGTTTGATAATACGGCCTTTAACGATTTTGGATCAAGTGAAACAGATGTCGGACGTATTGCTTCGTGAGCATCTTGTGATCCTTCTTTTTGCTTTACAGGTTTTGATTCACCGACAAACTCTTTACCATGCTTTTCTTCAATAAAGGTTTTAACTTCTGCTTTTGCTGTTTCTGAAATACGAGTTGAATCTGTACGCATATAAGTTATTAGACCAGTTATGCCACCAGACTTCTTACCTAAATCAATACCTTCATACAACTGCTGTGCTACCATCATCGTCTTTCTAGCTCTAAAGTTAAGTTTTCGTGCAGCTTCCTGTTGGATGGAAGATGTGGTAAAAGGAACAGCAGGGTTTCTTTTTCGTTCTCGTTTATTAACTTTATCAACTGAGAACTTTTTACCCTTCATCTGCTTTAATATTTTAGTTACATCTTCTTCTGTTTTTAATTCTTCTTTTTTATTATTTATTCCATAAAAAGAACCTTCAAACGTTTCTTTGTTCTTCAAGAAATCTGCTTCGATGGACCAGTATTCTTCTGGTGTGAACCCATTAATTTCTTTTTCCCGATCCATTATCATCTTGACTGCTACAGACTGAACTCTACCCGCACTTAATCCCTTTTTTACTTTCTTCCATAGTAAAGGACTGATATTATAGCCGACCAATCGATCTAATATTCTACGGGCCTGTTGTGCATTTACTAAGTCTGTATTAATTGAACGGGGATGTTTAAACGATTCTTTAATTGCATCTTTTGTAATTTCATTAAAAACCACGCGGCATTCAGACGCTTCGTCAATATTAAGACTATGTGCAAGATGCCAGGCAATCGCTTCCCCTTCTCTATCGGGGTCGGCTGCAAGGTATACTTTCTTAGCCTTTTTTGCTGCAGTCTTAAGTGACTTTAGCACGTCACCTTTTCCGCGTATTGTTATATATTTTGGACGAAACGCATCTTCTGTATCAACACCCATTTGGCTTTTCGGCAAATCTCGAACATGCCCCATGGAGGCTTTAACTTTATATTTTTTCCCTAAATATCGTTCAATCGTCTTTGCTTTCGCAGGCGACTCAACGATTACTAGATAATCTGCCATTCATTCATCCTCCTAGAAATTGAGGTCCATAGTAATTTTTTTATAAATGTGAAAAAGTTTACCATCATCTTGTTTAGTCATGCGTAATAACCATCATCACGCGTACCATATTTTTTATAGTTGAAATCTTCACTAATAGTAAATATATACGCTCAGTTTGTCAAACATGCATTAGCATTTTTCGTTAGTAAGTCTCATTTATCCATATTTCTTTCGCTCTGTTCCAATCTTCTATAATGTCATCTGGCTGCATGACTAGCTTAGCACCATCCTGGATCATGCGATTGCAGCCTATTGACTCCCGGATAGCTGGAGAGTCAGGAACAGCATAAACTTCTCTACCTTGATCCAGTGCCTGGTCAACTGTAATAAGAGTCCCACTCTTTTCTTTTGCTTCAATAACCAATGTGCCAAATCCTAAACCACTTATAATCCGATTTCTTTCAGGAAAGAAAAATCGTTCTGGTGGCTGATTTGGTGGATACTCTGATAATACTAAGCCTTTTTTACTTAATTGGTCAAATAAAGTGATATTTTGTTTCGGATAAATATGATTAAATCCTCCACCCAAAACTGCTATCGTCTTACCATTATTACCTAAAGCAAATTGGTGGGCGTAACTATCTATCCCCATCGCCATTCCACTAACAATCACCCAATTCATTTCTATTAAAACTGGCAGAATCAGCTTCATTTTTTTGATGGCATTCTTTGACGGGAACCTTGTACCTATTACACTTAGAGCTGGCCGCTGCATAAGTAATGTAACATCACCAATCGTGTAGAGAACAAGTGGAGGATCTTTAATGGTTTTTAATACAGCTGGATAACCCTCATCAACTATTGTGAGAATAGTGTATGCCTCCAGGTCTTTCTTTATTTCATCTATTAATTTTAGTTTGTGGAGATCTTGATATAACAATGAAGCGTTTTTAAAGGGGAGTGAAAATTGATGAGAAATCTGCGTTGGGGACAACGTATAAATAGTTGATAAAGATGAATCTAACAATAAAATTCGGGAAATTGTTCGCCTTGTAATTCCTTTGCATCTGCAAAGGTGGATTATTCTGTTTCGTAATGAAAACAATCAATCACTTCCTTTTCCAGTTAATGTTTTGTGAAAAATAAGGAACTCAATATCGCTATTGAGTTCCTTTACCTGACTTAATGTGTTTTACATTTGTCATCCAAGTTATTTTCTTTTAGTACTTTAATCATTGTTTCTCCCATTACTGCAGGAGTTTCGGCTACTTGAATACCAGATTCATTCATAACACGAATTTTTTCTTCTGCTGTACCTTTACCGCCAGAGATAATTGCACCAGCATGTCCCATACGTTTTCCTGGAGGAGCAGTTGCGCCACCAATGAATCCAACGACAGGTTTCTTCATGTTAGCTTTCACCCATTCAGCAGCTTCTTCTTCCGCAGTACCACCGATTTCACCGATCATAATAACCGCTTCTGTATCAGAATCATCGTTAAATGCTTTTAATACATCGATAAAGTCAGTTCCGTTTACAGGATCTCCACCAATACCTACTGCTGTCGATTGACCATAACCAGCTTCTGATAATTGATGAACTGCTTCATAAGTTAACGTACCGGAACGTGATACAACTCCGATATGACCTTTTTTATGAATATAACCAGGCATGATACCAATTTTACATTCTTCAGGTGTAATTACACCAGGACAGTTTGGTCCAACCAAGCGTGTCTTCTTACCTTCCATATAACGTTTTACTTTTACCATATCAAGTACTGGAATATGCTCAGTTATACAAATTGCAAGATCAAGTTCAGCATCAACTGCTTCGATAATTGCATCTGCCGCAAACGCAGCTGGGACATAGATTACGGAAGCATTAGCACCTGTTTGATCCACAGCATCTTTAACCGTATTAAAAACAGGTACTCCTTCAACCTCAGAACCGCCTTTTTTCGGTGTAACACCACCAACGATTTTAGTACCGTATTCAAGCATTTGTTTCGTATGGAATCTAGCTGTACCACCAGTAATTCCTTGGACAATTACTTTTGTATCTTTATTTACATATACACTCATTTTCGTCCGTCCTTTCTACGCAATCTTCATACGTTTTATAAAAAAATGTCAAAAAGTTTCTGCATAAGCCTAACCTTTTATTTAGGTATTACTTTACCATGGAAACGATTTTTTCAGCGCCATCAGCCATGGAACCTGCAGAAGTAATATTTAAACCTGATTCATTCAATATTTTCTTGCCTAAATCAACGTTTGTACCTTCCAGACGTACAACTAACGGCATTTTAAGACCAACTTGTTTCGTTGCTTCTACTACACCTTCAGCAATTACGTCACATTTCATGATTCCGCCGAAAATATTAACAAATATCCCTTTTACATTGGGATCGGACAAAATGATTTTGAATGCTTCTGTTACTTTTTCAGCAGTCGCACCGCCCCCCACGTCAAGGAAGTTAGCGGGGTCGCCGCCATAATGCTTGATAATATCCATTGTAGACATAGCAAGCCCAGCACCATTTACCATGCAGCCAATGTTTCCGTCTAATGAAACATAGCTTAGGTCATATTTAGACGCTTCAATTTCTTTTGTGTCTTCTTCATCAAGATCACGATAATTCAGAATGTCCTTTTGACGGAACATTGCATTATCGTCAAAATTTAACTTAGCATCTAAAGCCAATACTTCGCCATCACCTGTTGTAACTAAAGGATTGATTTCTGCAATAGAACAATCTTTTTCAACAAATGCCTGGTAAAGACCCATCATAAACTTAACCGCTTTGCCGATTAGTTCATCCGGAATGTTAATGTTAAATGCTAGTCTCCGAGCTTGATAACCAGAAAGTCCTACTACTGGATCAATAACCTCTTTGAAGATTTTCTCAGGCGTTTCAGCAGCCACTTCTTCAATTTCTGTACCGCCTTCTTCTGATGCCATTAATACAACAGATGAAGTTGCACGATCAAGAACAAGACCTACATAATATTCCTTCTTGATATCACAGCCTTCTTCAATAAGTAAGCGTTTAACTTCCTTACCTTCAGGGCCTGTTTGATGCGTAACCAGAGTTTTACCTAAAATCTCATCCGCATATGTACGCACTTCGTCTAAGTTTTTAGCAATTTTCACTCCGCCGGCATTACCACGTCCACCAGCATGAATTTGTGCTTTTACAACTGTAACAGAAGTTCCTAATTTCTTAGCAGCTTCAACAGCTTCGTCAACTGTATATGCAACATGTCCAGTAGGAACATTTACACCATAGCTTCGCAAAATTTCTTTGCCTTGATACTCATGAATGTTCATCATTTATCCTCCCATCAAAATTCACTGCATTCCCATTGTATTAAAAAACAACAAATTTCACAAGGAATAACGAAATAAAGAAAAGCGGAGGTGACTGTTTAGAAGCGGACGCATAAGCAAGGGACCGAAGAACGCATGCTTTTCGCGTTCGAAGTGTCCATTGCTTATGACGGCAGCTTCTAGGAGCCGCAGCTAGACAGAAAGAAAAGCGAGGCGACTGGTCAGCGACGGACAAATAGATAGGACTGTGAAAGTACGTTGAACTTTACGTACATTCATCAGGACTATCTATTTGCTAGCCGCTAGGAGCAGCAGCTGGACAGAAAGAAAAGCGGAGGCGACTGTTTAGAAGCGGACGCATAAGCAAGGGACCGAAGAACGCATGCTTTTCGCGTTCGAAGTGTCCATTGCTTATGACGGCAGCTTCTAGGAGCAGCAGCTGGACAAGAAAGAAAAGCGAGGCGACTGTTTACAGGCGCAAAAAAAGATAGACCATGAAGTCGTTTTCCTAACTTCACAGAATCTATCTAAATACAACGGAAATTCACTGTAGAATAATGACATTATTTGTATTCACCCACTTTTTTATCCGCACGATAGACAAAAGCAAAGACCTCAGCAACTGCCAGATATAATTCTTCAGGTATCGATTCATTTATATTCAATTCTGCCAATAATTCTACAAGGGACGCATCTTCCTGAATAGGAACATTGTTTTGCTTCGCTTTTTCAATAATGTTCTCAGCAATAATTCCTTTTCCAGCAGCTGCAACAGTAGGTGCCTGGTCACTTTTTTGATCGTATCTAAGCGCTGCAGCTTTTTGTCGCTTTTCACTCATATTCGATAGTCCACTCCTTGCTGTGAATTAAATTCTTTCATAGATTCCAATTTTCCGGTGTTAGATTCCACTTTCTGTATAGGTTTTACATTAATGGTTGAAAGTTGATAATCTAATTCTTTCAGCCCCTCGGTTAGTATTGGCTTTAAAACCGAAGCATGGTTTTTTATTTCATTATTATCATTAAATACCGTAACCGCAACAGCACGCTTTTGAATATTCATATCAATCACAGTTTCTTTCAGATTACTTAAATCCAGATAGAAAACTACCCGGCAATAATCGGGATCAATTTTTCCAGACTCTGTTTTTCTGCTTTCAAACTCCAATTCTAAATCATTATTCAACCCGAGTTTATTTCCAGGTATCTGTAGATTTGCCTGAAGAAAATTTGTAGTTTCATTTACTGACTGAATTTGTGACCCTGTAATAAACTGAAGCAGCTGTTGTGCTCGTTCATTTATTACTCCATCACTTTGCTGCAAAAGTTGCATTACCATCGACTTAACTGTATTTGAATGCTGGTCTGGCAAGTCATTTGCCAGATTAAACTCATGAGCAAATCCAGTTGATTGGATAACATTTTTTAACTGAATGAGAAACTGTTCATGCGGCTTAGTTGCTAATAGCTGCCCATCCGCCTTGGTAATGTATACCAATTTTTCTATCTGAGCATACAACTGCTCATTCGTAAGCGTTTTAAGTGTAGTTTGCAGTTTAATAAGTGATTTTGGGTTGTTTTCTAGTGTTTTTAATTGAACTTGTTGTTTTTCAGTCAGTAAAGGCAATAATTCACTTTTAACTTGTGAATTAAGATTTGAAAATTCACTTGACGACAGTGAAACCTGGTGGATGTTGGCTTTATTGATTAAAGATGAAAACTGCTGAAGTAATAATTGTGCTTGTTTCACTACTTGACTTTTATTACTCATCATCTGATTTAACTCTGTTATTAAATCAGTTGAATTTAATTGAAACGGCAACGAAGCAGACTTTAACGATTGATTCGGTAGCGTTATATGCGCTGAAGATGTAGTCCCGAAATTATTTTTAGCAAAATTTTGCCATTCAGTTTTCCATGTATTGAAATCCAGGTCATTATCTATTATTCCAGAACCTTTTAATGCGTGGAAAAAATTATTTTTATTAGATTCTAATTCAGTTAATACATGTTTTATTACTGTGCCTTTATCCGATTGTACTGGCTCAGTTAATAACGCTAATCGGTCAATTAAATGCTGTTTCAATGGTGTTTGATTCAGGTCTTGTTTTAAATGCAGTAATAAATTATTCATTTGATCACTAAATCCGCTCGCCGACTTCGTATACAAAGCTTGGAAGACGGAATCCGTTAAAGGTAACTTATGAACTAACATATCCTTAATAACTGATTGTGCTTGTACTTTGTTAGGAGCGTTCTCGACCAATTGAAATGCTTTTACTAGGTGTTCTCTGTCAAACGGAACCTTATCCTTCATCAGATGCTGCATAAGCGCTATATTAGACTTCGCAGTCTTGATTCCCAGCCCTTGTAATAACATCTTCATATTGTCACGAGTGTTTTGTTGTAACGGATCACCTATAACCTTCAAATGGATTACATCTGAATTTTTTTGAACCTGAAAATGATAGTTTTCACCAATAGAAAGGGATACTTCCAATTGAGCAACCAACTTTTGAGTCCCTATTTGGATCTGAGCTTTATTATTAGGATAGATCTTTACAATTTTACCTTGAACAATTTGCCCAGTTTTTAAAGATGGTGATGAGGTAGTTGGTGTTATACCATCTAATCGTTTAGAAAGAACTTCTCTTATGCTCAATTAAAACACCTCTATTTCAATGGTTAATAATATTCCTTACTGGTGAAAACGACTTTCTGTGAAACGGTGTAATACCATATTGGTTAAGCGCATTCAAGTGATTCTTTGTGCCGTATCCCATATTTGATGCAAAGTCGTAGTTTGGAAAGTCTTTATGTACATTTTTCATCATGTTATCTCGGGTAACCTTCGCTAAGATACTTGCTGCTGCAATCGAGATGCTTTTTTGATCGCCTTTTATAATTGCTTCTGATGTACAAGGCAGACGATCTAATGTAACTGCATCAATTAAGATGTGATCGGGTGTTGGATCTAACTGGCTTATTGCATCATACATGGCAAGTTTGGTAGCTTCATAAATGTTGAGTTCATCTATTTTGTGATTACTGATAATAGAAATTCCAAAGCTTACTGCCTGTTCTTTAATGATATGAAAAAAATCATGTCGCTTACTTTCGTTAAGTTGTTTCGAATCATCTAATCCTATTAATTTAAAATCTCTGGGTAATATAACAGCAGCTGCAACTACTGGACCAGCTAGCGGTCCTCTTCCTGCTTCGTCTATTCCAGCTACAAATTTACAACCGTTAGAATAGCATTTTGTTTCATACATACTCATTTCAATAAATTGATTTTCAAGAGCTTGCTCTTTCCGTCTATGCTTTTCATATATTTCGCATAATTTCTGTACACCTTTTCGTGAATCCTCTTTCAATTGTATTAATTCAGTTTCCGTAAAGTTATCACCATTCATTAGTTGTTTAATTTCAGCAATCGATTTGTTTTTCATACTATACCTCCTCTATCGGTTTGTTTTATGTATTTTTATAGTAGTAACTCAACTTTCACACATAGAAAATCATGATGAACAAAAATAAACTGGAGTACTAGCAGCACTTGAAATACTCCATTTGACACGAATTACTAATATGCATAAGATGTGACTAATTACTGTGTGATAATTAATATAAACTGCGACGTAACTGGATTTAAATTTGGCTTTATTATCAAATAAAGATTCTGAAGCCGCCGTCCAGGATCGCTTCGGGCGGATGCTTTCCGCGGGCACGGCTTCAGTCTCCTCGAGAACCCCACTCTGTGGGGCCTTCAGACTCGTGCTGTTCCCGCAGGAGTCACCGCCCTCCACTCACTAGGACTGGTAGAGCTGTTTACGTAGTTGTTGTTTTTCTTCAACTAATGCATACTGAAATAGATGTGATATTAGGCGTGAGTTTATAAATCCTTGACATTCGACTCTACTCTTTTCTAAAGATTCCTCGGAGTGCGATGAAGGTCACTGAAAAAGTAGCAGATCTTTAAAATTTAATTTTTCCTTTAACTTAGCATCTTCGAATATACGAAAACTCCTGTGGGAACAGCGCGAGCTGAAGATCCCGCAGGAAAGCGCTCTTTGCTTATCCGAGGAAGCTGAAGTCGTGCCCACGAAAAGCGAAGTATATTCGAAGATGCGACCGCAGATCCAATTTATTTTGTACAACATGTACCTTTTCAGTGACCACATGCGACAGCACGATTAGGGCTCGTCAATCTTTGAAAATTGAGGTAGAAAAAAATAAAATGACATCCATCAAAAGATGAAATGCCATTATTTATCGGACAGTCTCTAATGTAATTTGTCCTAATTTGCCTGTTCGCAAGTCATGCAGAAACACTTCAGATACCTTTTCGTAGTTAACTGTTCCACCACTCTCCAAACAGCCTCGTTTTTTCCCTATAGCTTCGAAAATTTCCACTATATCCGTTAATTCGTTACTAATATTATATCGCTCTTCAAGTAAGGTAGGATAATGTTCTTCAAAATACTTGATTACGAATACGGTAATATCCTGTAAAGATAATAATTGATCCTTTATTGTACCTAAAGCCGCAAGCTTTAAGCCTACCATTTCATCTTCGAACTTCGGCCAAAGGATTCCCGGTGTATCAAGCAACTCAAAATCCTTCTTTACTTTAATCCATAGTTGTTGTTTTGTAATTCCTGGTCGATCACCAGTTTTTGCAGCTTTTTTATTTGCTAGACGATTAATTAACGTGGATTTACCAACGTTAGGGATCCCAACTATCATCGCTCTCATTGCACGAGGTTTTATGCCTTTTTTTATCAGTTTGTCCATTTTTTCTTTACCCAGTGCTTTTGCTTGGTGAATTACTTTCTGTATATCCACTTTGTCATTTACGTTAATTGCAATAGCTGTAATGTTCTTTTGTTGAAAATACGAAATCCATTTATCGGTTTCCTGCTTATCACTCAGATCTTTTTTCATTAATATTATCATCTTTGGTTTACTTTGCATTACTTGTTGAAGCATCGGGTTTTGTGAAGATAATGGTGCTCGTGCATCCACTAGCTCCATTACAAAATCAACGAGTTTTAGTTTTTCCTCTACCTGTCTGCGCGCTTTTGCCATATGACCCGGAAACCATTGAATTGCCATTTCTATCACTCCTTCATACTACTTAAGAATGTAAAACACTAAATCGGCTCAATGGCCAATAAATAAAACTTGTCTTCCCTACTATTGTATCTTGAGGTATTAATCCTAATACCCGGCTATCCGCTGAGTTATTTCTGTTGTCTCCTAAAACCAGCACGTAGCCTTCAGGAATAGTCTTATAATTTCCAGGTAGTTGTTCTAACTGAAAATCTTCTGTGAGTATTTGATTAGGCATTTTTTTATCCTTTATTTCTTTTAAAAAGGGTTCTTTCACTGATTTTCCATTAATATATAAAATATCATTTTTTACAGCTACATGTTCACCCGGTAAGCCAATTACCCGTTTAATAAAATCCTGTTCCTCATTTGCATGAAATACTACTATATCAAAACGTTCAGGGTCATCAACTGCATAGAGGAATTTATTTACAATCATTTGGTCATGGTTATGCAATGTCGGCTGCATCGAAGGACCATCTACAACAATTGGTGCAAAAAAGAACATACGAACAATAAAAGCCAATGCAAAAGCGATTATTAATGCTTTCGCCCAATCAAACCATTCATTTTTCAGTTTAGACATGCGACTTACCTCCGAAAGCTCTAATATGTACAGCAGTTTAAAGTAAAAAAGAGCTTGCATTCAATGCCAAGCTCCTTTACATAAACCTTTTTATTAACGGCGTTCTTTAATACGTGCTTTTTTACCACGTAGGTTACGTAGATAATAAAGTTTAGCACGACGAACAATACCGCGTCTTGAAACTTCAATTTTTTCAACTCTTGGTGAATGTACAGGGAATGTACGTTCCACACCTACGCCATAAGAAATCTTTCTTACTGTAAATGTTTCACTGATTCCACCGTTTTGGCGCTTAATTACAACACCTTCATAAACCTGAATACGCTCACGAGTTCCTTCTACTACTTTTGCGTGTACTTTGACAGTGTCACCAGGACGGAAGTCAGGATGATCTGTACGTAGTTGATCTTTCGTGATATCTGCAATTATTTTTTGCATGATGTTTCTCTCCTTCCAAACCAATGTTCATTATCCAACTATGGAACAGCGGAACATCGTTTATATAGCTCAAATTAGAAACTTAAGCACAACAATAAATATATCATACTGCAATAACTTGTTCAACTGTTTTTAAATAAAAAAATCAATGTTCAGCAGTTTTGTTTTTAATGTTTTCAAGAATCTTTCGTTCCTCTTTTGAAAGTGAACGTTCATCGATTAGTTCATCTCGTCGCTCATAGGTGCGTTTCAATGATTCTGTTTTTCTCCAGTTGTTAATTTTCGCATGATCACCTGATAATAAAACATCAGGTACTTTCATTCCGCGAAAGTCGGCAGGTCTCGTGTAATGAGGATGTTCCAGTAAACCGGTGGAAAAAGAGTCTTCTGACGCTGATTGCTTGTTTCCTAGTACATCAGGCAACAATCTAACAACACTATCAATAACCGCCATAGCTCCAAGTTCTCCTCCAGTGAGGACATAATCACCGATTGAAATTTCATCTGTCACTAAGTTCTCCCGGATACGTTCATCATACCCCTCGTAATGACCACAGATAAACACCAGGTTTTCTTCTTTTGCTAATTCTTCAGCTTTACTCTGTGTATATTGCTCCCCTTGAGGACACATAAGTATGACCCTTGTTTTGGCATTGTTATGCTGCATGATATCCTCTACTGCATCAAAAATGGGCTGGGGCGTTAATACCATTCCTGCTCCGCCACCGTATGGATAGTCGTCAACTTTTTTATGTTTGTTGTTCGAATAATCACGAAAGTTAATGAGATTATAGCTGAATTTACTTTTTTCCTGTGCTTTTTGCAGAATAGAAGCGTTGAAAACTCCTTCAATCATTTCTGGAAAGAGTGTTAGTATATCTATATGCATTAATCTAGCAGTCCTTCTAGTGGCTCTATAACAATTTTCTTTTCGTTAATATCTATTTCCTTAACAACATCGTCAATGTATGGGATGAGCAGGTCCTTACCCTTTTCCTGTTTAATTACCCATACGTCATTTGCACCAGGTGATAGTATCTCTTTGATGATACCTAGTTTTTCCTGCTTGTCATTGAATACATTACAGCCAATGATCTCGTGATAATAAAATTCGTTTTCCTCTAGATCAGTCAATTGATCTTCTGTAATTTTCAAATAAGACCCTTTGAAATGTTCCACTTCATTAATATTATTTAGCCCTTTAAATGTCAGGAGGTCAAATCCTTTGTGAATCCGATGACTGCTAATTTCAAGCTGAAGAGGCTGATCACTTTCTCGTTCTAGTAAGAGTGTTTCTCCAACCTCAAATCGTTCATCAAAATCACTAATGCGATGAACTTTAACTTCACCTTTTATCCCATGTGTATTAACAATTTTTCCAACGTTATACATTTTTCCACTCATCTTAACACCTACTTTTCGTCAATTCTGATGACAACATCATCTTTAATGATGATTGCCAATTCCCCCATTACATTGTCCCAATGCGATCCTACTTTAACTTCAACAAGAGCTTCAACTTCTCTTTCCGTAATCTCACTACCCAGTTCCAGTGTGTCTAATTGGTCAATTTTGAATTCAACCAGCTTCATTTTTTCTTTTCGATTTTTAATCTCCTGCTGGAAACGCTGATATACTTCTTGCTTAGACGTTCCTGATTTATTCTGGAGCTTTCTTTGTTCAAAAAGCAATTGTTGACACTCTTGTT
Source organism: Virgibacillus flavescens (assembly GCF_050574275.1). Lineage (GTDB taxonomy): Bacteria > Bacillota > Bacilli > Bacillales > Amphibacillaceae > Virgibacillus_F > Virgibacillus_F flavescens. The sequence continues at coordinate 2,592,146 of NZ_CP192260.1, forward strand.
CAAGTCGCATTTTATGGTTTGAGAAGTTCTGCCTTAAATTATCCTTACTTTTCTCTGTAATCACTTGTTTAACTAACACTTTTCTCATAATTTTCATCCGTGTATCACACCCACTCCAATTTTTCATTAAACTGGCACTTTACTCCTTATACTTTCTATCTGCATAAAAAATAATGCGTAAAAAGGGAAAGGCTATGCCCTTTCCCTCTACATGATATCCAAATATATACGTTTGTTTGCATCCGATTTCGCTGCATATACCACCGTTCGGATAGCTTTTGCAACACGTCCATTTTTGCCAATAACTTTTCCAACATCGTCCTGATTCACAGTAAGATGATAAATAATTTTCGTTTCTTCTTCTGTCTCAGTTACGACGATGTCTTCAGGATGATCGACAAGTGGTGAAACAATGGATTCAATCAGGGCTTTCATGATATCACACTACTTTACTTTTGATTTTTAGAGTCGTGGAATTTTTTCATGATGCCTTGTTTTGAGAAAAGATTACGAACGGTATCACTTGGTTTAGCACCTTTTGACATCCAGTCGATTGCTTTGTCCTCATCTATCTTAACCTCGATTGGGTTAACAACTGGGTTATATGTTCCAATTTGTTCGATTGAGCGTCCGTCACGAGGAAAACGTGAATCTGCTACAACGACACGATAAAATGGATTTCTTTTAGATCCCATACGTTTTAAACGAATTTTTACAGCCATGTTCTTGCACCTCCAAATAAAAATGTTTTACACAATTTTAGATTCTATCAGATATTTGTTAGTCTGTAAAGTGTTTTTACATTACAATGGTGAAAAGTATACGACTCTAACACTTACCTGACTTATCCTAGTGCCCAATCTACTATATTTACAGTTATTTTAGGCACTTAAGATTTTTTTCTTACATAAATGGAAAGTTCATACCTTTGCCTTTTTTACCCTTTTGCATATTTGTCATTTGCTTCATCATTTTTTTCATTTCATCAAATTGTTTTAGCAAACGGTTGACTTGAGATACAGATGTTCCGGAACCTGCAGCAATCCGTTTCTTGCGGCTGGCGTTCATAATACTCGGCTCTTGACGTTCCTTCTTTGTCATAGACTGAATGATTGCCTCAACATGAGCAAGCTGTTTTTCATCCAGCTGCGCATTTTTTAAGCCTTTCATTTTCCCAGCACCTGGGATCATTGCCATAAGATCATCTAATGGCCCCATATTCTTTACCTGACCCATTTGTTCCAGAAAGTCATCAAAGGTAAACGACATGGTACGCATTTTTTCTTCTAATACTTTCGCTTGCTTTTCGTCTACATTTGTCTGAGCTTTTTCAATTAACGTTAAAACATCGCCCATACCAAGAATACGAGAAGCCATGCGTTCAGGATGAAATGCTTCCAGTTCATCGAGTTTCTCACCCATTCCGGCAAACTTAATCGGTTTATCCGTTACTGCTTTAATGGAAAGTGCAGCACCACCACGTGTATCACCATCAAGCTTCGTCAATACAACTCCAGTAATATCCAATTGATCGTTAAAACTTTCTGCTACATTTACAGCGTCCTGACCTGTCATCGAGTCAACAACCAGAAAAATTTCGTCCGGTTTCACGCTGGTTTTAATCTCCTGCAATTCATCCATTAACTCATTATCCACGTGTAAACGACCAGCAGTATCAATAATTACATAGTCATTATGGTCGGCTTTTGCCTGTTCAATTGCTTTTGTTGCAATATCAGCTGGCTTTGTTTCTGTTCCCATTGAAAAAACAGGCATCTCCAATTGACCGCCTAGTGTTTCAAGCTGTTTAATTGCCGCCGGACGATATATGTCGCAAGCAACCAGCAATGGTGAGCGATTATGTTTTTTCCTTAATAAATTTGCAAGTTTTCCAGTTGTTGTTGTTTTACCAGCACCCTGCAGTCCTACCATCATAATAACAGTCGGAGACTTGTCAGCTACAGCAATCTTACTCTGCTCACCGCCCATTAACATTGATAATTCATCTTTTACAACTTTAATAACCTGCTGTCCAGGTGTTAAGCTATCCATTACTTCTTGACCAGTTGCACGTTCTTTAATTCTTTTAATTAAATCCTTCACAACTTTAAAGTTTACGTCTGCTTCAAGAAGAGCAAGTCGGACTTCTCTTGTCATTTCTTTTACATCTTGTTCCGATACTTTACCTTTACCGGTAATTTTTTTTATCGTACCTTGTAAACGGTCGGCCAATCCTTCAAATGCCATAGAAGGTGTCCCCCTAATCTAATTCTTTTAATTTATCAAACATACTTTTTGTTTCATTTGTAATATTATTCGCATCCATGTCTTTTTCTATTTTGCTCAAAAGTTCCATTCTGGATTGAAATTTAACATACAATTGAAGCTTTTTTTCATAGGTTTCAAGCATTAGCTCTGTTCGTTTAATATTATCGTATACAGCTTGCCTTGAAACTTTAGAAAGCTCAGAGATTTCTCCAAGTGAATAATCTTCTAAATAATACATTTCCATATAATTTTGTTGTTTTGGTGTTAATAATGCCTGGTAAAAATCAAACAAGTAATTAATTCGTGTTGTTTTTTCTAGCATTTCAAACACCCCTTGTTAAGTGAAAAACCTTTACATTACTATGATAACGAAACATACTTCTCACTGTCAACTTAAGTCGCTATCATCCTCTAGCATATCAGCAAATAACCCAAATACAAAGGCATGAGCATTAAATTTTTGCAAGTCGGTCAATTTCTCCCCGAGACCTACATATTTAACGGGAATCTGTAATTCATTACGGATTGCTAGAACAATACCACCTTTTGCAGTTCCATCAAGCTTGGTTAATATAATCCCAGTTACATCCGTGGCTTCTGAGAACGTTTTCGCCTGGCTCATTGCATTTTGTCCAGTAGTTGCATCTAAAACTAGTAACACCTCATGTGGTGCATTTGGCACTTCTCGCTCAATTACACGTTTTACTTTTGAAAGCTCGTTCATTAGATTTACTTTATTTTGCAGGCGTCCAGCTGTATCACAGATTAGCACATCAGTTTGACGTGACTTGGCGGCTTTAATACCGTCAAAGATAACTGCTGCCGGGTCACTACCAGCACTTTGCTTAATAATATCTACCCCAGCGCGTTCTCCCCATACTTCTAACTGTTCAATTGCTCCAGCGCGAAACGTATCTCCAGCAGCAAGGACTACTTTTTTTCCTTCTGCTTTTAACTGATGTGCCAATTTCCCGATAGACGTTGTTTTACCAGCACCATTTACGCCTACAACTAACATGACTGTTAACTCATTTTGTTGTATATTTAATTCTTCGATACTCTCGTTATCGTCACCGTAGTAAATTTCTACTAGCTTTTCTGAAATAACTTCTTTTACATCTTTAGTATCTTTAATATTACGACGTTTAACTTCCATCTTCAACTCTTCAATCAAGTCCATAACTGTCATTACACCGACATCAGCTGTAATTAATACTTCTTCTAATTCTTCAAAGAAATCCTCATCGACTTTGCGGTACTTTGCAATTAAATCATTAAATTTATTCGAGAATGAATTTCTTGTTTTTGTCATTCCCTCTTTATATTTCGTCGAGATTTCTTCTTCATCATTTTGTACAAACTTATTTTTTAATTTATCCATAAAACCCATGGCATGTATCCTCCTTAAAATTTCACTAGCTCATTTGTATCCTCAAGTCTAACAGAAACCAATCTGGAAACACCTGACTCCTGCATCGTGACTCCATACAATACATCGGCTTCCTCCATGGTACCTTTTCGATGTGTAATTACAATAAATTGTGTGTCCCGACTATACATTTTGACGTACTTAGCAAACCGCGTCACGTTGGCATCATCTAAAGCTGCCTCGACCTCGTCTAATACACAAAATGGAACTGGTCTAACGCGTAAGATCGCAAACAATAAAGCGATCGCTGTTAATGCGCGCTCTCCCCCAGAAAGAAGACCTAAATGCTGAAGTTTTTTTCCGGGTGGCTGCGCAATGATATCCACACCAGTTTCCAGCATATTTTTTGGATCTGTCAGTTTTAATTCAGCATTACCTCCACCGAATAATTCTTTAAATACTATAGCAAATTCATCTTTAATTTTAGTAAATGTATCGTCAAACCGTTTTTGCATTTCTTCATCCATCTCACCTATTACGGAAAACATCGTTTCTTTTGCGTTTATCAGGTCATCACGTTGTTCAGTTAAGAACGTGTACCGTTCCATGATTCGATTATATTCATCGATTGCTCCGAGATTTACGTTACCTAGATCTTCGATGGTTCTCTTTATTTGCTGAACTTGTATTTTAGTATTTGATACATGATCAGTCTTCGGATAGAGCTCCTTTGCACGTTCATACGTAGTTGTATATTCTGTTTGCAAACGAGTTAATCGATTTTCCAGTTCTACATCTAACCGATTAATCTTCACATCTCGTTCCTGAACTTGCTTAACAATTGCTTGATAAGCTTTATTTTCTTCCTTTAGTTCTCTTTCTGTATCCTGTATTGACTGGGTTACGTTATTTCGTGTTTTTCGCTTATCTTGGATCTCATATGTGAATTTATCTTTTTGATCTTGATAACCTTTAATATTACTCGCAATCTGCTCTTCTGTGACTTCATTTTCTTTTAAATCAATTAATTCTTGTAACTTATTACGATACGAATCATATAGCTTCTTTTCTTTAGTTGTATTTTCTGCTAAAGAACTTGTCCTGCTCTGCTGGTTTTTCACGCGTTCCTCAAGCTCTGCCAACAGTATCTGATGCTGGTGTAAATTATCTTGAATTTGTTCTTTGTTTTCCCTTAGTTTGTTTTCCTGTTGGCCTAACTCATCTATGTTTTGTTGGATAAATGTAATTTCCTTTTCGATTTTCTTAAGCTCTTTGATTAAAAAGTCGTTACGGACCTTCAGTTCATTGTGTTCTTTCTCAAATTGTTCTTTATCCTGATCATATAAGGTTAAATTATTATTAACCTCATTCAATTTCATTTCCACCTGGGTGTATTCTGCTTTCATTCCCTGAAGATCATGTAAGTTCTCACGGACCATTTCCTGGTTCTGTTCTAATTTCTTTTCTTTTGCTTCAATTGATTCTTTTGCAGATGAAACTTTCTCTTCGAATTGAACCATTCTGGTTTTAAAATCATTTAGTTTTTCTGTGATCTCCAGTAAATCCTTTTCACGTGTGAAAAGCGATTGATTCGTCTTTTTAGCCGCACCGCCTGACATAGAGCCACCTGGATTTACTACATCACCTTCCAATGTCACTACTCGAAACTTACGCATTACTAATTTACCAATATCAGTCGCATCTTTTAACGAATTTGCAATAATTACATGTCCCATTAAATGCTCAATTGCTTTTAAATGCTCTGAAGAACACTTCACTAAATTAGCTGCTATCCCAATAAATCCTTCATGGCTATTAATTTTTTGTAATAGATTTTGCGAGATAAACCTTGGTTGAATGGATTCGAGTGGCAGGAATGTGGACCGACCTTGTTTGGATTCTTTTAACCATTTTATCGCTTCTCGTGCTGCCTGATCATGATCAACAACTATATGTTGGGCTTGCCCAGCTAATGTAGTTTCAATAGCGTTTACATATTTCTTAGGAACATCAATCAGCTCAATCACTGCTCCATGAATATTCTTTATTTTTTTCTCATCACGAGCCTTTAGAATAGCTTTTACACCTTGGAAAAATCCTTGGAAGTCCTCTTTCATTTCTTCAAGCATTTCTTTTCTCGACTTCATTTTTTCTATGTATTGAAATCCTTGATTTAGTTTTGACTGTAATTCCTGATAATCATTTTTTTCTTTGGTGAGTGATTCCTTTATCCTAGTAACTTCCTGTTCATTCGATAAATAGTGATCTTCTATTTTGCTCAGTTTTTCTACTTTATCTGTCTTCATTTGTTTAAGCTCTTGACGTGTCTGCACTGTATCTCTATTCTTAGCTTCCTGGCGGTCCTTTTTAGCTGATAATTGAGTAATTTGCTGTTCAATTGATTGTAATTCATTTCGGTTTGCTGCCCGACTATTTAAAAACTCAATATACTCCGCTTTGAGTTCTTCAATTTGTACTGTAATTGATTCTTTATCTACCGTTAATTGTTTTTCGTAATGCAACACTTTTTCTTTAATTTTATTTCGTTCACTTGATAAGGTGTTAAGTTTATCATTTTCCATTTCAAGTTCTTGTTTCAACTGTGCAATTTTATTTTCGGAAGTGTTCTTATCTGCTTCTAAATTTACTTTATTCTCTTCAAAATGTTTCATCCGCTCATGCAATAGATGTTTTTTACCTTCGAACTGTTCGAGCTTTTGTGTAACATTCAACAGTAGTACTTGTTGTTTTTCTATCGCATTGTCTAACCTGCTTATTTTGCTTCGTTGCTCTTCCAGATCAGCTTCTTTTTTTAAAATTGCAGTCTTTCGCATCATTTCGTTCTTTTTTTCAATCTCTATCTCTTCTTTAAGCTGGAGCCAATCTTCATGCAAGGTCTCTATTTCGGTTATCATTAGCGAAATTTCCTTGTGTTTTAACTCTTCCATTGCTGTATTATATTTTTTGGCAGTTTCTGATTGTTCTTTCAATGGTCCTAACTGCTGTTCTATTTCGTGGACAATATCTTCCACTCGGTTTAAGTTTTCTTGCGTTTCAGCTAATTTATATTCAGCTTTCTTTTTCCTTTGTTTATATTTCAATACTCCAGCAGCTTCTTCAAAAATAGTTCGACGTTCTTCTGCTTTCGAACTCAAAATTTCTTCTACTTTTCCCTGACTGATAATGGAGAAAGCTTCTCTTCCAAGACCTGAATCCATAAATAGGTCGATAATATCTTTTAGTCTGCATGACTGTTTATTTATATAAAATTCACTGTCTCCTGAACGGTACACACGTCTGGTAATGCTTACCTCATCATAATCGAGTGGCACTGTATGATCACTATTATCAAGCACTAAGGAAACTTCTGCTACATTTAACGCTCTTCTCGTATCACTGCCTTGGAATATAATATCTTCCATTTTGGATCCCCGTAGTGATTTGGCCGATTGTTCTCCCAATACCCAGCGTATCGCGTCAGTTATATTACTTTTTCCGCTGCCGTTTGGTCCTACTACAGCAGTGACACCCGGTACAAACTCAACCTGAATACGTTCAGCAAAAGATTTAAATCCAAGGCTTTCTAATCGTTTTAAGTACATAAACACATTCTCCTATTTCGTACGAGATAATCATAACCGCATAGGTCATAAACAAACAGTTCACTTACCGCTTACATGAATTTTTTTATACATATATTTGGCTTTTTACCGCATTTATTTTATCATAAACTAAGTAACAAAAGAAGAGAGGATAGATTTATCGTGTACATATGGTACCGTCTTCTTTTAAAAAACTCAAATTGCGGGGTGTAAATATGAATCTGGAACAACCTACTGAGGAAAATTTAAAACTATTATTAGATGAATTAGGCGATCGTTTAAAAGTGGCAAATCGCAGTTTATTGGATCATGAGGATTACGATCTAGAAAAGTATGATGACATAAAATTCATGTATGATATGGTAGTTCAAAAGGGTCATCTAAGTGCTTCAGAAACGCAAGCATTTATAGATGAGTTAAGAACTGTCAGAAAAGCATAGGCAACAAATAAAAAGGCTGTATTTCACGCGCAGGAAATTACAGCCTTTTTAAAATTTACCCATTAAAGTTATCTAATGCATGCTTAGCAGCGCGCTGCTCAGCTTCTTTTTTTGTGCGGCCCACGCCGGAACCAGCTTTTTGATTTTTCACATAGACTTCAGTCACAAATTCTTTACTATGTGAAGGACCTTTTTCATCCACTATTTTATACTCAATACTTTGATTTTTATATTGCTGGATTAACTCCTGCAACTGACTTTTATAATCCATCGCATGCGAAAAAGCACCGGTACTGATCTTCGGAAAAACAAATTCGTTCAGAAATCTCATCGCCTGCTCATACCCTTTATCAAGATAAAGGGCTCCAAGAAACGATTCAAAAACATCTGCGAGTAATGCCGGGCGATTCCGTCCACCTGTCTGCTCTTCACCTTTACCCAGTAAAATGTGTTCTCCAAATTCCAGATCACGAGAGAAGTTTACTAAAGATGGTTCACATACAATTGCTGCTCGCAGTTTGGTCATTTCCCCTTCAGGCATTGTTTCGTTATTGAGGTATAAATATTGCGAAACACCAAGTTCTAGTACCGCGTCGCCTAAAAATTCTAAACGCTCGTTATCCGAAGATGCCTTTTCCTGATGCTCATTCACATACGATGAATGGGTAAAAGCCTGTTCCAGCAATTTATGATCATTAAATGTAATGTTAAGACTCTCTTCAAGCTTTTTAATGTTCACGTTTATCACCTATCTTCTGTTAAATATAGGGAAAGCCTCGCCCAAAGCGAGACTTTCTTATACTTTATTATTAGGACTTAATACTGTTTATGTAGTTAACAGCATCACCAACTGTATTAATTTTTTCAGCTTCTTCATCAGCAATTTCCATATCAAATTCATCTTCAAGTTCCATTACTAATTCAACTACGTCTAGTGAATCTGCGTCTAGATCATCTTTAAAAGATGCCTCCATCGTTACTTTAGATTCTTCAACTTCTAAACGTTCAACAATAAGTTCTTTTACACGGTCAAACACGTCTGCCACTGTACTTCACCTCCCTTCAAAGTTACGGGTCCCTGCGACTAGCTTTGTGCCACTGAACAGTCGCTTTTCTTTCTCTGTCTAGCTGCGGCTCCTAGAAGCTGCCGTCATAAGCAATTGACACGTAAACGCCAATACCAGGCGTTTTCGGTCTCTTGCTTATGCGTCCGCTTCTGAACAGTCGCCTTCGCTTTTCTTTCTCTGTCCAGCTGCGGCTTCTAGAAGCTGCCGTCATAAGCAATTGACACGTAAACGCCAATACCAGGCGTTTTCGGTCTCTTGCTTATGCGTCCGCTTCTGAACAGTCGCCTTCGCTTTTCTTATTACATTACCATGCCGCCGTCGATGTGGAGGGTTTGTCCGGTTATATAATTGGAGTCTTCGGTTGCTAGAAAACGTACTACCCGTGCGACATCTTCAGCCTGTCCAAGTTTTCCTAATGGAATCATGGCAAGCATACCTTCACGTTGTTCAGCCGTCAACTCATCAGTCATATCGGTCGAGATAAATCCTGGTGCTACTGCATTTACCAAAATATTGCGTGATGCAAGTTCTTTTGCAGTTGATTTAGTTAATCCAATTACTCCTGCTTTTGCTGCAACATAATTAGCTTGACCAGGATTTCCACTAACTCCAACTATTGATGATACATTAATTATTCGTCCGCTTTTCTGTTTCATCATTTGACGCGTAACTGCTTTCGTGCAAATAAACACGCCTTTTAGATTTGTGTTAATAACTTGATCAAATTCTTCTTCTTTCATACGCATCAATAAGTTGTCTCGTGTTATTCCAGCATTATTCACTAAAATATCTATGCTTCCGAACTGACCGATTACTTCTTTAATCATGCCTTTTACATCAGTTTCGTTTGCTACGTCTGCTTGGATTTTAAAAGCCTTAACACCAATATTCTCAATTTCCTCTACTACTGCTTGAGCTTTTGCTTCGCTGCCAGCATAATTCACTGCAACATTTGCGCCTTGCTTTGCTAGTTCAATTGCAATGGCTTTACCAATACCTCTTGAAGCTCCGGTAACAAGTGCACTTTTTCCTTTTAACATTATACATCCTCCTTATACCATGAAATAAACTTTTCCATGGAATCTGGATCCTGAATAGCAAAAGTTGGTATTTTTCTATCAATCTTTTTAACTAACCCACTTAATACTTTTCCATTACCAACTTCAACAAACGCATCAATTCCATTTTCAATCATTTTTCGAATGGACTCTTCAAAACGAACAGGCGAATATAATTGTTTAATTAACAACTCTTTAATTTCACTGTGTTCAGTGACAGGTTGCCCTGTAACATTAGCATACACAGGAATTGTTGCATCGGTAATGGAAACTGCTTCTAATTTCTCAGCGAATTTCTCATTTGCAGCTTTCATTAACCTTGAATGAAATGGTCCACTCACATTTAACGGTAAAACCCGCTTCGCTCCACTGTCTTTAAGTACGGAAGTGGCTAAATCAATACCTTCTTTTGAACCTGAAATTACAATTTGCCCAGGGCAGTTAATATTTGCTAAATCAACGATTTCATCGGTATCCAGCGATTTCAATGATTTATCCACTTCATTTTCAGATAAGCCAAGAACTGCAGCCATCGCGCCTTTCCCAGCAGGAAATGCCTCTTCCATCAGTTTTCCGCGAACTGCAACTAATTGCAGGGCATCTTCCAAGGAAATGGCACCTGCAGCAACTAATGCACTGTATTCACCAAGACTGTGACCCACTGCCATTACTGGTAATACCTCATTTTTTAACAACATGGTATGTACAGCAACGCTTGATAATAATAAAGCTGGCTGCGCATTTTGCGTGGCAGTTAACGTTTCCTTAGGTCCATTAAACATAATATCTGACAACGATAACTTTAATACTTCATCAGCTTCTTGGTACATTTCTTTTATTTCTGGGTAAGAGTCATAAAAAGCTTTTCCCATCCCGATGTCCTGCGAGCCTTGTCCCGGGAACATAAATGCTATACGTTTCATTCCTTTTCCCCCTTGTTGATCTCAATATCTGCTATTGTATCTGCTATAGTCTGTGTTACGTTAAATTCAACCATATGATTTGCTTGCTTAATGGCACTGAATATCGCTCTTCGATTGGATGAGCCATGTGCCTTAATCACGGGTGAGGCGAGTCCGAACAATCCAGCTCCGCCATACTCACTATAATCTAATTTTCCTTTTAATCCTTTTAAATCTTTTTTCATTATGCCTGCAGCAATTTTAGTTTTAACGGAGGACATAAACGTTTCTTTTAACATATCGAAAATAGTCTGAGCAGTACCTTCGATTGTTTTTAACGCGATATTACCACTGAATCCATCTGTTACTACGACATTCGCTGCGCCATTCAATAGATCACGAGCTTCGACATTTCCGATGAAATTAATAGGAGCGTCAGATAACAACTCAAATGCCTTCTTTGTTAAATCATTACCCTTTCCTTCTTCTGTACCAATATTCATTAAACCAACAGTTGGGTTTTTTATACCGCGTACCCGCTCTGTATAAATAGAACCCATTATTCCATATTGCAATAAATGCTGTGCTTTAGCGTCAACATTTGCCCCAACATCAAGCAAGACAAACCCTTTTCCATCTATTGTAGGAAGTGTTGGACTTAATGCCGGACGATCAATCCCTGAAATCCGCCCTACCCCGAATAACCCGGCGCTCATTAAAGCACCCGTGTTACCGGCAGAAATACATGCATCTGCGCGACCTTCTTTGACTTCTTTTGCCATCAGAACAAGCGATGCATTTTTCTTTTTTCTTACAGCACGAACAGGTTCATCATCGCTCGTAATAACCTCTTCTGTATGTATAATAGTAATTCTTGTCTGGTTGGATAAGAAAGGATTAATTTTCGTTTGATCGCCAATTAATATAATTTCCAGTTCCTTAAATGCTTCGATTGCTTCCATCGCTCCTAGAACAATTTCCTTCGGAGCGTGGTCACCGCCCATAGCATCAATGGCTAACTTCATTTTTTCGTTCCCCTTTTTGCTCGTTTGAGCGATACATATAAAATAACCCTTTAAATACTACTTCATGATCCACATAGCTTTGAACTCGAACCATTGTATAGCCTCTATCATTTTCACCTTCTACAAATGCTTTGGCTACAACACGCTCACCTTCTTTTACTTGGCGTGTAAAGGATAATTCCGTTTTGGCAGTTAAAGCCAGTTCATCGTTAATCATAGCAACCGCAAGTGAATTTGCTTGTGCAAATAAATGATGTCCCCTTGCAATTTTGTTGCGGGAGAAAACATGTTCTGCACGAATAATTAAAATGGATATGGCGCGGCTATCAAGTTCTAGGTCAATTACCTCACCGATAACCTCTTCTAGCGGTAATGCTTTAACTGTTTCATTCCATGAACTGGTTGCGACAGACTTTATTCGCTCGCGAAGCTCCGGAATAGCATGCTCCATTCGGTCAAGTCTGATCGTCTGTATACTGACATCAAATTTCCGTGCCAACTCTTCATCCGTGATGAAGGGAGTTGCCTCTATCGTTAATATTAATGAGCGTTGACGCTCTATCTTATTCCTTTTCATCTATGTCACCATCCACTGGCTACTTAATATTATGACTTGGTACTAATAGTAATATATAATAGGATTATTATTTATGCAAATTCTTTAATCTAGCTTTTTCTTCAAGTATGAATCATTCTCCAAGTACTTTCGCAACTCTAGATAACGATCATCCTCTTCTAATTTGTTTGACTCTATAATATCCTGAGCATCAGCACGGGCCGTTTCAAGCGCCTTATAATCATGTATCATGTCCGCAACCTTAAATTCCGGAAGTCCACTTTGTTTCTTCCCAAAAAAATCTCCAGGTCCACGAAGCTTAAGGTCTTGTTCGGATAATTCAAATCCATTATTTGTTTCAGTCATAATTTTCATCCGTTCCTTACCCACTTCCCCTTTTGGGTCAGCTATCAGAATACAATAACTTTGCTTATCGCTTCGACCAACACGTCCTCTAAGCTGATGTAATTGTGACAAGCCGAACCGTTCCGCATCATAGATAACCATTACTGTAGCGTTTGGCACATTTACACCTACTTCAACTACTGTAGTTGATACCATAACCTGGATTTCATTAGCCGCAAATTTATTCATTACTTCTTCTTTCTCGGTTGTAGACAATCTCCCATGCATTAAACCAACTTGCACATTTGGAGGATAAAATTCCTGAAGCTGATGAAAAAGATCTACTGTATTCTGTATGTCCAATTTGTCAGATTCCTCTATCAAAGGACAAATAACATATGCTTGTTCACCTGTGGAAATCCGCTTTTCGATAAACGTTAGTACACGTTCAAAAGTATTTTCCTTTGTCCAAAATGTTTCTATTTCTTTGCGTCCAAGAGGCATCTGATCGATTAATGATACATCCATATCACCAAAAGCAGTGATGGCCAGTGTTCTTGGAATAGGGGTAGCAGTCATAAAGAGAACATCTGGATGCAACCCTTTGTTTCTTAGTACACGCCGCTGTTCCACTCCAAATCTATGTTGTTCATCTACAATAGCAAATCCTAAATCAGCAAACACAACATCTTCCTGAATTAAAGCGTGGGTACCAATTACAATATCGATTTTTTGTTCCTTTATCGCTTCCGTTAGTTCTCTTCTCTTCTTACCTTTAACGGAACCTGTCAACAAGGCAATAGATGCTCGATCACCGAACATTGCAGTTAACGATTGATAATGCTGTTCTGCTAATATTTCGGTAGGAACCATTAAAGCACCTTGTCTGTCAGCTGTTATGGTGGCATAAAGACAAATGGCAGCCACTGCTGTTTTCCCTGATCCTACATCGCCTTGCAGCAATCGATTCATCCGATATGGAGACTTCATATCAGCTAGGATTTGATTTAGTGACCGGTTTTGAGCATCCGTTAACGCAAAAGGAAAGGTCTTGATAAAATCCTGTAGCTTTTGTGGATGGTAATGTTGGGCATTACCAGAGGTTGATTCCCGTTTGATTTTTCTGAGTAACTGCATCTTTAACTGGAATAATAAAAATTCTTCATATGTAAACCGTCTTCTAGCATGCTTAAGCAATATTCTATTTTCAGGAAAGTGCATGGCTGTAATTGCTTGTTTGCGCGCTGGAATTTTGTAAGCTTTTAAATACATTTCTGGTATTAATTCGACAATTTCATTTTCAGACTCTTTAAGCGCTGTACGTATCGTCTTTTTTAATTTATAACTTGTAATATCGCCCTTAACTGAATAAATTGGCTGAATAGCTGCTTGTTCTTCAGCGGGACCTTTTTTATAATTGCTTACCGTAATCTGAAGACGATGTGCGTCCCATTTACCTGTAAGGGTTACAATATCTTCCGCTTGCAACTGCTTTTTGGCAAAGGCACGGTTAAACATAACAGCTTTTATCGCCACTCCCTCGGTTTCAACGGTGAAAGTTAGGCGGGATTTCTTTTTGCCAAAAAAAGAAAGGGAGGGATCATGGATTATCCTTCCCTCAATAGTTACTTTGTCTTCGTGAATTAACTCTTTAAGTGGCCTAATTTCGAACACATCATAACGGTATGGAAAATAATAGAGTAAATCTTCAATCGTATAAATATTAGCTAAAGCCAATGCCTCAGCAAATTTATCACCGACACCTTTAATGGTAGTTACAGATTCACCTAACAATTTGATCACACTTCCTTCGATGACATCGAGATCCCGAATATTTTTCTTTTTATTTCTTCACCCGTAGGAGTTCCTGCAAGCCCACCTTCACCAGTTTCTCTCAGTGCAGACGGCATTGACTTTCCAATCTTATACATAGCACCAATAACCTCGTCACAAGGGATTCTGCTTGTAACTCCAGCTAATGCCATATCAGCCGATACAATCGCAAGTGTCGATCCACCAGCATTTCGTTTCACGCACGGAACTTCAACTAACCCTGCAACCGGATCGCATACTAGCCCCAACATATTTTTTAATGTCATTGCAAATGCTTCTGAGGATTGTTGCGGAGTTCCCCCAGCCATTTCTACAATAGCAGCTGATGCCATTGCGCCTGCCGAGCCTACTTCGGCCTGACACCCTCCAGCTGCTCCCGAGATCATTGCATTGTTCGCGACGACAAATCCAAAGGCGCCTGAAGTAAATAAATAACGAATCATTTGTTCCCTCGTTGGGTTTAATTGTTCTTTTACAGCAAATAGTGTTCCAGGTACACAGCCAGCACTTCCAGCTGTTGGAGTCGCGCATATGGTACCCATTGCTGCATTTACTTCGTTTGTACCCATCGCTTTACTCACAGCGTCCATCATTAAATTTCCGGATAATGGCGTTTTTTCTTTCATATACGTTTGAATTAATACAGCATCCCCACCTGTTAAACCTGTAACAGATTGAACACCTTTAAAACTATCCTCTATCGCTTGTTCCATTACAACCAAATTTCTTTCCATATTTGCATAAACTTCTTCACGTGATACGTTTTTAACATCCATTTCCTGACGTATCATGACCTCTGAAATCAATATATTTTCTTTCTCTGCAATTTCTACTAATTCTGCAACCGTACGAAACATCTTGTAATCCTCCTTCTCGAGATGACTAACTGACAATCTTAGCTATTTGTATGATGTGGTCTGCATTTTCTAATTCCTTCAGAACAGCATCGTCCACATTTTGATCTACTTCGATGACCATTAATGCTTCTTTTCCCACATCTTTTCGATTTACTTCCATATGTCCAATATTAATTTCATATTTTGCTAGAATCTTAGTAACCGATGCAATTGCTCCAAAACGATCATTGTGCATGATCAAAATTGCTGGATGATTTCCGGATAATCTTAATTCAAAACCATTGAGTTCGGTTATTTCAACTTTACCTCCGCCAATAGAAATACCCACAAGTTCCATTTCCTCTTTATCGTTCCCAATAATCAACCTTGCCGTATTAGGATGTTCGGAAGCAACATTTTCCTCGATAAATTCAATTTCCATATTACGTTCTTTTGCAATAGACAGCGCTTTACTCATTCGGATATCGTCTGTCTCAAAACCTAGCAGTCCGCCAACTAAAGCAAAATCCGTTCCATGTCCTTTATATGTTTTAGCAAACGATTCATATAGATGAATTTTTGCCCATTTCGGTTCTTCTCCAAATAAATTACGTGCTGCTTTACCAATTCTCGCTGCACCAGCTGTATGTGAACTTGATGGACCTATCATAACAGGGCCAATAATATCGAATACTGAATTAAATTTCAAAACTGACACCACCTAAACATTAATATAAACACACTAATCTATCTTCAATTATAACAAAAATTAAAGGAATAATCATCTTTATTAGACGAGGGTGGGTTATTTGCACACGATTCAAAGCACCTGTATATACTGTAATAGGAAAACGAGGGGGTATTTTAGTGATTTTAATATCAGGCAGAAAGATAGATTGGGAAACGCTGATCAAGGAAATTCCCGCTTCGAGTGCAGGCAGAGATATACTAAAGCTACTCGACACTAGTGCAAATGTTTACCGATATCTTTCTTTTAACGAATTGAAGGAAAACATCGTTATACGGGAGCATGTGATGAATGCTGCACGGAAGTTGAATGCTAGCAAAGCAAGCTTTTCGATATTAAGAGAATCAAAGGCAAATAGTCAGTATTGGAGCATCACAGCTCAAGGTGGCATGCGATTAAAACAAGGTGCACTTCCCTCTGCTGCAGTTACGGATATTTTCGAGAATGGCGCTAGCTACTCCTTCGAATGTGCAACTGCCATGGTAATCGTATACTACTATGCAGCGCTTCAATATCTTGGAGTTACAGCGTTTGATCGTTATTTTAACAATTTATATTTGTATAGCTGGGAAACAGATAATGATTTAGATTTAAAAATAACCAAAGAAAAGGAGCCCATTCCAGGGGATATTGTATATTTTGTTAACCCGGATAATATTGAACCACAATGGCAAGGAGAAAATGCCGTATTCCTGGACAATAACCACTATTATGGTCACGGAATGGGGATCCTTACCAAAGAAAAAATGATGGAAGAGCTAGATAAATTGGGGATGTCAGATGCGCAAAATTCCTACATGATCCCTGATGTTGTACGACCATCATTTAATCACTGGATTTCACTGAAGAATGGCAATAGATCCAGTAATCATCATTCAAAACGTTTGCTGATTTACGAAAATATTTACCATCACAATATGACATCGATTTCCTTTCGTTATTATTTGTTACTAGTAGCCTTTATTTATACAAGTGATGGGAAGACAACCATCTATGGAGATTTAGATTAAAAAAGTCATTTACTTTTTTTGTCTTTCAATACCCAATCAGCGAATGCTTCAATGCCATTAATGATCACTTCTTTACGGATTGAATGAAACATATCAAAATTATGATCAGCACCATACAGTTCAGTGTAAATAACTGGATTAGGCGTGGTGTTTTTCAAATTGTCTACGAAACGACGAGCACTTTCTACACGTACTAACCCGTCCCAATCACCATGTGCAACAAAAAAAGGAGGTGCGTGTTTAGGTCATTTTGAAGATAGGTTAACTACGTTGACCAACTAAGAAAGAAAAGCACAAAAAATGGCAGCTCATTAATTACACTTAAGTATAAGCTAAACATTTTAAAATTCTTGGCCAATTTCTAGGTGCCATTACCGTATACAAGTACCAGTTGACAAGTAACGCTGGGGTACAAGGTATCCATATGGTTCAGACATCTCGCTCACCTTCTTTTTATTCATGATATACTGCTTCATGCTTTAGAAATTAGTGTCGATAATTATTTTATAAAAGCAGGATATAACGTATATTTCAGAGAATTAGTTTTACTAAATAGATATCCTAAAGAACGGAGGAAAAGTATGATTGACGCGAAAAAAATAAAACCTGAGCTGACGTACGATCTGAGACACCGCATTTTGCGGCCACACCGTCCTATTGAAGAATGTATGTATGACACAGACCATGAAGCGGGTACATTTCATATTGGAGCGTTTTCAAATGGACAACTGATAAGTGTTGCTTCATTTTGTAACGAAACAAACCCGAATTTATCTGCTCAAAAACAATATCGCTTACGAGCAATGGCAACACTGGAGGAATATCGCATGTTTGGAGCTGGGAGGTCGCTTGTTAACTATTCTGAAAAACTATTGAACGAATTAGCGGTCGACCTCTTATGGTGTAAGGCAAGAACCGCGGTACAAAAATACTATTCCAGGTTAGGATTTAGTGCCCAAGGTGAGGTCTTTGATTATCCTACCCTCGGTCCCCATATTATTATGTTTAAAAAAATAAATTAAACACTGAACAGTCAAATTCATCTGCCTCAGACAGTATGTTTACACTTTCTTTTCAAACCTCTACTGTTAAATGTTCTACACACAACAAGTATTCCTCCTCGCAATGCTGCATACTGTTCTACTATTCATGTTCCGCTTTTTTCTTCTACCATGCTAAACACTCCCTCATTTGACTTACTCTACCGTTCCCTCTATACTATTATCTTGTGGATTATACGTTGGTATAATCGGGTGGGAGAGGGATAGATAGAATATGAGGAGATTCATATGCCTTATAACAAACAAGCTCCAGGTAAAGCGCTGACAAAAGGAAATTGGCGCACGGAGATTATAGCTGGACTGATTGGTTACCTGACTACGGTATACATTGTGGCAGTAAACGGTTCAATCTTAAGCGAAGCTGGGATATCTGTTGAGAGTGGTATGATGGCAACGATTCTAGCAAGCTTTGTTGGAACCTTATTCATGGGTCTGTATGCAAAACTTCCATTGATATTAATTCCTGGAATGGGAATAAATGCGTTGTTTGCCTATTCCATTGTGGAAGGAACAGGGCTTACCTTTCAAGAAGGTTTAGCAGTAGTTATTGTATCTTCCGTATTATTTCTAATAACCGCTTTTAGTCGGTTGGGACTGATACTTAAAGAAGCGATACCGAATTCGTTGAAGCATGCGATAACTGTTGGACTAGGATTTTTCTTAATCTTAATTGGATTAGAAAAAAGCGGTTTGGTAGTTAATGGTGAACATACAATCATCGCAATTGGTGACTTTACTTCCCCTACTGTAATCGTTAGTCTAATAACCTTGTTTTTGGCGATATTTTTATTTGTCAAAAATGTTCCAGCAAACTTTTTGATCACCATGATTAGCGGAACTGTTTTGGCTTATTTATTCGGTATTTTGGATAAAGGAACCACTACCGTTAACGTGAATGCTGAGGAATTGATATTCATCCCAGCTTTTACTGCAATCGATGAATTGTCTTTTTGGTTAGCTGTTTTCCCATTGGCGATGATCCTTATTTTTGAAAATATGGGATTGCTACATGGACAGCTGGATATGTTAAAAAAAGAAAACCGTTACGAAAAAGCATATCGTGTAACAGCATTTTCATCGTTAACTTGTGCTTTTCTTGGAACCTCACCGACTGTTTCAGCTGCAGAAAATGCAGCAGTAATTGCGTCAAAAGGAAAAACAGGTAGAGCAGCAATCATAGCTAGTTTGCTATTTCTTGCGACTATATTTATTATTCCGTGGATATCGATTATCCCAAACACAGCAATTAGTCCGATTCTAATCATTGTAGGGGTTTTAATGGCGCAAAACATACGTCATATTTATTTAGACGATTTATCGGAAGCATTACCTGCGTTTTTAATAGCCGTTATGATTCCATTCACCTATAGTATCGCTGATGGAATGGCATTTGGCTTTATTGCTTATCCAATTGTTAAACTAGCACTTGGTAAGCAAAGAGAACTGTCATTTGTATTAGTGATCATATCTTCCCTATTTTTGTTTGATTTTTTAATGAAAGTTATAGGGTTTTAATAATCGAAATAGCCATAGCGTACAAGTCATTTATTAAACTTGTACGCTATGGCTATTTTTCTTCTGTTTAAGTGCGTTTTCACGCTAATAGTCGTGATCTCACTCCAATAATAACTATCATATTATCCCATTACATACAGCCTCCAGGGTATCCTATGCACGAGGTAAATCAAATAGAACCAAATCTTTATAATTTATTATACTTGTAATTCTTGTCACTCTCTTTTAAACAAGCTGTAACCACAAAAAGTTAAATACCGTGGTACGATTAGGTTGTTAATAAATAAAGGGGGACTACATAATGAAAAAGTTAGTAGCTTTGTTTGTAGGTTTATTAATTATAGGGGTTGCTGCAACGACTGCATCTGCAGCAGAAAATGAATACAAGGTGCAAAAGGGTGACACTCTTTGGAATATAGCAATCGATCATCATACAAACGTGGATGAACTGATGGAGATAAACGAATTAGATTCTTCTTTGATACTTCCAAACCAAGTATTGAAAGTTAAGGAAAGTAATATAGAGTATTATACAGTTAAAAAAGGAGATACACTAACCCACATAAGCAAGACATATGGGAATAGCGTAACAATCGCGAACCTGAAAGAGTGGAATGAACTACCTTCAGATTTAATCATCACCGGCCAACAGTTAGTCGTAAATGGAGAGAAACCAATACATAAGAAAGTTAAAAAAAGAACGGAACGAACGACTCATACAACTACTCAAGTCTCAAAAAATGAATCAGCCAAAGCGAAAGAACGTAATGTTAAAAGTAAAGATGAGAGTAAGGATAAAAAAATAGATGGTCGAACATTTTCTGTAGAAGCAACTGCTTACACAGCATATTGCACTGGATGTTCAGGGATTACCGCAACTGGTGTGAATTTGAAAGCGAATCCCAATGCGAAAGTTATTGCCGTTGATCCAAACGTGATTCCGCTTGGCACAAAAGTGTATGTCGAAGGATATGGGTATGCCGTGGCAGCAGATACAGGTGGTGCTATCAAGGGGAATAAAATTGATCTCCATGTTCCGACCAAAAATCAAGCGTACAGCTGGGGTAGGCGAACGGTAAAAATAACCATTGTTAATTAACTCAGTATCAATCAAAATTTCTTGTTACTAAAGCGAAATCGAAGTCATTGTGTGAAGAGCCGCCATTAGTTTTAAACTGATGGCGCTTTTCTTTTTGATCCAAATATACAGCGTCTCTAAGGTCCCTTAGCGCATAGCGGCTCGTCTTATTCTATTTTCTCTTCGCGCTGGTGCTGTAGCGTAAAGTTGTTTTTCTTCTTCCGTTTGTGGTGCAACCTTTGGTACTGGAACCGGCTTTCCTTTCTCATTTACTGCTACCATCGTAAGAAATGATTCTGTGGTTAGTGTTTTCTTATTAAGAATCAAATCGTGTGCAGTAACTTTCACATAAACCTCCATCGAGCTTGTTCCTGTATATGTTACAAAGGCTTCGAGCGTTAAAGAATCACCTACTTTAGCCGATGAAAGAAAATCAACTGAATCGATCGAAGCGGTAACAACAGCACTACTGGCATGTTTCATCGCAGTTAGTGCAGCTATTTCATCTATGTAAGCTAATACTTTACCACCAAAGATTGTATTCAAATGATTGGTATCCGGTGGCAATACTAAACGAGTTTGAATTGTCTTCGTTACAGGCACATCTATATTCTTCATAACCAAACCTCCTTCAAATAAAAAAAACACCTTCTACAATTAGAAGATGATAATGGTCGCACAAATAAAATTTCATACGTATGAAATTTATGTTACGCAAACATCCCCCTATCTCCCGTAGGACAAAATGTACTTCCTTATGGCAGGTTTCCTGGCTTAAGAGTCATCAAACCCATTTTCCCCTTCCCATTTCCTAAGAAACAGTGGTATTCAACGGATTCTCATCTATACAGTGGCGGGACCGCGTGGATTTAACCAACTTCCCTTTTCAACTTTTTACAGTCACCATAAAGCTACTTATTCAATTCAATTCATTATATCATGAAGTTCACTAATTTATCATGAAAAAAACAAAGAGCACCTCGCTCTTTGTTTTTTTCGGACCTAACTATTCCACTGAAAAAATATACGAATAAATCGGCTGGTTTCCATTATGAACTTCCACTTCTATATCTTCGTATGTCTTTTCTAAATACTTAACTAATTCATCTACTTCTTCATCGCTTACATCTTCCCCTTGAAGGATTGTAAGAATTTCATCGTCTTCGGTAATCATACCCTCTAAAAGCAGCTTCACAGTCTCTAATTTATCCTGATGCGTTGCTTTAATTTTGCCATCTTCAATGCCCATGAAATTACCATTTTCGATTGTAATACCATCAATCTGGGTATCCCGAACGGCATATGTAACTTGTCCAGTTTTAACTTCGCCAGATGCGTCTTGCATAGCTCTCTTATTTTGCTTAATATCAGCCTCTGGGTGAAAGGCAAGCATTGCGCTGATTCCTTGTGGTATTGTTTCCGTCGTAACTACTGCAGCGTTAACCTCTGCAAGTTTTGCTGCTTGTTCCGCGGCCATTACAATATTCTTATTGTTTGGCAAGATAAGAACATTTTCTGCGTTAGCATCAATGATGGCATCAGAAATGTCCTTTGTGCTTGGGTTCATTGTTTGACCACCTTCAATAACAACGGTCGCCCCTAGACTCTCAAGTAAAACTTTTAGTCCGTTGCCCATTGCAACCGTTACAATCGCATATGGAACTTTTTCCTTTGATACTTTTTTCTTTTGACCAACAAGCGCCGTATGTTGTTCACGCATATTCTCGATCTTCATATTAATTAAGCTGCCGTAACGCTGAGCACGATTCATCGCTTCTCCGGGGTATTCTGCATGAACGTGCACTTTCACAACATCTTCATCTGACACTACTAACAATGAATCACCTAGTTCACTAAGTTCGTTTCGAAAGTCTTCTTCACTAAATGAATTTTCTTTAAGCTTATCCTCATCGAATTTAACCATGAATTCCGTACAATACCCGAATTCTATTTCACTGGTGTCCATGTAATCCTGGGCAATTTTATGGTGCTCTGCACTTACCATTTCTTCCATTTCAACTTCCGATGTGACCTTTTCAGGCAGCGCCTCACCTTTAAGAGCTGCAAGGAATCCTTCATAAATCGTAACTAAACCCTGTCCACCAGAATCTACCACACCAACTTCTTTTAACACTGGTAAAAGATCTGGAGTTCGCTTTAAAGATGCTTTTGCTTCCCTTACAACTGTTTCCATTAAAGCGATTACATCTTTTTCATTTTTCGACGCTTCAACAGCTGCTTGTGCAGCATCTTTTACGACTGTTAAAATTGTTCCTTCAACCGGCTTCATTACTGCCTTATAAGCTGTTGTGACACCCATATCAAAAGCATGTGCAAGATCCTTGGTGGTTAACTCCTCTTTTTTATCCATTCCTTTAGCAAACCCTCGGAAAATTTGAGATAAAATTACACCTGAATTCCCTCGAGCACCCATTAATAAACCTTTTGAAAAAGCCTGGGCGACTTCTGAAATATTAGAGCTATCCAGTTTCTCAACCTCATCTGCCCCAGAAGTCATTGATAAGTTCATATTCGTACCTGTATCTCCATCTGGTACCGGAAACACATTTAGTGCATCGATTCTTTTGGCATTGTTTGTTAAATTATGCGCTGCTAAGCGAACCATTTCTGTAAATACTGTGCCATTTAACATTCGTACTGTCACTATACTTCCTCCTCTTTCACTACAAATAAACAAAGGTTAATCTTTTTCTACACGTACACCTTGAATATAAATATTGACTGAGTCTATGGACAGTCCTACTGATTTATTCAATGTATATTTTACCTGGGATTGTACGTTGTGTGCTACTTCTGATATTTTTGTTCCATAACTGACTATGATATACATATCAATATGAAGATGATCTTCTTCCTGTCGAACAAGTACACCTCTTGAAAAATTTTCTTTACGTAAAATCTCTGAAATACCATCTTTAATTTGATGTTTCGAAGCCATCCCAACAATTCCGTAGCACTCTACCGCTGCTCCACCTGCAATTATTGCAATTACATCATTTGTAATTGTTACATGGCCATCATTTGTATTAAGTTCTATGGACATAGTAATCCTCCTTTAATACCCATTATTCATAAGGATATTCTACTATAAACGTACTTATTTTGAAAGTACTGGTGCTTTCTGCGCACTTATCCCCTCATAACAATGAATGAAATTAATTTTTCTGTCAAGGCGTTTTTCTTGATAATTTGTTGTTAAGCCAGTCTGTCTTACATTTTTATCGTTGCGTTAGAGCTGTTAGTATGGTAAATTATATAAGTAGTAAAATGACATTTGTATGAGTAGGAGGGATTTACATGTCTAGAAAATGTGTTATAACTGGGCGTAAAACTCACAGTGGTAATCAGCGTTCACACGCTATGAATTCTAGCAAGCGTAGTTGGAAAGCTAATGTACAAAAAGTACGTATTATGGTAGACGGCAAACCTAAAAAAGTTTATGTATCTGCTCGCGCACTTAAATCAGGTAAAGTAGAGCGCGTATAATATATCTTTTTGAGTACAACTAAACATTAGTAAATGTTTGAAAAGCACCTAATTTGAGGTGCTTTTTTTACGTTAATCTGCTTCTGACTATTCGGCTCCGCTTTTCTCTGGCTAGCTACTCCTCCTAGAAGCTGCCGTCGTAAGCAATTGACACTTAAACGCCACAAACCAGGCGTTTTCGGTCTCTTGCTTACGCGTCCGCTTCTGACCAGTCGGCTCCGCTTTTCTCTGGCTAGCTACTCCTCCTAGCGCCTAGCAAATAGGTAGTCCTGATGAATGTACGTAAAAGTCAACGTACTTTCACAGTCCTGCCTATTTGTACGCCACTAATCAGTCGGTTCCGCTTTTCTTAACTTGTCTATAAAAAAATAGGCTTTTGTCATGGATTTGACAAAAGCCTGAGTTAATTATTTATCTTTTTTAAACATGCCTATTACTACCCTGACACATCCACCAATAAATCTTGGGAGCTTAATAGTATAAAATTTCATGAGTTCCCCCTCCTCCATTAACAAACCCACTGTATTGGAATCGACTAGTCCTATCCATCACAACTCTTTATAAGTAATAGTATGCCTTCATCAAAAGAAAAAGTACCATTATTTAAAAGAAGCTTGTTTGAAATGCAGCGAGAGGAACCCCAATTCAGATCAAAATTCTTAAGTGGATAGTAAAACCCAGTTAAACTTATACTTCTAACGTTCTCAGAAAAAGGGACAAGTGATATGTTAGGAAAATCCTCATCCTTTACAATATGATGTGTGCCAGGTAAAAATAATTCAACGTGATTAAATTTATCAATAATAATACCTTTACAACTTCTATTATTGAGCATGTATAACATTTGGAAATTTATCAATTCATGATCTAGTCTTCCGCCGGTAACCCCAAATAAATAAAGCGTATCTGCTTGAAGTTCCAACGCCTTCTCTATTGCCAGCTCAATATCCGTCTGATTTTTCTCAGACGGATATTTTTTGAAAGTCACAGCAGACTCTTTAATTTTATTTTCTTCATTCTCATCAATCGAATCAAAATCTCCTAACGCATAATCCAGACGAATATCTTTATCTGCTATAAGTAATGCGCCACGATCAGCGCCAATCCAAATATCAATTTCATCACGGAAATGGAATAAGTTTGGAATTAATTCCTTTGGTCCATTTGCAACTATCCCTATTGTTATCATCTTATCTATCTCGAATTTTCAGTCGCTTGAACAATAGCTTCTATTGCTTGTTTACGATCAGGTTTATTGTAGATTGCGCTTCCTGCTACGAGAACATCTGCTCCTGCTTCTACACATGTTTTAGCTGTTTCTGTATTTACTCCGCCATCAATTTCAATTTCAAACGATAGACCGAGTTCTTCTCGCCAATCTGCAATCTGTTTTACTTTTGGAACTACACTTGAAATAAAAGATTGTCCCCCAAAACCAGGGTTAACAGTCATTAGTAAAACCATATCGATCTCAGGTAATATATCTTTAATCATATGAGCTGGTGTTGCAGGATTTAATACTACTCCAGCCTTTACATTAAAACTTTTAATCAATTGAATGGTTCTGTGCAAATGCGGGCAAGCTTCTTGATGAACTGTAATGATCGATGCGCCCGCTTCAGCGAATTCTTTTATAAAATTATCAGGGTTCTCGATCATCAAGTGTACATCTAGAGGTAAGTCTGTAATTGGTCGTATTGCTTTTACAATTAATGGACCGATCGTTATGTTGGGTACAAAGTGACCATCCATGACGTCCACATGAATGTAGTCTGCTCCACCTCGTTCCACATCTTTGATTTCCTCGCCAAGTTTAGAAAAATCTGCTGAAAGTATAGATGGTGCTATTTTTGTCATGTTAATACCTCGGCTTTCTAGATTGTATTTCTTCAAAAAATGAAAGATAGTGATCATATCTAAATTGTGAAATTTCTCCCTGTTGTACTGCTGCCTTAACGGCACACTTTGGTTCTTTGTTGTGCATACAGCCACGAAACTTGCATTCGCCTTTCCTCTCGCGAATCTCAGGGAAACATTCACCTAAGTCTTCAAGTTCAACTTCATTAAATTCCAATGCACTAAATCCCGGTGTGTCGGCAACCAATCCGCCAAATAATTGGAGTAATTCAACATGGCGTGTCGTGTGTTTGCCTCGCCCAAGACTTTTTGAAATATGATCTGTTTTAATTTTCAACTCTGGTTTGAGTGCATTTAATAATGAAGATTTGCCGACACCTGATTGACCTGCAATTACTGACACACCCTCGCTAAAGTATTCTTCAACCCCTTTTATATCAAAAGGTTCTTTGGATGAAACCAGCTCAACTTTATACCCAATATCCTGATATGCGCTAGCATAACTGTCAATTATCAATTTATCTTCTGGGGATAAAACATCTATTTTAGAAATTATAATCACAGGTTCTATACCTTTTGATTCAATTAAAACTAAAAAGCGATCTAATAATAAAGCACTAAACGAGGGCTCTACTGCAGAACTGATAATAAACGCACGGTCTACATTAGCGATAGGCGGACGGACTAACTCATTACTTCTTTTTTTTATCGTAATTAGGTATCCTTCCATGTCATTCTTTATATCAAATTCTACAAAGTCACCTACTAGAGGATTGATATTTTGATTTCGAAACAATCCTCTGCCTCTGCACTGATAAACACCATGATCCGTTTGGACATAGTAGAAACCGCTGAGTGCTTTAATAATTCTGCCTTTTGCCATCTATTCACCCTCTTCATATTGAACTGTTTTATTTATAAATACATCGCCATCCCGAATTACTTTATATTCCGCAGTTTGATTTGAAGCAATCGTTAGCGTTATTACATACTCTTTATCTTCCGTTATTGTTTCTTCTTTATAAACGTCTGAAATAGAATGTTCAGCATCTTCTATATAAATTTTCACAGATTGCGGAACTGGTTTTTCTTCTTTTTTAGGATCCTGTGGTGAGGGATTTTCTGTGTTAGGCTCAGAATCTGGATTATAAGGTACGGTAAACGTCACTTTTTTGGAAACTGGTGGTTTCTCTTCTGGTCCTTTTGAAACAACTATGTTTACTGTCGATCCTTCTTCCAATTCTGTTCCGGATTCAGGTTTTTGCCTAATGACTTCTCCTTCGGGTGTTGAATCTGAAAACTCTTCTTCTATATTTGCAATTAAGTTTTCACCTTCAATATCTTTTACCGCTTCAGATTCTGTCATTCCTTCAAGATTATTTAGTTTAATTAATTCTGGCCCACTGCTATATTCGAAAATGACTCGAGTGTCACTAGGGACTACTTTTGAATCAGCGGCAGGTTGTATTTGTCTAATAATTTCACCTGAAGAACTATCTGATACCTTATCATAGCCAATCACTTCATATCCTTTTTCTTCTAATAATTCTTTAATTTGATCAAAGTTCTTGCCTACATAGTCTGTAAAAATTACGGTTTCTTTACCTTTACTAACCTCAATCGTTACGGTCGATCCTTCCTTCACAACACTTTCTGATGCAGGATCCGTTCCAATAACTTTTCCTTCTTCCACTTCATCGGAAAAAGCTGTTTCTTTTTCGGCAGTTAAATTTAGTGACTGTAACTTATTTTCAGCCTCGTCATACTCCATATCAACAACATCGGGAATGGAAACATCATCAGGCTGAAGCAGATTTGTTACAACAAGCATTGTTGCTACACCAACGGCTAACAAAATAAATATGAGCAAAATCCAAAATGTTTTCTTCTTTTTTTTCTTTTTTTCTTTTTTCTTTCCCTTTTGTTTTTGATTATCTTCTTCACTTGCAGTAAATGATTTTGTTGTACCATTAGTTTGATGCACAATCGTATTTTGATTACTGTTGTCATGCAAATGATTATCGGTAATAATCGGGATTGCTTTCGTTTCCTCTCCGATACCCGTAGCTGGTACAAATTTTTCTTCATTTAATTTGTCAGGATCCAAAGCCGTAGTTAATGCATCCTCCAAGTCATAAACAGTATCAAATCGATTAAAAGGGTCCTTTGCAGTAGCTTTTAATACAATATTTTCGACGCTTTGCGGGACTTCTTGATTAAACCTTCTAACCGAAGGCGTATCAGTCTGTAAGTGCTTCAGTGCAATAGACACAGGTGACTGGCCAGAAAAAGGTAATCGAGATGTTAGCAATTCGAATAACACGATTCCAAGTGAATAGATATCTGATTTTTTTGTTGCCATACCCCCGCGAGCCTGCTCTGGTGACAAGTAATGCACCGAACCAAGAATGGAGTTAGTCTGTGTCAATGCTGTAGCACTCAAAGCTACTGCAATACCAAAGTCAGTTACTTTAACTTGTCCATATGAATCGATTAATATATTCTGGGGTTTTATGTCCCTATGTACGATATTATTTGCATGCGCATGACCTATTGCTGCACTAACTTGTTTCATTATATCTAATGCTTCATCCACTGGAATTGGTCCATATTTTTGGATATATTCTTTTAACGTAAGCCCATCTACATACTCCATAACCATGTATAAAATGTGATCTTCTTCCCCTACATCAAAAATATTAACAATGTTTGGGTGTGAAAGACTTGTTGCAGATTGCGCTTCACGATCAAAACGGGCAATAAATTCTTCATCATTTGCATATTCCAGTCTGAGAACTTTCAGCGCAACATCGCGCTCTAAGATAATATCCCGCGCTAGGTATACATTGGCCATCCCGCCCCCGCCGATCGTGTTCTTGATCTTATAGCGTTCGTTCAAAAGGCGACCGTTTAACACGTAGGTTCACCTTCTTTCTTATGTAATTCATGTTGAACAATCACTAGTGATATATTATCTTCCCCACCACGTTCGTTTGCGAGTGTTATTAACCCATTTGCTGCATTATCTATTGAATCTTCGTTCTCCATAAAAGTCTGTAGTTCATTATCTGAAACTTTATTAGATAATCCATCAGAACAAAGTAATAACTTATCGCCTGAATCCCAGGAGATGGTACGTATATCCGGATAAATAGCTTCTTCCGTCCCCACCGCTTTTAATAAAACATTTTTTCGCGGATGATTCTCGGCGTCATTTATCGTGATTTGACCTGATCTGACAAGTTCATTTACCAGTGAATGATCTTCTGTTAGTAAACTGAATCCTTTATCATTTTCCATGTAGCACCGACTGTCACCAATGTGAGCAACTGTAATAAATTCTTCTGTACATATTGTCATTACAATGGTAGTTCCCATACCTTTACATTCTTCCTGGCTAATAGACTTCTGATAAATTTCTTTATTCACTTCAAGTACTGTTGTTTTTAACCATGATTCTGCTTCTTCAGGATTTTTAATTTCACTACTATTTAGCCATTCTTTTTCAAGTATGGACGTAGCCATTTGACTTGCTACATCTCCCGCCTGGTGACCGCCCATTCCATCAGCAATAACTGCCAGGTATTGATTACTTTTATTTAAAAATAGGCCCCCAGCATCCTCGTTATGATTTCTAACACGACCCTGATCGGTATTAAATTGCCCTCTCATCATTTCACCCCTTTTTTAGAAAACTTGGCATTTCGCCATTAGTAAAACTCGGCATTCGCCTCGTCTTAAATAGCGAATGCCGAAGTTTTACTCATTCTGGCATTTGCTCTAAACATGTATACCTTCCTTACGTGTAAAAAAATTAGTCTCATTCTATTCCCATTATTACACGAAGCTTATAAATATTGAAGAACTATACCATTTTTCCTAACTATACTAATCATACTCATTATGCCTTTCTGATTAAACGGGTGAGAAAAAAACCATCTGTTTGGTGTGTATGCGGAAACAATTGTAGTCCTTCTTTTGATAATCCTGCATATTCAGATAGAAAAACAGGAAGTTCTTCAAAGAAAGTGTGGTCAACTTCAAAATCCGGATTATCATCTAGGAAGCTAGCGATAACCTGATTGTTTTCTTCCTTATCTACCGTACAAGTAGTGTACATCATGAGACCATTTACTTTAACTAATGATGCGACACCTGACAAGATATCATATTGAATTTTTGCCAAGTTATGAATATCGGATTCTTGTTTAGAATACTTAATTTCCGGTTTACCTCGGATTACCCCGAGACCTGAACAAGGAGCATCCACTAAGATGCGGTCAAATGTCTTCTCTTCATGGAATTCAGTCAATTTCCTGGCATCAGCATGTTTAGCTTCTACTATCGTTAAGTCTAATTTGCTTGTTTTATCATTAATTTTCTTTGCTTTTTTGGCATGTAAATCATAGGCATGCACTTTTCCTTTGTTCCCCATTTTCTCGGCAATATGGGTTACTTTTCCACCAGGGGCACTGCAGGAATCTAAAACCATCATACCACTTTCTAATTTTAACATTTCAGCAACCAGCATAGAACTCTGATCCTGAATTGTGATGTACCCATTAGTAAATAGTTCTGTCCTTAAGATGTTACCTTTATTTACTACTATTCCCTGCTCCGAAAACAATGATTTATGTACGTCATAATCCAGTTCTTTCAACATCTTTATTGCTTCGTCTCTGCTCATTTTGAGCGGCTGAACCCGAATGGAAGTCCCTTTCCTCTCAAGATTCGATTGACACATCAGTTCAGTAATCTCAACTCCGTACATTTCTATCCATCGATCCACCAGCCACTCTGGATGGCTTGTCTCAATTGAAATTCTTTTCCCTGGTAATGAAATATCGGATGTATCTCGGTATCCATTACGTTGTATATTACGCAGAACTCCATTTACTAATGAAGCTATTCCTTTATGACCGCGTTTCTTGGCAATTTCAACCGCTTCATTAATAATTGCATGATCCGGCACTTTGTCTAAAAACGCCATTTGATAAACCGACATACGCAATAAAGTTTTAATCCAAGGTTTTACACTTTTGTCAGGATTAATATAAGGTTCGAGATAATAGTCCAGCGTTATTTTTCGTTGTAAAGTCCCGTATACAATTTCAGTTAGAAAACCCGCATCGCGGTCCGAGAGTTGATTCGACTTAATTTCATGATCGATGACGAGATGACTAAAGCCACTTTCATCTTCTATTCGCAGTAATAAATTTAAAATTGTTTCTCGTACTGTATTATTCATTCGTATCACCTAAAACTGTTCCAATTTTTATTCGATCTTGTGAACCCATCAGGTAGTCTTTAACCGACATCCGTTTTTTACCTGCAGGCTGTATTTCTGTAATCATTATTCCTTTATTATTACCACATAATACCAAAAATCTATCGTTGTTTATAATATCTACTATTTCACCAGGTGAACCGTTGTATTCATTATCGACCAATTCAGACTCCCAAATTTTCATCGTTTTACCCAGATACTTAGTAAAAGCTACTGGCCAAGGGTTTAGCCCACGGATTTGATTATGAATCATATCATTATTCTTAGTCCAGTCAATTTTTTCTTGATCTCGTTTAATATTGCTGGCAAACGTAGACTTTGCGTGGTCTTGTTCTAAAGGCGTTAGTTCACTGTTAAATAATTTAGGTAACGTATCGATCAGCAAATCTGCACCAATTACCGACAGTTTGTCATGCATGGTTCCCACGTTGTCATTGTTTAGAATATCGACTGCTTCCTGTGTTAAAATATCTCCAGCATCAAGCTTATCCACCATGTACATGATGGTGATTCCTGTTTGTTTCTTACCTTGAAGAATAGCATGGTGTATAGGTGCTCCCCCTCTAAGTTCAGGTAATAAAGATGCATGAACGTTAATGCATCCAAATGGTGGTGCTGCTAATAATGAAGAAGGTAATATTTGACCGTAGGCAGCAGTGACAATTAAATCAGGCTTTAAATCGATTATTTGCTGATACTCATTTGCCAGCTTTTCAGGCTGAAAGACAGGAATGTTTTGTTCGATTGCTTCTGATTTTACTGGTGGAGGAGTCAAAACTTTTTTTCTGCCAACAGGGCGGTCTGGTTGCGTAACAACAAGGGGAATATCATATCCCTCTTTTACAAGTTGACGTAAAATTGGTACCGAGAAATCTGGAGTCCCCATAAATACTATTTTCTTCATAATAAAACCTACTTTCCAATTCTGTATCTCTTTACTAATTATCATCATTTCTACATCATTTGATAAGGTTGCATGTCAACAGATATTAATAAATTGTCTTTCCGAACATCTGCTTCAAACTGATTTATAATATTTCGGATTATTTCACGTAAATTAGGTTCGTTTTTATATTTTACCATACACTGGTAACGATACCTGTCTTTAATTCGAGCCATTGGTGATGGTGTAGGTCCAAGGATTACTGTTTCTTCTTTCACAGAGTGTATTAATGACTGCACAATTTTTTGTGTGGTCTGAATAACTTTGATTTGATTGGTATGTGAAACAGTGATTAGCACTAGAAAAACAAATGGAGGATAGTGAAATGTTTTTCTCATTGCCATTTCCTTCATATAGAACTCAGTGAATTTATACTGACTTGCTAGCTCGATACTATAATGATCCGGTGTATACGTTTGAACAATAACCTTACCTGGTAATTCATGCCGTCCAGCACGTCCACTTACCTGTGTTAAAAGTTGAAACGTCTTTTCGGATGAACGAAAATCTGGTAAATGCAGCATAGAGTCTGCGGTCAGTACCCCTACCAGGGTGACGTTTTCAAAATCCAAACCTTTTGCAATCATCTGAGTCCCCAGTAATATATCTGCCTGACCATCACCAAACTGACCTAACAGTTTTTCGTGTGCCCCTTTTCTTCTTGTAGTATCAACATCCATCCGGATAATTCTCGCTTCAGGAATAAGCTGTGTTAAAGCTTCTTCTACACGTTGGGTTCCTGTACCAAAATAGCGGATTAAATCGCTGGTACATTCCGGGCAGGTGACAGGCATTGGCTCTTCGTAGGAACAGTAATGACACTTTAACCGGTTTGAATTTTTATGAAAGGTAAGTGCAATGTCACAATGAGGACATTCTTTAACATGTCCGCAATCGCGACACATCACAAAGGTTGAATAACCACGTCTATTTAGTAAAAGAACAATCTGTTCTTTCTTATCTAAACAACTCTCAATTTTTTCTTTTAACGTTCGGGAAAACATCGTTCGGTTTCCTGCGTGGAGCTCATTGCGCATATCCACAATTTCTACTTCAGGCATATCTTTTTCATTTGTACGTTTGCTCAATGTAGCTAATTGGTAGACACCCTTTTTTGCCCGGGCATATGTTTCAAGGGTCGGTGTTGCACTACCCAGGATTACGGGGCAGCTATGATTTTTCCCTCGTTCAATCGCAACATCCCGTGCATGATATCTTGGCTGGTCTTCCTGTTTATAGCTTGTTTCGTGCTCTTCATCAATAATTATTATTCCGATATTTTCAAAAGGGGCAAAGATAGCTGATCTTGCGCCAACCACAACTTTCACTTCTTTTCGATAAATTTTACGCCACTCATCATACTTTTCCCCACTTGATAAAGCACTGTGCATCACGGCTACATCTGAACCAAA
The DNA here is from genome assembly GCF_050574275.1 of Virgibacillus flavescens. GTDB lineage: Bacteria > Bacillota > Bacilli > Bacillales > Amphibacillaceae > Virgibacillus_F > Virgibacillus_F flavescens. Next base: position 2,625,865 of record NZ_CP192260.1, read on the forward strand.
TCTACCTTTGAATCGGTGAACCATTTGAGGTGTTAACGAAATTTCCGGAACTAACACAATCGCTTCCATTCCTTTTCGAATTACATCCTCTATAGCTTGAAGATAGATTTCAGTTTTGCCACTCCCTGTCACACCATGAAGCAGATAGACTTCATGTGAGTCATCAGCTATCGTTTCTTTAATTGGTTTTATTGCCTGCGCTTGTTCATCCGTTAAGGTGAGTCGGCTGGTACGGATAATCGATTCATCATCATATGGATTTCGATATACTTCTTTTTGGCTAGAAACCAGCAATTTTTTATCCAGCAATGACTTAATCGTTGAGGCACTCGTATTTACTAGCGACATTAGCTGTTTTTTATGAATTGGATCAGGGTTTTGTATGAAATATCCTAATAATTGTTTCTGTTTTTTGGCATTTGGTGATAAATCCTCGTATGCTTCTTCCAAGTTTTGATCCTCGACTGGTTTAATAATTGTTTCCGTCTTTTTCGTTATTCGTGACTTCACCAAATACTCTACTGAAATTTCTCCATTATTAATAACCTTTAATAATTCATTATAGCTGATATTCGAGTTAGTAAATTCTTCATATGTAATCGTATCTCGACCAGCAAATAGATTCTCCAGTGCAGGCTCAAGTTCATCTTCTGTCATGCGTTGCAGTTCTTTCTTGTACTGCGACTTTAGTACTTGAGGCAGCATAACCTGATAAGCCATAATAAATAGACTAATAGTTTCTTCGGCGAGCCATTGACCAAGCTCCAATAACTCCCGTGTTAAAACTGGTGTTAAGTCAAGTACGTCTATAATTTCTTTCAATTTACCGTAATTTGAAGTTGTCGTTAACTCCATTACATATCCCATTATCTTCCTTGGTCCAAATGGCACAATCACACGCATACCTGGCATAATAACCTTTTCTAGTTGCTCAGGTACTTTATAATCAAAAGTCTGATTAATCTGTTTTGCAGGAACATCTACGATAACTTTTGCTACGCTCACAACGTATCATCCTTCATGTCACGATCAATCTTTTTTAGGAGTGTTAATGCTAATTCCTTTTTTGAGGTCAATGGGATCTCTTCAGCCTTAAATGATTTATTAACATACGTGCCAACGTTCGTATCACTTTCGAATCCTGCCCCTCGAACGGAAACATTATTGATTAAAATAGCATCTAAGTTTTTCTTTCTCAGTTTTTCAATCCCATATTCTAGCGGATTTGTAGTCTCAGCAGCAAAACCGACTAAAAACTGATGCTTCTTTTGCTCGCCTAATCGTTGCAATATATCTTGTGTACGCTCCATTTCCACGTGCCACTCACCAGGCTGTTTTTTCATCTTTTCTTCAAACGTATACGTTGGACGATAATCTGCTACTGCAGCAGATTTTATTACGATATCACTATTAGGAAAGTGTTCAACCATCGAATTGTACATTTCCTCAGCTGTGACGACATCTATTCTTTTTACCATGGGGTGCGTTATTTCTAAACTGACTGGACCAGTAATCAGAGTGACTTCTGCCCCTTGTTCAGCAGCGGCTTCAGCCAAGGCAAAACCCATTTTACCGCTGGATCGATTTGTAAAATATCGTACGGGATCTATTTTTTCACGTGTTGGACCAGCCGAAATTAATACGTTTTTACCTTTTAAATGGCCATCCATCCCTTTTGCTTGCTGATGCTGATCAACTGTTTTTACAATACTCTCAGGCTCTTCCAGACGTCCTTTGCCTACATATCCACATGCTAAATATCCTGCACCCGGTTCAATGAAATAGTAATTCCATTCCTCAAGCTTTTTCATATTCTGAATAACTGCTGGATGGGCATACATATGCACATTCATAGCAGGAGCAATATACACGTCTGCTTGTGTTGCTAGAAGTGTTGTCGAAAGCATATCATCAGCTATACCATTTGCTAGTTTGCCGATAATGTTAGCTGTAGCTGGAGCAATTATTACAAGATCCGCCCAATCTGCTACATCAATATGCGCTATTTTTTGTGGGTTCTTTTCATCGAAGGTATCTATATAAACGGGATTTCTTGATAGTGCTTGAAATGTAAGTGGAGATACAAATTCGGAGGCATTTCGAGTCATTATTACTCGAACATTCGCACCAGCTTGTGTTAATTTACTCGTCAATGCGCAAGCTTTATAAGCGGCTATTCCTCCAGATACACCTAAAAGAATATTTTTATTCTTAATCATTTTTTCGAGCCCCTTTTATTCCAATTTCTTCTCTCAGTTATACCATAAAACAGATACAAATCTAAATATTTTACAATGAAATAATCAAAACCCCTCGCGATTAGTAAGCGAGGGGCAACAATTATTTATTACTTATCTGTAACATACAATTTATCTTCTAGTATTTCTTCTAACGCTATACCTACATATTTAAATGATTTAGGATTTTCAATTAGCGTTGAATTCGTATCCAGCATTTGTCTGGCACGACGTGATGATAATGTCACCAAGGTGTACTTTGAATTAATTTTTTCCTGTAGTTTATCAATTGACGGTTCTAACATCATGAGATTTCGTCCTCCAGTAATTGTTTGTATTGTTTTTCTATTCTTTCTCGCTTACAGTGTTCACTTTGAATAATAGATTGTACTTTCCGAACTGCCAGCTGAACTTGATCATTCACGACTACATAGTCATAAGCATCCATCATTTCTATTTCTTTTCTGGCTTCGCGCAACCGGTTTAAAACAAGTTCCTGTGATTCGGTTCCTCGATTTACAATTCTATTCTTCAATTCATCTAAACTAGGTGGAAAAAGGAAGATAAATACACCTTCCGGAAAATTTTCTCGTACTTGCAAAGCTCCTTGAACCTCAATTTCCAGAAAGACATCGTGACCTTCTTCCAATGTCTTCTCCACATATTCACGAGGAGTTCCATAATAGTTATTGACATATTTCGCATATTCTAACAGCTGATTATTTTCAATCAACGATTCAAATTCTTCTTTTGATTTATAAAAATAGTCTATCCCATCTCTTTCACCTGGACGCATATCTCTCGTTGTCATCGATATGGAGTATTTCAATTCCGTATCCTGGTCAAAAAGTTCTTTTCGAACCGTTCCTTTGCCAACGCCGGACGGGCCTGAAAGAATAAACAATATCCCTTTTTGATCAATCAAAGCAGTACCTCCTATTATTCATCTGAAACTTCTTCATGGCTTAACACACGCTGACCTACTGTTTCTGGCTGAACAGCTGACAGTACAACATGATCACTGTCTGTAATAATTACAGCTCTTGTGCGTCTGCCATAAGTAGCATCGACTAGTTTATTCGTTTCTCTTGCTACGGTAATAATTCGCTTGATTGGTGCTGATTCTGGTGAAACAATAGAAATAATACGGTTGGCAGACACTACATTACCAAAACCTATATTAATTAGTCTTAAACTCAAACTTAGCTCCCCCTTAGAAGTACCTCTGTTCGTGCTTCTGTAATCTTTAGTATGTATATTATAATAAATATTTCATGCAAAACTCAACCATTTCGGAAGCTCGTTTTTGCTCACTCTTTCTATTATACCTTTTTTAGACGAAAAAGAAAAACTCCTTCCTTCGTAAATAAAAGGAAGAAGTATTGGTATTAGTCATTCGACTACGTTTTTCATTTTTTTGTGAACCCAAAAAATACGGTTGGGATTGCACTTAATGCTACTATAAATATCCAGTCCCGAACACCAAGGAATACTGTATGGAATACTGGTTGTAATGGTTCAAAATAGATCACACATAACAATAAAACAACAGACGATAATACTGCCAGCAGCAAATATTTATTACCAAAAGGATTTCTCGTGAAGACAGAACGCTCACTCCGGCAGTCAAAAACATGGATCAACTGTGCCATAACAAGTGTGGTAAACGCCATTGTCTGCGCATAAATCAGGTTATCAGGATTATCCTGATAGCTCATCATAAATGCGAACAAGGTCACGAGTCCTATTAAGATACCCCTGCTAACTATTTTAAAGCCCAATCCTCTAGCAAACACTCCCTCTTTTGGATGTCTGGGTTTTCTGCTCATAACATCTGACTCTGGCTGATCAAGTCCCAAAGCTAATGCAGGAAGGCCATCCGTTACTAAATTGACCCACAATATTTGAACCGGTACAAGAGGTAACGGCAGACCAAGCATTACGGCAAAAAGCATTACTAATATTTCACCGACGTTTGAAGCCAATAAATAACGGATAAACTTTCGAATGTTTTCATAGATATTTCGTCCTTCATGAATGGCTGCTTTAATTGTAGCAAAGTTATCATCCATTAGAATAAGAGATGATGCTTCCTTCGCCACATCCGTTCCACTACGTCCCATACTAATCCCAATGTTACTGGCTTTAATCGCTGGAGCATCATTAACTCCATCACCAGTCATCGCTACAATATGACCAACTTGTTGAAAAGCATCTACTATTTTCAACTTATGCTCAGGAGTAACTCGAGCAAAAACATATACACGATCAATAATTTCAATTAACTCTTTCTGGGACATCTGATTTAGTTGATATCCATCAAGAACTAGCCCATCCTCAGGCAGCAGATTTAAATTGATGGCGATTGCTCGTGCAGTCTTCTCATGATCTCCCGTAATCATAACTGTTTTAATTCCAGCTTCCTTACATGACTCGATAGCCGCTTTTACCTCTTTTCTAGGCGGGTCGATCATACCGTATAAGCCAATAAATGTAAGATCATTCTCTAGTATTCCCTCATCCTGTTTACTGACAGAAGTTATCGGTTTGATTGCAATTGCGATCGTGCGTAATGCTTTCTCACCCATTCCGTTTATTACAGCATTTATTTTTGTTTTGTCGTCCGCTCTCATTAAGCGTTTTTCGTTATTGGAAAGTATTGAGTTTGACCTCGGCAATAAAACATCCGGAGCGCCTTTTGTGATCAGAAATTGACGTTTATTTTCATCTTCCACGATCATGCTCATACGTTTTCTTGTTGAATCAAATGGAATTTCTCTCACTACTCGATACACTTCTCCATCAGCCGTTGATAAACCCAATTTTCTGGCAGCTACAAGTAGTGCACCATCAGTTGGATCACCATTAATATAATTTTTACCTTTTTTAACCATTAACGAAGCATTATTACAAAGCATTCCATACAAAAGCATAGATTTAAGCTGTGGAAATTGATGATTAATCTTGGAATTGTTAGAATAAAAATCTCCGAGAATATCGTATCCTTCACCTGTAACGCTCACCATTTTATCATTCACATAAATTTCTTTAACTGTCATCTGATTTTCAGTCATGGTCCCGGTTTTATCTGAGCATATTACGGATGCACTTCCTAAGGTTTCGACAGCAGAAAGTTTTCGAACAATAGCTTTCTTCTTAATCATTCGCTGGACCCCAAGTGATAAAGCCACCGTAACAATCGCTGGTAATCCCTCTGGAATCGCAGCGACGGCAAGTGATACTCCAGCAAGAAACATGTTGTAAACAGGGTGTCCCTGATAGACTCCAACTATAACCACCAATGCAGTGAGAATAAGTGCAACGATAATCAATATCTTCCCTAGTTCTGCTAGTTTATGTTCCAGTGGGGTAATGGTTTTCTTCGTCTTAACCATGAGAGATGCAATTTGTCCCATTGCGGTATTCATCCCTGTGCCAACAACAATACCAATACCAGAACCTCTAGTGACCAAAGTACCCATAAACGCCATATTCGATTGATCTTGTGGGCCGAGATCATCTTTTCTAATTGAATTTGAATACTTAGGAACCGGCAAGGATTCTCCTGTCAAAGTAGACTCTTCTGTTTCCATACTTTTTGAGTCTATTACTCTAATATCAGCAGGAATTCGGTCACCACTTCTAATTTGTACAATATCCCCCACTACAATATCTTTAGATGGCAATTGCACCCATGCTTTGTCCCTTAACACATAAGCAAAAGGAGCGGATAATTCTTTTAATTTTGCCAAAGATTTCTCTGCCTTCTGTTCCTGAAAAAAACCGATAAATCCGTTAACAAAAACAATAACCATTATAGCTATCGCATCTATAAACTCGCCTAGTAACCCAGCAATTAATGTCGCAGCCAATAATACCAGAACCATAAAGTCCTGAAATTGTTTAATAAAAATTAACCATTTTGCAGTTTCTTTCCCTGACTCCAACTCATTTGCACCATGTTGTTTTCTTCTTGTTTCGACTTGCTTTGACTTAAGTCCCTCTTCTGTTTTAACGTGAAGCTGTTCTTCAAGTGATTCTTTGTCTAATTGATACCACTGCAAAACACACCCCTCCATCCAAGTCCCTTTTCTATCAAGAAAAAGATAAATTTAGCTTTCTCTTATCGATATGTATGCAGACTTGTCCTGAAAAATGCTATAATTGCGCTTGAGGTGATTGCATGCCATTCGATGGAATTGTAACAAGAGCACTAGTAAATGAATGGAATAAGGATATTGTTCCAGGTAAAATCAACAAAATTTATCAACCTACAGACACAGAAATAGTTTTTACGATACGAAGTAACGGGAAGAACCGAACACTACTATTTTCGATTCACCCCATGTATGCACGTATTCATACAACACATGATACGTATACAAATCCAAAAGAAGCACCTATGTTTTGTATGATACTTCGTAAATATCTATCCGGGGCGGTCATTGAATCAATAAGCCAGGATGGAATGGAACGAATCATAACATTTGAATTTAAAACTAGAAATGAAATTGGGGATGTTACACATAAGTCCCTCGTAATCGAACTTATGGGTAAACATAGTAATTTAATGCTTATCGACCAGGAAAAAGGACATATCATTGATAGCCTGAAACATATTTCCATGGCGCAAAACCGCCATCGAACAATATTACCTGGTCATGAATACATTCATCCTCCATCCCAGGACAAACTAAACATTCTGGAATGCAGTGCGGATGCGTTCATCAGAAAGATTGATTTCAATCAAGGGAAAATTGAGAATCAAATCGTTAAGACATTAAGTGGTGTATCGCCACTGATTGCCCGGGAATTAGTAGACCAGGCAAAGCTTGGATCTAGGGAAACATATATGAATATCTTCAATGAATTACAATCCTCAATTAAAAATTGTAATTTCAAACCAGCTATCTATATTCATAAAAAAGAAGATTTCCATGCATTAAAATTAGAAACATTAGATGCTGAAGTTGAAGCATATGAAAGTACGAATGAGATGCTGGATGCATTCTTTTCTGGAAAAGCTGAACGCGATCGCGTAAAGCAACAGGCAAAAGACCTGTATCGTTTTATAAAAAATGAAAAAGATAAAAATGAACGTAAATTAAAAAAACATTATCAAACCATCAAAAAAGCAAATGGAGCAGACAAGTTCCAGCACTTAGGTGAGTTACTGACTGCGAATATGCATGTTGTTAAAAAGGGAGATAAATCAGTGGTTGTAACAGATTACTATGATCCGGAACAACGGGAGCTGACTATTGAGCTGAACCCAAACAAAACTCCTAGTGAAAATACGCAGAGCTTCTTCAAGACCTATCAGAAGTTAAAGACATCAAAAAAGATAGTCGAAAAAGAGATCAGAAAAACTAAGAGCGAGTTAAACTATCTAGATCAGTTACTGCAGCAAATAGACGTTGCTCGAGAAGAAGATGTGGAAGATATACGTGAAGAACTGCGTGATGAGGGATATTTAAAAAGACAACGCACGAAACATAAGAAGAAAAACAAAAAAGGATTACCAAAACCTGACGCCTATCAAGCTACTGACGGTACGCCAATACTTGTCGGGAAAAACAACAAACAAAATGAGTATGTTACCAATAAACTAGCACATCGCGATCATATCTGGCTGCACACAAAAGATATTCCAGGATCCCATGTGGTTATCCAGGATAGTAAGCCAAGCGAAGAAACGTTAATGGAAGCAGCTCATTTAGCAGCTTTTTTCAGCAAATCACAACAATCTTCATCTGTTCCGGTAGATTATACGTCAATCAGACACGTAAAAAAACCAAATGGTGCCAAACCAGGGTTTGTTACGTACGACAATCAAAAAACGTTGTTTGTAACTCCTGATAAAAAGATGGTAGAAACATTAAAATCAAACAAAGAAAAAGGATGATCCAATTCGGATCATCCTTTTTCACTACTATAGTTTATACAGCTTTTGCGTTCAATGTTACATTAACATTGCCACGAGTTGCTTTAGAATACGGGCAAACACCATGGGCTTCTTCTACAAGTTTATCTGCATCCTCTTGGCTGACACCATTAACAGAAACATTTAGTGTTACTTCTATTTTAAAACCACCATCTTCTTCATCCTTACAGAAACTAACCTCTGCAGTAGTTTCAGATTCAATTTTTTTATCCTGATTTGCTGCAACTAAATTTAACGCCCCATCAAAGCAGGAAGAATAGGTAGCAGCGAATAATTGTTCTGGATTTGAACCTTTATCTTTTTTATTGGTAGCTGGATTTACTAAATTTAAATCGATTAACCCATCTTCAGATTTAACATGACCATCACGACCGTTTTTTGCTGTTGCTTTTGAAGTAAAAATTACCTTACTCATATATTCAGCACTCCTTTTTTTATAGTATATTTATCTATTCCACTATGCTTTCGATACTAAACAATTATATATATTTCTTTTCTAAAACAATTTCCAGAAACTTTTCTACCTGGGGCAGCTTTTTAACTTCTTCCTGGTAACAAACCCACGTGCTTCTAGTTACACTTTTGTTATTTAGCGTAAGTTCTAAATGTGGATATTCGTCCATCATTGTGTCGGATACACTCTTTGGTAAAACTGCCATGCCAAGTCCCTGCTTCATAAATTGCTTACACGTTTCTATTTGATCCACTCGTATCGTCTTCGCTGGCTTGATGTGACTTTGATGATGATACAACCAGTTGTCAACTAATTCATGCATACTATCATCACTTTTAAAAGCTATTAATGGCCGTTCCTTTAATTTATTTTTTGGGAATGGCTCCGTATCAAAAATATATAATGGATCTTCAAATATTCGGTTGCATGTACTTTCTCTCAATTTTTCGCCTCTAATAATACACACATGATAATTTTTATGATCCCGTTTAATATCTTCACTGATTCCGGTAACAAGATCTATACTCACATTTGGATAGGATTCAGTATACGCTGCAAGCATAGCTGGTAAAAAACGTTGGCTTATTAGTGATGAACAAGCAATTGATAAAGTACCTTGGACTATATCACTTGACTCAATCAAATTATTTTTTAAAGCTTCTTCCCCATCAACTACAGATTTTGCATGTGTAAGAATCATTTCTCCCACCGGTGTCAGAATAAGTTTTTTAGATGTTCGTATGAAAATGATCTGACCAAAGTGCGCTTCTATGTATTTAAGTCGTTGTGTCACAGCTGGCTGCGAGATTAATATTGCCTTTGCTGTTCCACGTATCGTTCCAATTTCCTGTAATTTTACTAACAGGATATAATCATCAATTTTCATTATATGTTCTCCCCTAGTATAAGAATAAGTTATTACTATCGATTATAAACCAGTATTTTACTTATTGCATTATTCAACATATGATTAATGTATAAATTGACTCTGAGAAAGAAGGTAAAAAAATGAAAGACAAAGAAAATGTGAAAAAAGCATTTGCGAAAAACAGTAATGCCTACGTTACCAGTTCGACCCATGGATCAGGTATAGACCTACCCTTATTAATCGAATGGTTAAATCCGAATTCAAGTATGATTGCACTTGATATTGCAACGGGCGGAGGGCATGTTGCCAAACAACTTTCCCCACACGTTAAGAAGGTGATAGCCACTGATCTAACCGAAGAAATGCTAACAAATACCGCAACTCACTTAAAGCAGTTTACAAATATCAGCTTTACGATTGCAGACGCTGAAGAATTACCGTTTGAAGACAATTCTTTTCATATCGTTACTTGCCGAATTGCGGCACATCACTTTCCGCATCCCGAAAATTTTATTTCTGAAGTTTCTCGCGTATTAAAACCTAATGGGAAATTTATTTTCATTGATAATATTGCACCTGAACGAGTAGCACTTGATAACTTTGTTAACAAATTTGAAAAAATGCGTGATTACAGTCATGTACGTTCCTTGCCAATTACAAAATGGAAACAGTATTTGACATCCTATCAATTGCCAGTACTGCACGAAAAAACTAGAAAGAAAACATTACCATATAACGAGTGGTTAAACCGCATGGTAGATGATAAGGAAAAAAAACGTGAAGTTACATCGTACATGAAGGATGCGCCTGAAAACCTACGTGAGTATTTTCAAATCAAACTATTGAAAGATCAAGTACATTCATTTGCTATAGACGAGTGGATGGTAATGTGCATGAAAAAGTAACTATTTTACCTAATTTGTGAAACTTTTATGAATAGTATTCGTAAATAGATTAATATTTCACAAAGGGAGGAATTTAATATTCGAATTATTACCGCTATCACTCTACTAGTAATACTGTTAACGGCATGTTCACCAGCAGAATCTAAACCAGAAACTAAAGATCCAATAAAGGATGAACCGAAGGAGAACGTTATTGTAACAGAAGATGATGCAGTTATATTTACGATTATCAATACGAAGAATGCTCCTCAAGATGATGTAGAGGAATTAAAGAATGAGATTTTAGATGCATATAACATAATAGTCACAGACTCGATAGATACAGAATATACCCCTGCAAAAAACATTAACATTCATTTGCTGAAAGGAACGAGACAATCTACAGGATATAGAAACGATATTAAACTTTATGCTAATAAGATCGATCAATACCCGATAGTTCATGAAATGACACATACCCTATTAGGTTACGGTGAAAATTTCGGTTCAACTAGAGGATTTTTCACACAAGAAGGATATGCAGTTTATATGGAAAGTGAGTACGGAGAATCCACACTGATGAATTATGGTTTTTCCACACATGAAATAGTGAAATTACTTATGAATAAAGATAAAAACTTACCATTAAACAAATTAATTACTCAAGGATTCGACACTAGCTACTTTAGACCAGTGATGAATGATCCGGGAGATAATGCACTTCAATGGATGAGTTATATGCATGCAGGATCATTTGTAACGTATTTAATTGAAAAATACGGAAGGGAAGATTTTGAGAAAGTCTATAATCAGGCTAATCTACCCAAGAAATTAAATGAAGTTTATGGGAAATCAGAACAAGAATTAGAGAAAGAATGGCTGACATATATTGAAAATACAAGTGAAATTACAGCTGAGGAAAAAGAAATGGTTGATAACTTGGATAACCTGAATGCAATTATCAATTCAATTGATGAGGATCTTTTTCAGAGGTAACTAACATGACCACTACTTTGAATAGTAGTGGTCATGTTAGTTTTTATAATTTATAAGAAATAGCGCGGTAATCGGATCATATCGCGCAGTGTATTATACAAATAGCGCGGCGGTGGCAAAATTTCGCGCACCAGCAGCATATCTCGCGAAAATGGGTACTGATTGTTCGATTTTATTAGGATTGTGCGCGATATTAACAAACTGTCGTACGATTAGTTCCATGTCTTTATAAACTGCTGCGCCACTCCTGTAACTTTTCTTTTTCACTGCTCGTAATCGTACCATCTTCAGCTAATAAAGTAAGAAGTTCCTCATAATTAGTGATGGTATCAAAGTCTATCTTTGCTTCTGAAAATTTCCTTACTGATTTTTCCAACCCGTATGTAAAAATGGCCAGTACACCTAACACTTCCGCTCCTTCATTTTGAAGTGCTTGAGCAGATTCTATTGATGAACCACCAGTTGAGATTAAATCCTCAATTACTACTACTTTTTGGCCCTTTTCAAAATGACCTTCAATCTGGTTCCCTTTTCCGTGTCCTTTAGGCTTAGAACGTACGTATACCATTGGAAGATCAAGCTTATCAGCAAGCCAGGCTGCGTGCGGTATCCCTGCTGTAGCACAGCCAGCTATCACATCTGGCCGAACCTCCATTTGCTCAATTAGCTCAACGAATCCCTGCACGATTTTTTTACGAGTAGATGGATATGACATTGTTAGTCGATTATCACAATAAATAGGTGACTTGATACCTGAAGTCCAGGTGAAATAGTTATCTGTTTTAATTTGTATAGCTTTTATTTCTAATAGCTCCTTGGCTATTTCATGACCTAATCCCATTTTTCCACTCCTCGATAACTTTTTTGTATGCTGCCATTGGGTCTGCTGCTTTTGTAACAGTTCGACCTAATACTAAAATATCTGAGCCGTTATCTCGCGCAAAACCCGGCGTAGCAATTCGCTTCTGATCGTTAATATCTGATTCTTCTAACCTGATTCCAGGTGTAACCGTTAAAAATGAAGAACCGCATACTCCCTTGATTGCTTTGGCTTCATGTACTGAGCATACAACTCCATCTGCACCATTTTGATTCGAAAAATCAGCGAAATGAAGTACATTTTCATGAAGTTTTCCTGGCAATCTGAGTTCATTATTCATGGCTTCCTCATCCATTGAGGTAAGCACTGTTACGGCAATTAATTTTGTAGTATTGGCTGAACTGGAGCCAGCCAGCAAACCTTCTTTCGCTCGTTGTATCATTTCACTTCCGCCAAGTGCATGAACGTTAACCATATCTACATTAAGCTTTGCTATATTTCTCATTGCTTTGTTTACTGTAGTTGGAATATCATGCAATTTCAGATCAAGAAAAACGGTGTGATTAGCTTCTTTTAATTTTTCAATCACTTGTGGACCTTCCCGGTAAAACAACTCCATACCAACTTTTACCGGTACACCCTGGAATTCATGCGTGTCTATGAACGTCTTTGCCTCAACCCATGTAGGGAAATCTAACGACAAATACATGTTTTTGTTCATGCTTCATGCCCCTTCCCAATTGCATCCTCAACTGAATCAAAGCCATATTTCTTTAATGCATTAGGTAATTCTTCAATTAGTTCCGGACAAATATATGGATTTTGAAAATTAGCTGTTCCAACTGCTACAGCACTCGCCCCTGCTAACAAAAATTCAATAACATCATCCACATTAGTGACTCCACCCATCCCGATGATTGGTATCGAGACATGTTTCTTCACTTCATAAATCATACGAATTGCTACTGGTTTTATGGCAGGACCTGATAACCCACCTGTTTTATTGGCCAATAACGGTCTTTTACTCGGGAGATGGATTTGCATACCGGATAATGTGTTAATCATGGATAACCCGTCCGCACCAGCTTCTTCTACAGCTGCAGCCATCGATACGATATCTGTAACATTTGGAGATAACTTCACATAAACTGGTAAATTACTGGCTTTTTTCACAACTCTTGTCACGTTTGCTGCCATTTCAGGATCTGTTCCAAATTGAATGCCGCCTTCTTTTACATTTGGGCATGAAATATTCAACTCTAGAGCATATACAGATTCTGTCTCATTAAAAGCAGCAGCTACTTTCTCGTATTCTTCTAAAGTACTTCCAGCAACATTTGCAATAATTGGCACCTGATAGTTAGCGAGGAACGGTACCTCCGTGTCAATAATTTTTTCAACACCAGGATTCTGTAAACCAATCGCATTCAGCATTCCACCTGATGTCTCCGCAACTCGAGGTGTTTTATTACCGAAACGACTTGTACCAGTAGCAGCCTTCATGATAACAGCACCTAACTTCTGCAAATCATAAAATTCACTGTATTCTCTTCCAAATCCAAAACATCCCGACGCTGGCATAATTGGATTTTTCAATTTCAAACCAGGCAGATTTATTGTTAGTTCTGTCATAAGCTCACCTCACTTGCCTCAAAGACCGGACCATCTTTACATATTTTCTTATAGCCGCCTTGATTGTCAGTAGGAATAACACAGGAGAAACATGCGCCTACACCACAACCCATACGTTCTTCTAAAGATATATAGCCTTTTTCACCACGTAATGTATTGGTTACGGCCTTAAGCATAGGGAGTGGACCACACGAGTAGTAACAGTCAAATTCCCCCACACCATCTAACACATCTGTAACAAATCCATCATGACCATAAGTGCCATCGTTTGTTGTGATGAATGTTTCACCTAAATTATTAAATTCATTTTCATAAAAAATACTATCAGCGGTTTGAAATCCTAAAACTGATTTTATTTTCACACCTTGTTGAGCAAGCTTTTTACCAAGGCAGTATAGTGGTGGAATACCAATTCCCCCACCAACTAACAGGACAGTTTTATTTTTGTTGGAATCAATAGTAAAACCATTACCACTAGGACCAAGGGCACTAATTTCCATACCTGTCTGGTATCTGGAAAGTGCCTTTGTCCCCTCCCCCAGCTGCTTAAATAGTATAGTAACCGAATGATTCTCTCTATCAATGTTTGCTATGGAAATAGGTCGTCTTAACGTATGCCCTTCTACCCCCATATGCAAAAACTGTCCAGCTACTGCTGTTTCACTAATATAGGCATTCTTTAAGATCATTTCGGTTGTATCCAGGGCAATTTCTTTAGCTTGAACAACAGTTAAAATCTCTTTTTTCATCATACTTGAACTGCCTTTTTGCCAGTCATCGGTTTTGCACTGAATGTCGTTGAATCAATTACATTTAAAATTGCATTTGCTGTATCAAGACTTGTTAAACATGCGATACCATATTCAACTGCTTCACGGCGAATCATAAAGCCATCCGAACGAGGCTTTTTCCCTGAAGTGAGCGTATTAATTACAAATTGTACTTCTCCATTTTCAATGATAGAAAGAACGTTTGGTTCATCTGATCCAATTTTTTCTACCTCTGTAACTGGAATTCCGTTTTGTTTAACAAAATTTGCAGTTCCTGATGTTGCATACAGCTGGAATCCAAGCTGATGGAAACGATCTGCAATTTCAAGTGTTTCCTGCTTATCTTTATCTGCTACTGTTAATAACACAGAACCTTGCTGCGGTACTTTCAACCCTGATGCGATAAGACCTTTGTATAATGCTTTTTCCAATGTTTGGTCATGGCCAATTGCTTCTCCAGTCGATTTCATTTCTGGCCCCAAAATCGTGTCTACGCTTCGTAATTTTTCAAAGGAGAAAACTGGTACTTTTACAGATACACTGTCCTGTTCAGGTAAGATTCCTGAAGAGTAACCCATCGATTTTAATGATTCCCCTAAAATACATCTAGTTGCAAGGTTAGCCATTGTAACGCCGGTAACTTTGCTTAAAAAAGGAATTGTTCTGCTCGCTCTAGGATTTACTTCCAGTACAAACACTTCATCCTTTTGAACAATAAATTGGATATTGATTAAACCTTTTACATTTAATCCTTTTGCTATCTTAACTGTTGCTTCCATACATCTTTGTTTAACTGTCTCACTGATGCGTTGTGGTGGATATACGGCAATCGAATCACCTGAATGGACTCCTGCCCGCTCAATATGTTCCATAATCCCAGGCACGATAGTCGTTTCTCCGTCGCTTATTGCGTCAACTTCCACTTCAATTCCAGTAATATATTTATCAATTAATATCGGATGTTTATCGTCTGTGCTACTGAACTTGGTTAGATAACCATTTAATTCTTCATCATCATAAACTATTTCCATTCTGCTTCCGCCGATTACGTAGGAAGGTCTTACAAGTACAGGATAACCAATTTCATTCGCTACTTTTAACGCCTGATTTAATTTCAGTACCGATTTGCCCTGTGGACGCTGTAAATCCAATTCGTCGAGCAACTGTTCAAATTTGTCTCTGTCCTCTGCTTTATCGATTGCTTCTAGGTCTGTTCCTAAAATTTTTACTCCACGACGCTGCAATCCATCAGCTAAGTTGATCGCTGTTTGTCCGCCAAACTGCACAATAACGCCTTCCGGATTTTCCAGGTTAATTACGTGCATCACATCTTCAAGTGTTAACGGTTCAAAATACAATTTATCCGAGATACTGAAGTCTGTTGAAACAGTTTCCGGGTTATTATTCATAATAATGGATTCATAGCCCATCTCTTTAATTGCCATAACTGAATGTACGGTAGCATAATCAAACTCGATACCCTGGCCAATTCGAATTGGACCTGAACCTAGCACAAGGATTTTTTTACGGTCAGACTTTACTGATTCATTTTCATCCTCGTACGTACTGTAAAAGTAAGGAGTTTCAGATTCAAATTCCGCTGCACATGTATCCACCATTTTGTATACCGGTGATAATTCATTTTTCATACGCAGTTCATAAACCTCGTCTATTGTTGTTTCCCACATTCTAGCTACCTGTGCATCCGAGAATCCTAGCTGCTTCACTTTAGATAATAATTGAAGATCATCTTTATTTTCATGCAACTCTTGCTCTAATGTGATTAATCGTTCAATTTTAACTAAGAAAAACCGGTCAATTTTTGTATGTTCGAATATCTCCTCTACTGTCATTCCACGCCTGATCACCTCAGCTAGAACAAATAACCTTTCGTCATCTGCTTTCTTTAGGCGTTTTGTTAAATCATCCAGTGATACGCTGGTAAGTGATTTTAACCAAAGGTCCTCTGTTCCGATATCCAGAGATCGAACTCCTTTTAACAAAGATTCTTCAAAATTACGGCCTATTGCCATTATTTCTCCAGTAGCCTTCATCTGAGTACCAAGATTCCTGTCCCCTGTAATAAATTTGTCAAAAGGGAATCGAGGAATTTTCGTTACAACGTAATCCAAAGCAGGTTCAAAGCAAGCATACGTTTTTCCTGTAATCGGATTTAAAATTTCATCCAGCGTCATGCCAATTGCAATTTTTGCCGCTACTTTCGCAATAGGATAGCCGGTTGCTTTTGATGCCAGTGCAGATGAACGGCTGACTCTTGGGTTTACCTCTATAATAAAGTAGTTAAAACTATTCGGATCTAGTGCCAATTGCACATTACATCCACCTTCAATCTCCAACGCACGAATGATTTTAAGCGATGCATTACGCAGCATCTGATATTCCCGATCACTAAGTGTTTGAGAAGGGGCAACAACTATCGAGTCACCAGTATGAATTCCTACAGGGTCTACATTTTCCATATTACATACAACTATTGCCTGATCATTCTTATCACGCATCACTTCGTACTCTACTTCTTTAAATCCAGCAATGTTTCGCTCAATAAGACATTGATTAACTGGTGATAGCGACAACCCGTTTCGCGTAATCTCGCGAAGCTCCTGCTCGCTGTAACACATTCCACCACCAGTTCCACCTAATGTATAAGCTGGTCGAACAATAAGTGGAAAGCCTATTTCATTAGCAAAATCCACTGCCTTCTCTACTGTATTTACAATTTGACTTTCAGGGACTGGTTCATTTAATTCATGCATGAGTGTACGGAATAATTCACGATCTTCTGCCTTTTGTATTGCCTCTAGTGATGTTCCAAGAAGATTTACATTATATTCAGCTAAAATTCCTGACTCTTCCAAGGCAACTGCCAGATTTAACCCAGTTTGGCCACCAAGTGTTGGTAATAACGCATCTGGTTGTTCCTTACGAATAATTTTTGTCAAAAACTCAACAGATAGTGGTTCCATGTACACCTTATCTGCTACCGTATGGTCAGTCATAATGGTTGCTGGGTTTGAGTTTGCTAATATCACCTGATAGCCTTCTTCTCTTAGGGCTTGACATGCTTGTGTTCCAGAGTAATCAAATTCTGCTGCTTGTCCAATAACAATTGGACCAGACCCAATCACAAGGATTTTCTTGATTGATGTATTTTTAGGCATATGTCTCCTCCTCCTTCTTCGCTTGAACCTCTTTTATCATTGTCATAAAGCTATCAAATAAATAATTCGTATCTTCCGGACCAGGTGAACTTTCTGGATGATATTGCACGGTGAATGCAGGATACGTTTTATGTTTAATTCCTTCAACAGTATTATCATTTAATGCTACTTGCGTAAGTACCAAATCTGTTTTCTCTAACGTATCTGGTCTTACCGCATAACTGTGGTTCTGAGAAGTTAAATAAGTTTTGTTTATCTCTAAATCTTTTACAGGGTGATTCGAGCCGCGGTGACCAAACTTCATTTTCACCGTATCTGCTCCACAAGCTAACGCGAATAATTGATGGCCTAAACAAATTCCGAATAACGGAATCTTACCTAGTACTTCTTTAACCATTTCAATCGCTTCCGGAACATCTTTTGGATCTCCAGGACCATTCGTTAACATAATGCCGTCTGGTTTTAATCTTAAAATGCTTTCTGCACTATAGTTGTAAGGAACAACAGTTACGTGGCAGCTGCGTTTCGTAAGTTCCCGTAATATGCCGTGTTTCATTCCAAAATCAACTAATACAATCCGCTTGCCCCGACCAGGTACAACATAAGGCTTTACGGTTGATGTTTGGCTTACCTGATCTGTCATAAACGATTGATTCTTTAGATCCTTTAAAAGCTCGTCCGTTGACTCGGAAGCATCAGCAATCAACGCTTTCATCGTTCCATGCTTTCGGATGATCTTTGTCAGCTTTCTAGTATCTATTCCTGAAATTCCAGGAATGTCATTAGCTTTCAAGTAAGAACAAAGGCTTTCCTCACTTCGGAAGTTTGATGGATAATCACACAACTCTTTTACCACAAATCCATGAATAAAAGGAGTTACTGTTTCAAAGTCATCACGGTTTATCCCATAATTGCCTACTAAAGGATAGGTCATCGTAACAATTTGCCCACAGTATGAAGGATCCGAAATAATTTCCTGATATCCTGTCATTCCAGTATTAAATACGACTTCACCTGACTTTTTTTTGTCACTGCCAAACCCTTCACCAATAAATACTGTTCCATCTTCTAGCACTAGTTGACGTTTAGACATATAAATCCTCCTTAAAAACTACTTTTCCTTCTGCGATAGTCATAACGGGTTTACTTACTACCTTCCAATCATGAAATGGTGTATTTTTTCCTTTAGATAGAAATTGATTTTTGTTTATTTTTGTTTCTGTTTCCAGGTTAACGATTGTAATGTCAGCAAGTTCATTTTCTTCTAATTTTCCATAAGGTAAGTTAAATACTTGAGCTGGCTTTATCGTTAACCATTCGACTAGTTGATTTAACGTTATTATTCCTGGTTTCACTAAGTGTGTATAAAGTAGAGAAAAAGCTGTTTCTAATCCCACAATACCAAATGGTGATTTTAAGAATCCCTCTGCTTTTTCAGATTCTGCGTGAGGAGCATGATCAGTTGCAATAAAATCGATGGTTCCATCGATTAAACCTTCTAACAATGCTTCTTGATCCGCTTTACTTCTAAGTGGTGGATTCATTTTAAAATTCGTATCATCTTCTGTTATTGCCTCTTCGTTTAACAGTAAATGATGTGGTGTTACTTCTGCAGTTACATGGATACCTGCTTTTTTCGCATCACGAATCACGCGTACTGATTCTTTTGTACTAACATGGCAGACATGGTAATGTGCACCAGCTGCTTCAGCAAGAAGTACATCACGTGCAATTTGAACGGATTCACTTAATGAAGGGATTCCTGGAAGATTCATACGTTCACTTACTGCTCCCTGGTGAACGACACCACCATAGACGATGGAATTATCCTCACAATGCGCTACAATTGGCTTATTACATGCAGCAGCTTTTTTCATAGCTCGTAGCATAAAGTCTGCTGTTTGAATGCCCACACCATCGTCTGTAAAAGCAAATATTCCTTTGTCTGCTATTTTGTTGATTTCTGTTAATTCCTTGCCTTTTAGCCCTTTTGTTATCGCCGCATAAGGCAGGACGCGTACCGATGCAGTTTCCTCGATTCTGTCAAATAACGCCTGTACAGATTCTTCGCTATCTGGAACTGGAGAAGTATTTGGCATGGAACAAACTGTTGTGTACCCGCCTCTTGCAGCAGCCTTTGTACCAGTTTCAATTGTCTCCTTATGTTCTCCACCCGGTTCGCGCAAATGAATGTGAACATCGATAAATCCTGGAAACACCATATTGTTTTTACAATCAATAACTTTGGCTTCATCAGAAGAAATGTTTGTATCGATTTTCTTGATGTGATTACCCTCGATTAAAATATCGACCTTTTCAGTTTCATTTGTTTTCGTTAATCGAGTTGTGTTTTTCAGTAAGATGTTCATCATACATTCCCCATTCCTTTAATAATGTTGTAATGATTGCCATTCGTACAAACACACCGTTATTCATTTGCTTAAAAATCCTTGAACGGTTGCATTCAACTAATTCTGATGCTATTTCAACCCCTCTATTTATGGGAGCGGGATGTAATATAATTGCTCGGTTTTTCATCTTTTGTTCGCGCTCAATTGTTAATCCATAATTTTCAAGGTAGGCATTCACATCGTAACTATTCATTTCGTGTCTTTCATGCTGAATTCTTAATAGCATTAGAACATCACCTGATTCAACCGCTTCATCTATCGTTACATATGGGATATCCAGTGTCTTATCTTCAAACCCTGGTGCAGCTGCAAAATAAACATCTGCTCCCAATGTTCTAAGCGCCTGGGCATTTGAACGAGCAACCCGACTGTGCTTAATGTCCCCAACAATTACCACCTTTAATCCATTAAAATGCCCATACTCCTGATAGATGGTTAATAGATCCAGCATGCATTGTGTGGGATGCTCTCCTTTTCCTGCGCCAGCATTAATAATTGGAACTGGAAGTCTGTCGAGTAAGTCTTTATACCAATCGTCATCCTGATGACGAACGACTAACAGGTTTGCCCCAATAGACTGAACGGTCTTAACGGTATCGTATAATGACTCACCTTTCGCTATACTCGATGACTCCATTTGTAAGTCCAGTAATTCCATACCGAGTTTTCTCTCAGCTACGAGAAAGCTCAATTTAGTACGCGTACTTGGTTCAAAAAAAAGGTTAGCAGCAAACAACTGATTTTGACTAATTGGATGGTGTTGTCTATATTGTTCAGCTAACTTAATAATAGGTATGATTTCATCTGCAGTCAGGTCCTTTGTAGATACAAAATGCTTCATAAACACCCACCTTAATGTAGTTATTCGTCTATCAGTATATTAAAAAAACCTCTTTGCAGAAGGCGCAAAGAGGTATACGTGCAGAAATCCACACGTTACATTGACAACCTTCTAAATCTCTCTGGATTCAGTTAAAGGTATGCTATTCCATTTTTTCAAAAATACTTACTTGATCTTGCTGATCTGTCTCGTCTAACTGTACAACGATTACTTCTTTATCCGATGTAGGAATATTTTTACCTACATAATCAGCACGAATAGGTAATTCACGATGACCCCTATCAATCAGGACACCTAATTGAATCTGCGCTGGGCGCCCAAGATCCATAACCGCATCCATTGCTGCACGAACTGTCCTTCCAGTAAATAAAACATCATCGATTAAGATAACATTTTTATTTGTTAAGTTTACATCAATATTCGTATCCTTCAATTCTGGCTCATTTGTTCCTGTGTTTTTCTTTAAATCGTCACGATACAACGTAATATCTAATTCTCCGATAGGAACAGTAATGTTTTCTATTTGTCTAATTTTATCTTGAAGCCTTTTCGTAATTGGTATACCGCGGGTTTTAATCCCAATAAGAACGAGATTTTCACCGCCTTTATTTTTTTCAACTATTTCATGCGCTATTCGAGTTAAAGCTCGATTGATAGCTGGCTGATCTAAGACAACTGTTTTTTCTCTCATGATTAACCCACCTTTAGAATAACTCGGCATTTGCTTATAACTTTAATACTTTCTTTACATGCAATAAAAATCCCTTTTCTCCGTGAGGAAAAAAGGGATTTAGAAACATATAGATTGATAACCTATATGTTTATCACGGTTTCCTTTTTAGCCTCACGGGACTATCTTTAAAGGTTCAACTATTCATTTGTTTTAGTATGACAAACTATGCGATTTGTGTCAATACATTTTTTGTATCTGCTCGAGCAAATCAGTGAAAACCTGTGGTGGTTCTACTTCGAATTTAAGCCATTCATTCGTTCGCGGATGACTGAATCCAAGTGATTTTGCATGTAATGCCTGTCCGTCAGAATCAAGAGTTTTTCGCTGTCCATATTTTGGATCACCTACTAGAGGATATCCAATATATTTAAAGTGTACTCGAATTTGATGTGTTCTGCCTGTTTCAAGCTGACATTCAACATGGGTGAAATTCGTAAATCGGTTCAAAACACTAAAATGTGTAACTGCTGGTCTCCCATTATTCACGATACCCATTCGCTGTCTGTCTTTTGGATCGCGAGCTATTGGAGCATCAATCAACCCTGTCTCGTGTTCAATTATTCCATGCACAACTGCCTCATATTTACGTTCTACTTTTTTATTCGATAGCTGCTCAGCTAGACTGGCATGAGCTACGTCATTTTTAGCAACTACTAATAACCCACTGGTATCTTTATCAATTCGGTGAACAATACCTGGGCGTTCTACGTCATTGATGCCTGACAGGTCATCACAATGGTAAAGAAGTGCATTTACTAAAGTACCACCTGCATGACCTGCTGATGGGTGAACAACCATACCTTTTGGCTTATTTATCACTATTACATCTGAATCCTCATAAATAATATCAAGTGGTATATTTTCCGCTTCAACTTCCAAAGGTTTTGGCACAGGAATGGACCATTTTACTACGTCACCTTCCTGACACTTATACTTCGTCTTAACTTCCTCATCATTAACTTTCACTAAGCCTTCGTTAATCCACGTTTGAACTTGAGATCTGGAATTATCAGGATTAATATCAGCCATTAGCTTATCTATTCTTACTTTATTCTGTTCAACTTCTACTACATGCTGCTTCTCTGTCATACTGTATTATTTCCTTTCTTTTTCTGCTTTTCTTCAAAGAATGTTGCAATTAATATTAATGTCACTCCAACCACTAGAGACGAGTCGGCAACATTAAAGATTGGAAAATCATAGCCGAATATAATAAAATCCAAGAAATCAACTACTTCTCCTCTAAATAGACGGTCAATGAAATTTCCAATCGCACCGCCGAGAATAAAGCTCAGCGAAACAGCTAAGAACTTATCATTTCGCGCGTATTTTTGCATGTAATAAATAACGCCTAATACTACTACAGTTGTTACAATGTAGAAGAATATCATTTTTCCTTCTAGGATGCCCCATGCAGCACCTTTATTACGATGTGAAGTTAAATGAAAGAAGTTTTCTACAATCGTAATTTGTTCATATAATTCCATGTTTTTTATCACGACCCATTTTGTTAACTGGTCGATTATGATAATAATAGCTGCAATTATGTAATACACGTACATTCATTTTCCCCCGATCAAACTCTCTGCTTAATAATAGTATAACATGACTTAGAAAATCCTCCACTTATACAAGAGGAGGATTTTCTGTAAAGCCAAATTGTTATACAGAATAATTTTTCTTCACTATATCTGCACATCGTGTGCACAATTCAGGATGATCTTTATCTTCTCCTACCGTTTCAGATGCAATCCAGCAACGTTCACATTTATCACCTGGATGTTTTTCAACTTTCACATCTACATAACGGTAAGAAGACGTACCATCTGCTTCATTACTTATTTCCGCACTTGAAACAATTAATAGCTGATGTAGTTCTGGAATTTCATTTAATACTTCTTTTGTTTTTTCATCTTTAGCTAATATGGTTAACTTAGCTTCTAATGATTTACCAATGACCTTCTCATTACGCGCTTCTTCTAGTGCCTTAAATACATCGTCCCGCACACTCATGAAGTGATCCCACTTCGTTTTTAATGCTTCTGTTTCTAAAATAGCATGAGGTTCTGGGATATCAGTCAGTTGAACACTATCCGTTTCTGTTCCAGGAATGTACTCCCACACCTCTTCTGTTGTATGTGGAATAATCGGAGTCAACAGTTGTACCATTGTTTTTAAGATATCATAGTACACGGTTTGAATACTTCTGCGACGTACATTGTCTGCTGCCTCAATATACAAGATATCTTTTGCAAAATCTAAATAGAATGAGCTTAAATCAACCGCACAGAAATTATGCACCTGGTGATAAATAGTAGAAAACTCATATTTATCATAGCCTGATCGAATATTTTTATTCAGCTGCTGCAGACGATGAAGCATATATTTATCGACTTCCTGCAGATCCTCTACAGCTACACGATCTGTTTCAGGGTTAAAGTCAGCTAAATTAGCAAGCATGAATCGGAACGTATTTCTGATTTTACGGTATGCTTCAGAAACATGCTTTAGGATATCTTGAGAAATACGTACATCTGATTGATAGTCCACAGATGAAACCCATAGACGCAAAATATCTGACCCCAGTTGTTTTTGAACTTTTGCTGGACTCATAATATTTCCAAGTGATTTACTCATTTTTCTGCCATTACCATCTAAAACGAAACCATGACTGATAATATTTTCATATGGCGACTTACCAGTAACAGCTACAGAAGTTGATAATGATGAATTAAACCAGCCTCGGTACTGGTCACTTCCCTCTAAGTAAACATCGGCTGGGCGACGATGATCTTCGCGGCCTACTAATACTGCTTCGTGCGAGGAACCAGAATCAAACCATACATCCATAATGTCAGTTTCCTTTGTAAACGTTCCATTAGGGCTATGTTCAGAAGTAAAGCCCTCAGGTAAAAGGTCTTTCGCCTCACGTTCAAACCAGACATTTGATCCGTGCTCACTAAACAATTTGGAAATATATTCGATGGTTTCTTCAGTGATAATAGGCGTTTGATCTTCTGCATAGAATACCGGAATTGGAACACCCCAAGCGCGCTGACGGGAAATACACCAATCTTCACGGTCACGAACCATATTATACAATCTGGTTTCACCCCAGCTTGGATGCCAGTTTATCCGGTTAATTTCTTTCAAAATATCATCTCGGAAATCTTTAATTGATGCGAACCATTGCGAGGTCGCACGGAAAATAGTCGGCTTTTTAGTGCGCCAATCATGCGGATAGGAATGCTTAATAAAGGAAAGCTTCAATAACGCTCCTACCTCTTCAAGTTTCTCCGTAATTGGTTTGTTAGCTTCATCGTAAAACAATCCTTCAAATCCTGGAGCTTCATTAGTAAAGACACCTTTATCGTCTACTGGACATAATGCCTCAAGACCATATTTTTTAGCTACATAAAAATCATCTTCACCATGTCCTGGAGCAGTGTGAACACACCCTGTCCCTGCTTCTGTCGTTACATGGTCACCTAACATAATAATCGAGTCGCGATCATAAAATGGATGTTTTGTAACTACATTGTCAGCTTCCTTACCTTTAAATGTTTTAAGTACTTTCGGGTTATCCCATTCCAGTTCAGTGGAGACTGCTTCAAGTAATTCTTCAGCAACAACAAATTTTTCTCCATTAACCTCAACGACTGCATAATCAAATTTAGGATGTAAACTAATACCTAGATTAGCAGGAATAGTCCAAGGGGTCGTAGTCCAGATAATGAATTTTTCTCCACCATCAAGCAGACCTTTTCCATCCGTTACTTCAAATCCGACATAGATTGAGGCTGAGCGTTTATCATGGTATTCAATTTCTGCTTCAGCAAGCGCTGATTCTGAAGAAGGAGACCAGTAAACAGGTTTTAGACCTTTATAGATATAACCTTTGTTCGCCATTTCCCCAAATACTTTAATTTGTGCAGCTTCATAGCTTTTATTTAGAGTAATATAAGGATTGTCCCAGTCTCCTCGGACGCCAAGCTGTTTAAACTGGTCACGCTGGTTATCAATTTGCCCCATCGCGTAATCCGCACACTTTTGTCTGAACTCTGCAATACTCAACTCTTTACGTTTCACTTTTTTGTTTTTTGTGAGCGCCGTTTCAATTGGTAAACCGTGGGTATCCCAACCCGGAACATATGGCGCACTAAAGCCGGTCATCGATTTATAACGTGTAATAAAATCCTTTAAAATTTTATTTAGCGCGTGACCAATGTGCAAATCTCCATTAGCATACGGAGGTCCATCGTGCAAAATAAACTTGGGACGATCTTTTGTCCGTTCCAGACCTTTTTCATAAATATTATTATCTTCCCACTGTTTTTGACGAATCGGTTCTTTGTTAGGCAGATTTCCACGCATTGGAAAATCCGTTTTAGGCATTAGTAGTGTGTCTTTGTAGTCCATAATTATTTCCTCCATATCGTTTAGATAATTTGAATACTTGTCTTATCGCCAATCCTGAATGGCAAAAGCATTAGTTTTACTTATACCGGCACTTTCGCTAAATTTTTATACTTTTCTAACGTATAAAAAAAGCCTTCTGCATCCCAAAAGGGACGAGAAGACTCGCGGTACCACCCTTATAAACTTAAAAATTAGCTTTAAATTCACTCGAGGTTCTTAACGTGAACGAATCGTCCAATTCTCCTCAGTAAAGAATTGATTGGATACTCAGGAGTGATTTTCAAATTGCTTCTGTACCAGGCTCTCACCACTCCCAGCTCGCTTAAACAGATTAAACAATTATACTGTCTCCGTCCTTGTATGTTGCATTATTAATTTTATTATATCATATATAGTATGTAAAATTGCTTTAAACGTCAAGAACTAAGATTTATTTTCAGCAAAATCCAGTTCTTCGCCCAGATCAACATTGAACAATTGGTCCCAGTCATCAGTACCAATCATTTCTAATTGAGCTTCTACAAGCATTCTGAGTCTCGTACGGAATACCTTGCCCTGCTTCTTAAGCTCTTCAACATCCATTTCAATTCGGCGTGATTTATTAAGTGCCTCATTAATGATTCTGTCGGCGTTCTTTTCAGCTTCCTTGATAATTAACTTTGATTCTTTCATAGCGTTGCCACGAACTTCCTCGGCTGTTTCCTGAGCGATTAAAATAGATTTATTGAGTGTAGTCTCAATGTTTGTGAAGTGTCCCAGTTTTTCGTTCAACTGCTCTACTTTTTCTTTTAATTCTTTACGATCGCGAATTACCAATTCATAATCCTTTATTACCTGATCAAGAAATTCGTTTACTTCATCTTCATCATAACCTCTAAAACTTCTTGTAAACTCTTTGTTATGGATATCTAATGGTGATAATGGCACAAAGGCCACCTCCTTACGTAATTTATAAAACTATATCTATTAATTAAAAATATATGCTCCATTAAGTTTTATTCGACACGATTCAGTTAAATCCTGCACAAACAACAAACTATTTTAGTTTTGCAATGGTAATTTTAAATTTGTCTTTTTTAGTCATCCCGTTTACTCGCTCTAATTTACTTCTTCCCTTACCTTTAAAAGAAATAAGATCATTTTCTTGAACTGTAAAAGAACGGTCTTCTACAATTCGATAATTTACTTTAACAAGCTTTTTAGTTATCCCATCAGATGCAGCTTGTCTTGAGATGGAATATATTTCTTTAATAATACTATCTAAACGCATAGATGAGACCAGCTTATCTTCTTCTGCCCAATTTAATTCTTTTTCAATTAAATCACTGCTCGGTCTGTTTGTAAGTTTGATAGTCGACTTTTTAATTGATGTTAAATTCGTCAATACATATGCACTAATTTCATCTGCTACTAACATCTGAATTAATCCATCCTGAACAACGATGTCGCCAAGTTTTTTTCGATCGAGCCCCAGTGACAGGAACGCACCCATTACATCAGGATGCGATAGTGTAACGAATTTCTCATGATAAGTAGCCTGCAGAAGAATGACTCCGAAATCATTTTGTTCAATTTCTTCATAGCTTGGAGCGATAATAGCACGTTTTCGCTCAGAGTAGCGGCCCCCTCCGAACAATTGCATCGTCAATTCACTATTTGCAGTGTCGATCAGCATGGAAAAAATTTGCTGCTCTCGTGGATCTAGGAAATCAGTAACGATCGATTGATACGATCGCTCAACTTGGTCTTTCAAAGACAGTACACGGTCAATAAAAGGATGTTCTTCCGATCTATAATGCTGATAAATATCCATTCCCTAAAAAAGTCCAGACAACATGTTAAAGAATACTAGTAATCCATAATCTCTTGCCAGAAATAAAACAAAAATCGCCACTAGTGGGGATAGATCAATCATACCAATTGGTGGAATAATCTTTCTGAAGGGCTCTAGAAATGGTTCACATATACTTGTTAAAAATCTTCCTATAGCAGACTCACGTGCACCAGGAAACCATGACATAAAGATATAAACAATTAGTGCGTAACTATATAGTTGTAAACCTAAATAAATTATTGAGTATAATTCGTTCATTAGTTGTTACCATCCTTTTTCAAATTCGTCGTCATTATTAACATTTTCTGTGATAGAACCAGATACATCTACATTATCCGGTGTACACAGGAATGTATCCGCGCCAAGCTTTTGTATATCACCATTAATAGCATAAACTGTTCCGCTTAAAAAATCGACAATTCGAGTTGCTTGTCCCCGATCAACCCGCTGCAAATTTACCACAACGGCTCGTCTGTTTACAATATTATCAGCTATTTCCTGTGCTTCTCCATATGTACGCGGCTCGCTCAATACTACTTTTGAAGATGATTGCTGCAGACTTTTTAAATTCACTACGTTTTGTTTTGATTGTTTCTGCTCAGAACTGTCAGCCGAAGAATCTTCTTGTTCTTCAACATATTCATACTCATCTTCCATTGTGAAGAACGTTTTAATTTTATTTTTTATACTCATGTTTACACCTCACTAATTTTTTGATCCGACTAACGTTGAACCAATTCGTATATGAGTAGCACCTTCCTCGACAGCAATTCCGAAATCATTGCTCATCCCCATAGATAAAAATTCACATGGTGCGTGAGACAACTTTTTGTTTCTGAGCTGATCCCTTTTTTCCCTCAATGCCTGAAACGTTTCACGCAGTACTTCTTCATTTTCTGTGTGCGGTGCCATAGTCATAAGACCGACCACTTTGATATTTGGGTAATTCTGAAGTGTGGTAATAAATGTGTCTATTTCATTTAGCGCAATACCATGCTTCGAATTTTCACCACTTACATTTACTTGCACAAAACAATTAACGGATTGCTTAGCACGCTTGTCTATTTCAATTGCTAACGATTTTCGGTCCAATGAATGTACGTAATCAATCTTATCTATAACATCTTTAACTTTTCTTGACTGCAGCGATCCTATAAAATGCCATTTCACTTTCTCATGTAAAGATTCATATTTATCTAAAAAACCCTCTAAACGATTTTCGCCAATATTTTCAATTCCTGCTCGAACTGCTTCTATTGTTCGTTCTATTGTAACATATTTCGTAACGCCAATAATGGTTATTTCATCAGGGTTACGATTACTGTTCCTGCATGCATTTTCTATAGTGGATTTAATCTTCGTTAAGTTATCAGTTACTTGCAAAATTCCTAGATCCCCTTTCCACGTACATCATGATTGAAAACCAATGAAGCCTAGCATTCGACCGGTTTTACCTCTATCGCGTCGATGTGAAAAAAATAACGCTTCCTCACGATGTGTACAATAATTCGTTATACTTATATTATGACGTAAGACACCACTTTGTAAAAGGATTTCCGAATTTAACGTTTTCAAGTCTAATTGATAATGCTGATTCGGCATTTTTTTTGCTGCAGTAATCCTCTGTTTATCAGTAAGGTTTTCAATTACTTTTTCATCAACTTCATAGTTATCCTGTGAGATTGATGGTCCAATAGCTACTCGCAACGATCGAACATCTACTCCCAGCTGAACAAGTTTCTCCACCATTTTAGTACAGATTCCACCTACAGTTCCCTTCCAACCCGCATGGGCAATCCCTATATAACCGGTTTTCTCATCAAAGAAGAACACTGGAACACAATCCGCAAAAAATGCAGTACATAACATTCCTTTTTCGTTAGTGATTAACCCATCTATTTCAGCTATGGAACTCTCATGTGAACTAGCGCCCTTACCCTTATGGTTTTCATGAAGCAGCGCTACTTTTGTCCCATGGACTTGCTCACCACTGACCCATTGATCCAAGGTCATATTAACTTCACCAGCCAGCAGTTTTCGATTACGAATTACATTTTGCACGTTATCTGGCACATGCAAGCCTAAATTAAGCGATTGAAAGTGACCGTCACTTGTACCACCTTGACGGGTAGTAAATCCCACCTGTAAATTAGGTTCTATTTTTTTCCATGACTCTATTGTTAAAAAAGATTTTTTTGTAAGTTGAAACGGTTCCAAAATACATGCCTCCATAAAAAGTCGTTGCTTCATTTTATCATAATTAGAGCTGCATACTAATCAAAAGTTGGGTTACTGCTTAAAAGAAGCTGATTTTCCTTTAACTGAACAAGAATTACATCTTCACCAATAGTAGTGATTTGATGCCATCCAATAATCACTTCTCCGGACTTACCAAACATTCCATTTTTACCTTCTTTGACCTGAATGATCAAAGCGAGTACACGTCCATTAACAACATCAATCTCCAAATCAGAAATGTGTCCCAAACGCGAACCACTTTCAATGACAATAATTTCTTTCACTTGCAGTTCTGAAAGCTTTATCAATTTAATCACCCACCTTATTAAAACTATATGCAGGCTTCACACATTTTTGAATCAAAAATAAAATAATGAGATAATTCGACCAGCAAAAGAACGAAAAAAGAGGTAGATTTTAAAAAAATTTCTTTTTACTCTTTCTAAGCAGCATCGAATATGCGATGGTAGATCCACATATTTTGTATTATGTTCAACTTTTTCAGTTGCCTATACTGGTTTCACGAGGAAGGTCGGGTGTTCGTTCTGTGAAATCGAGAGGTATACAGCACGAGCAGCCTAAAGAAAGCTTGTAGAAAAACAAGTGTATTTCTACAAGCTAAAAAGAACAGATTATTAATCTGTTCTCAGGATGTAGAGAAAGTAGGTGTTTTTTTCTCTACATCCTATTTTTATTGAAAAAATATCATAAAATGCAAAGATTATTTGGGTGAAAATAGACTCCCACACACCTAGCCTAGCTTGGCTAGGTGTGTGGCAATCTTCTTCATGTTTTGGCACGCTGCGGTGAGTAATACTTGTTCACCAGCATTGTGCAATCCTCGTAACCTGCAGTAGCGAAGCCCATGCAGTTGTTTGGAATCTGCAAAGCTTCGCTCTACTTTTTCTTTTCTAAATTTATATAGCATTTTCCTCGAAGGGGAAAGCCGATTCTGTCGTATTTTTTCTTTATGGTCCTCCCAGACGTGCCGCGTAATCACCTTTTGATGGTTTTTTGACCGTGTACATTGATCTAGTAGAGGACACATTACACAATTTTGAGGGTTTGATTTGTACTCTCTGTATCCACCTCGACTTGTTGTACTGTAAGGCAATACCTCTCCATTCGGACAAACGTAACGATCTTGTGCTTTATTATATTCAAATTTCCATTTTGGAAACAAACCTTTTGTTGGATG
Source organism: Virgibacillus flavescens (assembly GCF_050574275.1). Taxonomy (GTDB): domain Bacteria; phylum Bacillota; class Bacilli; order Bacillales; family Amphibacillaceae; genus Virgibacillus_F; species Virgibacillus_F flavescens. The sequence goes on from NZ_CP192260.1 coordinate 2,657,323, forward strand.
ATATCTTCTATGTGCTATTACACCAAAAATATTTCGATCTGATATGCCTTTACAAATAGGTGTCGTTAGATACCCCGAATCCAACGCAACAGCCTCAACATTAAAACCAAATCGCTTAATTTGACGATCTAAACGACTAAGATAGGGGCGAGAATCGTGAAAGTTTCCTGGTGTGACAAACGCATCGGTAATAATATTAAATTTCATATCTGTCGTGCGGTGATCAAGGTAACAAAACATTTCCTGTTTTTGATCCCGAGACATGAATCCACTATCGGGATCCGTTGTGCTTTTACGAATATCTTTTGTTTTTTTCACTTCCTCCCGTTTTTTTAACGGCTTTTTTCCGTGTTCCTCTCGATCATCTTCGATTGCTTCGTTTAGATCTTCTATGTAGTCTCGAGTTTCCACTTCAACAGTTTCTTTTGTGAATTTATGTTTATTTGCATTGGCTTTTAGGTGAGTTGAGTCAGTAAACAACACCCTTCCACCAACCATTCGATGGTTCATAGCTTGAAGCACAATCTCATCGAATATTTCTTGGAAAATATCTGTATCCTTAAACCGAGTACGTCGATTCCAACTAATCGTAGAATGATGAGGAACTGAGTCACTTAACCGTAAGCCAAGAAACCAACGATAAGCAATGTTCATTTGAATCTCTTTTTCCAATTGACGTTCGGAACGAATTCCATAAAAATATCCGATGAACATCATCTTGAATAATATAAGAGGATCTAAAGAAGGACGACCGTTTACTTCGCTATAATAAGGTTTTACTTTATCTACGATAAAACTAAAATCAATATACTTGTCAATTTTCCGAAGGAGATGGTTTTGTGGTACAAGCTCTTCAATTGAAACAAATCCTACTTCACTTTGAGTACTATTTCGAGTATGAAACACATTGATCACCGCCTATTTAAGTTACTTATATTATAACAAATTAACGCGGTAAAGGGATAAAGTGAATCAAAAAAAATAGACTGCCGAGAGAGTTTCTCGACAGCCTGAGAACAGATTATTAATCTGTTCTTTAGAGTAATTTTATTAAAATATACCTTTACTTATTCAAACATTTGCTTATTCATCTGGTTTATTGCTGCTTTTTCAAGACGAGAAACTTGTGCCTGAGAAATGCCAATCTCATCTGCAACTTCCATTTGTGTTTTCCCCTGGAAAAATCGCTTGTTAACAATCATTTTTTCACGATCATTTAACTGGTGCATTCCTTCCTTTAGAGAAAGCTTGTCAACCCATGTATCATCTTTATCCGTTTCATCACTCAATTGATCCATAACAAAAATTGGATCGCCTCCATCATTGTAAATCGGCTCAAATAAGGAAACTGGATCTTGTATGGCATCCAACGCAAATACAATGTCTGCTTGTGGTATACCCAATTCATCTGCAATCTCTTTTGGAGTTGGTTCCTTAGATGTTTTATTAACTAAACTTTCTCTGACTTGTAAAGCTTTATATGCAATATCACGCAGTGACCGTGACACACGTATTGGATTATTATCACGTAAATATCTTCTTATCTCACCTATAATCATAGGAACTGCATAAGTAGAAAATTTCACATTATGTCCTAGATCGAAGTTATCAATCGACTTCATTAATCCAATACAGCCAACTTGAAAAAGATCATCAACATATTCACCACGATTATTAAATCGCTGAATTACACTAAGTACTAAACGTAAATTCCCATTAACTAATTCTTCCCTTGCAGAAATATCTCCAGCTTGCATTTTAACAAATAACTTACGCATTTCCTCGTTTTTTAATACTGGTAGTTTTGATGTATCAACACCACATATTTCAACTTTATGTCTCATCATATCGACGCTGCCCTCCCAGTTAGCGATGCTGTTCATGGACAGTATCTCCGCGTGGAAGGAATTTTATGCAAGATGAAATCCTTAAAGAAAGTTCAATATGTGCTCAATTTCAAGTCGTTGTAAGGCTAGACCATTTTATTAAATTCTTTTTTTAATCGACGGATAATCTTCTTCTCTAATCTCGAAATATAGGACTGAGAAATCCCCAACATGTCAGCAACATCTTTTTGTGTCTTTTCTTCCTGACCTATTAACCCAAAACGTAATTCCATAATTTGTTTTTCACGATTATTCAAATGAGACAGTGCATTCCTCAGCAAATCTTTGTCGACATTTTTTTCTAAATTCTTAGTTATGATATCATCATCCGTACCTAAAACATCAGATAACCTCAATTCGTTACCGTCCCAGTCAATGTTTAGTGGTTCATCAAAAGAAATTTCTGATTTTAATTTATTATTTCTTCTAAGGTACATCAAAATTTCATTTTCTATACACCTAGAAGCATATGTAGCTAATTTAATTTGTTTTTCTGGCTTAAATGTATTTACTGCTTTAATCAAACCAATTGTTCCAATACTTATTAAATCTTCAATGTTAATGCCTGTATTTTCAAACTTCCGAGCAATATAAACTACTAATCTGAGATTTCGTTCTATTAACATTGCTCTAGCTGCTTTATCACCAGTAGGTAAAAGTTTCAATAGTGATTGCTCCTCTGTTTTGGTTAATGGAGGTGGTAACGCTTCACTACCGCCTATATAATATATCTCATCAGCTTTAAAACCAAGTTTCATTAATATTTTGTACCACCATAATTGAAGTCTAAGTTTCCACATTTTCAATGTAAATCGCTCCTTTTTGTTATTTCTCCCGCCAGACACTTATGCTTTTAAGCTGAATGTACCGCAGCTAATTTAATAATTTGCGGATGAAGCAGACAGTGATACTTCTGATCTTTTGTTAAATTAGAAAACTGGATCCCAATTAATAATTTATTGGTAATAATTTCAGTTTGATTGTATACAATTTTTATATTATCTGGTTTAATTGCCATCATATAAGAAGGTTTGCCGTCTACACCCTGGTAGGGGACAATGTGAATCCGCCCTTCCCATTTCTTAGGAATAACATCAAAATCCAGGAGTTCGCATGCCTGATTGATTTCTTTCCATTCCATATCAGAAAACCATTGTTTTAAAAAAGGTTCGTCACAGATGACTACTGGACTTTTCGTTAACGGATCAACTAGCTGATTACCGCTATCAATATAACCAGTTGTTGAGAAGTGCATGTTATTCATGTGTAGTGTAATTGGACAAATCTGGTCGTAACGTATCTTCTCTATTGCGTGCTTGTCCATACTTCTTTTCGTAAAATGCCAAACAAATGGAAAACATATTACAACAAATACCCAGCTTACTGGATCACCATACCCACTGCTAAATGTTAAAATCCCATTCGCTGAAACAGAAACGGGACTCTCCATCAAAAAGTGTATGGCAATTAAACCACCACCGATAGTAAATGTTACAAAGTAGAATAAAAACAGCAATCGGAATAATTGATGGATCGACCGATATGGAGCAACACATAAAATGATGAAAATGGAATAAATAAATTTCCCAACAACACTCGAAATAAATGACTCAGGAAAATAGATAGAAATCGGTACAATCATGGAAGCGACAAACGAACTTAGTAAGATTCTCTTTTTACTCGTTGCTTCTTTTGCTAATATCAGCGTTAACATAATGAGCATCATGTCAAATAAGAAATTCAATAACCAAATTACATCAACATAAATTGTCACTTCTCCCTTCCTTTCTACCTAAATTAACTTATCAGTTTTGTATCGAATTACTAAAAATTATAAGGGAGTTCCAGAGAAAAGTCTGTCATTTCATGGGTGCAGAAAAGAGCTATTTTTAACTACTTATCGGGGGGATTGTCGGAGTGAACTTCACATAGAATTAAATATCGGAGTATTATTACCTTTTCTTTACTATACAGCGCATTTAAAAAAAATTCGGAATTCACTCTAAACTCTTATACTTTCTTTACATATAAAAAAACAAACATGCTGGATGGAACCAGCATGTTTGTTTTTTTGAACTGTTATTATCTGTTTCGATTACGATTACGGAGGAAAGTTGGAATATCCAACGTATCCTCTTCTTGTTTTACTCGATTTTGCTGAGGTTGATGCTGTTGTTGTTGCTGCTGTTGCTCTCTAGGTTTTTCATCGTACTGTCTAGTAGCTGCCTGCTGTTTATGATTAATAATTGGACGCTGTTTCGGTGTATGATCCACTTTTTGATTTTCATCAAAGCCTGTTGCAATTACCGTAACAATAATTTCGTCTTTTAAATTTTCATTAATTACTGATCCGAAGATTACATTCACTTCATCATCTGCTGCCGAAGTAACTAAATCTGCAGCCTCTTGTACTTCATAAAGACTTAAGTTCGCTCCACCAGTAATGTTCATTAAGATACCGTGAGCTCCGTCAATTGAAGTTTCAAGTAACGGTGAAGAAATTGCTTTTTTAGCTGCTTCAGTAGCTCGATTTTCTCCTGTAGCTACCCCTATTCCCATTAATGCAGATCCTTTATCAAACATGATCGTTTTGACGTCGGCAAAGTCGACGTTAATTAAACCTGGTTTAGCAATTAAATCGGAAATACCCTGGACACCCTGACGAAGCACGTTATCCGCTTCACGGAATGCTTCAAGCATAGGTGTATTTTTATCTACAATTTCAAGTAAACGGTCATTCGGAATGACAATAAGTGTATCTACACTGCTTTTAAGTGCGTCTATTCCTGAAACTGCTTGTACAGATCTTCTGCGACCTTCAAAGGTAAATGGACGAGTTACCACACCAACTGTTAAAGCGCCAAGTTCTTTTGCAATTGAAGCAATTACAGGTGCTGCACCTGTCCCGGTTCCACCACCCATACCTGCCGTTACAAATATCATATCTGCACCTTGAAGTACTTCTTCTATCTGTTCTTTATTTTCTTCTGCTGCCTTTTTACCGACATCTGGATTCGCTCCAGCACCTAAACCGCGAGTTAATTTACCGCCAATTTGGAGTTTCACTTCTGCTTTGGATAGATTTAATGCCTGAGCATCTGTGTTTACTGCAATAAATTCTACACCTTCAACTCCGTGCTCTATCATTCGATTCACTGCGTTACTGCCGCCACCGCCGACACCTATTACTTTTATTGTTGCTAATTGATCCATATTTGTATCAAACTCTAACATATTTGTTCCTCCTAATTCGCAAAATTACAAGAGTATATTGCTGATTGACTAAGAGACCTATATTAATCAAAGAAATATTTGAAAATATTCGCGATCCCAGATTCTTTTTTAGTTTTTTCCGATGATTCTTTCGAACTAGCTTGTTTTTTGGTTCGTTTCGGTTTTTGCTCGATTGTGTTTTCAATAACAGATGGATAAAGTTCTTTTCCTTGTATTTTCGCATTACGATAAGCAAATTGCAAGATTCCTACACCTGCTGTAAATTGTGGTTCGCGAACTCCGATATAGTCCGGAATTGCCATTCTTACATTTGATTGGAATAAGTCCTGAGCAAGTTCCAATACACCGGTCATTTTCATAGTTCCACCTGTTAGCACATAGCCTCCAGGTAACCCCTGAAATCCAGCTTTTCTAATTTCCCGCTCAGCAAAAGCATATATTTCTTCAAGTCTAGCTTCGATCATATCTGCGATTTGCAGTTGGTTGTAATTTTGAGTCGTATTACTGCCAATAATGGAAACGTCAAACGTTTCACTTTCCTGTGCTTCATCAAAAAAGGCATGTCCATAATTCAGCTTAATGTCTTCCGCCTCTTCTGTGGATGTACGCAAACCAATAGATAGGTCCTTTGTAATATTATCTCCACCCAAAGGTACAACGCTAGTAGAAACAAGATGGTCATTTTCGAAAATGGAAACAGTTGAACACCCGCCTCCAACATCTATTAAAGCAACACCAAGGTTCTTCTCATCCTTTGACAATGCAACAGAACCTGAAGCTAGTGGCTGTAAGCAAATGTCTGAGACTTGTAAATTTGCCCGCTCTACACACTTAAGAATGTTATGTAAGACAGTCTTGGAACAAGTAATAATTGTTCCTTCCATTTCTAATCGTACACCAATCATCCCTCTTGGATCAGTTATTTCATCCAAACCATCAACGATAAATTGTTTTGGGATGACGTCAATAATCTCTCTTTCAGGTGGAATTGACAGAACTTGTGCTGCGTCAATCACACGTGAGATGTCTTCATTTCCAATCTCTCTGTTTTCACTTTGTACTGCAACAACACCATGGCACGATTGTAACTGAATGTGATTGCCGTTTATTCCAACAATTACTCTGTCAATTTCCATTCCTACCATTCGCTCTGCTTGTTCAACAGCACTTCTAATTGAATTAACTGTTTGATCAATATCAACAATGGCACCTTTTTTCATGCCATTTGATTTTGCAGAACCTACACCAATAATATTTAAAGAATCATTTACAACTTCACCAATGATAACTTTTATTTTTGAAGTTCCTATATCTAAGCTTACTAGTATTTCACTTTGATTCAAAGAAAGGCACCTCCCAATTCCTTACAACTATTTTATTTTCGGCCATTTTAATTCAGTTCACACTTCATGTTATATTATAATCTATAATTCTATCGTAATATACGGTAAAAATAAAATATATTATGAGTAATTCTACAATTAATGTAGAATCCCTTTAATTTTCAGTTGTTTTTTCATTTAAATTTTAATAAATTCTACTTTTTGAATAAAAATCACCGCATACTAAACTGTTCGTTAGTAATTTCGAGTATATGACTTTAATCGTGACATTTGTGAAATTAATTTATTCAGCAGTTTCTTTCTTGATTTCTTTATCTTTCGATTCATCTTTAAAAGACTCAAAGTAAATTCCTACACCAATGTGGATGATACCTTCACTTTCTGGATCAAGCTGAGCAACAATCGAAGGATATACACTCATTTTATCAGAAAAATCCCTAATTGTACCGTCAACTATATAACCATCAGTCATATATAGCTCAATTTTGTTTTTATTACCCTCTTTAGGTTTCCAGTGAATTTCAGAGATTAAACTTCTAATGTTTTGTGGTAATTCCTTCAACTCAGATGTCATTTTATTTAAAATTACCTCTTCACTGAAATTGATCAGTAATGGAGCATCACCATTGCTGGTTTCTTTTTTTAAACTATCTAACACCTTACCATTTCCCAGTATTGGATAAAAATTACCATCGTCTTTTACATATCCTACTCTTTCAAACTCTTTAACAGAAATTTCTACTGTCCAAGGTAACTTTGTTTTCACTTTAACCGAACTAATAATTGGATTTTCATTTAAGTTGTTTTTAATTTTGGATTCATCAATCATCCAAATATTTGTGTTAGCAGCTAGATTGCTTTTCGTAACAACCTCTTCATCAGATAATACATTATTACCTGTTACCTCAATTGTCTTAACATTGCTAAGTGGAGATTGTAAATACACTACTATTGAGATTAATAAGAAAAAAATAGAAAGATAGAATATTAATCGTCTGTTCGCTTTCTTTTTACGAGCTTGCTTCAGTTTCGGAATCCGGTCCTCAATCGAAACAATTTTCTTTTTACTCATTTCTATTTCTTCCTTTATTTTAAATTAACAGAATAAAAACGGCACTATAAAAATGCCGTTACATTTTGTTACATGAATTATATCATACTGAGTCCAGTTTGATGTAGTACAGATTACCTAGATACAACGCTTTTTCTTCCTAGATTACTAGTAAATTATTTCCAAAAGTTATTACGGGCTTATACCGAAGAGTACCTGCTTATATTTAACAGTATCCCAACAGCACACAAAGTTAAGGTTAACGAGGATCCTCCATAGCTTAAAAACGGCAAAGTAATACCTGTTACCGGAATTAATCCAATGACAACACTAATATTTATCATTACCTGTATAGATAGCATTGTAATAATACCTAAAGCCAAATATCTGCCAAACTCATCTTGTGTAGTAAGTGCAATCTTTATTCCTCGCCATAAAAGTAAAACAAATAATAGAATAATAACAGTTCCACCTATAAAACCTAATTCTTCAGCTAGAATTGCATAGATAAAGTCTGTTTGAGGTTCAGGCAGGTAAAAATATTTTTGGATACTGTCACCTAAACCTACTCCCATTAAACCACCTGGACCAATGGCATATAAAGATTGGATAATTTGAAACCCATCTCCTAACGGGTCTTCCCAGGGATTTATAAAAGATGTAATTCTTTTAATACGGTATGGAGCAGAAACAATCAGGAATAAAAATGCTATTACACCAATACCAGCCAGTCCAAAAAAATGGGTTAATTTAGCGCCAGCTGTAAAGATTAACACCATACATGTGAGGACTAAGACAACGCCTGTTCCTAAATCTGGCTGAAGCATAATTAGACCAAATGCTGAAAAAACAAGGATAACCGAAGGAAAAAAACCTTTTTTAAAGGAAGTGATATATTTTTGATTATAGGTTAGATATGTTGAAAGATACATGACCAATCCAAGCTTCATAAACTCAGACGGTTGAATACTAAATGCACCTACACCAATCCAGCTTTGCGCTCCACCTCGAACCAGTCCAACACCAGGAATTAATACAAGTCCTAATAGAACAAAGCATCCTAGTAAGATTAGTTTTGAATATTGCTTCCACACGCTATATGGTGTCATCATAAGAATATACATGGCCATTACCCCAAGACCTACAAATAATAATTGGCGTTTCAGAAAAAAGAAACTATCACCATATTTGTAATCTGCCCATATATAAGATGAACTGAATACCATAACGAGTCCGACAGTCAGTAATGCCATAACCAAGCCAAGTAATAGAAAATCCGGCTTACTTTGCTGTTTAAATAATTTTTCCAACAAAAAAATACCCCATTTCCATGTACAATGAAATTAGGGCATTTGGCGATATAAGATCGAGTATTGACTAGTAAAAATGCCCTTACTCTAGTGTATGCACTGCTTGTATAAACATGTCACCACGTTCTTCGAAACTACGATATTGATCCCAGCTTGCACAAGCCGGTGACAGTAATATGATATCTTCCGGATCTGATAGAGAATAAGCCTTACCAACAGCGTCTGTTACATTAGCAGCTAATGTAACTTCAGTAATCCCTGCTCTTTTAGCTAATTCGCTTAATTTCGTTTTTGTTTCTCCGAATAATACCATAGCTTTCACATTCTTTAAGTATGGCACTAACTCATCAAAATCATTTCCTCTGTCCAGCCCACCAGCTAATAGAATAGTAGGTCGTGTAAAAGAAGCCAAAGCTTTTTGGGTCGCTAATATGTTTGTACCCTTTGAATCATTGTAGAATAGTCGTTCGTTTATTTTAGTTACAAACTGAAAACGATGTTTGACTCCAGAAAATGATTTTAATACTTTTTGAATTGCATTTGTTGAAGTACTATTAATTTTAGCGGCACAAACGGCAGCTAGTATATTTTCGGTATTATGGTCACCTACAAGTACAACATCTTTTTTATCAATAATTTTTTCGTTTTTAAAATAAATACTCGATTCATCAGCCCACCCACCGTCTTTCATTTTCTGTGTAGTGGAAAAAGGAACTTTAATGGATGCTGCTTGATTTACTGCATTTCTCAAATTGTCATCATCATAATTAAACACAACATAATCATCAGAAGTTTGGTTTTTAAAAATGTTATATTTAGCATTCTTATAGTTTTCAAACGTTTTATGATAATCCAGATGGGCTTCATAAATATTGAGCAATACAGCAATATGAGGTTTAAATTCCTGAATACCCATTAGTTGAAATGAAGATAACTCCAGTACGAGTACTTCCTTGTCTTGTAAATTCTGTGCAACCTCAGTAGCGACTTCACCTATATTACCAGCTGCTTTAACAGGTATACCACTTCCGGATATCATTTCAGTAGCTAAGGTTGTCGTCGTAGTTTTTCCATTAGATCCCGTAATTCCTATAATGTTGTCATTAGCTAAATCGTTCACAAATTCTATTTCTGTAATAACTGGAATATTTCGTTTAACAGCTTCCATAATAACGGGATTGTCATATGGGATCCCTGGGTTTTTCACAACAACATCTATTGTATCTAAGACTGAAAGCGGATGAGAGCCAACAATCACCTCAGCACCAGTCTTCTTTAATTCCAGAACAACCTCGTCGGTTTCTAGGGAAAGTTTGTCATTCACCCTAACATTTATCCCGCTTTTTAAAAGCAGACGAGCTGCTGCTGTTCCACTCTTAGCCAAGCCTAATACTAGCGCATGCGAATAATTAAAATCAGTTAATTTTTTCATCCTAACCACACCTCGATATAAACACCAAGTGCTGCAAATAATAATCCGACCATCCAGAAAGTAGTAACTACTCGCCATTCTGACCATCCCATCAATTCGTAGTGATGATGTAATGGGCTCATTTTAAACACTCGTTTACCTGTAGTTTTAAATGAAATAACCTGTATGATTACCGACAAAGTCTCTACTACAAATACTCCACCTATTATGATCAGTATTATTTCGAGTTTTGTAAGAATTGCGATTGCAGCAAGCGCCCCACCGAGTGCCAATGAACCAGTGTCACCCATAAATACCTTGGCTGGGTGTGCATTAAAGATTAGAAATCCTAGTAAAGCCCCTACAGTGGCCAGAGCAAAAATAGCTACTTCGCTCTGTGGAAAGCCGGACCACGCTAAAATACCAAATGCGCCAAAAGCTATAGCAGCTGTTCCTGCTAAAAGTCCGTCTAATCCATCTGTTAAATTTACTGCATTAGATGTACCAACTAACATAAAAATTATTAGAAATGCATATCCAAAACCAATATCCCATTGAAAGTCAGTACCTGGTACCTGAATGTATGTATCAAAATTGTTCAAACGTAAAATCACATAAAATATGATAGCAATTACAACTTGTCCTAACATTTTTTGCTTTGACGTTAATCCTAAATTTCGTTTAAGAGCAACTTTGATAAAATCATCTAAAAATCCAAGAAATCCATATCCAACTAAAACGAAAATAAGTAGCCACAGTTCATAGCTGATGGATTGAAATGAATATTTTGACCCCATTATTAGGGAAGTAATAACAATACTAAATACAATCATTATCCCACCCATAGTTGGTGTTCCTGTTTTCTTAACATGTGACTTGGGTCCTTCTTCTCGAATACTTTGTCCAAATTTCAATCGTCTTAAAAAAGGGATAAATATCGGGGATAAAAGGACGGTGATTAAAAATGCTATAGCTATTGTTATTAGTAGTGCAGATAAATCCATTATATTTCCTCCTTATACCAGTACCGTCCAAGGTTACTTCTGTTACTTAATGTTCTCGATCATTTTTTCGAATTGCATGCCTCGAGAGGCTTTGAATAGTATTAATGTATCTGCGTTAAGATAATTTGTTAAGTCGTTAACAAGGTCTTCTTTCGAATCAAAGTGTTTACAAATGATTTGGCTTTCTCTTTTTTGCACTTCATCATTAATTACTTTTGAGAGGTCACCGATAGTAAATAAAACTGAAATCGAGTCATTGATCACTTCACTTACGGATTTATGAAAGCTTTTTCCATAATCGCCCAATTCTAAAATATCTCCGAGTACAAGTATTTTATTTTGAAATCCATCCATTTGTTTAACTACATCAATGGCAGCTTTCATTGAGGTTGGAGACGCATTATATGCATCATTAATTATAGCAATACCGTTTTTTCCTGCAAACATTTCGAATCGCATAGACGTGAGTTTTAACGAAGATAATGCATTTTGAATCGTTACGTCATCTATCTTAAGCAGTCTAGCCAGCGAAATCGCAAAAGTAGCATTTAAAGCATGATGGTTCCCTAATAAAGGTACTGTGAACGTTGTTCCGTCCGCAAGTGTAAACTCTGTCTGATTGTGTAAAATAGAAGCCTTTTCTATTTCCACGTTGTTGCCAGCTTTAAACCCACAACTTACTACATTATTTTTACTGTGGAACTCTTGCAATAACGGTTCGTCACCGTCAATAAATAAATAGCCTTCATCCTTCATACCTTTAATAATTTCCAATTTTGCCTTAGCTATCCCAGCCCGCGAACCCAGATACTCTATATGTGATTCGCCAATGTTAGTTATGACTGCATAATCTGGAGATGCAATAGTTGACAAGCGTTCAATTTCACCAAAATTGCTCATACCCATTTCAAGTACGAGCATTTCAGTCTCTCTTGGCATCGCTAGAATAGTTAAAGGTAACCCTATTTCATTATTGAAATTCCCTTTTGTTGCGTGTGTATTATAACTTGATTGTAACACTTGTGATATAAGATCTTTGGTAGTAGTTTTACCGTTAGACCCTGTGACACCAATCACAATGGGGTTGATATTATTTCTATAGGCAGTGGCCAGTTTAGAAAGTGCTGACAATGTATCATCTACAAAGAATAAAGGAAATTCTGTTGGAAGAAAAGATGGTACTTCCTTTTTTTTATTCCAAAAAGCTGCAACCGCTCCATTATTAAATGCTTCTTTAATATAATCATGACCATCAAAATTCTCTCCTTGAATCGGTATAAAAAGCGCTTTTGAAGAGTCTACTCTGCTGTCAGTAACTATTTCATTTATCTCTATTTTGTCTTGTGCAACACCTTTGTAATCACTAAAAAAGGTGGTAATCCAATTGGTTGTAAATATCATAATTATTTCTCCTTAGCTGAAATTGCAAGCTTTGCTATTTCTCTATCATCAAATTTAATTTTATTATGACCGATTAACTGATACGTTTCATGTCCTTTTCCAGCAATTAAGATCACATCGTCTTCTAAAGCAAGATTAATCACATGGTAGATTGCTTCTTTTCGATCCTCAATTATTGTGTAATGCGTTTCTTCCTGACCTCTAATCATGTCTGCTAAGATTTCATTTGGATCTTCTGTTCTTGGATTATCTGAAGTGAAAATCACTTTGTCCGCGTACTTCAATGCAATAGCAGCCATCTGAGATCTTTTTGTTCTGTCCCGGTCACCACCACATCCAACGACAACGTACACATTTTTTTTGGCAAAATCCTGAATCACCTGTAATACGTTTTCGAGTGAATCAGGGGTATGTGCATAATCTACAATCGTCGTAAAAGTATGGTCACCAGGAATAGGCTCGAATCTCCCGCTTATCCCTTTGATTTCCTCTAAAGCAGTTTTAATGACTTTAATTGGAACCTTTAAGGCAATTGCAGCTCCAGCTGCAGCAAGCATATTATAAACGTTAAACATGCCAATAAGCCTACTGTTAATGATAACTTCACCAACTGGGGTAACTAGATCAAAACTGGTATTGTTCGCCTCTAGGATGATGTTCTGTGCCATTATTGACGCTTGTGACTTGCAACTGTATGTAAAGATGTGCTGGGAAGTGCTTCGTACTAAAATATCATGTACAGGGTCGTCTATATTGATCACGGCGAATTTTTTCTTATCTTGCGTATAGGTATTACCTAATTGCGAAAATAAAAGACTTTTTGCACGCAGATAATCCACCATATCTTTATGATAATCCAAATGATCTTGTGATAAATTGCTGAATACAGCAATATCGAAATCACACCCATACACTCTCCCCATGTCTAGTGCATGCGAAGAAACTTCCATTATTGCTACGTCAACATTAGATTGTACCATGTTATAAAAACTTTTTTGTAAAAATAATGAATCTGGGGTCGTATTCTGAACTGGAAATAGTTGATCCCCTATTTTCATTTGAATTGTTCCAATTACACCTGTCTTTTTGTTCCATTCATTCATTATCGCTTCCATAAGGTATGATATCGTTGTTTTTCCGTTTGTTCCAGTAATTCCAATTAGAGGAAATTTGTTTGTAGGATATTTATAAAAATGTGCAGCGATCATGGCAAGCGCCCTTAAAGAATCTGGCACGATAATAGTCGAAATTGTTATCGGTACAATTTTCTCTGTGATTACTGCTACCGCTCCGTTTGCAATTGCCTGATCAATAAAATTATGTCCATCAACAGTAAAACCATTAATGCAAATGAAAAGATCGCCTTGATTAACCTCTCGAGAGTCCATTTTTAGATCGTTAATTGGTTCATCTTCAACTAAATACATAGCTTCATAGAATGGCAAGATGGAAATGATTTCTTTCAAATTCATCGCATTCATCCTATCCATATGTATTCTCTTGCAAAACAGTGTTTAAGAGGGTTCTAAAACCCTCTTCTCATTTTTTAAAGAAAAATGACCACTTTTGCATTTATTATACCAGTTTTTATTCCTAATCACGATTATTTTTTATCTGATAAGTATATGCGTATACTGGATCCTTGATTCACATTTGTTCCTGGTTTAGGTTCTTGATCAATAATGTAGTTACCCGAGCCACTAGCTTTGATAGATAAGTTAGTTTGGTACTCTACAATTTCACTTTTCTTCAATCCTATCAAATCTGGCACGGATACTCTTGGCTGCTCTGGCCATTGATATTTTTTTGCTAACCCATCAGTTCTTTTTTCAACACCCATGGCACTTAAGCTATCCCCAATTATGGTCCCAACAATTGGAGCCACTACTACACCACCAAATTGAACGGTGTTTTTAGGATTATCAATTGCCACATATACAACTATTTCTGGATCGTCTGCTGGAGCAAACCCGACAAACGATAGTACGTAGTTGTTTTGCATGTAACTTCCATCTGGTCCTACTTTCTGAGCTGTACCTGTCTTACCCCCAATCCGATAACCTTCCACGTATGCTGGTCGACCAGTACCGTTTGCCACAACATTTTCCAAAGCATAACGGATTTTTTCCGAAGTACTTTCCGAAATTACACTGTCTATTAAATTCGGCTCTGTTTCACTAACGACTTCTTTTGTTACCGGATCAATCCATTCTTTAGCGATATACGGCTCCATCAAATTCCCACCATTAATAGCAGCTGCTACAGCCATAACTTGCTGAATAGGTGTAACAGATACACCTTGACCAAAAGCAGTAGTTGCAAGTTCCAACGGCCCAACATTTTCAGGTTTGAACAGAATTCCATTACTCTCCCCTTGCAAATCTATACCTGTCTCCTTACCAAATCCGAAATCCCGGATATACGAAAATAGTTTTTCTTTACCAAGCTTCATACCAAGATTAACAAAACCAGGGTTACAAGAATTCTGTACAACCTCTAAATAGGTCTGATGGCCATGCCCACCTGATTTCCAGCAGTGTAATTCTTTACCCCCTACTTTTATATCGCCATCATCGTTAAATGTGTCCTCAGTTAAATTAACTGCATTCTCTTCTAACGCAGCTGCCAATGTAATGATTTTAAACGTTGATCCTGGCTCATAGGTGCTCCAAATAGGTAAGTTTCTGCTGTATACAGTAGAATCGAACTTTTTATATTGCCCTGGTTTGAAATTCGGTCGAGAGGACATCCCCATTATTCCACCTGTTTTAGGGTTTACTGCAATTGCGATTGCTCCATCTGGTGAATATTTTGCTTCAGCTAAATCAAGCTCCCGTTCTATGATTGTTTGAACTTTGGAGTTAATAGTTGTTTTTAGCGTTAAACCATCAACTGGAGGCTTATAGACATCAGCAGGTTCTTTTAGCCGTCCACCTTTACCTGTTGAGTAATAAGAAAGGCTTCCAGGGGTTCCACTTAACTTATCGTCATAATAAAGTTCAAGTCCCATTAGTCCTTGATTATCTATCCCCGTAAAACCAAGAACATGTGATAAGTCATCTCCATATGGGTAATAACGTTTGGAGTCTTTTGCCAGGTAAACCCCTTCCAAATTATATGTTTGTAACGCCTTTTCCTGTTTTTTTGATATCTTAATTCCCTGTGGGCGTATCGTAACCTGACTGCTGTTTTGGGTTATTTTTTCATACGCGAGTTCTGTTGATATACCTAGTACATTAGCTAGTTTTTCAGCAGTTTCTCTTGGGTTCTTTACTTGACTGGGTGCTATTATAACCGTTGGAGCCGATACGTTTTTCGTCAGAACATCACCATTAACATCTAATATTCTTCCTCTTTCAGCTTCAAACGCTACATCTCTGCTCCACAGATCATTTGCCTTCTGGATTAACTCATCAGCTAGAAAAAACTGCACATAACCTAACCGAATATTGATTGCTGCAAACACGAATAAACCAATTAAAAAGACAGCGACTATTCGTTTTCTCACTATTACAGTAGATACACGTTTCATACTCCATCCCCTTTTCATAGGTAGGCTTGTATCCACTATATGATTGAAAAAAACTAAATAGAACACTGTCTGTCCAGTATGGTTATTCTGCTGTTTCGTCCACAGGTGCATCTTCTTTTTGCGCTTCTTTAATACTTTCTTTTTCCTTTTTTTTCTTCTTTTTCATTTCTGGTAATTTAAGTTCAACACCTAAATAATCACCAGTTTTTAAGACTGTGCCTTTTTTAATACTTTGCTTTACAACATAGCCATTGCCCATTATTTCTATTTTCAAGTCAACCAAATCTGCCATTTTATACACTTCACGCATAGACCAACCGCTTATATTTGGCATTGTTGCCTTATTCGTGACCAGCATTAATTGATTAGTTGATAATACTTCTTCATCTTCCAGCACACTGGAGTCAACGATCTTGTTCCCGTTACCAATAACAATTATATGATTAAGACCTAGTTTTGATAACTGATCTTTTGCATCCTTTGTATTTTCACCGACCAATTTAGGTACTTTCACGAGTGAAGCTTTATCTTTCACTTCTTTATCTGGATTAATATTCAAATAATGCAACCCATTTTTCATTACATTTTTAAAGATGAAGGATACTGGTACAGAACCAGCTTCATTGTCCAAATCTGGTAATTTAACAGATACATACATCATTAATTCAGGATCATCTTTCGGTGCCATCCCTAAGAATGAAAACATGTAGTTATCGTGACCATTCATATATCTGCCGGTTTCTGGATCGGTTACCTGTGCTGTTCCTGTTTTACCAGCTACAGAATAGTCATCCAATTTAAAGTTTTTCCCTGTACCACCTTCACCAGTTACTACGGTTCCAAGTAATTCTTTTACATGATCAGCCGTCTCTTTCGATATAGGTTGCCCAACCATTTCCGGCTTTTCTACCTCTAGGGTTTTACCTGTATCCGAATCCACTACCTTCTTCGTTACATATGGCTTCATCATTTTTCCATCATTAGCAATCGCTGTTGCTGCCTTCATTTGTTGAATAGGAGTTACGGTAGTTCCTTGTCCAAAAGATGCTGTGATTTTTTCGATTGGATAATCATATACCAATCTTCCGGTAACCTCACCAGGAAGATCTATTCCTGTTTTTTCATTGAACCCGAATTCTTTAAAATAGTTCAAATAAGTTTCAGGGCCCATTTCCTCCCATAACAATTTTGCCGCAGCTACGTTAGAAGAATGTCTGAATCCTTCGTCGTAAGAAATAGACCCCCAACCTTTACCATTATTATAGTCATTAACACTGCCGATATTTGGAAGTGCGCGATAACTACCAGATTTATAGAATTCATCGCCATTATATTTTCCTGAATCAATTGCAGCTGCCCAGGTAAACATTTTCATAGTAGAACCTGGTTCCGTTGGTGTTGAAATAACATCATTATACCAATTTTCAACATTTTTAGGATTATTTGGGTTGTAACTTGGGCGGTTACTCATCGCCACTATTTCTCCTGTTTTCGGATCCATTACAATAGCGGTAATCCGCTCTGGATTATATTCCTCGTTCACCTGTGATACCGTATCCTCTAATAGTGTCTGGATCTTTTGATTAATAGTTAAATATACATTATCTCCATTTTCAGGTTTCTCGATTACTTCTTGTGGATTTAATAATTTTGTACCAAATTTATCCCGTTGAAACGAAATATGTCCATCATCCCCACTTAAGATATCATTCATTTCTCTTTCCATACCAGCTATTCCTGTGATTTCGCCGTCCTTTTTCTGAGCAAAACCTATAATATGAGAGGCAAAAACACCATTTGGATAATAACGGATAGAATTTTTTTCAAATGTGATACCTGGAAGCTCAAGGTCTTCTATTTTATCTTTCGTTTCTTGAGAAAGTTCTTTTCCATCGGTACCAAATTCGACCTGAAACTTATCCTTCTCGACCCCTGAGTTTATCCGGTCAAGAATATCTTTTTCCTCCATATCTAATAGAGGAGCCAGCATCTCCGCAGTTTTCTGTGGATTTTTCACATGCTGTGGCTCCTCTAAATCTTTTGAGTGAGACTCATCTATAATAGCTTGTATTTTAAATGTAGGTCGATCATATGCAAGTGTCATACCTTTACTATCAAGAATCTTTCCTCGTGTAGAATCAAGTGGATAAGAAGAAGTACGTTTTTCTTCTGCCCACTTTTCCAGTGAAACATTATTTATTTCACCTGTGGCCTGTATGTACATAAATCGTCCTGTCAGGATTAAAAAAATCGAAACAAAAGCGAGAATTAGAATACCAGACATCAAATGTGTTGTGCTATTTTTTTTCATAACAAATCCACCTTGCTTAGTTGTTTAATGCACTAACTTGCTTAATTTCTGCATCTTGAATTTGTAATCCATTTTCTTTAGCTATTTTAACGATTCTTTCCGGTCTACTCAACTCTTTTTTTTCAAAAAGCAACCCTTCGTTCTGCACTTGCTGTTGCTGAACTGTATTTTCCAGTGCTTGTACATCTCTATTGACTGCGTCAGTTACGGAAGCAAAAGATACAATGTAGATGGCAGCGCTAAGTAGACATGTTCCTGTAATAGAATACAGAACCTTTTCACCTTTTGTTATCCAGCTTTGTTTTCTTACTTTGATGACAACTTGTTTGTCCTTTTGCGGAGCAGTTGTCTGTTGTTGTTGCCAGTTTCGGGCTTGACTTGCACTCATTATTTTTTCCACCCTTCCATATAGGTAAATTCAGCATCCCATGGCTTTACCTTTTCTACAATTCGTAATTTTGCTGATCTTGATCTGCGATTTTCTTCAAGTTCTACATCGTCTGCAATAATTGGCTTACGCGTAATTATTTTAAAAGGAGCTTCATGACTTTCTGGAATAATCGGCAAATTCTTTGGTACAGGCTTTCTAGAACTCCATTTTTTAAATGCTTGTTTACAAATTCTGTCTTCTAGAGACTGAAAAGTTATTACAACAATTCTCCCACCAACATCTACCATGCGTGCCGCCTGATGCAGCGCATCATTAAAAACTGCTAATTCATCATTTACTGCAATCCTTAATGCTTGAAAAATTCTTTTTGCAGGATGTCCGCCTGTCCTTCTAGCAGGAGCCGGAATTGCATCCTTAATAATTTCGACTAATTGATGTGTCGTGTTTATCGGCTCCTTTTCACGGTAAGCCTCAATTTTGCGAGCAATTTGTTTTGAAAACTTTTCTTCACCGTATGTAAAAAATATCTTAATTAATTTTTGATACGGCCAATTATTGACAATTTCATGTGCGTTTAAGGTTTGATTCTGATTCATCCGCATGTCCAGATATGCATCGTGCTGATAACTGAACCCTCGTTCTCCACGATCGAGTTGAGGTGATGAAACTCCGAGGTCAAAGAGTATACCGTTTATCTCGCTTATATCGTTTTCAAGAAGTTCTGTTTCTAAATTTTGAAAGTTTGTATGAATAAACTGTATATTATCTTGGAAAGATGTAAGTTTTTCCTTTGCTGCTTGTAAAGCATCAATATCCTGATCAATAGCAACTAACAAACCATTTTTGTTTAGTTTGCTCACAATCTGCTCAGAATGACCTCCACCTCCAACTGTACAATCTACATATGTACCGCTTGCATGTATGTTCAATCCGTTTATGGTTTCTTCTTTTAATACACTGTAATGATTGAACATGGTTCCACCCGCTTCTTTTACAAAATTATATGTTTCACTATGTTAGATATCAAAATCCATTAAGTTTTCAGCAATCTCAGCAAATGATTCTTCAGAATCGTTAAAGTAGTCTTCCCAATTTTCACTAGCCCAAAATTCAATGCGATTTGAGACTCCAATGACTACACATTCTTTATTCAATACTGCGTAGTTACGAAGTGGTTGGGGAATATTTATTCTGCCCTGATTGTCTACTTCACATTCTATGGCGCCAGAAAAGAAAAATCGAGTGAATGCTCGTGCATCCTTTTTCGTAAGTGGCAATTTCTTTAATTTTTCTTCAAGCAGTTTCCATTCACTCATAGGATACGCGAATAGACATTTGTCTAATCCACGTGTCACAACAAAACAATCCCCAAGATCTTCACGAAACTTGGCAGGAACTATGATTCTTCCTTTTGTATCGATGTTATGTTGAAATTCTCCCATAAACATACGGTTTCCCCACTTTCATATAATCATGTTACCACATCCCCCCACTATTCACCACTTAATTTTAATATTTTTTATAATAAAGTTAAAAACAGTTATTTAGTCTCAATATAGCTAACTAAACTATTGATTTAACAAGGTTTTAGCAGACACAAAAATATCCCTATAATATCGCAGCCATTCTGAATGACTTACGAAATTATAAGGATAGTTATTGGAAAAACCTTTTCATGCAGCTATTTTTTACATAGGTGGTGAAAAGTGGGTGGATCCAAATTAGATATAAACCAGATAGTGTTCCTTGTTATACGAACAGGACTGATTGGATAACTGCTTAATAAAATCAACACCATGTCGATTTATCAATGGTAATGGATTCCAAACTCTTTCCTGCAGACTATTACTTGGATTTAATGCCAGCTGAAGAATGTTAAATTCATGAATTTCAATTGCGTATTTTTCTTCAATCGTTTTATTTATCCGCTTTTCCAGAAACTCGATGTCTCGAATTAAGTATTCTAAGTTCTTATTTGAAAGATCCCCAAGGTCTGACTGGATTGATTTCGCTAGCTCGCGAAGAGGTTGGTGAGCCTCCTTAACGGTCTGCTTTAATTGATCCGCCACTTCATTTACCGGTGGGTCACTTTTGGCAGCTAACCATTTCGCTTTTACTTCCATCACACCATTTTTTATCGCTTCATCAGGCATTACATGATATTTGTTTAATAGCTTTTCTATATTTCGTTCAATAAAAGTGAAAGATAGCCTAGGTATTACCGGCGGCATTTTCATATCGTTCACTTGAAACGCTTGTTTCAAAACAGACCAATAACTAAGCTCTCCAGGACCTGCAATAAATGCTAGTGTAGGAAACACCATTTCCTGCATTAAGGGTCTTGTCATGACATTATTACTAAGTAAATCTGGTCGGTTTCGGGCAATGTTTACCATTTCACTTTCACTAAATTTAACTTCATTATTTTTACCAATCCAGTTATTGTTTTCATCACGTACTAATAAAACTCTCTCATTATCCTGTTTAAAAAATAAATTCCCATCGTTCGTATCAACTTCGACTGATAGCGAGTATCCTTCGTTCCGTATCGCGTCATATGAATTTTTCATACCATTTGTCATTTGTGGTTGATTGTTTATCAGGTTTAGAAAATAGTCACTTTCAAAATTTCTAAGATGACTACTGTCGGAATCAAGTAACACTATTCCTTCGTCATTAAATAAGTGGAATATAGTCTGCGCAAAGAAATCGACATATGTATCCGAATTCTCCAGCAGTTGTTCGAAGGTTTCATGTAATCCTTTGGTGTGATTCGTTTCATTTAATTGTTCAAAAAGCATAACCAACCATTTACCGGCCGCTTCTTGATCTATTTTAATATCGGAAACTGCTTTCTTTTCTAGCAGGCGCTGCAGTAAAGTGAATTTCTTCATTCTAGTGTTATCAGTCATAAAAATATGATTGATTTCATCAAAATCATGATCCTCGCCTGCAATCCAAAATACAGGAATTACCGGAACTTGCAGCTGTTCTTCCTGTTGCTTTGCAAGATGAACTATGGAAATAATTTTATTAATCGTATACATTGGTCCGGTCAGCAACCCTGCCTGCTGTCCGCCAATCACAACTACACTGTTATCCTGTTTTAAGCGATCAATGTTGTCAAATGTGCTAGAAGGAGCATTCCATTTTGTGTTAGCCCTATATAATACTTCAACAAGATGACTTCGATTAACGTTTCTATTTTTTAAATCTGCCAATCTTTGTTCAAAAACTCCTGAACTAAATGGATTATAATCAAAATAATCCATAATACGGGAATTTTCATTTCTATAATCATTAATTAATTTATTTTCAGTTTGTAAGTTGATAGAATGAACGCGCATAAAATTACATGCTCCTTTAATGTTAATCATAATTCTGCACTATGTATTCTACCTAATACACAAAAAAATTTCATGTAATTTGTTTTAAGCGATTTACTATATAAGCAGCAACTGCTGAAAAATACCATACAAAACAAGTGAAATGTACAAAGAAAAATATAAAAGAAAACTTGCCCGCCAGGCAATTTTCCATGCTTTACCAACATTTACTTCTGTATAATTAATCCGCTGAAAAATAAGAATGATAGTTAATTGAACTAGTTGAAATGCAAGAATATACCCAATAAAAAAATGATGAAAGATGGTGTTGCACAAAACCATTACAGATAAAATATACAAAATAGTAGTCCATTTAATGGAATGATGAAATGCGTATATTCTGCTTTTTTTAAGCATTCGATTTATTTTATAAATAATCCATGTGATGACAATTGGAAAAGTCAAAGCACCAGCAACACCATACGTAATAATGCTCCACATTTCTATTCATTAATCCCCTTTTTCACCTCTAGAGCTCTAATGCTGTTATAAACAAATGTTGTATACGGTATATCTATTGTTGATTTTTTTACAATATAACCGGAAATTGCTTCATTCTCAGACTTCCGATTTCTTTTTAAATCCTTCCACATGGAACTTACATTTTCCTTTGTTATGCTGGCTACTGTCTGAACATTATTCCACTGATCCATATAGTCTAATTGAAGAACTATGCATGCTTCCTTACATAATTCTTTAGCTAAATACATTAAATACCGATTGCGCATAATTTCACCATTGGGCACTTCAAACAGTGCACTTAACGGGTTGATTACTGCATTTATAACTAATTTCTCTGCTAACAGGTTCTCCCAATCAGATTCAACCTTAATAGGGAATAATGGCTGATGAAGTTGTTTCTCTAACATTTGCAGATTTTCTTCTTCCCCACTGAAATTTGCTAGTTTAATCATGCCTTTCCCTGTATGAGAAACGATATGGTCACTTTTACGCAATGCACCGTGGGTCACTATGCCGATATAGACAGGATTTGCTAGTCCTTCTAAAAAATCTATATGTCCCATACCATTTTGCAGAAAGATGATCGGTGTTTTTTCATCAAATAAAGACAGCAAAGGCAGGATAGCTGTAATTTCTGGCTGTTTCACACACACTATGACACAATCTTCTTCTTTAACCTCATTTGTCAATAGTGCTTTGACTTTACAAGGGGTTGTTAAATTTGAGAGAAATAAACCATGATCATTCAATTTTTGTTTTTGTTGATTTCGACGCACATACACCGTGACATCATGATTTTCGCCTAAGTATCGGGCTACTAAAAGTCCAATTGAGCCACCGCCCAAAATACCAATCTTCATTCGTTTCCCCCCTTGAAGTCGCCTTTATATACTATATTGTAGCAAATAAACAGTATCTTGTAACGAAAATCAATCTTCAGGTGAAATTTTAAATTTCGGTCTTGTTCGTTTCATTCTTATTTCGTTTATATTATAATTAAATTATAGATAGCATTTAAGGTTTAAATAGAGGGGGAAAGATAATGGAACAAATTAAAGTTGAAAAGCTGTTAATCAATTATAAAACACTTGAAAAGTTTAAACACTTTAAAGCATATGGAAATCAGGAGTTGTCCATGCTGGAAGATCTTCAAAGCAATATCGTAGAAAATGATAGCGAGTCTCCATTTTATGGGATTTACTATGGTAATAACCTTGTAGCAAGAATGAGTCTGTATAAGGTGACAGCTAAGTATGATGCATACTTCCACCCAAAACAGGATTACCTGGAACTTTGGAAACTAGAAGTACTACCTGATTATCGCGGAAAAGGATACGGTCGGGCTTTGGTGGAATTTGCAAAACAGGATAAATTACCAATAAAAACGAATCCAAGGATAAATTCGCAAGGTTTTTGGGAAGAAATGGACTTTCAAAAAGCAAAATATGAAATGGAACGAGATTTGGGAGAGAATCCATACATATGGATGCCAGATGGCGTTAAAGAAAAATAATTTCAAGAAAGAGAGGCAAAAAGATGTCCAAGCATCTTTTTGCCTCTCTTTTACACATATACTGTTCATAAATGTTTTTATTTTCGTAGGATCAAATTAAGTTAGGAAGGCCATGTAGCAGAATGAAGCAGGAGACTATGCTGTTAGTTTTTCGAAGTAGACTGCACCCAACTCCAAAGGTTTCCCATCTCTTTCCACGCTTCATCATATCGATGTAACACAGTTTTCAGTTGTTTATTTTCTTCTTCCAGCTTTTTAACCGTATGATTCGTATACTGATCTTTTGAATATACATTTTTCATGTTTTCCAGCAATAGAATTGCAGTCTCTATCGTGTCCTGATTCCCCTCTAATTTGTTATGGAAACCATTTGGACTAATATGAGTTCTGTTTTTTCGTTCTTCTTTAGCGCTGTTTACTACATCCTGGTAATTTTTACGTATAGTGGCATTCCAACGAAACCCACAAGCTGCTGACGTTCGGGATAATTGATTTGCTACATCTTTAAATGCCTCAAGCTGGGTCTTACCGTCTCTGATATACTGAAGGACTGTATCGGCTAGTATTACATCTTCATCTTTTGTCCATGCGTCCTGACGCGTACGATTCATACCATCACTCCTTACCTATTTGCTATAAATGTATGCATAAGGTACCACTGATAGACTAACCGATTACTATTTTCATTATATTCTTGAACTATATTTATACTTTTTTATTCAAAAACTGATTAACTGCATTAATATGTTCAGGTGAATCCCATAATAATGAACAATTATGGACTTCACTATCCATTAAAGCAGATAATCCCATTGCTTCTATCTTTTGCTGATATTGTTTACTTAATATTTCCATTTGCGCATAAGATTTTGAAATGTACGGTTCGAATATTTCATTATAATTATTCCAACATTCGTATGGAATAACTCTATGAATCCAACCCTTTTCAATCAAAAATTCAACTTCATAATTTGTGCCTTCTATTAACCATGCGTACGCAAAAGATGGAAGCACCTTTTCGTAAAGAAGTGCTCCACCACCCCAACCAGGAGTAATTCCAATAGTTGACTGAACAAATCCAAACTTAGTTGATTCTTTAGCAATTCGTATATCACAAGCAGTTGCAATTTCACATCCACCACCAATTGCATTACCGTTTAATAGACAAATTGTTGGTACTGGAAAGGAAACGATATCCAACAGGACTTCTTTCATCGGATAAAGCTTTTGAAATGCATCTGAAGGTGATAAGTTACCGTGAAAATCCTGTAAATCGCCCCCCGCACAAAACATTTTTTCTCCAGATCCTGTTATAACCAGGAACTTTAATTGTGAATCTCTTGCACGTGATAGTGCATCCTTTAATTCTCGGACCATTTCATTTGAAACAGCATTTCGTTTACTTTCTCTATCCAGTGTTATCATTATGTATCCATCAGAAAATGTTTCATATTTTATCGTATTATACACAAGCTATCCCTACTTCACTTAATTTATAAGATTAGTACTTAGTCGAACATACCTGCAGTTATTAAAAAAACAGACTACAATTTGCAGTCTGTTTGATTAATTATGCTTCTTTAATTTCTTTTCCACCGTAATGTCCACAAGATTTACATACATGGTGAGGTTTTGTTAATTCACCACAATTTGAACATTCTACCATGCCAGGTACGTGTAGCTTTTTATGAGTACGACGTTGGTTTTTAACTTTTTTAGACGTTCTTCTTTTTGGTACTGCCATGACTTACACCTCCTTCAAATGACGAAAGCAAAACTTGAAAATAATTCTATTCTTATTTTTCTTTGTCGTTAAATAAGTTCTCTAATTTTTTTAACCGAGGATCTACTGTATGCTGTTTTTCTTCAGCGGATACAAACTCCCAACCATTACCTTTAAAAGTAGCTTGTTCTTCAGCTTCTTTATCGTTGGAAAACACTCGAAATGGTACCTCTAACAAAATATTTTCCTTTATATGTGGTGTTAAGTCAAGTGTTTCTCCACTAATTGGATGAATTTCATTCTCTTCTTCTTCCTTACCGGAGTAAGCAGATAATGTAAATACTTCCTCAGCATGAATATTAAAAGGATACGGAACATCCACAAGCGTTCTTGCGCATGGTAAAATCATTTCACCTTTAATCGAAAAAGAGGAAATAATTTTATCTCCTTGTATATAGCAATAACCCTTTACATACACAAGGTTTATTTCACGTATATCATTATTCAATGTTTCTAGTTCTGAAACATCAACATTATCCTCGAAATAATAAGGTTCATTATACGAACTTCTTTTCATTTTTCCAATTGCTATTTGCATGTTTATCACCTCTGGGCAACAAGAGTAATTTTAAAAGGAAATTACTCTTTTGTCAACATATTTTCTTTACAGTTTAATAAAACGTCTTAATTTAATGTTCCCACTACCTAACTTAATACTCACACTAGCATAAGATAGTGCCAAATTCATCCCAATTTGTTACAATAATATCTAATAATTAACTAGGAGGAGAATAATGGAAGCATGTGGTTTAATTGTAGAATATAATCCATTTCACAATGGACACCTTCATCATTTAAAACAAGCGAAAAAAGAATCTAACGCTTCTTGTATGATCGCCGTAATGAGTGGCAATTTTCTTCAGCGTGGTGAACCTGCAATCATTGATAAATTTCACCGAACAAAAGCCGCGTTAGCAAACGGTATAGATATTGTACTAGAATTACCCTTTACATACGCCGTCCAATCCAGTGAATTATTTGCAAAAGGTTCTGTGCATACATTAAATGAAATTGGTGTCTCCTCTATTTGTTTTGGCAGTGAATCAGGTACTACCTCTAATTTTATATCAAGTTATCAAAAGTTTAAAGAGAAAGAAACTATTTTTCAGGAAGAATTACGCATTAATTTAGATAAAGGTTTGTCCTTCCCTGATGCAAGTAAGTACGCATATGCTTCCATAGGCTTGGCCACAGCTGAAATGGATCTCTCCCAGCCAAATAATATACTGGGCTTCAGCTATGTACGGGAAATCCTTGCTCATCAATTACCAATTAAGCCTTTTACGATAAAACGAACTAAAAGTGGATACCATGATCAAACCATTTCAAGTAGTATTGCTAGTGCAACCAGTATCCGTAAACAACTTTTCCAGGACGGACATTTAACCGAACAAAGCGAACAAGCTCTCCCCACCCATACAAAAGAACAGCTAATTAGTTATCGTAATAAAACATCACTGTGGCACAGCTGGGAGCACTATTTCTCACTATTGCACTATCGTGTAATGACCATGAGTCACACGGAACTTGCTGCAATACATGGTGTAGACGAAGGTTTAGAGTATCGGATTAAAAAGACAGCAAAGAAGGCTCAATCCTTGTACGAGTGGATTGAATTAATTAAGACAAAGAGATACACATGGACTAGAATCCAACGTACATTTGTTCATATTTTAACAAATACAAAAAAAGAAGATGTAGATGTAATTAAACAAAATAAATCAGTTCCTTACGTTAGACTTTTAGGGATGACTGAACAAGGTAGAACATACTTAAATAAGCAAAAAAAATCTATGAATATACCGCTTCTCTCTCAGCTTTCGTCGTTCAATAATCCATTGTTAATTAGTGAAGAACAAGCTAGTAGTGCTTATTACAGCATACTGCAACCTTCTATAAGGCGAGAATTTAATAAACAGGAAATACTTCCTCCAATTATGCATTAAAACGTATTTATTTATGCTTTCATAACTACAAATAAAAACTAGTAAAAAGGAAAAATCCCTTTCTTACTAGTTTTATCTTTTTACTATTTTGGCTGTAGCTCCTGTAAATAGGTTAAAGCATCTTCAAAAGTGTCTACTGGAACTATTTTCATATCAGTACCAATTTCTTCGGCGGTTTCCTTAGCTATTTCATAATTTGATTCTGCAGCACCGTTTTCGTTAGGAGCAAAAAATATTTTGCAGCCCTCGTCATCTGCTGCGATCACCTTTTTATCTATACCGCCAATTCGTTGAACGTTACCCTCGTAATCAATTTCACCAGTACCAGCAATTTGGTAACCGCTAGTCAAATCCTTCTTGGTCAATTGGTCATATATCTCCAGTGAAAACATCAATCCTGCACTTGGACCGCCTATATTTCCGCTTGAGAATTTCACATTTGGTTCAACTTCCACACTTCGATCAGTAACGAGTTGAATGCCAATACCAACTTTATCATCTAATTCTTCAAATGCTTCTAATTCAATTTCCTTCGTCATATGTTTATCTTTTCGAACTACTTCTAATTCAATCATGTCTCCAGCTTTCTTACCTTCAACATACTTAATTAGGTCCTCAGCTTGTTTAACAGGCTTTCCATCGATACCCACAATTCGATCACCCATTTTCATTATTCCGTCCGCTGGCATTCCTTCAATAACGGTAACAACGTAGACACCATTATATTGGATGTCAATCCCTTCCTCAGCTGCTTTATATGCTACAACAATGGCTGCTTCCTGGGAACTCTCCATCATTTGAAGCTGCACATTAAAATACTCTTCCTCTGTTACACCTTTTGGTCTTATTTCATCAATTGGATAGATCTCTTGGTGCGGTAACATTTTCGCCATTGCATATTGAATTGGAGTAGCCTGGCCGCCACGCACCGTTACCAAATGCATATCGCCTGCGCTCTGATATCCACCTTCCACTTCTACAATCGGATTTAACGCTCCTGCATCACCAGGTTTATAAATATAATATGGCAATTTGTAGGCCGTGAGGAAATAAGCAATTACCAGCACAATAATTAAGTAAAAAAAATGACGTTTTGTAAATTTCATAAAAAAACTCCTTTTGTATCTTTCAATCTGAGCATTCAATTAAATAAAATTAAGCATAAATATATGTATAGAATGCGTATAGTGATAATAGCTTGTATCCATTTTTTATTATTAACTTATCAAATTCAGATGTCAACACCGTTCAGTCCGTACACGCTTGTAGGATAAAATCATTCTACTACTATCAAAAAAATATGTACAGGATGAGCTCATACACTAGGGGGCTTTAATTTGAAACAAATCTTTTCTAGTATACTATTAGCCGGGACAACACTATTTATGACAATAGCATTAATTGCATATCCAGACCAAGCGTTTGAAGCGAGTTTGCGTGGCCTCAATATTTGGCTGGAGAAAGTATTTCCATCCCTTCTTCCTTTTTTTATAACTGCTGAATTATTAATAGCATTCGGTGTGGTTAAATTTATAGGTGTACTCTTTGAACCAATCATGCGTCCGCTGTTTAATGTTCCAGGTGTAGGCAGCTTCGCCTGGGCGATGGGTATGGCAAGTGGATATCCGACTGGAGCAAAGATTACCGTACGTCTTCGAGAGGAAAAACAGATAACCAGAATAGAAGGAGAACGGTTAGTCTCTTTTTCAAATGCCTCCAGTCCATTATTTATCTTTGGCGTGGTGGCAGTTGGATTTTTTTATGATACAAAACTTGGACTCCTATTAGCAATAGCGCATTATTTGGGTAACGCCTTCGTTGGAATATGCATGCGATTTTATGGCAAAGAAGAAGAGTTGCAGCGAAACGAGAAGCAGAAGGTTTCATTAATCCGCGCTTTTAAGGAAATGCATTCAAGCAGAATTTCAGACCTCAGGCCATTTGGCGAAGTTTTTGGGGACGCCGTAATAAATTCAATTAAAACATTAGTGATGGTTGGTGGATTTATTGTTATTTTTTCAGTTTTTATAAAACTTTTATTTATTATTGGCGTTTCGCCTTTTCTGGCAGGTGCAGTTGGGTGGTTCCTCCACTTAATCTCTTTTCCTGTGGAATTGGCACTGCCTATCCTTTCAGGTTTTTTTGAAATTACTATAGGTTCCGATTTGATAACAAAAGTTAATGCAGATCCATTAATCGCAAAAGTAATCGCAGTAAGTTTCATCCTAGGTTTTAATGGATTTTCAATTCAAGCTCAGGTTGCCAGTATTCTTGCAAAATCTGATATACGTTTCTACCCTTATTTTTTCGCAAGAATCCTACATGGTGTGTTTGCAAGTATTCTCGCTTTAATTTTGTACAAACCTTTATACCTTGATAAGAAGACGATTCATATGGATCAACTTCCTGTAATGGGAACAATAGCAGATAACCTTTGGGTTCATACCCTGGAATACTTACAAAACTACGGTCCGCTTCTCACCATCCTATCATTCACTTTGGCGTCCATCATACTTTTAAAAAGACACGTGGTTAAATAAAAAGGAAGGTGCGTGTACATTTTATATACACACACCTTCCTTTTTGTTAACCTTTATATTTTTTTTGTAATTCTGTCGCAACAATCTCGGGAACTAAATCTGTAACGTTTGCCTTATATTTCGCAACTTCTTTTACGATGCTTGAACTTAAAAAGGAATACTGATTATTTGTCATCATAAAAAAAGTTTCAATATTTTCATCAAGTTTTCGGTTCATAGAAGTAATTTGCATTTCGTATTCAAAGTCACTTACTGCACGTAGTCCGCGAAGTATAGCATTTGCATTCTTATTTTTTGCATAATCAATTAAAAGACCATCACACGCATCTACAGAAACGTTTGGGATGTCTTTCGTGGATTCTTTTAATAAATACACACGTTCTTCAACTGAGAACAAAGGATGTTTTCCTTGATTGTTAAACACTGCAACCACAACTTCGTCAAATATACGTGCACCTCTTTGTATGATATCCAGATGGCCATATGTAACCGGATCAAAGCTTCCCGGACAAATTGCTAATCTACTCATTAGAATTCTTCCCTTCTATAACTTCTGATATAAGCTAATTCCAATTGTCCCTCCATAAGAAGCCTGCTTAATTAATTTAAACTTTGAATGATTTTCGGGCAAAGTCTCCCTCTGATCATGTTCACAATAAATATAGCCATTCTGCTTCGCAAGACCTAACTTTGCAATTTCGTCTAATAGATCGCCATAGCTCGCTTTTTTATAAGGGGGGTCCAACAATATTAAATCAAACTGCAACTCTCTCTTAGCAGCTGCCTGTAACGCTCTAAATGCATCTGTTCGATAGACTTCTGTTTCACTCTCTAATTTAAGTTCCATTATATTCTCATGAATAGTATGAATTGCTTTTGTTTGTTTATCCACAAAAATGGCATATTCCATACCTCTGCTTAACGCTTCTATTCCCAATGAACCACTACCAGCATATAAATCCAAACAAGAACCTTTATCGAAAAATGGACCCATAATCTGAAATGTAGCTTCTTTTACTTTATCCGTTGTTGGTCGTGTTAGATTCCCAGGGACAGCCTTAATATGGCGCCCTTTAAATTTTCCTGCAATCACACGCATGTAAACACCTCACTTAGACATAGTTCGACATTAATCCTACCATAAAAGCTTTTATAAAAAAACTACTAAACATTTGTATAGAAATCTTTTTCGTGTACATACTAAAAAAATGAAACAACATACGTATTGCTTGGTTGTTTCACGGTGAGAAGAAGACTTACATTCCCCATAAGTTCTTCTTCTGATTTCTCCTCTCCCTTTACTTTTTGTTTTAAAAAAACAAAAAGACCTGCAGATTAATTCTGCAGGTTTTTTTTGTGCAAAAGTTTAGAGCAAATGCCCTGTCGCCTCCGCTTTTCTTTTTGTCCAGCTGCTGGGGCTAGCGACTCGAGGCATAGTCATGGGAAACTCCGAGCACCAAAGTTCTTGTGCTCTGCGGTCCCTTGAGGTCCCTTGACTATGCTTTTCGTCGCTGAACAAGCCCTCTCCGCTTTTCTTTTAAATACCCATTTTGTAGTCGTATTCTTTTGCTTTATCTGGTTTAGCATTTTCATAATCTGTACGGATAAGTGGTTTATATGAACGATCTACTTTAGTTACAAAAGACAGTTTCAACAATTTGTGCTCCGTATCTTCCAAATCGTCTTGGTTAACATAAATTACTGCATACTTTAACTTTTTAGAAGAATATAGAAGGTGTCCATATCTTCTTATCTGTTTAAGGTTTTTCATATGTTGAAACCAGACAATAATACCTTGTCTCTCTGTTCGCATAATATAGCCTCACTAACCTAATCATTTGTTAGTAGTGTACCAAATAATTGTTGACCCTACAATAGTTAAGACGCTTTACATCCGCATCCGCTGCTGCCGGATCCACAACCACAACCACCATCTGATAGTGCAGCACCATCTTTAGGTGCTTTTATCATATCTCCTACACTCATAGCAACGTCAGTACTAATTTCATCAAGTAATTTTTGAAGATTTCGTTCTGCTATTTTAAATGCTGCTACTTTATCATCCATATCCATCTCACGTTTAATTGACCGAACTTTTTTCATAATTACACTGTAATCTGGATGATAGCGTCCAAATCGCTGGACGTCTTCATAATGTTCTTTTATATCTGCAAAATCTTTAATAAGCTTTTGGGAATTCTTGTCATCTAATAAATCTGTTTGGGAAGTGTTGTATGCTTCCATAACGTCTGATTGAAGAATCATTTTACCTAAACCTTCAGAACGATCAAGAATATCAACAATTTCCATAGTTCCTATCACCATTATCACCCCCCACAGTTATCTTATCATTTTCCATCAATTATGAAAATGGTTAAATAATTAATCACTCATTGTTGCGAGATGGTATAGCATTTTCATCATGGAAATTTGACTGCTTGCTCGTTCAAATTTTTGCGGTAATGTTTTTCCATAAAACTTCTTTGCTTCTTTTTCAATTTCCATTACTCTGCTTGGGTCTCTTGATAAATATCTGTACCAAACTGGATTAAGTCTGACAAACCTTAACAAGGATGGTTTTGATTTCAGGTAATTATAACAATTTGCATCCATTTTACACATCAATCCCTGTATTTATTATCGTAATATTTATGATTAAAACCTTTTTCCTGTTTATTATCCTGTAAATGATTAAGCATACCTTGAATGATTGAAATCGTCTGTTCCCATTGTTCTACCTTGTCTTGTAGTTGTTCCATATCTGTATCCGCAGTCCACTTGCGAATCTTATCTATTACGTTCGATTCCTTGCTTTTATTATCATCCCCACTTTTATACTTATCCCAGCACGGATCATCTTCCCCAAGTAAAACCCACTTCTCGTAATATGGTTGCCAGGAATCATTCCCCTGTCTTACTGCTTTAATAAGTTTTGGGTGTTCAGCTATAAACTCCCGAAATTCCAGAACTGATGAATCAATTTCTTTTTGACGCATTTGATCACCTCAAATTCAAATAGCTACTACAATTAATTTATGCCCACTTATGATGTTTGTGAAGATTCTTATAAAAAAAACCTGAAAGACTTAAAGCTCCT
Organism: Virgibacillus flavescens; assembly: GCF_050574275.1. Taxonomy (GTDB): domain Bacteria; phylum Bacillota; class Bacilli; order Bacillales; family Amphibacillaceae; genus Virgibacillus_F; species Virgibacillus_F flavescens. The sequence continues at coordinate 2,690,924 of NZ_CP192260.1, forward strand.
TCAGGTTTTTTAAATTAGGGTTTTTTTATAAAATTTTGTGTGTAATAAAAATGGTAAACACCTACACCAATGTGTGTGTAGCTATTTTCTAGTAATGCTTTTCTATGCCCTTCACTATTTAACCAACCTTGCATTGCAGCTGGAGCATCCGTATATTGTGCTGCAATATTTTCTCCTGCAGCTAAATAAAATACGTCCTGTGTGGCTAAACGTTCTTTTAAACCATCCCCATTTAAACCATAATGAGAAAAGTAATTATTTACAGCCATGTCTTTACTATGCTTAAATGCGACTTCACTGACAGAATCAATCCATTCTAACTTAGACTTCCCATGCTGATTACGAATAACATTGGATATAGAAAAAATTTGCTGTTCCATTCCACTTTCAATTTTATTCCATTCTTTGTCTGATAGATTGTTACTCTCTGGCAATTCTCCTCGGTATTCAATTGCATAAGGTCGCTGTTTTAATAATACATCACCGCTAAGTACTCTAACTGCTGATAGCTCAGATGTAAATGTGTCAAAATAAAATTGAAGAAAAACATCGTCATCTATTTTCACCAACGGACGCATTTTCTTTTCTTCTTCAGTTAATTTAAATGTATAAGAAGAAAGCCCCCGCTGTACGGTAATTTTGTTTGAAAACGCGAATTTTTTTTGAACCTCTTGATACGCTTGTCCAACGTGAAAAGGTTCAATAGATAAATCTTTACCAGTAGCATAAATTGTTGTTATCTTTTGATCGAGTATACCAAATTGAATATATTGATTCGTCTGGTCAGTATACACCCACCACTCATAACCATAAGCGCTTAAATCTTTTCGCAGAGGCTCACCTAGCTTATTGGTCAATTCATCCTTGCTTTTCCCAATCCATTGAAAAATTTCACCATTAAGGCTGATAGTCGGTTCAACTTCTCGCTCTGGTACTTCCTTTGATTTAAGTAAGCTGGTCTTTTCTTTTAGTTTTTCACTAAAATCATTTACTGCTTCCCGAGGTGTTACATTATTACTATCCAACAGGAAATATCCACCAATCGCTAACAACGATAGTATAATTATAGACCGGAGTAATCGCATATATGTTTCTCCTTATTCGTATTTACTTTGGATTATGACATACACTAAATATATGTACAATCTTTTGAAACCATGCAGGAAATTCCTTTATTTAATAGTTTTCCTAATACCAGAGATTTTCTGCAAGTATTATTATTAGTTATATACCTACCACTTTAACCTTTTCTCAAAAAGATTATTCGCTTTTCAATTGCAACTTCGTCCATTTAATACTATTATAGTGGTAGTAAGGATAATTATGTGAGGTGTAAAAAATGAAATTAGAAGTAGAAGGTATTGAAGACTCTATCTTAGATTTAAAACCACTTGATCATTTTATGGGAGAGCATGCTTTTATTCGAGCTGGGCAATGGGATTACGATCGTGTCACGTATGACTATAAAATTGCTTCAAAAGAAAAAAATATTACATATTACATTCGTATACCAGGATATGCAATGGAAGGCGATATAGATCGCGGAAATGCACTAATTAAACTAATGCCTCCTCTATTAGGGAAGCACTACTATCCACATGGTGTAGAATACGGTGAAGGTGAAAACTTCCCACAAAGCTTAGTTGAAAGAGCAACAGGAATCGTAGAAAAGCTTAAAATTGATCTCCAAAATTATAAAAAATAGTGTTTACAACTGCTCAGTGTTTTACTGAGCAGTTGTTTTTTTTATTGGCTTAGTACGATTATTTCTTTAATTCTGTTCATTTTATTGCCTACATGCTATATTTTAACAAAGGAACTTACTTAATTATTTATTAGGAAAGGAGAAATCTAAATACATTGTTCAGAACTATAACTAAACGCCAATGGACTCTTATTTTAACAGCAATACTCTTAGCTTTCTTACTGTATTTCATCTTACCTATTTCTGTTCCACTTCTGGTGGCATTTTTTACTGCCTTAGTGTTGAACCCAGCTATTCGAATCGTACAGAAGCATATGAAGCTCTCACGTAAAAACGCTGTTATCATCGTTTTTATGTTGTTTTTAGTTTGTATTGGTCTTACAGGCACATTCATCGTCACAAAAGCAACAACACAAGTTGTAAGCTTTGTAGAAGATGTACCTGAACACTTTAATCAATTAAATAATGTGTATGCAGAGTGGGAAAATGACTTCCAGAATTATTCTAAAAACTTGCCCCCAGAATTTGTAAATCAAATATCAAAAAGCTTTGAAGCTAATTTAACGTCACTTAGTGACACTGCAAAAGAAAAAATAACAATCGATAACATAGCACAAATATTTGCGAAAGTACCACAGTACTTAATTAGTTTTCTTGTCTATTTAATTGCTCTATTTTTATTCATGCTGGAATTACCATTATTAAAGGCAAATTTTTATAGTTTATTAACTACAGAAACTGCTCATAAAGTAACTTATATGAACCAGCGTTTGGCAAAAGTTACGTTAGGGTTTCTAAAAGCCCAATTCTTAGTAAGTATTGTGATATTCATCTCATCCTTAATTGGCTTATTTATTATTGCACCTGAAGTTGCGCTAGTCATGTCATTAATCATTTGGGTTATTGACTTCATACCTATAATTGGGTCAATTATTATTTTAGGTCCATGGGCGGTTTTCATGTTCTTGTCTGGCGACACTACAATGGGAGTAAAACTAGCAATTTTAGCTATTATCTTACTAGCCATCAGAAGAACGGTAGAACCAAAAGTAATGGGACGCCATATAGGTTTATCACCGCTAGCAACTCTCATCGCTATGTTTCTGGGTCTTCAACTATTTGGCATACTGGGTTTTATACTTGGACCCCTATTAGTAATAGCATTTAATTCTGCAAAAGAAGCCGGAATTATAAAATGGAATATAAAAATATAAAAAAACTGCGGAGCAGACTTACTTAGCGACGAAAAAATAGTCAATAAACTTCTGAGCACGTATTTTGCTCGTTATGCCTATTGACTATTTCTCGAGTTTTTAGCCCGCATCTAGTAAGGGAGCATTTTAGTGCTCTCTTTATTGCATACCTATCACAAATTATAGATTTCACCACTTCATTTACAACGGCATGCCCAAAAGTAACTAACTTTATCATTCCTTACAATTTCAGCTAATTAAAAAATCCTTCACACCTGTGAGTACCAGTGTGAAGGATTTTTATTAATTGCTTGAAGTAGCATTAGGTACTGGGTCAACCCTTAAGCTTTCTCTATTAAACCAAGAGAAGAATACTTTACCTAATATAAAACCATAAGTTATTTCCTGCATTAGTTTCATGATAATTCCACCAAGCTGCTGATCTTCCAATGTTGTCATAGGGGAAAACATTTCCGGTCCTGTTAACGTTCCTGATATTCCTTGTAGCACTTCGACAGGAACACAAAGACTTAACGCTTGAATCCATGCACCACTTTCACTATACGTTGCAAAAAGTGGTGTATCAGCAAATATTATCAGGACACATGCTGGAGTGATCAAAACACCATTAGCAAAAATGTAAGCGATTTTTAAAATAGGTGGAATTGTATCATACTCTTTAAGTGGTGTTACAATTGGCCACCAGACAATAAATGCAGATATTAAGATCAGTGTTGATACGATTGCATGAACAATCGGTGACGATTTTGCAAAATCAAAAATACCTGGAATATGGTACAAGGAAAATAATGTATTAAACAAAAGCAATGAAATAATTGGTTTTGTTACAAGATTTACAAATGGCTTTATAACAGGAAAAGTAAGAAATCTCCTCCACATCCATGCTGGTAAACCTTTAATTACCAAGATGGGAATTATTAAGTAATAGATTGCCATTTGAATCATATGTGCTGTGAGCATTATATGTGTTAATAAATCAAGTGGCGAACCTTTTACTATATAAAGTAAAAGCATTGCAAGATAAAACATGAATTGCTGCTTTTTCGAAGGTAAGTTATCGCCCCCAAATTTATGACGGTATCTTCCAGTAATTAAATAATAAGTTAACACTAAACCTAAAACAAAAAGTATATAATATGGACTCCATAGCGCACGAAATCCAAAAATCTGTATTTCCAACCACATATTAATTCACTCCATAGTTACCAACTTGTACTTTTAGTATAACGTAAAATGCTAACTTTACCATAATTCGAATGTGACAATTTATAAACAAAAAGAAAGACTGGGATTGCCCCAGCCTTTCTTTTCTACCACCAAGTCAGTCCAACGAGACCTGCAACCGTTAAAATTGCAGCCCAGAAACCACCATACATCATGTTAGATGGCATTTCATGTCCTGCATTTTTCATGTGCATAAAATAATACAGCTGAAATGCTACTTGAACAATGGCTAACAATAGGATAGTAGGCACAACAAACATTTTTGGCATTAATTCTCCTACAACAATACCAAATGCTACGAGCGTAAAAATTATCATTAACGCAAACGTAATAAGTTGAGTTTTCATTTCTTCTTTATTTTTTCTCTTTTGAAATGTATCCACTTTTTTGGAACTGGTGTGCTCACTCATTTATTAAACCACCTTTCCCATTAGGTAAACTACAGTAAAGATAAATACCCATACAACATCTATAAAGTGCCAATAAAGACTTACTACATAAAACTTTGGCGCATTGTATAAGTTTAATCCGCGTTTAGTGTTACGTAATAGTAATGCTGTCATCCAACACAAACCAAATAATACGTGAGCACCATGGAATCCAACTAATGTATAAAAGGCAGATCCAAATGCTGATGAAGTAAAAGTAAAGTGATACTCATGGATATAATGATTGAACTCGTAAATCTCACATCCAAGGAATGAAAGACCAAGCACAATCGTAATAATTAGCCAAAGCTTCATCTTACCGAAATCATTATTTTTCATGTGATAAATAGCGTATACACTTGTTAATGAACTGGTCAACAGCAATAGTGTCATGATGAACACAAGTTCTAATCCAAATAATTCATTGGATGATGGTCCACCAGCTGTTGCGTTTCGTAAAGCTAAATACGTACCAAACAAACTGGCAAATAATACAGTCTCTCCACCAAGAAAGAACCAAAATCCAAGAAATTTGTTTTTACCTTCTAGGGTGGCTTTTTCCGGATCGTTTGGCATTGTTTCTGGATTCAAGGAATGATCTTGACTCATATCAGTCAGCCTCCCTTTCAAGTTCTTCTTTGCTAATGTGATACCCTAAATCGTCCTTAAGTGAACGTATCAGCATACATCCAAATGTAATACCCATGCCAATGAATACTAGTGCTAACCATGCATTATTATCAACTTGATAAATAACTCCAAATCCTGCAATAAATAACCCTAGTGACATCATAAATGGTAAAATAGATGCATTTGGCATATGGATGTCGCCAAGTGGTTCTGATGGCGTCATTTTTCCTTTGCCTTCTGTTTTTTCAATCCACAATGGATCTAAACCTCGAACAAGTGGAACTTGTTTAAAGTTATAATGTGCAGGTGGCGAAGCAGTTGCCCACTCTAGTGTACGTCCATCCCATGGATCTGCTGGCGCTTTTTCGCCTTTTGCAAATGTATAGAACACGTTTATAACGAACACAATTACACCAAATGCCATAAAGAATGCACCGATGGTACTGATAAGGTTTCCTAAATCCAGTCCCTGATTAGGCATATACGTTGAATACCGACGTGGCATCCCCATTAAACCTAAGAAATGCTGGATAAAGAATGTTAAGTGGAATCCGATTAAGAATGTCCAGAAAGTTAGTTTACCCATACCTTCGTGTAATATTTTCCCGAACATTATTGGCCACCAGTAATGAAGACCGGCAAAGATACCAAAAATTGTTCCACCGACAATTACATAATGGAAATGAGCAACTACGAAATAAGAATCATGATACTGATAATCTGCAACAACAGATGCTACCATTACTCCAGTCATTCCTCCAAGAGTAAATGTAGGAATAAATCCTAGCGCCCACAGCATAGCAGAATTAATTGTAATCTGACCGCCCCACATAGTAGCTAACCAGTTAAATATCTTAATTCCAGTAGGTACCGCAATTGCCATTGTCGCAATAGCAAAAATGGAGTTAGCAACAGGGCCAAGACCAACTGTAAACATGTGATGTGCCCAAACCATGAACCCTAGAAAAGCGATTAACATAGTAGCAAATACCATCGCTGTATAACCAAATAATCGTTTCTTTGAAAAAGTTGAGAACATATCACTAAATAATCCAAATAACGGTAAGATCAAAATATAAACTTCAGGGTGACCAAATATCCAGAAAATATGCTCCCAGATAATCGCATTACCGCCGAGTGATACGTCGAAAAATGCTGCATCAAACATACGATCAAACATAAGTAGAAACAGTCCAACAGTTAATGCTGGAAATGCAAATAATATAAGTATACTTGTAATAAATGATGCCCAGGTGAATAGAGGCATTCTCATGTACGTCATACCAGGGGCACGCATGTTAACGATCGTTACCAAGAAGTTGATACCACCAATTAACGTCCCCGCCCCCGCTATCTGGAGTCCTATGACATAAAAATCAACACCATGACCCGGTGATGTAGTAGATAGAGGTGCATAGGAAGTCCAACCAGCATCTGGTGCTCCACCTAAAAACCAACTACAATTTAAGATTAGTCCTCCGAATAGAAATAGCCAAAAACCTAAAGAATTGATAAACGGAAACGCAACGTCTCGCGCACCAATTTGTAAAGGTATAGCTGCGTTCATTAAAGCAAAAATCAACGGCATGGCTGCCAAGAATATCATTGTAGTTCCATGCATCGTTAAAATTTCGTTATACAAACCATTACTTAAAAAATCACTGTCTGGTTTGACTAATTGAATACGAATTAACATAGCTTCTAATCCGCCGACTAGGAAGAAAAAACCACCGCTGAACAAATATAAATGTGCAATCTTTTTATGGTCAACTGTTGTTAAATAATCCCAAAGTACAGCAGCGAAACTTTTTTTATGAGTAGCTGCATGACTCACTACTTTTACCTCCCTTAAACAAGTTGCAAAATTTTATTGTTTCTTACTTCTTTCCTGCATCTTCCGGAGTTATGCTCGACGGTTTTAACTGTAATAAATAATCAGCTATTTTGCCTGCTTCTTCCTTTGATAAATCAGGATACTTACCTGTCATGTTGTTACCAGGTTTAATCTTTTCAGGATCCATAATCCAACTGATAAGATTTTCTTTATTGTGATCTAAAACACCAGCAATCTTAGTACGGTCACCAAAATTAGTTAAGTTAGGTCCCACCTGTACTGGTGATGCACCAATAGCATGACATCCCATACAGTTGCTTTCCTGGAACAATTCTTGACCTTGCTGGACGCTTTCGCCTTCAGCAACAGCTTTAGGGTCAACATTTTTAATGTCTTCTACCCATTTATCAAATTCCTCAGGACTAACTGCAATAATTTTAAAATCCATCAGTGCGTGTGATGGTCCGCATAATTCAGCACATTTACCGTAGTAAATACCTTCTTCATACGCTTCAATAAACATCGTATTTTCATTCTCAGGGTTTACGTCCATTTTACCTGAAATAGCTGGTGCCCAAAATGAATGAATAACATCAGACGATTTCATATTGAGATAAACTTTTTCATTCGTCGGGATATACAAATCCTGACTGGTTTGAATTTCTTTACCTTCATAATTAAAATGCCACCAGTATTGATTACCGGTAACCTCAACATTAAGACTATCACTAGCTGCTGACTCGTCAGCTAAGTCAAAAGTAGCAGTTACAGTAGGTACAGCAATAATGATTAATAAAATAATCGGAATAACTGTCCAGATTGTTTCAAGCGTCTTATTTCCTTCAACTTGTTTAGGAATAAAATCCTTCTGTCCTTTCTTTTTACGGAAGCGGACTAAAACTGTAACATACAAAAGCATTACAATGACTAGGACAAATAGCATCACAACCGCCGTTAAAATTATTAAATCCAGCGATTTCTCTGCTCCATATCCTTTTGGTATTAAAGCACTTAAATTTTCTTGACCACATCCTGAAAGAATAAGTGCCAATGAGCTGAACAATGTTAAAGCTCGCAGTTTTCCCATCCAACCTTTCATGTAATCATACCTCTCTTTCTCTTGTTTCTTCCTTATATAATTTTGTGTTTAAGGATAATTACGAATTTCATTTAACTAAAGGGGAAATCAATTGTTACTACTACCATCATCAAAAATAAAATAGTTAAATAGTTCAATGAATAAATAAACATCAAATTTGCCCATTTAAGATCATTTTTCATAAAAAAACCACTAATACCGAGTGTTAACCACCCAACATTTAATAGTGTGGCAATGACTATAAATGTAGTTCCAAGTTCTGATAAATAAAATGGTAATGGCAATAAACAGGCTGTGTAAACAACCATCTGACGTTTTGTAAATTCAAACCCGTGAACAACTGGAAGCATAGGGATACCGGCATTTTTGTACTCGTCACACTTTTTCATAGCTAAAGCAAGAAAGTGTGGCGTCTGCCAAATAAACATGATTAGAAATAACACAATCGCCGCAATGTGAAGGTTTGGATCTATTGCTGCCCATCCAATTAAAGGTGGTACGGCACCAGAAAAACTGCCTACAACTGTGTTGAGTGTATATCTGCGCTTTGACCACATCGTATATAAAACAACATAAGTGAACCAGCCAAAGAAACCAAGAACAGCTGCTTGCACTGTAGTTAGTAGCAAGAGGGTTAATCCAATTCCTGTTGTTGCTATACCAAGTATCAAGACATGATTTAGAGCGATAGTACCCGTTACAGTAGGCCGCGTTTTCGTACGGGACATAACAGGATCAATATCGCGATCATACCAGTTATTTAGTATACATCCACCAGCAATCACGAAAGCAGTACCGATCATTGTTAACAAAAAGACATCCCAGTTATTAATAAAAGTAGCATTGGTAAAATAAAGAGCTAACCAAAATCCAGCAAATGTTGTGATAAGATTAGAATTTACTATTCCTATTTTTATTAATGCTTTTAAGTCTGCAAACAATGTCGATTCTTCTTGCGTTGATGCAATGTTTCCAACCATTTGTGAAGATGTAGTCTCCACTTTATTCATTCCATATATCCCCCCTTCAATCATCCAACATAAAGGCACAAAATTATATAGAACATATGATGGAACGATAGCATTATTACTTACTATCTCCAAAAGTATCCTATGTATTACCTTAATTGTATCATGAAATTGTTTTTCAATCTATTTACTTTACAAGTATATTTCATTTTTGAACAAACTAGATGTGACAAAAATGTGAAATTTTGTTCCAGAAATAAAACAAAAATACATAACACTTATAAATACTAGAAATATCTTTACGTAACCACATAAAACTGGGATTTATAATGGTTTACCCGCAAATATCCCTTATATTATTTCTAGCAAACAACGTTACACAATGCAAGAGTTTTTTGTTTTTCCTTCAAGGGAATTAAACGAAATTCGTGATAATATGACAATTCTGTGTAAGTGTTGATATTTGGGTCTATTTTAATTGCTTGTACTGCAGTGTAGTATTATGATAAGGCTATATAATGAAAAAGTGGGGCATTTTATATGATGAAATTGTTGAAATGGCTATCTGTTTTTTCTACGATAGGCATGTTTTTAGTTTTAATTGGAGGAGCACTTGTAACGAAGACGGAATCAGGTGATGGTTGTGGGAAGAGTTGGCCATTTTGTAACGGACAATTCTTACCAGATGATATAACATTCGAGCTAATTATTGAATTAAGTCACCGTCTTGTAACCGGTAGCGTGGGGATTCTTGTGCTTTCATTGTCTATATTAGCTTGGAAAAAAATCGGGCATATACGTGAAGTGAAATTCTTGGCATTCATGTCTACTTTCTTCTTAGTTGTACAAGCATTAATTGGAGCTGCCGCTGTTAAGTGGGCTCAATCAGACTTTGTTCTAGCTGCACATTTTGGAATATCATTAATATCATTCGCTTCTGTGTTCTTGTTAACATTGCTTGTGTTTGAGGTTGATAAAAAATTTGATGCTAATTCACTAGTTATTAAAAAGAAACATCGAATAGAAATCTATGCTATAACAATTTATACATTATTTGTTGTGTATACCGGTGCTTTAGTTAGACATGCTGAATCCAGTCTCGTTTGCGCGGATTGGCCATTTTGCACAAACAGTTCTCCCTTGCAGCTTACATCGTTCAGGCTCGATCAGTGGATACACATGAGCCATCGATTAATTGCTGGTTTATTATTCGTCTGGACTATACTTTTATTTATAAAGATGGTTAAAAACTATCGCAATAACAGAGTTATGTTATGGGGTTGGGCTGTAACATTAGGATTAATCACACTCCAGGTGATTTTTGGAGCGATGATTATTTTCACCCTGCTAAATTTAGGAATCGCGCTTATGCATGCGTTTGTCGTCTCCTGTTACTTTGCTATGCTAAGTTATTTTATCCTTCTTTCATTTAGAAGCGCTAAGTTCGAAAAAGACAAATAGCTTAAACAACAACAATTTAATACTAAAAAAGCCAGTAGAAATGATATTCTACTGGCTTTTTCTTATTCAAATTCGATCAGTAAATCATTTACTTTAATCGAATCGCCATTGCTGACGTGAATGGCTTTTATAACCCCTTCAAATGGGGCTTGAACTGTGGTTTCCATTTTCATCGCTTCGGTAATAAGTAAGTAATCACCTTTTTTAACTTTCTCACCTTTTTCACTTATAACCTTTACAACCGTACCAGGCATTGTGGCACCAATATGTTTTGAGTTTTCAGGGTCTACCTGCGGTTTTGTAACAAGTAATGATTTTACATTTTCATCTTTGACAACTACTTCGCGTGATTGACCGTTAAGTTCGAAATAAATTACTCTTGTGCCGTCATCATGAGGCTCTGAAATGGAAACTAATTTTACAATTAATGTTTTACCTTGTTCGATTTCCACTTCAATTTCTTCGCCTAATCTCATTCCATATAGAAATGTTGGTGTATCAAGTACAGACATATCTCCATATTTTTCATAAAAACGATGATAATCCATAAATACTTTTGGATACAAAGCGTAAGATATCATATCAAAGCTTGAAACCTGCCGATCAAGCGTTTTAAATAAAGACTCTTTTAATTCACTAAAGTTTACTGGTTCTAATAATTCACCAGGTCTAACTGTTATTGGTTTCTTACCTTTTAAAATAATGCGCTGTAATTCTTTAGGAAAACCTTCATACGGCTGTCCGATATAACCTTGTGCAAACTCAATAACCGAATCCGGAAAATCAATCGATTCTCCTCGCTCATAAATATCATCTTCTGTTAAATTATTTTGAACCATGAATAAGGTCATGTCCCCCACTACTTTAGATGATGGAGTTACTTTGATAACGTCTCCAAACATTAAATTCACTTTATAAAACATTGTTTTTACTTCATTCCAACGTTTTTGCAGACCAACTGCTTTAGCTTGTTGTTTTAAATTACTGTATTGGCCACCCGGCATCTCGTGTGAATAGATTTCCGTGTGCGGTGATTTCATACCGCTTTCAAAATCATGGTAATATTCACGAATCTCTTCCCAATAGTGAGATAGTTTTTCATATGAGCCAACATTTATTTTCGGCTGCCGTTTGTGCCCTTCAAGTGCATGATATAGTGTCTGAGCGCTAGGTTGTGAAGTTAGTCCAGCCATCGGTCCATTCGCAACATCGACTACATCTACTCCCGCATCAATTGCACGGGCATAGGTATAAATACCATTTCCACTTGTATCGTGTGTATGGAGGTGAATTGGAATAGTCAGTGTTTCTTTTAAAGTAGTTATTAACTGGTAAGCAGCTTCAGGCTTTAATAATCCTGCCATATCTTTAATCCCAAGTATATGTGCGCCTGCATTCTCTAACTCTTTTGCAAGATTTGTGTAATAGTCAAGATCGTATTTCGTTCTGCCTTTATCTAAAATATCGCCTGTATAACACATAGAAGCTTCTGCAATTTTGTCAGTTTTCCGGACAGATTGAATTGCGAGCTTCATACCCTCAACCCAGTTTAAACTATCAAAAATTCTAAATACATCTATTCCAGCGTTAGCACTCTTTTCAACAAACTCTTTTATCAAATTATCAGGATAGTTTTTATATCCAACCGCATTGCTTGATCTAAGTAACATTTGAAGTAAAACATTCGGCATTTTTTTACGAAGACTTAGCAGACGTTCCCATGGATCTTCTTTTAAAAAACGATAAGCAACATCATACGTAGCACCGCCCCACATCTCTACAGAAAACAGTTCTGGAAGCAATCGTGTTGTGGGTTCTGCAATCTGCAGAAGGTCTTTTGTTCGAACACGAGTTGCAAGTAATGACTGATGTGCATCGCGGAACGTTGTATCTGTTAACAAAACTTTCTCTTGTTTGAGAAGCCATGAGGCAAGTCCATCTGGTCCCTCTTCGTCAAGAATTTGCTTCGTTCCACTTGGTATTTCTTTCAAACGATCAACTTTTGGTATAGGAGGAGCTGTATATAATGGTTTATTCTTCTTGTCCAGCCCTTCGAATCCATTTACTGTTGTATGACCAATATAGGAAAGCATTTTTGTACCTCGGTCTTTTCGTTTCGGAAAAACAAATAACTCTGGTGTGTGATCAATAAATGTTGTACTGTAGTTACCAGATAAAAAATCCGGATGACGAATCACGTTCTCAAGAAACGGTATATTCGTTTTTATTCCACGTATACGGAACTCTTTTAAATTACGTACCATTTTATTCGCTGCTTGATCAAAAGTTAATGCCCACGTAGACACTTTTACTAATAATGAATCATAGTGTGAAGAGATCTCAGCACCTTGAAAACCATTACCTGCATCTAAACGAACACCAAATCCTCCACCAGTTCGATACGCCATGATTTTTCCAGTGTCAGGCATAAAATTATTTAATGGATCTTCCGTTGTTACTCTTGACTGAATTGCATATCCATTCGTTTTAATATCGGATTGAGCCGGAACTCCAATCTCTTTTTCATGAAGATCCCTGCCTTCAGCAACTTTAATTTGCGTTTGGACGATATCAATACCAGTTATTAATTCAGTAATCGTATGCTCAACCTGGACCCGGGGATTAACTTCAATAAAATAAAATTCATCATCGGTTACTAGAAATTCAACTGTTCCAGCATTAATATATTTTACTTTTTCCATTAACTGGACTGAAGCTTCACAAATTTTCATGCGCAATGAATCAGAAAGTGATACGCTCGGCGCAATTTCAACCACTTTTTGATGGCGTCGCTGAACGGAGCAGTCACGTTCATACAAATGAACAATATTACCATTTCTGTCACCGATAATTTGAACTTCAATATGCTTGGGATTTTCAATTAACTTTTCTACATAAACTTCATCATTACCAAAAGCAGCTTTCGCTTCTGATTTTGCTCTGTCATATGCTTCTGAAAGACCGCTGTCACTGCGAACAATCCGCATTCCACGTCCTCCACCACCGAGTGATGCCTTAATAATAATTGGATAGCCCGTCTTATCTCCAAAGGCTCTTACTTCTTCGAGGGAAGAAACAGGTCCATCAGTACCAGGAATTACTGGTAGACCAGCATTTATGGCCTGAGTTCTTGCTTTAACTTTATCACCAAACATATTTAAATGTTCACTAGTAGGACCAATAAACACGATACCTTCTTCTTCACAACGCTTGGCAAATCGAATGTTTTCAGATAAGAAACCATAACCAGGATGTATTGCATCGACACCTACTTGTTTTGCAACATCTATAATACCTTCAATATCCAAGTAGGAATCAATCGGTTTCTTTCCTTCACCTATAATGTATGCTTCGTCTGCTTTGTATCGATGATAGGAACCCGAATCTTCTTTCGAGTAAATTGCAACGGTGCGTATATTTAATTCTGTACAGGCACGGAACACCCGTATTGCAATCTCACCTCTGTTTGCTACTAACACTTTTTGAATAGGTTTTAACTCGGCCATGATCTTCCTCCTTTATAAGATTTAAGGTTTCTACTAGAGTTTTGATTTACAGCAACAGGTTCTTGTTCACTTTTCTTTACCGATTTTGCGATATTATTTAAAATCCCCATGGATGCTAGCATCACAAGTAGAGATGATCCGCCATAGCTGATAAAAGGCAAAGGTACGCCTGTAATAGGCAGCATTCCACTAATTGCCCCTAAGTTAATAAAAGCCTGGATGCCTACCATGGATGAAATGCCAATAGCTAGTAGTGCTCCGAAACTATCTTCGCATTTTCGAGCTATAAAAATTCCTCGTAAAACAATTGTAGCCAGCATACCAATTACAATAATTACTCCAATAAAGCCAAGTTCTTCTGCTATTACCGCCATTATGAAATCAGTATGGGGTTCTAGTAGGTAGCCAAGCTTCTGAACACTGTGACCTAATCCTTCACCCGTTAGTCCGCCTACCCCGATCGCCAGATAAGACTGTATTAAATGATATCCATCCGTTTGAGGTGTTTCAAAAGGTTGGTATGCACCAGTGAATCTGGCTAATCTTTCATCGGTAACCATTTGAGGTGCTGCAAAAGCAATTAAAAGTAATCCGATAAGAATAAGGACGCTTAGATGCCTAAACTTTATTCCGGAACTAAAAATCACAGAACAAGCAATTAAAAAGATAATGGATGCAGTCCCTATATCAGGCTGCAATAAAATTAATCCCAAAATAACACCCGTCATGATTAATGGAGGCACGACACCTTTTTTAAAATCATTTATGTACGACTGTTTCTTAGAATAAATACTTGCTAAGTACATAATCAATCCAATTTTTGCAAATTCCGCTGGTTGCAGACTTGCAAAGCCAAAATTGAACCATGATCTAGCGCCATTTATTTTATCACCAAAGATTAAGACGCTGATTAACAGAGTGAAAATGATGAAAATGATTACTTTTATTAACTTCTGATAGTACTTATAAGGAAAAGCACTACAAAAAATAAAACCAACCATACTAATAAAAAACCATTGAAGTTGTTTAAAAAGGTAATATGTACTTTCATGTCCTTCCATTACTGCTAAAACCATACTGGCGCTATAAATCATTAGTATACCAAAACCAGACAGAAGTAATGGGGAGATCATTAGTGTGAAATCGTATTCTTTTAATTTCTGTATCATCTTACTTCTCCCTGTTTTATGTCATTATTTAAGACGAAATAGAAATTTTCAATAGTATAACACATTTAACTATTTAGTGTAACTTATTCAAATATCTTATTCGTTCGATCCTTATTATATTATATCACTATATTTTTCCAAAAAACCATCTATTATAACGACTTTATTTAATTAAATGTTTCATCTAAACGGTCACAAAAATTCTTGCATGTAACAAAAAAACCTTGCCTAAAATCATTTGGGCAAAGTTTTGTTAAGTCGTAATCCACTTAAAACAACCTAACAATATTATGTTAAATTGAATTTTGTGCTGCTTCATGCAGAATGTTTAGCTGTCTTTCAAGATTTTCCAGAAGTGCTTTACCTTCGTCTTCATTTATTAGATCCAGGCGTACTGCAAAATCAATCTCCCTTGAAAGTCCAAACATTTGTGTATCTAAAACCTCTTCATACAAGGGGCATTGTGGCATGGTCAAATTATCGATTTGTACTTCGATAAGTTTTAATATCTTATCAGCATCTGCCTTAAGTACTGCATATGCTTTTTCACGATGATCTACGGTCACCTCAGGAATCAATTGAATCCCTCCAATTAAAAGACTTTCTTATAGTTTATATTATCGCTGAACCTGATAAATTGCAAATAAATTTAATAATAAATCTTTCCTTACATCCTATAAATAAGCATATAGAAGTACTTTATGATAAAATATAAACCGTGAAATTTTTTTATTCAGCTCACTAGTCAGATATAGATTCGAAAGGAGAATAATAAATGATAGTACCAATTATAGGAAACGTTAACTATTCGATTACGCTTGACCCGACTGTTTGGATTTTTGATGATCGGAAAATAGAATTTAAAAAAGCATTTGACCTAGTACCAGAAACTGCAGTTGCAGATGAAGAAGATAATGATGAATTGAAAAAAGCTTCGAGCCGTTGGAACAGAGAGGTCTATCAACAGAACATTAATCCTCCTATTAATAAAAGCATTTCCAAAATGGAAGGAAAGAAAATACTAGAAGGAACTTATGTGATGCCGATAGAAAAATTTGTTAGCCATGCAGAGCCAAAAGCTGATGCTAAATCAGCTACCTTAGTACTGGGTGATGGAGACGATGTTACAATCTCGCTTGCAGAATTACATGATTCCTATTTACTATTTGCAGTTGATGGTAAACCATTGAAAGAAAATGGACCAGTTCATCTCTATCGCAAAGACGGGTCAAATAAAGAAAATCCAATTACTTCAATAAATAAAATTATAATTAATTAAATAAATATAATTGAAAGGCTGTTGCTAATCATGCAACAGCCTTTTTTTAATAACTATCATTTCCTATAACCGACTGCTTCCTTTTGCGTATAATTTAAGATTTAAAACGAATTATAAACTTAGGACATTTTTTAACTAAAAGCTTAAGGAGGTATGTCAAATGAAATTGAGTATTTTTACAGGGATATTAGTAACTTGTTTATTCATAAATGGTTGCCAGACAAACAAAGAAGATGTAACCATCTCTGAAGAAAAGAGTAATAATCGCTATTTGCAAGTAGAGGATTCAGAACAGCCGGAACGGAAAAACTTAAGCAATCAGGAGATAGCTGATCATCTAGCATCTGTCGCTAGTGAAGTTGTAAATGTTAACGATGCCACAGCAGTTGTGGCTGGCTCATATACAGTAGTAGGAATTGATGTAGACAAAGATTTAGATCGTTCAAGAGTTGGAACAATAAAATACACGGTATTAGAGGCATTGCAGCATGACCCATACGGCAAGACTGCTGTTGTAGTTGCCGATGGTGATATTATGGAGCGTTTACGGCAGATGGGGAATAAAATTGACCAAGGATATCCACTCCATGGCTTCGTAGATGAATTATCAGCTATAGTTGGCAGATACATGCCAGATTTTCCAATTAGTGAGAATCAGCCGGAAGAATCCGATCAAAACAAAAAACTATTACCGAAAAAAGATGAAAAGCAATTGGATGATATCGAGGAAGACCAATCCAATCAATATAATAACGAATAAAAAAAATCCTGGTTAAACGCCAGGATTTTTTATCAGGTAGTTGATTTTTCTTCTTCTTTTACCTCATTATAATAATTTACTCCAAATTGAGATCCTTCTGAGACCATTTTGGAATTTTCAAGCTGTGACGGTTCCTTATTTTCCACTTGATCTGGAACGCCAGCATCGTCTAATGTTGATTCTTTATTCATATTTTTAATTTTAGATGTCGTATTTTTCACACTAGTTTTTAATTTATCACGGTTATCTTTATCCTTAAGAACAAATCCAGCAACGCCTGCACCAACTGCACCTACACCAGATAGTAAATATCTTTTCTTCATCGAATCACTCCTTCAAAATGTTGTATATTTAGGTATTCCCCAAATTTTTTTTATAAAACATACATTAATTACATTTTCAATCACACTTATTAATGTGTTATATTAGAATGAAACAGCCTAATTCGAGGTGAAAGTATGCAAGTCAAATGTGTAATTTGTGACGAAATTGAGTCAATTGAGGATGATTCCCTTCAAGCTAAACGTTTAAGAAATCGTCGAATCCATATGTATTTATGTGAGCCTTGCTATAATAGGATCGAAAAAAAGACAAAAGAAAGACATGCAACGGGTAACTTCCGTTTATATCGAAAACCAAAGAAAAAAGAAGATTTAATTTAAAAAAAGTATCGGCTCAAAAATGAGCTGATACTTTTTTTACTGCGATTTTCTTTTTCTTTCCTGGTGCAACCGCAGCCGATAAACCCCTAGTATGATAGATATTATTATTAAGCTTTCCGTTATCGGTAATCCAAAAATACTAAAAATTGTTAATACATACGTCCCTACAGCAAGCATGATATACACAAAAATAGTTTTTAATATAGGTAATTGTCTCGCAAATCCTAATTTAAAAGCAAGTGAACCAAATATAAGATTCAAGATGTACAGAACTGTAAATATATATTCGGTACCATATTCTGATAAGACAAACTCAAAAATTAAACTGTTGTTCGAATCCATTTATATCCCCCGTTATTATGTATTAATTAAATATGAATTGCATCTAAGCTCTTACCATCATACTAAATCTTATACTGCGTTGCTAGTTAGAACATCTGTTCATTAATAAGATTCACATTTTGTATAAATATATAGAATGTTATATACTGTTTGTTGTACTATAATTTGAGGTGAAAAGATGAATAAAATTAATATTCCCATGTTATTATTAGCGATTTTGGTAATCATGTCCTTCTTTTCTGTTGGAATTGGTATTGCTCTTCGAAATATTTGGTTGATATTATTCTTTCTCTTACTGGGATTTGGACTTATGGGATTTGGTTTAACTTTAAAACGAAAAAAGAAGTGACTCGAACAGAGTCACTTCTTTCCTTTTTTAATATAATCGTTAATAATTGTATCTCTGATAGATGGATGACTTACAAGTATAGAATTAGAATCAACCATATTTATATCTTCACCGAGTACAGTTGACGTAACTCCACCAACTTCATTTACAATCACCATTCCACCAGCGATATCCCAAGGAGACAGTTTCATAGTTATATAACCGTCCATTATCCCCTCAGCTATATAGGCAAACTCTAAAGCAGCTGAACCATATGTACGTGTTCCTCTAACAGCACGGACTAATTTCTGCATCACCTTTTCATCAACAATTCTGTTTTCACATAACCAAAAATGATTTAATCCTATCATTGCTTTATTGAAATCTACATGTTCAGGCAGGTCAGGTAACACCTCACCATTTTTATAAGCACCTTCCCCTCTTTTCGCACTATAGAGTACATCATCCATTACGTTATAAATAAGTCCGATTTCCCCAACGCCTTCATGATAAATCCCAATCGAAATCGCAAAGTTTCTACCTTGCTGTACAAAGTTCATTGTGCCATCTATAGGATCGATAATCCAGACCGTTCCTTCTAACGAATCAACTTGATCACCGAATCCCTCTTCACTTAAAATTAGATGATCGCTATATAAATCCTTTATTTTTTCAACAAAATACTTTTCTGTTTCTTTGTCCATTGTAGTTACCAAATCATTTGGACTAGACTTGAAATCAACTTCCAGGGGATCTTGTATTTTTTCACGAATTGTTGCACCTGCTTCTAAAATCCACTTTTTGGCGTTATCGTATACTTCATTTCGCTTTACTGCTTCCATTACTATGCCTCCAAAATTTTATTATCTTAATATACTATGTTAACAAATTAAAAAACCAACCACCAAATGGGATGACTTAATTTGTGGTTAGTTTAGGGGGAATAACTATTCACTCTCAATAGAATGAAGCTGTAATCTCAGTTGCTCCAGCCGTTCTTTTGCTTTTATAATTTCAACGGTATTTTTTTCTTTTAGTGCATCAGACAATGATACTAATTCGTAATCAATTTCCATACGTATAACTGGTATCTTTTCCTGTGCTTCTTTTCGCCTCAAAGCTTCCATTACATATTTCATAACTATTCATCCTTTCAGATGCTTTTATTATATATATGATGTTGTATAAAATTTGGTTAATCATTTTTATATTATTGTAACTTTATTCCCATATACCACTGTTAATAAACCTACCGTAACCAGTTTGTTTTCTTGACTGCAAGCACAATTTACCTAATACTTATTATATAAATAACTCAACATTCGCAGCTAGATATCAGTTACTTTGTCGTAATTGATGTAAACTGCACGGAACTTACCTCACCCGAAATAAACTGCTATATAACAGCAATTTGTTGATAAAAAAAGACGTAAACAGTTTTACCAGTACAGGAGAGTGGAGGGCGGTGACTCCTCGAAAAAGAAAAGCACTTTTTCTTCGTGCGATGTCTTTTCAGGGAAGTCTTCCTTATCCTGCGGGATCAGCACGAGTCTGAATGCCCCGCAGTTTAAATGAGGAAGGCAAAATAAACCCGTCCTTTGCGGACAACGTTTGCATTCCCCTTGTCGGGGCAAGGAGACTGAAGCCGCGCCCTAAGGTGCGCATCCGCCCGGAGCGATCCTGGACGGCAGCTTTAGAACACTTATTTGAAAATAAGCCTAAAGTTACGGCGCAGTTTATAGATATTGTGCCACTACTGCAATGGATTGCGGGCTTATTTTACTTTTTTAGCTAGCACTTTCATTTTTCAGTCTGCGAAAGTTGAGTAACTAACAAAAACAAACACGTAAAAGGAGAATACAAATGGTTTTTAAAGGGTTTATAAAAAAAGACTTTCGAACATTTACAATTAATGGACTGGATAATCGAATGGAAGCTATCCGAGAACGAATCCAACCAAAGTTTCAGCAAATCGGTGAAAAGCTGCAGGATGATTTATCAACTATGACTGGTAATGATATGCATATACATATAGCGCAACATGCCAGAAGAACAGTTAATCCTCCTAATGATACATGGATGGCATTTTGTCATAATAAACGCGGTTATAAACAGCATCCACATTTTCAAATCGGCTTGTTCGATGATCATTTGTTCATTTGGTTGGCTTACATATATGAACTACCAAATAAACAAGAGATAGCTGCATCGTTTATTGATAACATTGAAGATCTAAAGAACACAATCCCCGATGAATATGTGATATCGCTTGACCATACAAAGAAAGAGTCTGCTTCTTTAAAACAGATACAATTGAATGAATCACTTGAACGTTTCCATAAAGTTAAAAAAGCAGAATTTCTTGTTGGCAGACATATTTCATGGGATGACCCTATACTGAAAGATGGCAAAGCACTTTTAAGCGAAGTCAAAAAAACATTTGAAACATTAGCACCTATTTATAAATTATCTATGAACAATGTATGAAAATAGGATGGCTGGTTACGTACCAGTCATCCTATTTTTATGCTCCCATCACCTTTTTTACTACCGGGTAAACTTTGTAGCCAGTAGCTGCTTCAAATTCCTTAAAATATGTTTTTTCTTCGCTTTTTGAAGGAACAATCTCTTTAAACCGTTTGTATGACCTATTGATTTCCTTATCTTCGGTATTCTTTTCGTAATAGTCTTCAATTACTGTAAAAAAATGAACAATGTCAATTATTTCCTGCTTGGACCAAAGTTCATTCATAGGATATTGATATTCCAACTTTCATTCACTCCTTTACGACCAGCTTTTTCTAATTACTTCAGCTTCCCCAATCATGGTTGAAAATAATTCACTTACAGTAGGTATATCATGAATTCTTGCAGCTACCTGACCGGCCCAACCGAACCCTTTTAAATCATTACCATCATGGATATAAGCTTTGTTAGCAGGACCTCCAATGAATGGTTTTAGCGAATCAAAATCTGCTAGCTGGGATTCCAATTCGAGTATTTGCGCTGTCCATGTATTCTTTAGTGCACGCGCTGGAGTGCCAAGTGTGCGTTTAATCACTTCAGTAGAATTTTCATCAGCATCTAACAGAGCTTTTTTATAAACAGGGTGGGCATCCACGCATTCTTTTGTTGCGATAAATCGTGTTCCCATTTCAATTCCCTCAGCTCCTAATGATAACGCCGCCATCATTCCTTTGCCATCACCAATTCCACCAGACGCTATTACTGGAATGGAGATATGGTCAACAACCTGAGGAGTTAGTACAAACGTTCCGACATCATTCCGACCAATGTGTCCCCCACCTTCTTGCCCTACAACCATTACAGCATCGGCGCCAAGTTCTTCTGCTTTTTGAGCTTGACGTCTTGCCGCAACTAGCACAAGTTTTTTTATAGGGTAGCTATCCACCATATCTAAGACACCTTTTGGATTACCACCAGTAACAGAAATCACCGGTACCCTTTCATCTATAGCCACTTGCACCATGTGCTCAAATGCTCGACCATGTTGTCCAATTGCAAAATTCACTCCAAATGGTTTGTCTGTTAAAGTTCTGACTTTATGTATTTCCTGTCGGAGTTTTTCTTCATTCGCTAAACTCATAGCGGTAATCTGCCCAAGTCCACCAGCATTTGATACGGCTGCTGCCAGGTCAGCATAAGCTAAATAGGCAAGCCCACCTTGAATTATTGGATATTTAATCCCTAGCAATTCTGTTACTCTCGTTTTCCACTTCATTCGAGCTCATCCCCCTCAACATCAATATCATCATGCTAGCACAACATTATTATTATTGGCTACTAAAGGAAGACTAGATTTATGTGTATTTATTTGCTATACTACCTTGGATATTTTATTAATTTATATGGAGTGCATAAGATGAAAGATCAATCAAAAACACCTTTATTTAGTGGTTTATTAGAACATATAGAAAAAAAACCAACACAGTTTCATATTCCAGGTCATAAACAAGGTAACGCCGTTGAATCCAAGTTTCGAAATTTCTTAGGCGAAAATGTTTTTAAAATAGATCTGATTAACATTGCCCCATTAGATGATCTACACCACCCGCATGGGATGATTAAAGAAGCTCACGAACTCGCAGCAGAAGCTTATGGCGCTGATTACACCTACTTCTCTGTTCAGGGTACCAGCGGTGCTATTATGACAATGGTTTTGAGTATCTGTAGTCCAGGGGATAAAATTATTGTGCCAAGGAATGTACATAAATCGGTAACTTCAGCAATTATTTTTTCGGGTGCAATACCTGTTTTTATTCACCCAGAAATTGATGAAAACCTGGGGATATCTCATGGAATAACACCTACTGCGGTAGGACATGCCTTAGAAGCGAATCCAGACGCAAAAGCTGTTTTAGTTATTAATCCTACTTATTTTGGTATTGTTGCTGACTTGAAAGAAATCGTGAGAATTTCCCATTGTTACGATATACCAGTTTTGGTTGATGAAGCACATGGCGTCCACATTCATTTTCATGAAAACCTACCTTTGTCATCCATGCAAGCTGGTGCGGACATGGCAGCTACTAGCGTACATAAGTTAGGTGGGTCGCTTACACAGAGTTCCGTATTAAACATAAAAGGCACTCGTGTATCACATGAACGCGTTCAAATGGTAATGTCAATGCTAACGACAACATCCACTTCCTATATTTTATTAGCATCGCTAGATGTTGCAAGAAAAAGATTAGCTACAGAAGGTTACAAATTAGTCAACTATGCAGTTGAACTAGCTAAGTACGCTAGAGAAGAAATTAACACTATCCCCAATTTATATTGTGTTGGTAAGGAGATCATTGGTAGTGAAGCTATTTACGATTTAGACCCAACAAAACTAATCATTTCCGTTAAAGATTTGGGGATTTCTGGTTACGATGCAGAAGTATGGTTGAGGGAAAAGTATGCAATTGAAGTAGAACTGTCTGATTTATATAACCTTCTATGCATTATTACTCCAGGTGATAATATGGAAACCATAACATTACTCGTAAGTGCATTAAAACAAATGGTTACTGATAAAACAAATAATGGTAAACCTAAAGCGATTACTGTTTCCATACCTGATATACCATTACTAGCCATTACACCGCGTGATGCTTTTTATGCAGCTACTGAAATTATTCCATTTTCGGATTCACATGGGAGAATAAGTGCAGAATCCATCATGATTTATCCACCAGGTATACCAATTTTTATACCAGGCGAAATTATTACGGAAGAAAATATTAATTACATTAAGAAAAACATTAAAAATGGACTGCCTGTTCAAGGACTAGAGGACGAAACATTAGAAACCATTCATGTTATTAAAGAACATAAACCATTTAAATAAAAATGAGGCTCCCACCTAAGTGAGAGCCTCATTTTTATTTCTCTATTTGCAAGTCGGACAAGCGCCATAAAGGGTCGATACTTTTTCATCATCATACTGCTCAATTATTTGTTGACAATCTTGACAAATGATAGTTCCCATTCAGCCCCACTCCTTCGTGTTTATTCAGTTATCATAAATACATTATATGATGTCACATTTAGAATTACAACCCTTATTTAGTATAACGTAATTAATTTATATTACATACTATTAAAAACGATACGTTTTTGTGAAAAAAAAAGCAGCTATCCTGGATGGATAACTGCTTTTATAATTACTTAGTTTGTATCAGGTGCGGATCAAGTATCTCATAACCTTTATCACGCAAACCAACAACAATATCGTGTAAGGCATTAGCAGTCCACTCCCTGTCATGCATT
Organism: Virgibacillus flavescens; assembly: GCF_050574275.1. Classification (GTDB taxonomy): domain Bacteria; phylum Bacillota; class Bacilli; order Bacillales; family Amphibacillaceae; genus Virgibacillus_F; species Virgibacillus_F flavescens. The sequence goes on from NZ_CP192260.1 coordinate 2,715,311, forward strand.
AACAAGTTTGCTCCTGGTTTTAAAAGACTATAGGGAATATCTATTTCTGGCGCTTTACCACTAATCATAGCTTTAGTTAACTTTTCAGTATTCATATAAGGTTTAAAGTAATCGTAACCGTATGACCAATTCATTGATGTCATACCCTCTTCTTTAATAAGCTGTTCCGAAAAAGCAGTATTTGCTCCATTTGGCGCACGAAAGAATACTGGTTTTTCGCCGATAATTTGTTCGACTAATTTATTCACCTTTATAATCTCTTCTTTTTGTTTGTCGGTTGACAAATCTGGTAAGAAGGGATGGCTATATGTATGGTTTCCAATAATAAAGCCCATTTCATGTATCTTTTTTAAAACCTCTTTTTCTTCTGGTGTGTTAAGAAAATGACCATTCACAAAAAAGATCGCACCAGCATCCAGTTCTTTTAATGTCTTGGCCATTTGGAGAGCATATTTATCTGGTGCATCGTCGATAGTTAGTAAGACAACTTTTTCATTTGCCTCTTCACTCAAAGGTTCAATTGAAGAATTTTCTGGATTCACCATATAAGTCGGTTCTGATGTTTCTGATGGTTTACTAACTTCTTTACTTTCTTTTTCGACATTTTTTTCCGGCTCGGAATCCTTACTATCTATCTGCTCTTCTTTATCGTTCTTCTTTTGATCTGATGATGCGCTATCTACTGGTGTATCCTTGCTTGAGCAAGCACTCAGTACAACTATAAACAATAGTAACACTAGTACAACTGTTTTTTTCAATTTAGCTCCCCCTAAGATGTATATATCATATTTACATTATACGAACATTTTCCAATAATTTCTATAGTTTTAAGAACTAAACTCTTAATTAATTTTTTCCAATAAGTTTATAAAGAGTTAGATAAGGGAAACTAAAATTGAATATGTTCGACAAAAAGTATTATATTTCTGTTATCGGAAATAGTAAGAGCACTATTGGTTGTACTATTTATTTTAATATGTTTTAATACGTAATTGTGCATTCAACTATTTTTGACGGTAACTATTAATTAGCAAAGGAGATTATCTATGAACAAGGTAACACGAGTTTTTTACATTTCAGTCGTAGTGGCTGTCATATTTATCTTATGGGGTGTTGTACCTGGCTCAAATATGACTTCAGTCACTTCAAATCTACAAAGTGATATTGTTGCTAACTTTGGGTGGTTTTATTTACTTAGTGCAACTGGATTTTTACTTTTTGCTGTATTTCTTATTTTTTCAAAATATGGAAATATAAAACTTGGTAAACCAGGGGATAAGCCTGAATATTCCTATATTACATGGTTTGCTATGCTATTCAGTGCTGGTATGGGAATTGGCTTAGTTTTCTGGGGTGCAGCTGAACCGTTGTCCCACTTTAATACACCTCCATATGGTAAAGCCGGGACCGCTGAAGCAGCAAAAACTGCTCTGCAATACAGCTTTTTCCATTGGGGATTACATCCTTGGGCAATTTACGCTACGATTGCTTTAGCGTTAGCCTATTTTAAGTTTCGTAAGCAATCGCCTGGTTTAGTTAGTGCAATTCTAGAACCTCTATTTGGCGATAAAATGAAAGGTCCTTGGGGTACTTTAGTTGACTTTATCGTAGTGTTTGCAACAATCTTCGGTGTTGCTACATCATTAGGGTTTGGCGCGATTCAAATCAGCGGTGGTCTAGCATATGTATTTGGCTGGGACAAAACAATGACAATGCAATTTATTATCATATTTGTTGTAACTGTTCTTTACATGATTTCGGCAATGACCGGTTTAAACAAAGGAATTAAGTATTTAAGTAATGCAAACATAGTTCTAGCAATATTACTTATGGTGTTTCTATTGTTTGCAGGACCAACGAACTTCATCATGAATCTGTTTACCAACACATTTGGCAGCTATATTCAAAATCTGGCAAGTATGAGCTTTAGAATGACTCCATTCAATTCAGAAGACTCATGGATTCAAGACTGGACGATTTTCTACTGGGCTTGGTGGATTGCATGGGCGCCATTTGTAGGTACATTTATTGCACGTGTTTCGCGAGGCAGAACCATCAGAGAATTTGTTTTAGGTGTGCTGCTGGTTCCAACGATATTTGGTGCTATCTGGTTCGCTGTCTTTGGTGGATCAGCAATTCATTTAGAGTTTTTCCAGGATCAAAATATTTCTGGCATAGTTAGTGAGCTTGGTACAGAGGCAGCATTGTTCGCCGTACTGGGAGAATTTCCATTTGGAACCACAATGTCAATTATCGCTATTCTGTTGATTAGTACATTCTTCATTACATCAGCAGATTCAGCAACATTTGTATTAGGTATGCAAACAACTGGTGGAAGTCTGTATCCGCCAAAATCAGTAAAATTCACTTGGGGGATAATCCAATCAAGTGCAGCAGCTGTTCTATTATGGCAAGGTGGTTTAGGGGCTCTGCAGACAGCCTCGATCATTGCTGCCCTGCCGTTTACAGTTATTATGATCTTGGTCGTATTTTCCATGTTGAAATCGTTCAAAGAAGAGAGTAAAAATGCGGACTTAAGAAGAAAATAATTGATAACATAGAGCAGGGATCTAAAAGATCCCTGCTCTTTTATTAAACAAAAAAACAGAGAGTTGTCATTTGACAGCTCTCTGTTTTTCATTTGTTTCTATTAATTACTTCATCATATGAATTGGAGTACCCATAGCAACCTCTGCTGCCTCCATGGTAATCTCACCAAGACTAGGATGAGCGTGAATTGTTAACGCGATATCCTCCGCAGTCATACCAGCTTCAATTGCTAAACCTAGTTCTGCAATCATATCACTAGCATTAGGTCCAGCTATTTGAGCACCAATTACTAGACCATCATCTTCTCTAGTAATTAACTTAAGGAACCCGTCACTATCATTTAACGAAAGTGCACGGCCATTAGCTGCAAACGGGAATTTAGAAGCTTTTGCTTTATATCCTGCATCCTTAGCTTCTTTTTCTGTATATCCAACTGAAGCAAGCTCTGGATCAGAGAACACTACTGCTGGAATGCCAATATAATCGATTTCCGCTTTTTCACCACTAATCGCTTCAGCTGCTACTTTACCTTCATAAGATGCTTTATGTGCTAGTGGAGGTCCAGCTACAATATCACCAATAGCATAGATATTATCCAAGTTTGTACGACATTGCTTATCAATTTTGATTAGGCCTTTATCGTCCATATCAATTCCAACTTGTTCTAATCCAAGCTCATCTGTGTTTGGTCGACGTCCAACTGTTACTAATACGTAATCGGCATCTACCGTTTCTTCTTTACCTTTTGATTCGTAAGTTACTGTAACACCTTTTTTTGTTTCTTTAACGCCTTTAGCCATTGCTTCTGTAACAATAGAAACATTCTTTTTCTTCAGACGTTTTTTCACAACTTGTGTCATTTGTTTTTCGAATCCGCCTAGAATATCTTTTGTACCTTCTAAAATAACTACTTCCGTACCTAAGTTAGCATACGCAGACCCTAGTTCAGTACCAATATATCCTCCACCGATGACTACCATCTTCTTAGGAATCTCTTTCAAATTTAAAGCTCCTGTAGAGTCAAGTACACGATCAGAGAATTTAAAGCTTGGTATTTCAATAGGTGAAGACCCAGTAGCAATAATACAGTTGTTAAAAGTATATGTTTGTGAGTTTTTATCATCCATAACTTTAACAGTATTCTTATCAACAAAGTACACTTCGCCTTTAACGATTTCTGCTTTGTTTCCTTTTAATAATCCTTCAACTCCGGAAGTAAGTTTATTAACAACTTTACCCTTCCATTCCTGAACTTTCGAAAAATCAATTGATACATTTTCAGTTTTGATTCCAAGCTCTTCGTTACCATGAGCATGTTCAGCTAAGTGACCTGCTTGAATCATTGCTTTAGATGGGATACAACCAACATTTAAACATACTCCACCTAAACTGCCCTTTTCAACAATTGTTACCTTCTGGCCAAGCTGTGCAGCACGGATAGCTGCAACATAGCCTCCTGGACCAGAACCAACAACTAACGTGTCTAATTCAATTGGGAAATCTCCTACTACCATAAATTTACGCCTCCATCATGATTAATTGTGGATCATTCAATAAACGCTTGATTTGATTTAGTGCTAACTGTGCAGTAGCTCCATCGACAATACGGTGATCAAAACTCAATGATAGAGCCAATACAGGAGCAATTACGATCTCTCCATCACGTACTACAGGCTTTTCAGCAATACGACCAATTCCTAATATCGCAGCCTCTGGATAGTTAAGAACTGGCGTAAACCATTGTCCTCCAGCAGAACCGATATTTGTAATTGTTGTAGTAGCACCTTTCATATCATTAGAGCCTAGTTTACCATCACGCGCTTTTACTGCCAATTCGTTAACTTCCTGTGAAATAGAAAAGATTGATTTTCTGTCAGCATCTTTGACTACAGGTACTAATAACCCTTTATCTGTGTCTGCAGCAATTCCAATATTATAATAGTGTTTATAGATGATTTCGTCTGTTTCATCATCTACTGCTGAACCTAGGATCGGATATTTTTTCAGCGTAGAAACTAATGCTTTTGCAACATAAGGCAGATACGTTAATTTAATATCCTGTTCAGCTGCAATAGCTTTAAATTTCTTACGATGTGCAACCAGTTCTGTTACATCAATTTCATCCATTAGTGTAACATGTGGCGCTTTTGTTTTAGAATTAACCATTGCTTTTGCGATTGACTTGCGAATACCGCTCATCTTCTCGCGTGTTTCATGGTATTCACCTTTAGGTGCTGCAGTTTCTTTAGACTCCGATTTTTCAGTTGTTTGTTCTTCATTTTGCTCAGAAGAATCTTGTGTTTGCTCTTTTTGATCTCCACTTAAGAAACTGTCAATATCTTCTTTTAAGATACGCCCATTCTTTCCTGAACCATTAACATTCTGGATGGATACATCTTTGTCACGAGCATATTTCCTTACTGAAGGCATTGCAATTACCCGCGTATCATCTGATGATTCCTGTTTTTCTTTAGAAGATTTTTTTTCCTTGTCTTCTTTATTATCAGCATCATCTGTTTTTGATGTTTCTTCTTTTGGTTTCGCTTCTTCAGACTCTTTATCATCAGCTGGATCTTCTTTTGTTTCCTCAGCTTCATCACTCTCGTCATCTTCATAGCCTTCTGCATCAATAGTGATTAATGTATCCCCTACTGTTGCTACAGTTCCTTCCTCAACATGAACCTTTTCAACAGTACCCTCAACTGGTGAAGGGATTTCAACAACAGCTTTGTCGTTTTGAACTTCACAAAGCACATCATCTTCTTTTAGTTCATCGCCTTCTTTTACAAACCATTTAACAATTTCGCCCTCGTGAATTCCTTCACCAATATCGGGCATCTTAAATTTAAATGCCATGATTACGACCTCCCGTCCTTTTATTTAAAAGTTTATTACTTCATTAACCTTTTCTACTATATCTTTGTGATTTGGCAACCATACTTCTTCTGCCTGTGAAAAGGCATATACAGTATCAGGTGCTGTAACGCGCAATATTGGAGCTTCAAGATGCAGAATAGCTCGTTCTTGAATTTCCGAAATTACATGGGAAGCTAGACCAGCTTGACGCTGTGCTTCTTGTACAAATACTACACGATTGGTTTTCTTTACCGATTCAATAATGGTATCTATATCAATTGGTGATACAGTCCGCAAATCAATTACTTCTGCATCTATATCATTTTTTTCGAGTTCTTCTGCTGCTTTTAATGAAGCATGTACCATTGCACCATAAGATAATAATGTTACGTCGCTACCTTCACGCTTAACATCTGCTTTACCTAATTCTATCGTGTACTCTTCTTCAGGAACTTCGCCACGGAATGAACGGTAAAGTTTCATGTGTTCTAAAAATAATACTGGATCATTATCGCGAATTGCTGCAATTAATAAACCTTTTGCATCATGTGGTGTTGATGGAATTACAACTTTTATCCCTGGTTGTTGAGCAATCAATCCTTCTAACGAGTCGGCATGAAGTTCAGGTGTATGAACTCCACCACCAAATGGTGAACGGATTGTAATTGGAGCTGTCTTAGAACCTCCAGAACGATAACGCATTCTTGCCATTTGACCACTAATTGAATCCATTGCTTCATATACAAAGCCAAAGAATTGAATTTCCGGCACTGGACGGAATCCTTGAAGCGCTAGTCCTATAGACAAGCCGCCAATTCCAGACTCAGCAAGTGGTGTATCAAATACACGTTCTTCACCAAATTCATCTTGTAATCCTTCAGTAGCACGGAATACTCCACCGTTTAGTCCAACATCTTCACCAAACACAAGCACGTTTTCGTCGTTCTTTAGTTCCGTGCTCAGTGCGTCAGTAATTGCTTGAATCATTGTCATCTGTGCCATGCTTTATTTCGACTCCTTCTCTTTGTATTCTTCCATTTGCTCTTGAAGATTATTAGGAAGTTCCTCGAACATATTTCCAATTAGGTCTGTAACCTTTTGTTTTGGATGTTCGTCAGCTTTTTTAATCGCTTTTTTAATATCATCTTTCGCATCCTCAATTACTTTGTTCTCATCTTCTTCACTCCAAAGTTTTTTGCTTTCGAGGAATTTGCGGAATCGAACTAACGGATCCTTTTTCTCCCACTCGTTATCAAGATCGTCAGTACGATAGCGTGTTGGATCATCGCCTGCCATTGTGTGAGGACCATAACGATAGGTTAACGCTTCAATTAAGGTTGGTCCATCTCCATTTACAGCACGATCTCTAGCATCTTTTGTCGCTGCATATACTGCAAGAACGTCCATACCATCAATTTGCATTCCTTCAATACCTGCTGCAACACCCTTCTGTGCTAAGGTTTTAGCTGCAGTTTGTTCTTCAACCGGTACCGAAATTGCAAAGTAGTTATTTTGAACAAAGAAAATGGCTGGTGCTTTGTATGCGCCTGCAAAGTTCATTCCTTCGTAAAAGTCTCCTTGAGAAGTTCCGCCATCACCTGTATAAGTGATAGCTACTGCTTTTTTACCACGTTTTTTAAGCCCTAGAGCTACACCAGCAGCTTGAGTGATTTGTGCACCAATAATAATTTGGGGACTTATAGCATTTACACCTTCAGGAAATTGATTTCCATGAAAATGCCCTCTCGAGAATAAAAATGCTTGATATAATGGAAGACCGTGCCAAATTAGCTGCGGAACATCACGGTATCCCGGTAAAATATAGTCATCTTTTTCTAGCGCAAATTGGCTACCTAATTGTGATGCTTCCTGGCCGGCTGTTGGTGCATAGAAACCTAATCGACCTTGACGGTTTAATGCGATCGAACGCTGGTCTAACATACGTGTATAAACCATTCTGCGCATTAACTCTTTTAAATCATCATCTGATAAATCGGGCATATCGTCCTTATTAACTATTTTTCCATTTTCATCTAGAATCTGGAACATTTCGAACTGACTTTCAACACTTTCAAGTACGTGTTTCAAAATAGTTCACCTCTTCCTTTCTTTAAAACCATTTATTTTTTCATTTCTTGCCTTCCCTATATGTGAAAAATACTGTACCTATTTGCTCCTATTCGTATTCCCTAACTTGCAATATACTAATCACAGGATATTACTTTTTTATAAACTGTTATATAATCATCGCAAAATTTACTGGTACAATCGTAATATAGTTAAAGTTTAGCTTATTTTCACCCGCTAGGTCAATCACTTTGCTTTTATTTTATTTTTCATTCCCAAGATAACCAAAACTGTTATATACAATTAATTGAACTGTATTAGTTAAGAACAAAAAAAACCAAACCCCTTTCAGGATTCAGTTCTCAATAACTCTATTTTTCTTTTTGTTTTGCGTCTTCATATTTTACTTTAAGGTCAGCTGCTTCATAGAACTCTTTTTTCATCTGATTGTATTTTTCGGTGTACGAATTAAAGTTTTCGTTTGCGTCTAAAACTTCATTATAATTCTGGTTAATTTTTTCAATGTGTGCTGTAAGTGTCTCTTGTTTTAAGTCTTCTTTTTGCAGCAGTGTATACAACTCTTTTTCGAGGTCAAGCGTCTGTGTATATGCTTGATTAAGCTTACTGTAGGCTTCATAGCGGTTCATCATTACATCATACATTTTATTTGCTTTCTCTTTAGCTTTTTCGTCTTCAAGTTCGCCTACTAAATCTTTCACTTCTTCAAATTCTTTTTTAGATGCATCAATACTCTCTTTTTCAAGTGAAATTAATTCTTTTCTTTTTTCAATTGTATCAATCGCATCTTGCGAAACTGACTTAATCTTATCAAATTCTTCCATGCTTAAATCGATAATTTGACTGTAAAGCTTTTGCTCTTTTTTCTCAAGTTTCACAATTTCTTCTTGTTGTTTTTCAAAAGCTTCTTCTAATGTTACTGCTTTTTCTAAATGGTTATATATCTTTTCGGAAGTGGATCCTCCACTACACGCTGATAATAATGAAATTACAGCTATAAATAATAAGATGACTATTTTTTTTTCAAACAATTGAATATTTCCTCCTTCAGACTCTGTAGCAAAATATGAGTATATAATTTTTATATAAAGTAGTATAACATATATATGCCTATCAAAAATATCATATTCTCATCGAAATCATATTTTTAAATAATTAATAGTATTTATGTTAAAATAAAAAATTATGAACAATTTAGGAGTGAACTACATGTTAACAATGAAAGACATTGTAAGGGAAGGTCATCCTTCACTGCGCGAGGTAGCAAAAGAAGTTCCTATCCCAGCAACAAGTGAAAATGCGAAATTATTAGAAGAAATGCTATTGTTCCTTAAAAATAGTCAAGACGATGAAATTGCACGTGAGTTTGATTTAAGACCAGGTGTAGGTCTTGCTGCACCACAATTAGGAATAACAAAAAGAATGATTGCTGTCCATTTTGAGGATCCGAACGGAAACAAATACAGCTATGGTTTATTTAACCCAAGAATCGTTAGTCATTCTGTTGAGCAAGCTTATTTAACGAGTGGCGAAGGATGTCTTTCGGTCGACAGAAACGTTGAAGGTTATGTTCCGCGATATGCTCGCATCACATTAAAAGCAACAGATCTTGAGGGTAAAGAAATTAAGCTAAGACTCCGAGATTATGCAGCGATTGTTCTTCAACATGAAATTGACCATTTGAACGGCGTCATGTTTTATGATCATATAAACACAGATAATCCAATGGTAGCACCTGAAAACGCTAAAGCAATTGATTAATTTTTTCTAAGCTACCCTTACGAAAGGGTAGTTTTTTACTAAAGCCGAAGTATACAAAGTCCTCAGGCAGTTTTTCCAAATCTACATCTCATGTGAATAAGAATTCGGTCTAAGATAAAAAATAACGGAACAGTTCATGTAAAAATCCCTGAATTAGAGTATAAAACTGATTTTTTTCATTGAAATCGTGTATTTTCATTTCAATATTATGCAAACAGTATTATACTGTAAATAAGAGGGATTGGATCGGTAGATTGTTTTCTTTAAGATTAGGAAAGGAGATGCGTGGAATCATGTTGAAACGCCTAAAAGAAAAGCTGAAGAAACGCTGGAAGGATTTTTTAGGCCGAGGACGAGTACCAACTACTTATAAGAAGGACTACCATAAATAAAGCCAATCACCATAAAAACTTGCTACGGACAGTTTTGAAACTTATTATGGTTGACGATCGGATTACAAACAGAAGTATCATTAAAGCAATTGTGCAATTCTACTTGCGAAATGGTTCTTTACACTATATTGTAAAATGAAACAGCTGTCTGTCCATCGTCAGCTTTATTAAATAATGTTAAAAATAATCCATGCGTAGGAATTATTGCTCCGTATAGTTTTGAATGTCGGAAGCAATCATTCTTATTATTAATAAAAAAACAAAGAATTGATAGGAGAGATGAAATGATTTTTAAAGTATACTTTCAGGAACTCAATACTGAGATTCCTGTACGCGAACGAACGAACAGTATTTATGTAGAGGCCGAAACAGAACGAGCAGTACGTGATAAAATAGTGAATCGTAACTATAATATTGAATTCATCCAGCAATTAGACGATGCACATTTAGCGTATGAGAAGAGATCAGAAAACTACAGAGTGGAGAACATATAATTTATGAAATTTGTAAAGAATGACCAAACAGCAGTATTTGCATTGGGTGGATTAGGTGAAATTGGAAAGAACACGTATGCAGTTCAATTTCAGGATGAAATTATTTTAATAGACGCTGGAATTAAGTTTCCAGAGGATGAACTATTGGGAATTGATTATGTAATACCTGATTATACGTATTTAATACAAAATCAGGATAAAATTAAAGGTCTTATTATAACGCATGGTCACGAAGATCATATCGGAGGTATCCCTTACCTGTTGCGTGAAATAAATGTTCCAATTTATGCAGGTAAGCTTGCAATTGGATTAATTCGTAATAAGCTCGACGAGCATGGATTATTGCGTAAAGCTAAACTGAACACGATACAGGAAGACGATATCATTAAGTTTCGTAAAACATCTGTGTCTTTTTTCCGCACTACACACAGTATTCCAGATTCTTACGGAGTAGTTGTGAAGACGCCTCCAGGTAATATTGTGCATACTGGAGATTTTAAATTTGATTTCACACCAGTTGGCGAACCAGCTAACATAGCTAAGATGGCGGAGATCGGTAAAGAAGGCGTACTTTGTCTGCTTTCAGACAGTACAAACAGTGAAGTGCCTGGCTTTACTATGTCAGAGCGTGTTGTTGGCGACAGTATTAATGATTTATTTAATCGTGTTGACGGAAGACTTATATTTGCAACGTTCGCATCAAATATTTACCGACTACAACAAGTAGTTGAAGCAGCTGTAAAACATAATCGTAAGGTAGCAGTGTTTGGACGAAGCATGGAGTCATCCATTGCAATTGGACAAGAACTAGGATATATTAATGCTCCAAAAGATACGTTTATAGATGCCCATCAAATTAATCGGTTGCCTGCAAGCGAAGTGACTATTCTTTGCACAGGGTCACAAGGGGAACCTATGGCGGCACTATCGCGTATTGCAAACGGTACACACAGACAAATTCAAACAATTCCTGGGGATACAGTCGTATTTTCATCATCACCAATCCCAGGTAATAATGTGAGTGTCAGCCGCATAATCAATAAACTTTATCGTGCTGGCTCTGATGTAATCCACGGTCCTTTAAGTGATATTCATACATCTGGACATGGTAGTCAAGAAGAACAAAAACTCATGCTTCGACTAATTAGACCGACATACTTCATGCCTATCCATGGTGAGTACCGTATGTTGAAGGAACACACAAAGCTTGCTGAATCTTGTGATGTTAAACCGGAAAACTGTTTCGTCATGGATATTGGTGACGTATTAGCGCTTGGCAAAGATAACGCTATGGTAGCTGGCAAAATCCCTTCTGGTTCCGTTTATGTAGATGGCAGTGGAATTGGAGACATCGGTAACATCGTATTACGCGATCGTCGAATTCTTTCTGAAGAAGGACTTGTAATTGTCGTTGTAAGCATTGATATGAAAGAATTTAAAATTTCTGCCGGCCCAGATATTATTTCACGCGGTTTCGTGTACATGCGTGAATCTGAAGATCTGATTAATGAAGCACAAAAGCTTGTATCTTCTCATTTAAACAAAGTAATGGAGCGAAGAACAACGCAATGGTCTGAAATTAAAAATGAAATAACGGATACAATTGCACCATTCTTATTTGAAAAAACGAAACGCAGACCAATGGTTTTACCTATTATTATGGAAGTATAAATTACAAATGAAAACGGAAGTGCCGAAATTGGCACTTCCGTTTTTTTAGTTAAATTTCCACGTTTACATGTAATTTAGTTAAAACAACCGGCGAGCTGATTTTTCTAAATCAGGAAATTCAACCTTTCCATTTGAGAAAAACTCTTTAATCAAATATTCACCGTAGCTTACTGCTTGATCGTAAGTTATCTGTCCTGGTAATGGTGCCATATCTTCAATAACAACATCAATAATGGCTGGTTTGTCTGACATAAACGCTTGCTTCATAGTAGTTTCCATATTTTCTTGTTTTTCAATACGGTACCCTTCCCCACCACATGCTCTAGCAAATTCTGCAAAATTTACAGCACCTAGATTGGTTTGATAATTTAAATTACCCTTTGTTTGTTGTTCGTATTTAATCATTCCAATCATACTGTTATTCAACACAACAATTTTAATAGGCAATTCATATTTTACAGCGGTTATAAAATCATGCATAACCATTGAAAATCCTCCATCACCACATATTGCAACTACCTGCTTATCGGGGTATGCTATTTGTCCCGCAATCGCTCCAGGTAATCCAGACCCCATAGATGCTAGGTCCCCTGAAATAATGAATTTTTGGTTAGTGAACGGAAAGAATCTTGTTGTCCACACAGTTACATTTCCTACATCACAAGACACTACAGCATCATTCTTAACATTTTTCTCTAACGCATACATAACCTGTGGACCGTGAATTGGATCTGAGGAATCTTTTTTCATTTCCTGCATATGCGTGTGCCATCTCTTCATTTTCTCCTGATATTTCTCAAGAAATTCACTTGAAGCTGACTCAGAAATTAATGAAGTTAATCGTGGTAATATTTGTTTTGAATCACCACATAAACCTTCAGTTATCGGATAAATTTTACCGATGAATTCAGGTCTTATTTCTATTTGAATCGCCGCTACGTTATCAGGCAAATAATCTCGATAAGGGAAAGCTGTCCCAATTAGAATGAGTAAATCTGTTTCCATTACAGCTTCAAAAGCTGGCTTCGTTCCAATTTGCCCATGCTGCCCTAAGTTCAACTTGTGATAATCAGGAATAGCGCCTTTACCTAACAAACTCAGTACAACTGGTGCATTGATTTTTTCTGCAAACTCGACTAGTTCATTTCTTGAATTCCTTGCACCTTTCCCAGCTAATATAACAGGTTTCTTTGCATTATTTATCAAACTTACTGTACGATCGACTGATTCTTGAGCAGGTACAGTTGAAGGATGAACGAGTGTGGAACTTGTTCTCATTTTTATGTTCTTCTGTTTGACTGCAAATAAATCGTCAGGAACGATTAGTACAGATACCCCTTTTTGTGTATATGCTTCTCGAATTGCCATATTCAGCATATCTGGAAGTTGTTCAGCTGATTCAACCCGCCTATTAAACACTCCTACTCCGTCAAACATTCTTTCTAAATTAATCTCCTGATGTGCATCAGTACCTACCGCATTGCTAGGAACTTGTCCAACAATGGCGAGAACTGGAGCCTTATCTTTTTTTGCATCGTATAGTCCATTAAGCAAATGGGCAGCACCTGGACCTGCTATAGATAAGCATACACCTAGCTTCCCGGTTAATTTCGCATAGGATGATGCTGCTAAAGCACCTACTTCTTCATGGCGAATCTGAATAAAATCAATAGCATCTTCTCTTTTACGTAAATCGTCTACAAATTCATTTATGGAATTGCCTGGCATTCCATAAATATGGTTTACTTCCCAATCTATAAGCTGATCAATTAACAATTCTCCTGTTCTTTTTTCAAACATATTAGTCCACCCTTTCATTTCAATTATGTAATATCCTCCTATCCCTCTATTTCCTAAAAGTCAGTAAAAAAAACCCGTATTCAGATATACGGGTTTTTAAAAGTTTTTATAATGCTCATTTAAACTATTAATCGTCAATTACGAGCTGTTTTTCAAATCTGGATATGTCTCTATCGGATCCAATAACAATTAATACATCTTCTTCCCGAAGCGTATCATCTGCTCTCGGTGATACGTTAATTTCCTTACCTCTCTTAATAGCTACAACGTTACAGCCGTAATTAGCGCGTATATCCAGCTCAATCATGGTTTTACCAAGCATCTTCTCTCCCACCTTTACCTCGACGATACTATGATCATCAGAGAGTTCAAGGTAATCCAGAATATTACTTGAAATAATATTATGTGCAATTCGCTTCCCCATATCACGTTCAGGATGAACAACCTGATCCGCGCCAATTTTATTTAAAATTTTCTCATGGTAGTCATTTTGTGCTTTAACTGTAATTTTCTTAATTCCTAAATCGGTCAAAACTACGGTAGTTAAAATACTGGCTTGAATGTTGTCTCCTATTGCTACAATTACATGATCAATATTTTTTATACCAAGTTCTTTTAGCGTTGCTTCATCTGTAGAGTCAGCTATCACAGCGTGTGATGCAATATTTTTAAACTCATTTACTTTGTCTTCATCATTATCAATAGCGAGTACATGCATTCCTTCTTCACTTAATTCCCGACAAATACTTCCTCCAAATCGGCCAAGACCAATTACGGCAAATTCACGTTTCATTATGCGTCCTCCATCATTTCGGTATTATATAATATAAGTTTATCATACTACGTATAGGCGAAAACTGTACAGGTTATTTATTACCTTTTACATAATCAGCATCAAATAAAAACATTTTCATCAATAAAAACAAGGATGGTATTAATAAACATAGTCCGGCTATAAACGCAATAATTAGAGCTATTCCCATTTCTTCAGGAGTCGCATTTTCATAAATAGTAATATAGGGGTCCAGCAAATATGGCAAATGTCCTTTCCCATAGCCGAAAAATGCAAAGAAAAACTGCAGCATTACCGAAATAAAAGCAATACCATAGAATTTTTCCTTATAAAATAACAGCATTGCAAGCATAAAGAATGCTATTGATAAACCAAACATCCACCAGAGGTCGAGCATACTCTCGTAGTGACGCTGATTATGCTGACTTAAAGCAATAAAGGTTGTTAGACTTGCTATAATAGTTGGAACACTCCAAAACAACGCATAACTTCTTACAAGTTTTAATGCTGGTTTATCGTCAGCACGTGCTGCATAAAAGGTTAGGAATGTTGAACTAATATATAGAACGGATACGATTGCCAAAAAAACTACACTCCATGAGTAGGGACTGGTAAAAAGTTCGGAAACTAAAAGCGATACTTGTCCATTTTCTTCAGCAATAAAGCCACCCTCAGATATTGTTAATGCTGTCGAGAGTGAAGCAGGTATAAGCAGACCTGTCGCTCCGTATAAGAACATATAAACATTACTTCTTTTCGATCCGTAGTTTTCAAAAGCATAAAAAGAGCCTCTAATTGCAAGCAAAATGATAGCTATGCTTCCAGGTATCAGCAAAGCACTTCCATAATAGTATGCTGTATCTGGGAAAAAACCTACAAGTCCAACAAAGAAGAACACAAAAAATACATTCGTTACTTCCCATACTGGCGACAAATACCTTGAAATCAGTTTATTAATGATATGATCCTTTTTAGTTACCTTTGCATAGTAAGCAAAGAATCCTGCTCCAAAATCAATCGAAGCAACAATTAAATAGCCATATAAGAATAACCACAACACTGTAATCCCAATTAATTCATAACTCATTAGTCATCATCCTTTTTTAAGGTTGAATCCCGCTCTTCGAACTCTACCTCTACCGGGTTATCGCGGAACATTTTTCGCAAGACAACGATACACAGAACTCCCAAGAGTATATATAAACTCAAAAATAAAAAGAACATTGTATCTACATGTGGTGAGGAGGTTGCTGCTTCTTCTACTTTCATATAACCACGTAATATCCACGGTTGCCTTCCTACCTCCGCATATATCCATCCAAATTCAATGGCTAGCATAGCAAGCGGACCATTAGCAACAATTAATCGGAGCAGCCATTTATTGTGTTCATTCCATTTTTTCACTCTCTTTAAAATTAAATATAATAACGATACTGCTAACGCAAACATTCCTAGTAATACCATGAGATCAAACATATAATGAACCCAAAGTGGTGCTATTTCGTCCTTAGGAATTTCTTCTAAACCAGTAACTTCAGCGTTAAAGTCAGCAAAGGCCAAAAAACTTAATGCATTTGGCAGTCGAATTTCATTGACGACTTCGTTGTTTTCATTTAATTGACCAAACAAAATTAGGTCTGCACCTTTTTCCGTTTCAAAATGCCATTCAGCTACTGCTAGTTTTTCCGGTTGATATTCAGCCAGGAATTTCGCTGAAGCATCTCCTGCAATTGCGGTAAGAATAGCAAAGATAAATGTAGCTGTAACAGTCAATTTCAGTGCTTTTTTATGATAGTCGCTTGATTTCTTTTTTAATATAATAAATGCAGTAATTGCTGCAAGAATAGCTGCAGATGTTAAATAGGAAGAGCTAAGTACATGGAATACTTTTGTTGGCGTCGCTGGATTTAGCATCGCTTCCAGTGGGTTAATCGACGTAATTTGTCCATCTTCAAGTGTAAAACCTTGAGGCGTATTCATAAACGCATTAACAGTAGTAATAAATACTGCAGAAAAGCTGGATCCAATTACAATTGGAATAGATAACAACCAGTGAGTAAAAGGTTTTTTAAAACGATCCCACGTATATAGGTATGCCCCTAAAAAAATTGCTTCAAAGAAAAACGCAAATGTTTCTAAGAATAACGGAAGACTTATCACGTTACCTGCTACTTGCATGAAATTTGGCCATAGTAATGAAAGTTGTAAACCAATAGCAGTACCAGTAACTACTCCTACTGCAACTGTAATGACAAAACCTCTAGTCCACCTTCTCGCTAACATTCTGTAATGTGGATCCTTTTTTTTCACTCCAATAAACTCAGCAACAGATATCATGATTGGAACACCGACACCTATAGTAGCAAAAATAATGTGGAAGCCGAGTGTCATTGCTGTCAGCATTCTACTCATCAATACGCTATCAAATTCCATAACGATAACCCCTCCGTTTACTTTAAAATTGTTATGCTCAATAGTGAGCAAGTGTAATTAAAGAAATAGTACCACATAGAACTATTACACTCAAAGTATACACCTTTCATTATAAAAACAAAGCTATTATTAATGACAGTTAGATGACAAAATAAAATCCAGCCCATTACTCGCGGGCTGGATTTTACTTTTGCTATACCAAATTTATAACTAAATAGCATCGAGCATTTGAAATTGTGACTTGACCAAATCAAAATACTCACCTTTGGAATCCATTAGCTGATGATGACTTCCATGTTCAAGAATTTTACCGTTCTCCAGAACATATATTGTATCAGACTCACGGATCGTAGAAAGTCGGTGTGCAATAATTATTGCAGTTCTTCCCTTTAACAAACGCCTTAATGCAGTTTGAATTTTAACTTCTGTTTCTGTATCGATACTAGCTGTTGCTTCATCAAGGATGAGTATTCTTGGATCGGCAAGTAATGCACGTGCAAATGATAAAAGCTGTCTTTCACCGGCAGAAAGAATATTACCACGCTCTTCCACTTCTGTTTCATACCCTTCAGCAAGTCGCTGGATAAAGTCATCCGCTCCAACATCTTTGGCAGCATCCATCACTTGTTGATCGGTAGCACTAGGATTTCCGAACCGGATGTTCTCCATAATTGTACCCGAAAATATAAATGTATCCTGTAATACCACACTGATCTGCTGTCGTAATGTATCTAATCGGACATCACGCAGGTCGCTTCCATCAATTTTAACGCTCCCTTTTGTTGGATCATAGAACCGACTGATTAAGTTAGCTATTGTTGATTTGCCACTGCCTGTGTGTCCCACTAGTGCAATTGTTTGACCTTGCTTAATATCTAATGAAATTTCATGTAAGGCAATTCGGTCAGATTCATAAGAAAACTGAACTTTTTCAAACTCTATATGCCCTTTCATATCTTTAATGTCATAAGCATTCTCTTTTTCATCAACGTTTGGTTTTTCGTCCAGAAATTCAAAAATACGCTCAGATGCAGCCATTGCCATTAACAATTGGTTATACATCATCCCAAGTCTTGAGATTGGTTCCCAGAACATCCCAAGGAAAAAGGCAAAAGTTAGAAAATCACCAATTTTTATGCCACCATTTTCTACCCCTACAATTATTAAATAAGCTCCATACGTAATTAAAATAATGGTTCCAATAGCGTTGCTCATTTCTACAAATGGACGAAAGAATGCACTTTTTTTCGTAGCATTTCGCCAGCTTTCAAAGTTATCTGAGTTTATACCATTAAAGAATTCAGCGTTTTCTTTTTCTTGTGAAAAGGACTGCGTAATCCGAACACCCTGAATACTTTCATTTAAATGGGAGTTTATTCTGGACTGCTGAATTCGAACATCCTGCCACGACCTACGAATATTCCGTCGAAGTTTAGTTGAAATGTAAAACATGATTGGCAGAATTATCATAATAGCTAAAGCTAGTTTTGGACTGATCACTAGTAAGATTACTACAATCCCAACAAGTGTAACAACATCCATTAATAAATTAATTATCCCATTCGTAAACAGTTCCTGAAGTGAATTAATATCATTCATGATTCGAACCAATATTGACCCAGCTGAGCGAGAATCAAAGAATCGATGGGATAAGCGTTGAACATGAGAAAATAAATGTTTTCGCAAATCATAAATTACATTTTGACCTAATATGTTTACCCATTTGATTCGAAATACGTTTGAAACATAGTTTAATAAATACAGCACACCGATCAAAATAACTAAATTTGTTAACAAACCTGTATCTTTATTGGCAATCGCAACGTCTATAGCTACCTTACCAATTAAGATTGGTACAGCTAATCGGACCGCGGTAGATATTAACATCGCTATCATCGCACCAGGAAGATACGTTTTAGAATAAGGTTTTAAATATTCCAGTAACCGCCACATTTGCTTCCAATTGAACTGCTTTTCAATCGCTTGATCAACAGTATAGTGAAACCGTTTTAAGTGGCGACTTTTTTTAACTCTCTCTTTTGATTTTGCCATCGTATACCCCCCCTTAATGATTAGATACGTTCATAATTGCATCACGATCTTGATATTGAATGTCATAAATTCGTTGATACGGCCCGTGATTGTTCGCTAGCATATCATGTGTACCACGTTCCACTATCTCCCCGTCTTCCAGTACCAGAATTTCATCAGCATGCTTTAATGAAGAAATTCTATGAGCGATAATGAATGTAGTACGACCTTTCATAACTTCTTTTAACGCTTTTTGAATCAAAAACTCAGTTTCCATATCCACGGCAGAAGTAGCATCATCAAGCACTAATATACTAGGATTAATACAAATAGCCCGTGCAATTGCGATACGCTGCTTTTGACCTCCTGAAAGACCCATCCCTCGTTCTCCAAGCATCGTGTCGTAACCTTTAGGCATATCCAGAATAAAATCATGTGCCTGTGCTCGTTTTGCAGCATCTATAACTTGTTCATCGGTCAAGTTCGGGTTACCATAAGCAATATTTTCTCTAATAGTAGTAGAGAATAAAAAGGATTCCTGAAGTACAAATCCAATATGACTTCGCAACGTTTTTATTTTATACTCATCGACAGGTAAACCGTCTACCAGTACTTTACCTTTTTCAGGTTCATAAAATCGTGTGATTAGTTGTGTAATACTGGTTTTACCAGAACCAGTTGCGCCAATTAGCCCAATAACCTTTCCAGGCGGAGCATCAAAACTAATATCTTTTAATGCAGAATCATCGTCTTTTATATACGTTAGGGTAACGTCGTCAAACGTTACATGTCCTTTGATAGGTATCTCTTTCGCATTTTCTTTTTCAATAATATCTTCCTTTGCGTCCAGGATCTCAATTAATCTTTCACCTGAAGCTTTTGACTGAGAGAATAAGTTTATAATAAAGCCAAGATTCATCAACGGTCCAAGAATGTACCAGACTAAAATGAAGAATGCTGCTAATTCACCTACACTAAGTCTTTCTTCCATAACTAAAAATCCACCAAAGGCTAATAGTGCAACTGCACAGATGTTGCCGATAAACTCCATTAATGGAAAGAACTTTGCCCAAATATCTGCAGTTTTAATATAATGCTTACGATAGTTATCATTATTGGATGAAAATCTTCCAATCTCAAAATCTTCACGGGATAATGACTTAACAGTTGTCATACCACTAATGTTTTCCTGAACTCGAGTGTTTAGATTACCAAATGACTTTCGGATCCCTCTGAAGGCAGGATGAACACGTTTGTCAAACTGAAATACCACAATTATTAGAAATGGCATTGCCGCCATTGTAACTAAAGCTAATGGTACAGAATAATAGAACATAACACCTAAACTTATTACGATTAGTAATGTAATACGAATGAGTTCAGAAAACCCTGCTGAAAGAAAGAAACGGAATCCTTCCACATCGGCTGTTAATCTGGACATCAGATCACCAGTTTTAGCATTATCGTAATACTTAAATGATAATACCTGCAGTTTCTCATATAAGGCATCTCTCATTGTATAAACAGAACGAATTCCAAATAACTCACCTAAATATTGATGGAAAAAAGTTGCAAACCCTTTCACAATCATCAGCAATAAAAATATTAATGCTATATAAGGAATAATGGAATACCGTTCGTTTGTAAATGCCTCATCTATAGTCTTTTGCAATACTATTGGGTATACAACGGTAATGGCTGTTACTAATATCAAAAATATAAGTGATGTAAAAAAGTATTTCCTGTACGGCCAGTAGAATTCTTTTAACCTTTTAAATGTATCCATTCATTTCACCCCTTGATGTTTTACGTAATTACTAATATAACGGGTTCCGAAATAAATATCTACTACTTTTGCTTATTTTTCTAAAGTTTTTTATTATTAATCAACTTTAACAAACGGACGATCAAGATCACTGGAATAAACTGTAATTCTTGTAAAACTTGCGATGTGGGAATGGACGCGAAAACACAAATATTTATTCCCTATGTTGCTCGCCTCATTTCAGATTTGATGGAAACTGCGACTTAATTTTTAGTTTGCTTCCAATGCTGCCGTCCAGGATCGCTGCTGGAGGACAGGCATAGGTGAGACCTCGGAGTGCGTCAGCACGAGGAGGATCACCAGCCGCCCTAAGGTGCGCGACTGCCATATGCGGAAATCTCGTTTCGGATACATCCCAATTTATTTCCGGTAAGGGCAGTGATCACCAGCTTTCTTCTGTCTGAGAAATTGGAATCATTATTAAATTTAATTAAGCATCCAGGAAATAAAAAACACTTCTGCATTAAACTGCAGAAGTGTTTTTAAAATATATATCTATTTTTCAGTTGTTCCTAAAACTCGATTAACCCGTTTGCGAAGCATTTTCATGCCACCACCGCCAGCTTGAAAATGTCTAAGCTTACCGTCTGTGTCAAACACATAATAAGCAGGCACATATTGATTATCAAATGCATCAGTTAGTTTATGCTCATTGTCAACAAATATTGGTTGTGATATATCATGTTCCGCAGCAACTTCTTTAATCTGTTCAAGATCCAAGTCCTGTTCAGATCTAGGCATATGAACTGCGATAACATTTAATTGATCCTTATATTCGTCTCTGAATTCATTTACATTTGGCATAGCTTCTTTACACATCCCACAACTTACTGACCAAAAATGAATTAAAGTTGGTTTATTACCGATTAAATCACTTTTACTGATTTCTTCACTGTTTAACCATTTAGTCGCTCCATCAAGTTCCGGCAATCCTGCACGTAATTTCATACATAAAACCTCCATTCTTTTCTTATCTAAAAAGCTGACTCAGCAATTTATGAATTAAGGAGTCAGCTTATATTATATTATTTTTTATTAAAGTGTTTCCTGTCCTGGCTTCCAGTTTGCTGGGCAAAGTCCGCCAGTTTGCAACGCTTGTAGTACGCGTAACGTTTCATCTACATCACGGCCAATATTATTATGGAAAACTGTTTGATACTGCAGCTCACCTTCTGGGTTAACGATGAAAAGACCACGTAACGCAACACCTTCATCTTCTATTAATACACCATAGTCCTGAGAAACCATATGGTTCGTATCAGCAGCTAAAGGATATTGTAATTCACCTAATCCATTATCATCACGAGATGTATTTATCCAAGCTTTATGCGTATGCACCGTATCAGTAGATACACCGATTACCTCTGCATCCAAATCCTCAAATTCATCATAACGATCTGACATCGCAGTTATTTCAGTTGGACATACAAATGTGAAATCCATTGGATAAAAGAAAAGTACTGTCCATTTATCGTTTTTCATATTTTCTTCTAAATTAACTTTTCCAAACTCTTTATTAGGTAATACGGCATCCATAGTAAATCTTGGCGCCTGTTTTCCTACCATTCTTTCTGCCATAGTTAATCCCTCCAACATGTTATTAAATTCAATCCATAAACAATTATAAGCAACTTCTTATTTTTAGTCAATATTAGGTGATAATTAATATAAAAAGCACTTCCTCTTATCTTGAATACTTCTACATTAATTAAGTATAACCAGTCAAACATACTATATAACCATTATAAGTAAGTTGCACAAATAATACCCTAACATTAATCTATCTTTATTTCTATAAATTTGATTCCTAAAATCATTGTTTGTAAGTGTTTTTCAGTTGAATTGATGTAATTCTTTCGATATGATAACAAACATGATACGACACAGTTTGCATTGAAAGGAGTTTTAAAATGGATATTTTTAAAAACGGACTGAACTTTGATGTTGGTGCTTTATTATCAATTGCTATTCCCATCGCATTAAAGATTGGTTTATTAATTCTTGCATTCATAATTTTTGTACCAATTGGTAAAAAAATTGTTGAGAAAACGATTCAGCGAGCTGGTAAGAATGAAAAACTGTCTCCGGGGCGCGTAAAAACTTTGGAGAAACTGATTGTAAATGTTTTTTCCTACGCAATGATTTTTGTATTTTTTGTGATGTTATTTGCTATTTTTGCTATTCCAGTTGCTCCATTATTAGCCGGTGCTGGAATTATCGGCTTAGCAATTGGTTTCGGTGCACAAGGACTTGTAAGTGACGTGGTAACAGGTTTTTTCATACTGTTAGAACGACAAATGGAAATAGACGACTATGTAACATCCGGTGGATACGATGGCATAGTTGAAGAAGTTGGTTTACGAACTACGAAAATCAGGAGTTTTGATGGTACTTTAAATTTTGTACCGAACCGATTATTAGAAGGTGTAGCAAATCATTCCAGGGGTAATATGCGTGCGTTAGTTGATATTGGTATTAGTTATGATGACAATATTGACAAAGCAATCACCGTGTTAGAACGTGTGTGTGCAGAATTCCAGCTGGATGAAAGGTTTAAAGATGGTCCAAACCCAATTGGAGTTCAAGGATTAGGATCATCCGACGTGGTATTGCGTGTTGTCGGTCAAACTGAAAATGGTCTTCAATGGGCATGTGAGCGTGATATGCGCAAGCAGATTAAAATTGCCTTCGATGAAGCAGGGATTGAAATACCTTACCCACACCAGGTTAACGTAGATAAACTTGCAAAATAATTAAAAAGAACAGCATTTGCTATATTTAGATAGCAAATGCTGTTCTTTTTTATGCGAATAAGTTACGGTTACTCACCAAGTTTTCGTTCAACCATTTGACAAACATCTTCAGCGTTAAAACCATCTGCATTTATTACAGGTCCTGCGATGCTTGCAGTAGACATTCCCATTACATCTTTATCCTGTCCAGATATTACACAGCAATCACACTGCCCTGCATCCTCTTCAGAGTGCAATTCTATTACTTGGTGACCCTTTTCCGTTAAAGCCTCTTTTACGTCTGTAAGTGTCCCTTCAACGCCAATTCGCGCCATATTAACTCCTCCTATCTTAAATGCTCACAGATAGTTTTTACATAAATAAAAGAGTTATACATGCGATAAAGACTATTATTCTCGATCCTTTTTTGGCAATAACGCAATTAATACTAGTGTAATTAGCGCAAGAACCAGTAATCCTGTATACACGGTATGTAATCCATTCGTTAGACCATCCTGCAAAACATTTTTCACTTCTGCAGAAAGTCCGCTTTTTTGCTGTGATGCAAGTAAGTTATTTGCAACATCAACTGAAACTGTATTTTCAAGACCGTGACTTGATATGGATTCTTTAATTTGACTATTTAATAAACCGCCTAATAAAGCGACACCTAACGCACTGCCGAGAGAGCGCATGAACATATTCGACGCCGTTGCAATTCCGCGCTCCTCCCAAGGAACAGTACTTTGAATAGCTACTATAAAAGAAGTACTTGTCATCCCCATACCAACACCAATAAAGAATGAACCAGTACCTGCCCAGATTGGTCCCATTTCAGGAGTAAGGATAAAAAACAAAAACCCTCCAATAACCAACGAAACTCCACCAATAAGCGAAGTAGTTCGATAACCCAGAACCAGCAGGAGTCTGCCAGCAATAGTTGAAGCGATCGGCCATCCCACTGACATAGTAGTTAACGTAAATCCAGCTACTGTCGCAGATTGGTTCATTACTCCCTGTACGAAAGCTGGTAAGTAGCTTGAAACACCTATTATAATCATTCCTGAAGTAAGTGTTGATATATTTGCAATTCGAATTAAATTATACCTCCAAATATTGAGAGGCATCAGTGGTTCTTTTGCATTTCTTTCATGGTAAAAAAATAACATAAACCCAACTAATGCTACTAAGCTGCATCCTATCATAATCGGGGAATTCCAAGGGACGCCCGTTCCCCCTTCAACTAATATAAACATCAACGAGCTGACAGATAATAGAATGAGGATAGAACCTACGTAATCAACAGACCTTTCCTTTTTCTCAATGTCCTCATGCAGAAAAACAATAATGCCTATCATTGCCACTAAACCGAGCGGAATGTTCATCCAGAATACGTACTTCCAATTTAATAGATCGACAAATATTCCTCCAAGAAGTGGACCAGTTACTGCTGACACACCCCACACACTTGCTAAGTATCCCTGAATTTTGGCTCTCTCCGTTTTGTTATAAATATCACCGACTATTGTAGTGGCGATAGGCATAACTGCCCCAGCACCTAAACCTTGAATAAACCTGGAGGCAATTAACATGTACATCGATGTACTTAACCCACAGAGTAAAGATCCAATTAGAAATATCGTAACGCCAATCACAAATATCGGTTTTCTTCCAAAAGTATCAGACAGTTTACCGAAAACTAAAACAGTAGCAGCATTTGTTAATAAATACGCAGAAAAAACCCAGCTGTATAGTGAAAAACCACCCAAATCTGCGACGATACTAGGTATCGCTGTTGCTACAATCGTGCCTTCAATAGCAGCTAGAAACATCCCCATCATAACGGATGCTAATATAAGTGGCCGGTTTAATTTTTTCTTATTATTGATTGTAGAGCTCATTCCCATCACTGCTTTTCTTCATTATTAAAAACCCTTGTCACAAAAAATGGCAAGGGCGTATGATCATTTAAAGTTGTTTTTTGAATATAGATCGCGATTGACCTGCTTTAAGATTGCTCTTCTGGTAAGTATACCGTCAAAATAGCCCTCTTCATCTCTCACACATGCAAAAGGGTAATCTATTACTGCCTTTAATGCCTGTAAAAATGTGTCATCTTTTTTCACGCAAGGAATATCCTTATTCATTACTTCTTCTACACGCATTGACGAGAGCTTTTCAAATTCAAATCGCTCAAGTCCGAGAATCTGGTTCAGAATAGCAGTTTTACCAATTGTGCCCACAAATTTAAACGATGAGTCGAGTACAGGAACTGCGGAATAGCCCGACTTAACTAAGACTAGTAGCGCATGCTCTAATGGATTATTTAACTGTACGTGTGCAACTTTCTCGGATGCAATCATTAAATCATCAACCAAAATTTCAGTTAATTTTTTATCTTTCAATGTACTCATACAAAACGCTCCCTTTTACTGGTACAATCTATCCTCATAAAAAGAGTAAATATTTACATTCCTATTTTATCATAGTTGGAAATGAAGAACATTTATTAATTTGTTTTATACCCTTTATTTGGTAAACTTAATCTACTGAAAATCTTCTTCATAACCTGTACTAACTGCACTTTTAAAGGAACGGAGTGTTTATATAATGAAAATGCACACTTTTACAAGAGAGGAAGAAATTGTTCATGCAATCACTCACGGAATCGGTGCATTATTAAGCATTGTCGCACTCGTGCTATTAATTAGTTACGCTTCAGTAGCTGACAACGCGTGGAACTTGATTACCGTTATTGTGTTCGGGATAACCATGCTTTTTATGTATATAAGCTCCACAGTTATGCATATTCTTCTAGATGGAAAATGGAAAGACATCTTTCAGATCTTTGATCATTCATCTATTTACCTCTTTATTGCAGGTACCTATACTCCACTGTTACTCAGTGTTATAGGAGGTAAACTCGGGTGGATTTTATTTGGAATTATTTGGGGAATGGCAATAATTGGAGTTATTTTTAAGATTTTCTTTGTTGAAAAATTCGTGGTTATCTCAACGCTTATGTATATCCTTATGGGTTGGATTATTGTATTTGCATGGGATCCTTTAATTCAATCATTAAATGAAAGCGGCGTACTACTGTTAATTATAGGAGGAGTCTTCTATACAGTTGGAGCAATTTTTTATGTTTGGCGCGGATTTCCCTATCATCACGCAGTATGGCACTTATTTGTATTAGCAGGATCCACTTTTCATTTCCTAACCATATTCTATTATGTAATATAGGGACAAGAAAAGCGGAGGCGACTGGTCAGGGACGTACAGATAGATGGGACTGTGAAAAGTACGGTGAACTTTCCGTACGTTCAACAGAACCAACTATCTGTACGTCCCTAGGAGCAGCAGCTAGACAAGAAAAGCGGAGGCGATTGGTCAGTTGCGTACAAATAGATAGGTCTGTGCAGGTACGTTGAACTTTACGTACCATGCATCAGATCTAACTATTTGCTAGTCCCTAGGAGCAGCAGCTAGACAAGAAAAGCGGAGGCGACTGGTCTGCAGCGCCTCCACCTTTACTATTAAAAAGGAAACTTGTTTAGCCATTGCCCTCCATCCATGGTTACCACTTCACCGTTTATGTATGCCGCTTTGTCGGAAACCAGAAAGTAAGCAAGCTCAGCAATTTCTTCCGGCGTACCCAATCTTCTCAACGGGACGGAGTCTATTGTTCGCTTCGCTGCTTTTTCCGACTCGAATAATTTGTCAGCGCCACCGGTTCGCTCAATTGGTCCAGGTGCAATAGCGTTTACTCGAATTCCATACTGTGTGCCCCATTCAACAGCTAATGTACGTGTCATATTCAGTACACCTGCCTTAGCAGCTGATGAGTGGATAATCCCTGCACCTGCATTCCACGCATACGTTGCCACCATATTTAAGATAGATCCTTTCTTTTTATTTGCGATCCAGTATTTACCCACTTCTTGACTACAATAAAAAGTTCCATTCAATACAATGTCGATGACTGAATTCCAACCATTATGAGATAAATCTTCAGCTTTACAAATAAAATTACCAGCAGCATTATTTACTAAATGATCGATCGTACCAAATGATTCAATTGTTTCCTTAACCATTCGCGTTACATCTTCAGGCTTACGAACGTCCATTTGTACAATTAATACTCTCCCTGTTTCATGGCGCATCAGTTCAATTTTTGTTTCTTCAAGCCTATCTAAATTTCTCCCTGTTATAACAACATTAGCACCTTCCTTAATAAACTTTTCTGCCATATATTTACCCATTCCACTGGAACTTCCCGTCACAATAACTGTTTGATTTTCCATTTAATCCTCACCTTTCAACCCCAATGAATGACTATTCATTTTATATACTAAGCATATTCTATTAATCTTAAAAAGTAAACAGATAATTATGATAAATATTTCCTGTTACAATGTATTGACATCGTTTAATACAGTATGTGGAATTAAATATTCCATGGTATAATGCTACTATCCACTTATGAAAGGTTTGACCACATGAATAGAAGATCATTTTTAAAAAAATCAATTGGTAGTCTCTTAGCTTTTTTTGGTATTAGTGGTGGAACCTATTACTATGCACGTGAAGTTGAACCGTATTTATTAGATATTCACCAGGAGTTTATTGCATCCGACAAAATTACATCTCAATTTAATGGCTTTAAAATCGTTCAATTCTCAGATACACACATAGGTTTTCATTACTCGATAGAACAACTTGAAAAATTAGTGAAAACCATCAACGAACAAAATCCTGATATAATTGTGTTTACAGGCGATCTTGTTGATGCACCTAATGATTATAATTGGAATACACCGTTAACCCGCATTTTAGGATCTTTAAAAGCGAAATACGCTAAATACTGGATATATGGGAATCATGACCATGGGGGCTATGGCACTAATATTGTGAAAAACGTTATGGACCAATCTGGATTTAAACTACTTCAAAATCAGCACGTTACAATTAACATAGAGCAAGAATCCTTTGTATTAGCTGGCATCGACGACGTAATGCTTGGAGATCCTAACTTGGAAAAAGCTTTGAAACAAACTGACTCATCATTATTCACCATGTTGCTTGCCCATGAACCTGATTTCGCTGATCGTGCAGTTGAATATTCCGTTGACGTTCAATTATCCGGACACAGTCACGGAGGTCAGGTGAGGTTACCTATTATAGGGCACCTTTATACACCTATGTATGCCGAAAAATATGTGCAAGGAAAGCATCAAATTGGAAATCTGACTTTATTCGTAACAAAGGGAATAGGAACAACTAGATTGCCATATCGCTTTCTTTGTAAGCCCGAGATATATGTGTATACGCTACAACAAACTTAATTTGTTTTTATGTAACACTTTATCCATAGTTTTTTGTTTAAAATAGTGCTACGCTAAAAACGATTTTGTTATTATGGAGGACGGACATCATGTACAAAAAGATTCAATTAATGCTCCCACTATTAATGGTGGTTATCATGCTTGCTGCCTGCGGTGATAAGTATGAAGGGGATTTCTCTTATAAAGTAAATGACTTTTCTTTTACAAATCAGGATGGAAAGAGAATAAGCAATAGTGATTTAGAAGGGAACTTCTGGGTTGCTGACTTCATTTTCACAAATTGTGAAACAGTCTGTCCCCCTATGACCGCTAATATGGCTAGGCTACAGGAAAATCTAAAAGAAGCTGGACTTGAGGACGTAAAATTAGTTTCGTTTAGCGTTGATCCTGATAATGACACAAAAGCGGACCTTAAAGAATTTGGTAAAGCTCATGGCGCATCCTTTGAAAATTGGCACTTTTTGACTGGGTATGAATTCAAAACCATTAAAGAACTTTCCATTAAATCATTCCACCTGCCTATTGAAAAGGTAGCAGATTCTGATCAGTTCATGCATGGTACAAGCTTTATGCTTATTTCTCCAGAAGGAAATGCTATTAATAGGTACACTGGTACACAGGCGGAGAATATGGAGAAAATCGTGAAGGATATAAAAGAGATGTCCTAATACATTTAGAAGTTGGAAATAAAGTCCCAGCTTCTTTTCTTTACCTTCACTTATTGTAAAAGGACAAGCTTTACGATAATATAGAATGAACAAACGCTATTTACGGAAAGGAGGAAATAAAGATGAACGATATAAAAGCTGCAACCGTAGCTGAACTAGCAAGAGCATTGTATACTATAAATCGACATGCTAAAACTGCACCTGAACCGAAACATCTCTATTTCATAAAAAAAGAAGCCATCAAAAAGCTGCTATCCGAAAAAAAAGCAGATAAAATAGGTCTTCACTTTTCTGACCATCCTAAATTCAGTAATCAGCACTCTACCTTACTAGTTAAAGTTGATAACTATTATTTCCATATACCTCCAGAAAAAAATGACTTCAATCAGCTTGAACACCTTGGAACATTAGATCAATCATATCGTAACCCTCAAACCAAAATGTCCTTAACTCAAGCAAAGAAGGTAATTTATCGTTACATAAATTATACGCCAAAACCAGAAAAAAAATCAAAAAACAGGAAATATACTTCTTCCTACTACACCCCTTCATCTCTTGGGAAAATGGAATGGCCACCTACAAAACCTTATCGAAAGTTTGAAACATAATTTAAAAACCGCAAATATCTAATTGCGGTTTTTTATGTTTTACTCCTTCATTGAAAAGGTAAAGTAATGTAAGGGAGGCATAATTATGATAGAATTACAGGATTTCGTATACGAACTTCAACGGTATGCAGATCAAACGCACGTTCTAAAAGATAAATTTGAAAAACTGCCTGAAAAGCAAAAAAAGATGGTGTTGGACCACGCTCCAAACAACCAGCCTAACCCGGAAGAACATTACAAATTGGTTTTTAATTGGTTAGAAAAGGTACAAGAAGAAGCCGGAGTTGCAGAAAAAGAAGAACGCTAATAATCATTATTTAGAAGAAACCCATCATCTATAAAATGACGGGTTTCTTTATGCGCTTTTTGTGAATATCAATTGGTATACATAATGAAGAAGTCTAAGCATAACTAAAACACCACCAAATAACGCTATACATAATGATGTGACTTTTATCAGATATACATAATCAATTTGGAAATAGACATACCCTATAAAAATAGTACAGTGAAGTATTATTAAACTGCACAATACATAGCGCAACACTCTTTCCTGTTTTAAATTGATTATCCACTTTATTAACGGTTTGACTGATAGGTAACAAATTAATATTCCAAGTCCAATTAAACTTAATAATCCGTATGGCACTTCAGTTACAGAAGTTAATGAAACTATAAAATTCATCCCGCAACACCCACCCACTTTATATTAATAATGTTAGTATCACCAGCAAAAGTAAGTAATAAACTTACAAGCATTGTACGCATCATAATCTGATATACTTCATTTAGCTGAAAACGAGATTTATTAAGGTGGTATATAACCATGAATAGAGCTTTTTTTTATATTTTGCTTGGGGCAGTACTTTGGGGAACAATCGGTTGGTACGTTAAGAACTTATATTACTTCGGATTTACTCCTATGGAAGTGGTAACGTTGCGTGTTGTAACAACAGCATTCCTATTAGTTGCCTATGTATTACTTACATCTCCTAAAAGTCTAAAACTAAGATCCTTTTCCGATGTGAAGTACTTCATCGGAACAGGAATTTTCAGCATTATTTTTTTTAACTATTGCTTATTTACAGCAATAGAATTGTCAACTATACCCTTTGCGACTGCATTATTATATACAGCCCCTGCTTTTGTTACTATTTTTTCCATTTTTTTATTCAATGAAAAACCCACTAGAAGAAAACTAATTTCACTCGTAATTACTTTCATTGGTATTTGTCTAATTGTTAAATTAATTCCATTTAGTAAGTCTGCAATTAGTTTGGGAAGCATTCTATTCGGATTAGGATCTGGACTTGGGTATGCATGCTACAGTATATTTAGCAAATATGCATTAAACAAATATTCCAGCCTGAGTATTACTACTTTTACTTTTATTGTAGCTAGTATTGTCTTATTGCCTTTTTTTCCGTACGAAGAAAAATTTTATTTGGTAACTGATCCACCTGTACTGTTTTATGTAATTGGACTTGGTCTACTGCCAACTGCACTTGCATACATAGTTTATACAACTGGTCTAAACCAAACTGAGGCATCGAAAGCTTCTATATTAACAACCATTGAACCAGTGGTGGCCACACTTATTGGAATCCTTGTTTTTCAAGAGGTTTTTACCAAGTTACAGATTCTCGGATTGTTTAGCATCATTTGTGCAGTAATTTCTATTAAGAACTCAGACAATTCTTAGAAAAACTTGGCTAGTCGCCAAAATCCTTAGTTACACTTATGCAGTAAGAAAGAAATTATACTTTCTTACGTGCCCAAACAAAAATGGAGTGATAAGAATTCTTATCACTCCATTTCTCACCTATACTTTTTTGGTATAGCATTAATCATACAGGGAAAATCTTCTTGGCTTTTTTTCTTCTTTCTTCGTCTGTTTATTTTCTAAACGAGTTTCAATTTGTGACATTTTCTTCTCATCCGTTAACAGTTCTTCTCTATATTGGTCTACTAATTCTTCAAAGTTTCGAGTTTTTGGACGCATACGATCCACTCCTTATAGTTTATATATTATAGTATACCCTAATCTCGTAAAATAAATCAAAATTATTTGAACATTTTGTGAAGAATTAATCTTTTTTATATTTCGTTTAGATTTATCAACTTAGAATAAAAAGGGTAAGTTCATAAAAGTAAGTGAAAATTGGTTGAGGGTAAAAGAGGATGGCAGGGATTATCCCACTTAGAAAGACTACGGGATATATCCCAAACTTAAAGTTTGTTATACTATACGAAAGGATAATCATTTACTTCAGTTTTTCATTCGCTGAACATGATCATATAGATTCAATAGTTTATCTAATTCCTGGCTAATGACTATAGATTCTTTGCTGGTGAACCCTTTTTCGAAGGCAACCTTAGTCATTTCTTTTCGCAAAAATTCAATTCGATCCAACACGTTGTTTATTTTATCCATCTAATTAATGGCTACCTCCTCTTTCTTTATAGCTGATATAACCTTAGCATGTGGGTTTATATTTGCCAAGTTATGTAGTTCGCTAATGTAAAGTTTTTGTAACGATTAGAGCAAATGACTATAATCTTATGCCTTAAAATGATACCTTTATAATATCGGATAAGGTGGGTGTTTAGTATGTACTTTAAAAGAAATGAACCATTCCGCTTCACCTTTACTGAACCTTTAGTAGGTAAGCTGTATTATTCAAGCAATGGAACAGTAACATTAGTAAAAGTTTCCATACTAGACGTTAGTAAAAATGGTGCGAAAGTTTACAGTATTGATAAAATCAAGCTTGAAAGTGGTACACAAATAAAGCTTTCCTTTGAAATCGATGCTACTTCTTTTGATGCTGTCGGTACAGTTAACTGGACTAAGCCATCAAAAACGTCTTATGAAATGGGATTACATTTGGATACTGACGATACATATCAAACTGCTATGGTAAGTGCTCTAAAAAAAATCAAGAGATTAAATTCATAATTGGAGTCATCCCATGGAGTTCAAGTAAGGAAAGGATGTCAAACTTGGCGAAAGATAAAGAAAAAAATGAATGGCTGGAGTGGGGAAAAGCAATTTTTATTGCCATTTTGTTAGCATTTTTACTGCGAACCTTTGTATTTGCCACTTCAATTGTTGAAGGCGAAAGCATGGTACCCACTCTAGAAAATGGGGAACGAGTTATTTTCAATAAATTAGTTTATTTCTTAGATGAACCTGAACGTGGTGATGTAGTGATCATTCAACGGCCACTTAAGAACTATGTGAAACGTGTTATCGGATTACCCGGTGAAACTGTCAAGTTTAGAGAACACCAGCTTTATATTAATGGTGAAAAATATGGAGAATCGTTTATAAGTAACGAAGCACTTAACAACACAGGTAACTTCGGTCCGATTGAAGTGCCGGATGATAAATATTTTGTTATGGGTGATAACCGTGCTATTAGTAAGGATAGTCGTAATGGATTAGGATTTATAAGTGAGGATGATATCATTGGTAAATCGGAGCTAGTGGTGTATCCATTTGATGAATGGGAAAAAATAAATTAAGTAAACAGGGTCAGACGGGAAATATGGTCTGGCCCTCTATTATTTACTTTTCATTATCGAATACACAATATCCTATATTTAATGCGAGTAGTCCGAAACAAATTACGATTAATGCAGTTTCCATTTGAGTTGTGCACCTCCTTTTAAATAAATTATTTATGACGTTAGATCACATTATATTATGTACTAAATCAGACAACTAATGCCTTTATACTATCATACCAATTTCTAAACCCTAAATAAAGCAAAATATGTTAAAATGAAGAAGAAAAGCGAAGTCGACTGTTATGTAGCAGTTAATCATACTAATAAACTGGACAGGACTATTTTTCTTTCGTACTTTCAGCTTACTAACCTATTAAAGTACCCATACCTACACATAAGATGAAAGAGGTGACAGTTTTGTTTCACTGTCCTTATTGCGGCACAAAAGTAAATGATAATGAATCCTATTGTATAAAGTGCGGAAAACATCTGCCTGAAGATATGTATAATCGGTTAGCTGTCTCTAAACAAACTAAAAAAGTCTGGTTTCTTCCTTTAATTATTGTTTTATTACTTGGAGTATCCGTAAGTGGCTTCTATTTATTTTTAGAAAATCAGGCAGCTCAAGCAAAAGAACTATATTCGAACGGGGAAATGACGGCACAAAAGGGAGATTACGAAAAAGCAAGAGAGCTTTTTAATGAAGCACTGGAACAGAAAGGAAATTTCCCACAAGCATCTACTGCAGTTCATTTTATGGATATCGCGATTAGCGTACAATCCAAACTAGATCATGCTGCCAAAAAACTTGCTAAACAGGAATATAAAGAGGCACTCAGTGAACTTGCTGACACCGAAACGGAACTTAAAAATTACGATGGTTCAGTAGTTAAAAAACTAGTAAATGAGATTGTTTTAACACGGAGTACAATTAAAATTGATCAATTAAAAAGTCAGCTTGCTAAAGAGCCTACAACAGATGAGTTAAAAGGTTATTTATGGGAGGCTGAATCAATCAAAAACAGTGAAGCGGAAAAAATAACGGAAACTATTCGAAATCAAATAATTGATTATACCTACTCTAAGGCAAGCGAGGCATTAAATAGGCGCCACTTCTCAGATGCTCAAGCATTAGTGAGTGAAGGACAAATCTATGCACCGGAATCAGATAAAC
Source organism: Virgibacillus flavescens (assembly GCF_050574275.1). Classification (GTDB taxonomy): domain Bacteria; phylum Bacillota; class Bacilli; order Bacillales; family Amphibacillaceae; genus Virgibacillus_F; species Virgibacillus_F flavescens. Next base: position 2,750,045 of record NZ_CP192260.1, read on the forward strand.
TCAAAAGTCTGCAAACCGCGATAGATAATGAGAAAGTTGCTTTTGAAACTGCACAGCAGCGACGAATTGAATCTGCTCTTAACACCGCCGCACAGGAACGAAAACAAAATAAAAATGACGCGGTCAAGCTAGTAAACGTGAAATTATTAAACAATGAACAGGATAAATTAATTGTAAAAGGTAAAGTGAAAAGTATTGCTACAATCCCAATTAATACAATACTTGTCGAATACAATTTACTGACCAAAAAAGGCAAAGAGTTTAAATCGAATCAAGTTTATGTATACCCTGATACACTTTATCCGAATGAAACGGGTGAATTTGAATTTACCCACTTTGATATAATTAATAAAGCAGAAGAATTAGATGTAAAAGTTACAAAGATCAAGTGGTATACAGAGAAGTAAATGAGGTGACATTTTTTTGAAAAAAATTCGTATTCTCCCCAACACTATAACAATTATCATCATTATTATTGGTGGAATTAGTATTTTTGCAGTATATAATCAATGGGCCGCAGATGAATTAACCATCCAAAGTTCAGGAATTAATAAAATCAGCAGTTCACCTCAAACCTTGAATCTCAAATCAATTATACACAAGGCAGAAAAAAGCGTAATTCAAATTGAAGGTCAAAATGAGGATTCAACTATAACTGGATCAGGTTTCCTATATAACAAAAAAGGAGATATCATTACAAATGCTCACGTAGTAAAAGATGCAGATGTTATTTATGTGCGAACTTCAAATGCTCGCGTTTACCCAGCAGCCATTATTGGAATCAGTGAAGAAACAGATGTGGCAGTTGTTCGTGTACCCCAACTGGCAAATCAATCCCCTATTCCAATTGAAAAAGGATTAAATGCTGATATAGGGAACGAGGTAATCGCACTTGGGAGTCCTCACGGATTTCAAAATACTGTTACCCTTGGCATCATCTCCGGTACTGAAAGAAATTTTTCTGTAGATGGATATGATTATGAAAATGTCTATCAAATTTCGGCTCAAATTACACATGGCAACAGTGGCGGTCCGCTTATTGATAGAGAAACGGGTAAAGTTATCGGAATAAATTCCGTCGGAACAAAAGATGGAACAATTGGATTCAGTATCCCGCTCGTAAGCGTACTCAAAAAAATTGAAAAGTGGTCAAATGAAACACAAACAAATAATCTTGAGTTTTCAACTTCGACTGAGATCTTGGACAATAAAGATGATGAAACATACAAAGATGATGCAGAATACCTTATTAAATATTTTCTTGATAGTATATTAATACGTGATTATATTAGTGCCTATACGATTCTTGGTAGTGAGATGCAGGGTGACATATCTTATTCTGATTTTCGAGAACAATATATACATATTATTAATCTCGAATATAATACCTTTACTTCTTCGATAGGCAAGAAAAATTTAATTGAAACAACTGTACAAGTCGATTTTTCAATTAAACAACCTAATGAAGAAAAGGTGACTAAAAAGACAACTGACTACAAATTTACAGTCGGCTATGAGAATGACCAGTTAAAAATCCTTAAAATCACTAAATAAACTATCTAAATCAACCGAGTCATTAAAAAAATGGCTCGGTTGTTTATTATGAATAACGAAAATACATGTTTTTTCCATTCTTTTTAGCCTGATATAATGCTTTATCCGCCTTAACCATGATTCCATCTATATCCCTGTCATCTGAAGGATACATACTTATTCCAATACTTAAGGTGTTCGTAAATGTATATTCGTCTATTTGAACTGGCATCTTCATTTCCTCAACTATACGTTTCGCATAATCGAACGCTTCCTCTTCCCCACTTATATTCTTTAATAATATGGCGAATTCATCTCCACCAATTCTGGCGATGAAATGATCTTTAGATAAAATCGATTTTAATCGTTGCCCAATTTTAATCAAAAACTTATCACCTACATTATGGCCGTATACATCATTTATTTTCTTAAAGCCATCCCCATCCACATAAAAAACAGCCATAAATTTTGCTTTATTTGTATCAATTAACCTTTTTTCCCTAGTAAGATTATTTATAAATTCTCTCTTATTTGGTAAACCAGTTAGGTAATCCGTCCGAGCAATTTGCTGTAATTTTTCTTCCGCATTCACTCGGTTTGTAATATCTCTTGATGAAGTAACAATTTGATATATGCTTCCATCCGCATTTGCTACTGGTTTAATATGAGACTCTACCCACATTAAGTCGCCTGATTTTTTCATTAGCCTGAATTCTGTTAACAGTGGTTTTTTTGCTTTAATGGTCTGAAATATATTTTTCTCTAAACTCTTTTTATCATTTTCATGGATGAAATCGAGTACTGGCTTCCCTATTATATTGGATGGATGATATCCAATTGTATGCAGGTGTGAAGGTGATGCATATTTAACAACTCCGAATTCATCTATTATATTAACCATATCCAGTGTATGCTCAGCGATCAATTGATACCGTTCTTGAGTTACTGTAAGTTGACGTTTCGTTTCAACCTCCTCCGTAATATTATGAATGATTGCTGCAAATGCAACAAATTCTTCCTGCTCATTTGGAATAGGTGTAAAACTTATTGTTGTATGTAAGACTTTATTTACTTTGTCATATAAATCAAGGGATAAATTATGTATTTTTTCACCTTTTTTCAGAAGATGAAAGTAATTACTTTTATTCTTTAAGTGTGGTTGAAACTCCGAAAAATTAATGTTCATAAGTTCAGCCTTTGTATATTTGAATAATGTGATAAATGATTCGTTGGTCAATAAGAATTTTCCAGAAAAATCTATTAAAGCCACACCATTATCTGTCGTGTCCATGTAAGTGGAGAATAATCTGTTCAAGTATTTCACATCATCTGATTTGTCTGATAGCTGGTTTAAATTTACGGTAACTCCAAGAATATATGTAATTTTATTACAGGAATTGTAAATAGGAATTAATTGTGTACGTGCTTCATACTGCCCATTAGGCAATATTACATTGTCCTTATATATGACTTTACTTTTTGTTTCCATTACGCTAGTATAGCGCTCCCTGATAAAACGTGCATGACCAATTGAATTACTTTCTATTATATTTCTCCCGATATCACGTTTTGTTAACCTTGCTAGCTTCATTGCTGGTTTGTTTATAAAATCATAAACAAAATAATATTTATTTTCTTTTATTACAACCTTCATTAAGAATATACAATCTGTAACAACTGCTGCTATTTGCTTAATCCATTCGTTTTGGTTCTCTTGAAGAAAATTTACTTGCTCATCCATTTAAATTTCTCCTGTCTTTTAGTACTGAAGGGCGATTTCCTCAATTTTAATTAAGAAACTAATGAAAACGTCCATACACTTCTTTGGAAATGACATATAGTATAACTGTAAACGTCTAGGAGGTGAAGTAGTATGTCATATGGATACGGCGGATGTGGTGGTTATGGAAACCAAGTCTATGGAGCTAATAATAAGGGCAATTCATTCGCGTTAATTGTAGTTCTATTTATACTTCTAATCATTGTAGGTACAGCTTTCTACTGCTAATTGCTGGTGCCGGCATTACCCACAAGTACTATTAGCAAAAAAATCTTGGCTTCTCGTCGTGAGTAATCGGCGAAAGCCTAAGATCTTTTTCATAGATGGTTGATTCACCTTAAATAGAGCAAAAACCAATTAGTTGAATTGGTTTTTGTTTTCATTTATTGCACCTGAAAGAAACTGGTTAATTGTTCAGGAGGTAAAGGCTTACTGTAATAATATCCCTGAACTTCATCGCACTTCTCATTCTCTAGAAAGGAAAGTTGTTCAAGTGTCTCTACACCTTCTGCAATCACTTTCATATTGAGTGAATGTGACATATGAATTATTGACTTAACAATCGCCTGATTTTGATGCTGATCCTCATCCATAAACATTTTATCGATTTTTAACTTTGTAACTGGAAATATACTTAAGTATTTAAATGATGAATAACCTGTTCCGAAATCGTCAATTGATACTAAAACTCCAATGTCTCGCAAACTGTTCATCGTACTTATAATGGAATCCTCGTTGCTCATTGCCATACTTTCAGTTATCTCAAGCTCTAAGTAACATGGTTCTAAACCAGTTTGAACAAGTGCTTTTTCTATACTTTCAAGCAAACCTTTCTGATGGAACTGTCTAGCGGACAAGTTAACACTAACAATTACAGGTTCATATCCTTTATTTTGCCACGCTTTATTCTGCTTACATGCTTCATTTAATACCCACTCCCCAATATCAATTATTAATCCTGTTTTCTCTGCAAGGGGGATAAAATCTGCAGGTGGTATATAACCATTTACTGGATGGTTCCATCTGAGTAATGCCTCTACTCCAACAATTTTGCCAGTTTCAAGATTTTTTTGCGGTTGATAGTGAATTTCAAAGTGATTATAAGTTAAGGCTTTTCTAAGTTCATGTTCCATAATTAACATATTTTTAAAATTTTCTGATATAGATGACTCAAATAATTTATAATTATTTCGATGCTGCTCTTTAATTACATACATAGCTGAATCAGCGTGCTTAATTAATTCATTCGCAGTTACACCATTTTCCGGAAAAACACTGATACCAATACTAATAGAAATATAAATTTCATACCCATCCATAGCAATCGGTTTTTCAAACTCAGCAATTAACTTCTTAGCAAGAAGTGTGGCTTCTTCCTTATTGGTCATGTTTTTCTGTAAAATTAAAAACTCATCGCCACCCATTCTGGCAATAAAGTTATCTGTTTGTAAAAAAGATTTTAACTTTTCTCCGCATGCATTTAGCAATTTATCACCAAAAGCATATCCAAGCGTATCATTAATTTCTTTGAAATAATCCAAATCAATAAAATATACTGCGAGCAATTCATTAGCTTCTTTTGCATTAGTAATAGCATCTCGCAATACTTTTACAAAGAAGTTTCTATTTGGTAAATCGGTTAATTCATCATAAAAAGCCATAAACTCAATTCTGCGTTCATTTTCTATTCGCTCGGTTATATCTTTAATAATTGCTAAACGGATAATTTCACCATAGTTACTATAAGGCTGATCTATCATTTCCAAGTGAAATTTACTGTCGTCCTGCTTTATTCCTGTATAAATATTCGATTCAGCAGGATATTGATAAATCGTGTGCTTTAATCCGCTTCCTTTATATTGGTGTATCAGTTCAGTCAGCTTCATTTTGACAATTTCGTCCATTCTGTAGCCAAACATGGTAGCAAAAGTTTCATCACAGTCTATAATCTTATCATTATTATACATAACCATCCCCTCAGCCTTTACGTGAGTAAGTTGATTGATGTATGCTTTTACCTCTTCCGTTTTATCCTGGAGAGATAGATCACTAATAATTAGACAATAAACTGATTTATTTATGCGAAGCGATTTAACTTCCACTAATTTCTCTTTATCTTTTTTCAATTCCATTAGCAAATGTTTTTCTGAATCGTCAATCAACAAATCAAATTCTATATACAGATTGATTGACAATTGATTACTATCAATATTAAGCAATGAAAAGGCAGCATCGTTCCCTTTCACGATTGCACCCTGATCATTGATAAATAGTATTGCATCTTTTAAATGAATGAAAACGTCATCATGTATTGGAAACTCTAATTTTTTGTTAGACATATCCTTTTCCTCCAAAGACTCCCGTGACATTACCCGATAATCATTCTCTCTTTTGGATAATGATATTTTCCGTTAGCTTTATTATTTTTAAACATGAACAAGAACGTGATGATTCCGACTCGTCCAATGAACATCAACATCATTAATACGAACTTACTTACTGTTGAAAGTTCGCTGGTAATACCTAGAGAAAGACCTACCGTTCCAAACGCTGAAGTTACCTCGAATAATATCTCTGAAAGCTCATATGGCTCCATGATGGAAATAACAAGTATAGAATTAAATACCAGTGCAATTGCCATTAGTGATACCGTTACAGCTTTCAGCAAATCTTCCTGGTATACTTCCCGCTTGAAAATTCTAATACTAGCACCACCTCGTGCATATGTGAAAATAAAGATTAGCGCCAGTGCGAAAGTCGTAGTACGTATTCCACCACCAGCACTGCTTGGCGATGCACCAATAAACATCAAAAACGACATGAATAAATGATTTTGCTCTGTCAATTGCGAAACGTCCATTGTTGCTAGTCCGCCACTTCTTGTCGTTACAGACTGAAACATAGAATAAAACAACACTTCATGCCAAGATTTATCCGCAAAATAATTATTCGCGTCAAACACCGCGATAAACAATGTGCCGACAACTATTAATGCCAAAAACGTAAGCGAGGTTACCTTTGTAAATAAAGAAAAGCGCAAACCTTTACGAGTTTCTTCGTTGGCAAACATGTAATCTTTTACTTCTATAAGGACCGGGAAACCGATGGCTCCAAAAATAATTAGCAGCATGGTAATAAATTGAACAAAATAATCATCTTTAAACATGATTAATGAGCTACCGGTAATATCAAATCCGCCATTTGTTGTGGCACTTATTGAACTGAAAAAACCATTCAGGTAGGCTTCACCAACTGTTGGAAAGTACTGCATATAATACGTTCCTAAAATGATAAAACCGATAATTTCAATTGTCAAAATGACTAACATGATTTGTTTGATTAACCGAACCATTCCTGAAAATGATGTCTGATTTTGATCGGTCATAATTAACCTGCGTTCTTTCAGCCCGATTTTTTTACCTAAAATAATCCAGATAAAAGTTCCCATTGCCATAATGCCAACTGCTCCAAATTGCAGAATAAATGCCAGTAAAAAATAACCAAGTGTATTAAACGTTTCCGGAATACTAATAGGAGTTAAACCTGTAACGCTAATTGCACTAACGGCAATAAACAATATGTCTATTATAGATGGATCCACGCCTTCTTCATGCGCGAGTGGTATGGACAAGATAGCGGTTGCTATTAGGACAGCTATACAATAAAAAAATAAAATTAATTGTACAGGAGATAATTTATTAATAAATATATAATTGAAATTAGAAAACATATTGGTACTCCTTAATACTTACATCGGTTATTTTTAATCAAATATAAACACATTATAGCAGTCAAATAGAAGATTTGCTCGAATATTTCACAATTATCTTCAAGGTAATACGAATTAACTGTATTAATGACAAGTTTGTCATTACAAATAAAGTAATGGAAACAAAAAAAGGATAGTAATAAATATACTAACCTTCTTCGATTAACTCTTTAAACTTTTTATATAGCGATTCACCCTGGTATCCTTCTTCAATTAACTTTTTCAACTTATCTTTTACGATCCCTTTTTGATGGTCAACAATCGTGCCCAAAAAGATGACATTTATTCTGTCACCAATTTCATTAATCGATAGTATGGTTGTGATAAAAGTCGCTGGGTTATTTGTTTCCTTAGTTATTTTCACCTGAAGCACAACGGTGTCATCTTTTTCTTTAAGATTATGAAACAGTTCAAAATTGTCTCTGTTCATAAAAGCTTCTACTATCCAGCGATTTTGTTCATCTTCCCTATTAATAATCAATCCATCAAAAAGTGGAATTTCATGTAGAACAATGTCATCATCTTTATTTTCTACAATTTCTAATGAACTTAACTTAAACGTTTTCATTCATACACCTCCGAAGCATACAATAAATTGGTTAACCGCCAATGTAGCTCATTTCTATTTTTTTTCGATCTTTATTTTTCAAATTTGCACGCTCGTCTGAATATCGGTCGCTTCGTTTGGTCCATATCGCGTTTAAACAGTTTCCTAGTTCTTTATCATTTTTCCCCATACGCAGGTCCTGACGTATGTCATATCCTTCTGAAGCAAATAAACAGGTATAGAGTTTCCCTTCTGCAGAGAGCCGAATTCGTGTACACGTACTGCAAAAAGAATCCGTGACAGATGAAATAACTCCAATTTCGCCTTCTCCATCTTTATACCGATACCTCGAAGCTACTTCACCATAGTAATTGGCATCTACAGGAACTAAAGGTATTTCCTCTTTTATTATATCAATAATTTGTTTTTTTGAAATAACATTTTTAAAGTCCCATCCATTATGGTTACCAACATCCATAAATTCAATAAACCGTAAAATGATATTCTTTCCTTTACAATATCTTGCCATAGGAAGTATCTGATCTTCATTCATTCCTTTTTTTACTACCATATTAATTTTTACTTGTAAGCCTGCTTTTTGAGCTGCTTGAATTCCTTTCAGCACTGGGAGTGTTACGACTCCTCTTCCGTTTGTTTGTTTAAAAACATCATCTTCTATTGCATCCAGACTAATATTCACACGTTCCAGTCCAGCATCTTTAAGTTTTTGTGCTTTTTTCGGCAAAAACACACCATTCGTAGTTAAGGCAATATCATTGATACCTGGAATTTTGCTTAACGCATAAATTAATTGATCCAGATCTTTACGTAATAACGGTTCCCCACCGGTGAGTCGAATTTTTTCGACACCTAGTCGTGCAAACTGTGTTGCGATACGAGTGATTTCATCAAAGCTTAGTAATTCACTTTCAGAAAGAAATACATAATCCTCTCCAAATATCTCCTTAGGCATACAATACGTACATCTGAAATTACATTTATCAATTACTGATATCCGAAGATCTTTGAGTTGTCTGCCTAATTGATCAGTTATTGGTGTTATGTTCTCATTCATCCTTTTTCAGCTCCTTTAAAACGATTCTTGTCCCTGCTCTTCATTCAGCCATAGAACATCGACTTCGGACCCTTTTGTAAACTCTCTGGTACCGCCTGGTAGTATGATAAAACAATTGGTAAAAGCGAGTGATGTCACAACATTTGATTTATCTATTCCAGCTAATCGAACCATTACTCGGCCATTTTCAATAAAGGCTTTCCCCCTAATAAAGCGTGTGAATGGATTAGGCTTTGGAAAATCTTCGTCCAGGAATGCCTCTGTTCTACATAAGAACGGTTTATCATTCAGTAAAAAAGACTGCAGGATAGGGCGAACAAACATCTCAAACCCTACATAACATGCGGACGGATTTCCAGACAAACCGTATAAAAGTTTTCCACCAAAAACTGCCACTGTCGTAACACTTCCTGGCCGCATAGCAACCTTATTAAATAAAACTCGAGCATTTAACTTATGATAAATAGCTGGCATCAGATCAAAATCACCGACTGAAACGCCACCAGTTGTAATTAAGACATCCACTTCATCTAACTTGGATTGAATCGATTTGAAACTTGAATCAAGTTCATCTACAAGTTTTCCGAAATAACGTGCCTCACCACCAGCTCGTTTGATTTGCGACATGATCATATCTGCATTGGAATTGCGGATCTTACCAGGTTCAAGTTCATCTTCTACATTAAGCAGCTCTGTACCTGTAGCAAAAATTCCAACGACAGGCTTTTTAGCTACACTTACATTCTTGTATCCAAACGTTGCTAATAGCGCTTTAACACCAGGATTAACTGGAGTTCCTTTTTCTACCAGTTTTATGCCCTGTTTTATTTCTGAACCTGTTCTGATTACATTTTGGTTTGGTTTCATTGACTTTACTAACCTAATGAATGATTTGCCATTTCGTTTAAATTCCTTACAGACCTCGAACATCGCAACACAGTTTGCACCATCAGGAATTTGTGCTCCTGTCATAATACGGGTTGCCTGAAACTGTTTTATTGTTGTATTCGGCACTTGACCAGCCCCGATAGTTTCAACTACTTCAAACTCTACCGGCTTCTCAGTAGAAGCTGATTTTGTATCCGTTGAATGAAACGCAAACCCATCGTAGGGTGATTTATCGAAAGGTGGTATTGGATGAGTGGTTATAATAGGTTCACCCAATCTCCTTCCATCACTTTCTTCGATTGGAATTTTTTCCAGTTCACCTGTAATTTTATATTTCATAACATTATTAATTGCTTCATTTATCGGTAAAGGCTTTCGTATTTCAACCATGTACACAAAATCCCTTCCACGTATACTTTTGTATACTAAGTTTAACAAACTTTTGCAGTAATTAATATTTTCTCAGTAAAATATTGTAAGGTTTCACATTTTTCAAACAGGGGTATTGATTACCAACTAAGAGGTACACTAATTTAACAGCAATTGTAACATCGCTAGATAGAAATCGGATTGAAGCAAAGTTGACTTGCAGCAAAAACTAACGCAACCTAAATAACTAATTATGTATTACTTATAATTTCCCTATATTCGTAAGAGGTGATAATAAATGACATGGGTATATATTGTAATTGCAATCGCGGTAATTATACTAATTCTTCTTTATTCCAAAAAAGGTAAGGGTCCAAATCAAGATGCATCACTAACCATGGAGGAAAAAGAAAAATTAGATGAGGATTATTTATCACATGGCGGCCACGATCAAAATGACGACAATAAAAATATTTAACAGAAAACATCGTTTCTAAACGATGTTTTTTTGTGTAGAAACCCTTTATTTGCCCTTGAAATTATGTATAATTAATTATAATCACATTATTGAGAATTAGGAGATTACTATGAAAAAATACCTTTTTTTGATTGGGATTACTATTGCTTTTGTACTTTTTGCCTGTCAAAAAGAAGAACAAGTTATTGTGAAAAAAGAGGCATCTGCAACTGCCACTGAAGACGAACCTGAACTAGTCGAGCAATCAGACGATGATGAAGTGGATGAATTGATTGAGTTTATTCTGCCTGATGAAAAAGTTATGATTAATTTAGAAATGGTGCCAATATTGAATGCTTATCTACACGCTTCACAAGATCGCGCTAAAGCTGTTGAATCAATGGTCCTTACACCTATCCAATACAATGAGAGTTATTTATATTTACTTAAATTTTCATGTGCTGATAAATCTTGTTCTTATTTACTTTTAAATAAGAAGGAAGGAAATCAGGCTTATCTTGTAGCCGATATAGCACAAAATAATGGTATTAAACTTTCGCAGGACCACTCAAAAATATTGCTTCAGTTTAGTCGTAATGTTTCAAATAAAATGGGAACTAGTACTATTGTTGTGGTCGACATCCAAAAATGGGAGCTTCTTTCGTTAACTAATAGTACAAATGATTTAGAAGTTCTGAATTACCAGTGGCCAATACTGGATGTGAATTGGATCGATAATGAAAGTATTAGAGTCATTATACCTGAAGTTAGGGAAGCATCTAGCAAACAGCATTCTGATGAGAATGAAACCCCTCAAAAAACGCAGGAAATCATACTGTCCACCGATTAATGCAAAAGCAGCACCTCCATAATTGAGTGCTGCTTTTGTTATTCAAATATTAAATTCTCTGTATGCTCTATACTTCTACTTTCACCATCTACTTGAAACTCTGCTAAACAGTATAAAGTATATTCTCCTTCTTGTGGTTTGCTTATAAGCTTTGCTTTCTGTGGATAATAACTATCCCCTGATTCCATAACTTTTTTTACGCGACTCCCCGTGAAATCGTGATTTTTATTACGTAAAGAAATAGAAATTAATGGAGTCTGGTGTTCAATTTCTACAGTTTCATCTCCTGTGTACTGCAGTGAACGATATACCTTAATTTCCTCATCTATTTCTTCCACTCTAATATGTACGATAAAATCCTTCTCTTCGGCTGATCCCACTTGACTGGAAACTAGTGAATCTCTACCTAATCCGCTCCAGGTAATATATAGAGTAGCTATTATTACAATGGGCAATATAAATATCAAAAGCAATAATTTCTTAATAATTAGCTCCCCATCCCTTCTACTACTGTTACCTATAAGACGTTGTTAATAACCAAAAAGTTTCATGCTTTATTAAAATAATTCAGTTTTTTCTCTTATATTAAGATTAACATAAAAAGGAAGTAAAAAACTAGCATAATAACGACAAAAAATACAATTCTAATAAGTGATGGTGAAAGGAGGATTTCAAATGACGGTTTCCAGCCAAGTAAAACAAACCCTTGCAGGATTAAAAAGTGCTCAGGCAAGTTTAGAACAATTTGCTTTACAGACTCAAAACAAGCGAACAAAAGAACTATATGAGGGTGCTGCACAACAAACTGATTCTATTATAAAAAGCATAGAACCACGCTTGCAGGAGATTGAACTAGAGGAACCACAATATAGAAATGAATAACTATATGTTAAGGGTTGATCAATAAGTTCCGTTCCCCCTACTACATAAATCTAATTAAGTAGGTGATGATAAAATGAAATTTAAAATATTTATTGGTCTATTGATAATAAGTATCTTAGTTGGATGTAACACCAATACAGAGACTTTAAATGAGACTGATTCAAAAGCTCCGGTACAATTAAGTTCATCTTCGTTGCCAAATCAAAAAGCATCAAACCTAGCTAAAAAAACACTGCAAAAACATACAGAAACAACTAATATTTACGCCGTGAATACAGACAAAACTTTACTAATTGCTCTTGAGGTGCATCACCATGATCGACTAAAGCTAGCCGATTTCAGAAGTAGTGTTACAAAAAAAATTAATAAGCAATTTCCGGATTTAAAAACTGAAGTCTCTACAGATAAAAAATTAGTATGGGAAATAAAAAAGCTGGAGCAAAAAATAATGAACAACAAAATTAAAGAAAAACAGTTAAAAAAAGAAATGAAACATTTGATTAAACTTATGCACAAAAAAACATAAATGAAAGAGTGAAACATATGGCTGATAAAAAAAAGAAGAGCATACCTCCTAAAGCTCAAGAATACCAAGCATTTCAACAGAAAAGAGAAGCAAAAAGGCCACTATTGAAAAATTGTATTAAAGCCTTTTTGGTAGGTGGATTTATCTGTTTTATCGGTCAGCTGATTTCAATTTTCTACATTTATTTCTTTGATTTCACTGAACAGACAGCAGGAAATCCGACAGTTTCAACATTAATTTTTATTACGATGCTTTTGACTGGTTTTGGTGTATATGATCGGATCGGGCAATTTGCTGGTGCAGGCTCAGCAGTACCCGTTACAGGATTTGGTAATGCCGTGATTTCTGCTTGTATTGAGCATCGTACAGAAGGATTCGTATTAGGTGTTGGGGCAAATATGTTTAAATTGGCGGGTTCAGTTATATTGTTTGGAGTGTTTTCGGCATTTATTGTGGCATTAATTAAAACACTGCTTACTCAGTGGGGGGTTCTATAAATGATAGTTGGTCATCGAACATGGGTTTATGAAAATAAACCGGTAATCATATCTACAGGAACAGTCGGCGGACCATTTGAAGCTAACGGAAATATACCTGATGATTTCGACTTACTTCACGACGATATGTGGCTTAAGCAGGCTTCTTTTGAGAAGGCTCAACAGACCATGCTGGAAGAAGCATGTCAATTTGCCATTAAAAATAGCTCTATTGAAAAAGAACAGGTCCAATTTTTTATTAGTGGCGACCTAATTAATCAGATTACCCCGACTAGCTTTACAGCAAAAACATTAGGAACTCCTTACTTTGGTTTATTTAGTGCATGTGCAACATCGATGGAAAGTTTAGCTTTATCTGCTTTTATTATCAATGCCCAAGGCGCAGACTATATTTTAAGTGGAAGCGCGAGTCACAACGCTGCTACAGAAAAACAGTTTCGCTACCCAACGGAATATGGAGGTCAAAAACCCCCCACTGCCCAATGGACAGTTACTGGTGCTGGATGTGCACTAATTGCCAAACAAGGAGTAGGACCAGAAATAACATCAGCGACAATAGGAAAAATTGTGGATATGGAAATGACTGATCCATTTAATATGGGCGGTGCAATGGCACCAGCTGCAGTCGACACGCTAATTACTCACCTTAAGGAAAGAAATATTGAACCTTCTTACTACGATTTAATTATTACTGGTGATTTAGGACAGATTGGCAGACAGGTATCACTTGATCTTTTGAAAGAACAGGGTATTCAAATAAAAGATGAACAGTATGTGGACTGCGGTTTGACTATTTACCGCGAGGATCAGCCTGTGCTAGCCGGAGCAAGTGGTGCAGGTTGTTCTTCGGTAGTAACATACGGGCATTTTTTAAACAAAATGAAGCAAGGTCTGCTAAATCGAATATTAGTAATTGCTACTGGTGCGCTCCATTCTTCACTAAGTGTACAGCAAAAGGACCCTATCCCATGTATTGCACATGCTGTATCAATTGAAAATGGGAGTGATCGTCGATGATTTTTTTCTGGGCATTTGTTGTCGGTGGATTTATATGTGTTATTGGACAAATCATGTTCGACGTATTTAAACTGACACCTGGGCATACATTAAGTGCACTTGTGGTTGTTGGAGCCATCCTTGATGGTTTTGGATTATACGAGCCATTAATTGACTTTGCGGGAGCTGGTGCGACAGTTCCAATCACAAGCTTCGGTAATTCATTAGTTCACGGAGCAATGGAAGAAGCAAGTAAACATGGTTTAATAGGAGTTGTCACCGGAATGTTTAAAGTTACTAGTTCAGGTATTTCTGCTGCAATTATCTTTGGGATGATCGGAGCAATCCTATTTAAACCAAAAGGTTAGGTAGGAGGAAAAAATATGACAATTGGGTCGCAGGTAAAAGGTTGTTTTTCATCTTTAAAAAGCGCTGAAGCAAGTCTTGAAATCTTAGCAAATAAAACACAGGATTATGAAACCAAAAAGGTTTATGAGGATGCACAGCAATTGCTCACAGAAGTAAAAAAAGATTTACAAAAACAGATTGTTTATCTAACACAAGAGGAACCACAATATTAGAAACCCTGGCTTTTCGCTATGCCTTAGTTCTACTTATACAGGTGAGTGGAGGGTGGTGACTCCTGCGGGAACAGCACGAGTCTGAAGGCCCCGCAGAAGAGCATTTTTAAAAGGATGGCCAACTAAAATCGTCCTTTGCGGACAACGTTGGCATACCCCTTGTCGGGGCAAGGAGACTGAAGCTGTGCCCGCGGAAAGCATCCGCCCGCAACGATCCTGGACGGCAGCAAGGAAATAATAAACTTAAAATTAAAATTACGTCGCAGTTTCTATCTACTACGGCAATGTAATTGGTAGTAAGTTTTAGAAAAAATAGTTAAGTTTAAGTAACATATTTTAAATCTACAAGAACCACAGTTATCGTGTTTTTTTAATGTTCGAAAGTTGAGTAACCAAGAAATATTGCTAAGTCAGAAAGGAATTTTTATGATGCCGGAATGGGTTTCAATCATGGTTAGATCATTTATCCTACTAGTTGTACTTTTTCTAATCACAAAAGGACTAGGAAAAAAACAACTCTCACAAATGAACATATTTGAATACATCACAGGCATAGTAATAGGCAGCATAGTCGCTATGCACGCAGCTGATTCAGGAACAAATTTCTGGCACGCTTTTGCTGCATTAAGTATATGGTTCATCATACCAATCAGTGTTGAATTTCTGTCGCTTAAGAGTAAAAGATTTCGTGATTTTGTAGACGGAAAAAGCACCGTTTTTATACAGGATGGTAAGATTATGGAAGACAATCTTAAAAAAGAACATTTCACAATAGATGAATTGCTTGAAAAACTGCGTTCCAATAATATATTTAGAGCTGCTGATGTTGAGTTTGCCGTACTCGAACCATCTGGTGCAATAAGTGTAATGCAAAAAAAAGAAAATCAGCCCATTACTGCAAAAATTCTTGGTATGAAGCTCCCCAATGAAAAACAGCCTGAAACCATAGTTATGGACGGAGAAGTTCTTATAGAACCTTTGACAAACCTTTCATTGAATAAAAATTGGTTAGAAACAGAATTGGATAAAATGAATATAAGCATAGAAAATATATTTTTAGCCCAGGCAGATACGGACGGCCAAATTACTGTTGACTTATATGACGACAAAATCCCTGTCCCGTCCCCTTCAGAAAAACCGCTGCTTCTTGCTAACCTCAAAAAGTGTCAGGCAGATTTGGAACTTTTTGCATTAGCCACTGAAAACCCTGAGGTAAAACAAATGTATTCAAAAAACAGCCAAAAGATTCAAATGGCTGTAAATAACCTTTCCGCTCATATGAAATAATAGTGCTTACTATTTTTAAAAATAGTAAGCACTATTATTCACACACTAATTTTAATGCATACTTTTCCGAATTGATTACCTTCTTTGAGATAATAAAATGCTTCTTTTGCATGATTTAATTCGAAAGTGGAATCCACTACAGGATGTATGTCATGTTTCTCAATAAATGCAATCATGTCACGCAATTCTTCCCTGCTGCCCATAGTAGTACCCAAAAGTTGATATTGACCATAGAAAAATTCGCGTAGATTTAGATCTACTGTATCCTCAGTCGTAGCACCAAACACAACCACTTTTCCACCCTTTTTTAAAACCTCTAGAGATCGGTTAAAGGTTGCTCTTCCAACACTCTCAATAACTAAATCAACCGTTTCATTGGCTAATTCCTCTTGCCAGTTACTATTGGTATCCAACACAATATCTGCCCCGATTTGAGCCGCTTTAGCACGTTTCTCTTCGCTTCGAGAACTTACAATAACTTTAGCACCAATACTTTTTGCAAACATAATTAAAAATGTTGCTACACCGCTTCCTGCGCCTGGAATAAACACTGTTTCTCCTTCTTTTAAACCTCCTTTTGAAAACAAAGCACGATACCCTGTTAATCCTGATAACGCTAATACGCCTGCTTCATCCCATGACAAGTGGGAAGGCTTTTTCTCCACTTGTTCAGACGAGATAGCAATTTTCTCAGCAAATGTCCCATGGGTGGGAAACCCTAATATATCAAATCCCTGAGGAGATGTATCACTCAAATTTTCCCAATTTAGTGATGGGTTAATAATCACTTCATCCCCTACAGCGAAATCCGTTACGTTTGATCCGATTTTTTCGATTATACCTGCTCCGTCTGACCCTAAAACCAGAGTAGTTTCTTCCTTACCACGACGTCCCGGGATTCCAATGTCCCGTCTGTTCAATCCTGCACTTCTAATTCCTACTAATACTTCATCTTCCTTTAATGAAGGGTCTTTAATGCTTTTAATATCTAATTTTTGGTTATCGTGTACAAATGCTTTCAACTTTATCATCCTTTCTGAAAATAACTACTATATACTTTGAGTTGGTCCATATCCGTAATATCATTTGAAAATAGAGGAATATAATATAATTCCTGTTTTGTGAAAGTTTTCTCTATCATCGAAACATATTTCCGTTCATGCCCTTTTCTTTTTTTAAGAAATTCACCTTCCGGATCTTCTGGTAATAGTTTATTAACAATTAGTGTTTTTACGTGCAAATGGTATTTATTCAACAAATCTAATGCTTTTTTTGTTTCAAGAATAGGTAATCGTTCTGGATTTAAAACAAATACAAAACTAGTTTGCTTGGGATCGAGCATGATTGCCCTTGCAGCAGAAAACCTTTCTTGACGATTTCTTAACACATCATATATCGGATCCTCTTTTGGCACACCATCATTTAATAATTGCGCATAATTTTCGTTTGTTTTTTTCCTTTTTTGAAGCAAGCCTTCAATCCAAATTCCCATCAGTTCGGGAAGTGACAATAAGCGAATGGTATGCCCAGTTGGTGCTGTATCAAAAATAATCGTATCATATTGTTCGCTTTCCTCTAAAATGATTGAAATCAGTTTATCAAATAAAGCTGCCTCATCGGCTCCTGGAGATGCTTTTGCAGTATCAAGCTGGCGGTGCACTTCCTCCACCATTCCTGTGTGTACAATTCCTTTAATATTTTCTTTTACACCTTCAATATAGTTGTTTGTTTCTATGTCGGGATCTATTTCAAGTGCATCTAAATGTGAAGTAATAGTTGTAATTTTACCCCCTATTTTTATGTTGAAGATATCGCCTAGATTATGTGCAGGGTCAGTCGAAACTAGTAATGTCTTAGAACGGTTTTCAGCAGATTTCCAAGCAATCGCTGCAGCTGATGTTGATTTACCAACACCACCCTTTCCCCCAACAAACACAATTTTATTTTGTATATCATTCATACCTATAGACTCCTTCTTTAGCGAAGATTTAACAGCAGCGGATACCGCTCAGGGGGGATTTTTCCATACCCATTCGTAAATGCCAATCATGAAATTCTTCAATCATATAAGGGTATAACTCCAATGTATAATAATAAACAGGGTTCGGTATGCCAATCATTTCTGAGTATAATAGCAAAAGAAATAAATCATCCTGATTCCTTAATTCTCGAGCAATTTCCTGCCGATGTGGCATGCTTAGTACCTCTTCATAAAATTGTATTAGTTTCTTAATATGATTAAACACCCTATCACCTCGTTTACTTATGCAGTATATAAGAATTTATAATTCCTTAACTGCTAAAGTAGTGCGAAAAGAGATCAATAGTAAAAACTGATCCCTTTTCTCATATTTACTGTTAGTCATCGTTATTTTATGTTCGCATCATCCATTTTTTTGGTTAGTGATGAGAAAGCAGTCAGAATAATCCAGACAGCGAATACGAAGATAATTGCTCCGAATATAAACAGCAGCATATTTGAATTTGACCCGAACCAGGACCATTCAAATAAGACTTGGTTAAACATAGCTATTAGTGTAACGAATAAAATAAATATCATTGGAATTAACGCAATCGCATAGTTTCTTCCAAGTCGCTTTAACCATATCGCGACTAGGAGTAAACTGATTCCCGCCAACAACTGGTTGGCTGTACCAAATAACGGCCATAAGAGATAGCCACCTGATCCAAAACCTTTTGGTCCCTGTGGGATTAACACTAAGGCAGCACTGGATACGACTGCTAATGTAGTAGCAACGTGGGTTTTGGATAATGCAGGGATTTTATATTCGACACCTAACTCTGCAATTATATAGCGCATTAATCGAACGGATGTATCCAGGGTGGTTGCAGCAAAACTAACTACAATAATCGATACAATGGTAGATGCTACATCAGTAGGAATCAGTAAACCACTAGCCAGCTTACTCGCGCCATCTACAAACGAACCAAGTCCCGCGCCACTGGAAGCAGTAAAACTGCTGTAGGTAGCTAAAAATTCTTCTCTGCTAGGGAATAAGGTAACGACTGCTAGTATTGAAACCAACGCTAGTACCCCTTCGCCTACAGCACCAAGATAACCGACAAACCGGGCATCCGTCTCTTTATTTAACTGTTTCGAACTGGTTCCAGATGAAACTAATCCATGGAATCCTGAAATTGCTCCACATGCTATCGTAATAAATAAAAGTGGAAACCAGGATATATCTGCATTAGCATTTGTGGCAGGTGCAGTAATTTCTGGGTTCGTAAACAATAGACCTAGATATAAGATAGCTAAACCTACTATTAGCTGATGGGAGTTAATAAAATCACGCGGCTGCAGTAATTTCCAAACCGGTAATGTGGATGCAATATATACATATATCATTAAAATAATAATCCAAATAAAGAATGCAGTTGACGTTGCTCCTAGACCGAATAGCCCAGCAGCATTTTCACCTCCCATGTATTGAACAAGGTCAATTTGCAGAAAGCTGACTTTACTTGCAATAACAGCAGTCACATACATAATAGCTAGAGCTATTAAAGATGGTACCAGCATTTTTTGCTTTCTTTTGTATACAGCTGCACCAATCCATATTGCTAGCGGAATCTGAATAAATACTGGTATTACACTTGAAGGGTAAGAAATAAATAACTTTGCAATTACCCACGCAAACACAGCATTTACCATTAGTACAAGTATTAAAATGATAAATAAGAACAATAATTTTGCACGTTGGCCAATTAGTCTGTGTGCTAGAGTTCCAACAGATTGACCCTTATTTCGTACTGACAATGCCAGTGTACCAAAATCATGTACTCCAGCTGCGAATACAGTACCAAGAACTACCCATAGTACTGCAGGTAACCAACCCCAGTAAACCGCGATTGCTGGACCAACTATAGGTGCAGCTCCAGCAACCGATGTGAAGTGATGTCCCCATAAAACAAATTTGTTAGTAGGTACAAAATCCACACCATCTTTATATTGATGAGCAGGTGTTACATAATTTGGGTCCAGTCTAAATATTTTTTCAGCAACAAACTTGGAATAATACCGATAACCGAGAGCAAATACAATAAGGCCAAATATAGCAACTAAAATAGCATTCATGAAACCTCAGCCTCCATTTCCATTTAATAGAATTTCAGACATATCTTATTAAAATCTATGTGAACGGAGTTACGAATAGTACAACTTATACCGAGTATAAATACGAAACAATTCTAGTCACG
This sequence comes from Virgibacillus flavescens, assembly GCF_050574275.1. Classification (GTDB taxonomy): domain Bacteria; phylum Bacillota; class Bacilli; order Bacillales; family Amphibacillaceae; genus Virgibacillus_F; species Virgibacillus_F flavescens. Next base: position 2,770,303 of record NZ_CP192260.1, read on the forward strand.
GAAGAGGTTCTCATTCATATTTATTCCTTTCCCATGCCACGGAGAAAGTGCATCAGCATGGTTACACTTCTATTTATCTCAGGATCCTTTAGTGCTTTTATTAAATCCATATACGTTGTTTTTTCTGTTTCACTAAAACTTCGCGACTCCTCCATACCCTTATTTATTTTCCCAGTGAAATGATGAAGCTCATCCACATTTAATTCTCCAAGATACAAAAATAGTTTGCTGACATTTTCTAAAGTTGCAGAATACTGGGGCTTGTTTATTTCGCGCATAACATTATCCAGTGCTGTTTCCTTTTGCTTCACAAAAGAATGCGTCATATCAAGCATTCCATTGTCATTCAATGTACCTAAGAAATCAATTCCTTTTAGTATTGCTTCTTTATTTTCACTTACAGCCTTTGACACTTCTTTTAAATTCTGTTCCTGTATCTTTTCTTCTGGAATGTCTAATTTTTTTATTTTTCTTATTGGATTAGCCATCATGCTTCACCTTGCTTCCTGGCATTGTGTAATCATCACGTTCCCACTTCTGTTCAACACGTACTCCAATTTGCGGCTGTCTATTTCCTCGTCGATGATTATTTGAAGGTAGTGGACTCTTACCTTTTTTCTTGATTACTTCCATTTTAACGGCAATTTCTTTGTAAGCAGGCGTATTTGTATCTTTGTCAACACTATTATCAGTCAAATAGTTAATCGCTGACTTCCCATTATCATTTAAAGGCAGAAAAAGTTCTTTTCCTTTTACCCTGTCAGTTATATGAACAATACCTGTTGCATAACCAGCATTAGAAGTTAACTTAACTTCTGCTCCTTCCTCTATGCCTCGCTCTTTTGCCAGTTCATTTGACACTTCTATAAATGCATTTGGCGTCTTTCTGGAAATTCCTTTTGATTTATACGTCATATTGCCTTCATGAAAATGCTCTAGTAACCTACCATTATTAACCCGCAAGTCATATTCTTCGGTTGTGCCGAATAATAGTTCATATTCTAGCGGGAATAATTTAGCTTTTTTATCTTTAAAAGGAAATCCATCTTTAAATAGTAAAGGTGTATCTGTTCCATCCTTAGCAACCGGCCATTGCAGACTATTATATTCAGTTAACAAATCATAACTTACACCAGCAAATAAAGGGGCAAGTGCTGCAGACTCGTCCATAATTTCAGATGGATGTGTGTATCCCCACTCATAACCCATTTTTCCTGCGATGTCTCTCAGAATCATCCAATCCGGTTTTGAATCACCGAGTGGATCAAGTGCCTGATAGAGTCTTTGAATTCTGCGCTCAGTATTTGTAAATGTTCCTTCTTTTTCAAGACTTGGTGATGCTGGAAGCACAACATCCGCATACTCACATGTCTTGGTTAAGAACAGATCCTGAACAACAAAAAAATCAAGCTTTTTAAATGCATCTGTAACGTAGTTTATATTTGAGTCCACTACTCCTGTATCCTCGCCGATAACATACATAGCATGAAGATTACCATCATGAATGGCGTGTATCATTTGATGGTTATCTTTTCCGGGTTCACTTGGAATCTTTACCTTCCATGCCTGTTCATAGCGGTTTCTAGCATCGTCATCTGCTACCTTTTCGTATCCAGGAAAGAAGTCCGGCATACTTCCAAAGTCACTGCAGCCTTGGACATTGTTATGCCCTCGCAATGGATATGCGCCTGTACCATTCCGCATATAGTTACCTGTTACCAGTAATAGATTTGAAATTGCTGTGCTCGTGTCACTTCCTAATTGATGCTGCGTTACACCCATAGCCCAGCAGATTGCCATTTTATCAACACTGACTATTTCCTCAGCAATATGAATTAATGTTTGCTGTGAGAGGCCAGTTAACCTTTCCGCATACTCCAAAGTAAATTTTTCCAGGCTTTCCTTATATTCGTCAAAACCGTTTACCCACTGATCAATAAAGGATCGGTTTTCCCAGCCCTGATCGATAATATACTTGGTCACTGCAGATAACCACACTAGATCTGTTCCACTTTCTGGCTGATAAAATCCGTCTGCGCGTTCCGCCATTTCGTGCTTTCGCAAATCAAACACGAACAATTTTTGTCCGAATAATTTATGGGACCGCTTGATGCGTGAAGCAATAACAGGGTGAGCTTCAGCTGTGTTCGATCCTATAATGATGACCAGTTCCGCATCGGCAATATCATCAATTGACCCCGAATCACCGCCATGTCCCACTGTACGGAACAATCCTTTCGTTGCTGGTGCCTGACAATATCGGGAACAATTATCAACATTATTAGTTCCTATTACTTGCCGTGCCAGCTTTTGCATTAGATATGATTCTTCATTTGTAGCTTTTGATGATGAAATAAATCCTAATGCATCAGGGCCATGCTCATTTTTAATTTCTGTAAATCTTTTTGCAATATAAGAAATTGCCTCGTTCCATTCCACTTCTTCAAAATATTCACCTCTGCGAATTAACGGTTTCGTTAATCGTTCTTCCGAATTAACGTAATCCCATCCAAACTTACCCTTTATACATGTTGAGATACCATTAGCCGGTGATTGCTGCTGGGGTTGTACTTTCAGTATTTTTCTGTCCTTTGTCCAAACATCAAATGAGCATCCTACACCACAATAGGTACAAACAGTCTTTGTCTTTTCAATACGTTCTTCACGCATTGCCGCTTCTGTATCTGAAACCGCAAATAAAGGACCATATCCAGGTTCGGTTTTTTTTGTTAGATCAATCATGGAACGCAGTAATCCTGGCTTATGATCGGTCATAAAACCCGCTTCCCCTACCATGTTCTTCTCGATAATTGCATTACATGGGCAAACAGTCGCACATTGCCCACAGCTTACACAAGAAGACTGGTCAATTGGAACATTGTTATCCCATACCACTCGAGGCTGTTCTAATTTCCAATCAATTAGAAGGGTTTCGTTTACCTCGACATCCTGGCAGACTTCCACACATCTTCCGCAAAGTATACATTGATCAGGATCATACCTGTAAAAAGAACCTGAATTGTCCTCTTCATACCCCTTTGATTTCCAGGGCTTCGATTGGTGCTCCAGACCAAAGTCCGCAATTGTATTATGAATCTCACATGATCCATTATTGTAATCACAAACTGTACAGTACAATTCATGATTTTCTAAAATCTTATCCAATGCAGCCTTTTGTGCTGACTTCACATAATCAATGTTTGTTTTAACTTCCATACCTGTTGAAATGGTTGTACCACACGCCCGATTTATTTGCCCATCTATTTCCACCACACATGTATCACAGGTTTGAATAGGTCCGAGTGACTCGTTATAACATATTTGTGGTACAGACTCTTGTGTTGTATTAAGTAACTCCAATAAATTCTGTCCTGGTTTTCCTAAGTATTCTAATCCATTAATTGTCACAACAATATGTTCCTGCACAATAATCCCCCCTAGTTCGTAAAGAATTCTTCTTCAGTTTTGTTATAAATTATTCTATTTCCATGCGTGTATACATTTAACCTGTCATTCCGAATAAACCCCACAGCCGTCACCTGTAAATCTTCAGCTAACTTTAACGCTAAATCAGTTGGAGCAGATTTTGCTAAGAGAATACCAGAACCAATCTTTGAAACTTTTAAAATTACTTCAGACGAAATTCTGCCTGAGAATAAGATACAATAATTTCTGGCATGTAGTTTATTTAGTATGATATAACCGAATAATTTATCTAAAGCATTGTGTCTCCCGATGTCTATGAATGTTCTTTTTATAGTATGGTTGGAGGCTAGACCTGCCTGGTGGACACCTCCTGTTAGATTAAATACTTCTGATGCTTCATCAAACTGACTCATAAGTTTAAATATTTCTCTAGTGTTCAATTGTAATTTGGTGGAGATAGTTTTGGCTGACTTAACATCTTGTTTCAGATAAAATTCACGGCTTTTACCACAACATGAGCCAATCCATCGCTCCGTTCTATCGGAAAACGATACATTAAACGTAGTTTCTGCATAAGCAAATCCTTTATTATCATCAACGGCTATTGATTTAATGTCATCGTACTTTCGAATTATTCCCTCTGATGCTAAAAAACCTAATACCATTTCCTTTAAATCAACAGGTGTACACACGATGGTCGCATATTGTTCGCCATTAATAAATACAGTCAAAGCAAATTCACGCGCAACTAAATCTTCTTCTGTGGTCCTAAGGTGCTGCCGATATTTAGTTGTAGTCCAATAACATAGACTTTTTTCATTCAAGTAATTTGCACCCCTTTCTATTGAAATAAATAAAGCGCTTACATTTAAAGTAGATTTACACTTATTATGCGGGGAATATTCATTCAAAGTTATTAACTGAATTTTTATATTATTATACCATACGAAAGCCGAACTCGCTAACACGCATTGTAAATATATGTAATATTCAAAACAGCAACAATTCAAAAAGAGCGCCTATTTAAAAGCGCTCTTAAGGTGATTTCTAATATAGTTTGCCTTGTCTATACAACACAGTAGATAATTTTGCTACCGCATGAATGTAACAGTTTTGTCTCAATGGATGTGGGTCCCCAAAGAATTGCGGTAATATTGTATCAAATGTTTCCTTCATCTTCGTAAACTGTTTTTTAACTACTTCTTCTTCTGTATAAAATTGAGTTTCTCTACCTTGTATCCACTCAAAATAGGAAACGATAACACCACCGGCATTAGCTAGAATGTCCGGTACTATTATGACTCCCTTATCACTCAATATTTTATCTGCTTCAGCGGTTACCGGAGAGTTAGCACCTTCTACAACAATACCAGCTTTCAAATCCTGAACATTGTTTTTATGCACTTGATCTTCAAGTGCTGCTAAGATTAAGACATCTACGTCCATACTCAGTACATTGTCACGGTCCCTTATATTCGCTTTTATCTCTGTTTTTGCCAGTTCGCTATCCGTTTTCGGCAAGTCACCTTCTGTTAGCTCAACAGCTTTAACTAATGCTGGTATATCAAGACCATCAGAATTGTATAGTGTGACGTTATGATCACTCACAGCTACAATTTTGTTATTGATATGATTACACCTGAACGCTTCTAAAGCCGCGACTGAGCCAACATTACCAAAACCTTGTACGGCAATGGTTAAGTCTTTCCCGCTGTGTTCAAGCGCCGTTTTTGCAAATATATTTTCACGCTCTTCCAGCCACTCTCGTTTAGAACTTACAAAGTCATTAAGCATATACCGTAACGAATAATAGACACCTTTTCCGGTGGCTTCTCTTCTTCCTAATGATCCGCCGTTTATAACACTTTTTCCTGTGAAACTTCCTCGGTACCTGCTGCCTGGGCGTATACTCTTATATTCCCCCATCATCCAGTCCATTTCACGTTGTCCAGTACCTACATCTGGTGCAGGAATATCTTTATCCGGACCAAGTATTTCACTAAAGTATTGTACATATTTTTTGCAAATCAAATTAAGTTCTTTTGCTTCGTAGTCGCGGGGATTTATTGCGACTCCACCTTTACCGCCACCAAATGGCACTTGGTGAAGGGCGTTTTTTAAAGTCATTAAGGAAGATAGGTTGATAACTTCATCTTCATTAACTGAGTCATGAAAGCGAATACCACCTTTATATGGTCCCAAAATGTTGTTATGCTGCACACGAAATGCTGGTATTCGTACAACCTTATCGTTTTCAAGTGCGATCCGTAAAAAGGACTTATTCACGTGGTTAGGTGTGGAAAGAATAGAAGTGAGCGACGTAAAAGCCTTCTCCCTTACTCCATTAGTTAAATCTGGTAAAAAAGTTTCGTCATCATATAATGCGTTTAATGATTCTTCTACAATTGTACTAGTTTGTTTTGACATAAATTAGGGTTACCTCCAATAGAAAAGTTGTATAAAATAGTATCTATTATCATGGTTACCCTATTTAGGCAGAATTTACGCTTCTTTTTAAAATAAGAATACAGCTAGCAAAGTAGAGATTACCAATCCTGCAATAACGGGAATAAAGTTTTTCCTTACCAGATCCATAACTGGCACCCCACAAAAGCCTGCAACTGCAATTAACGAAGACCACGCAACGATTGTACCTCCACCAGTCCAGATAGCACCCATCTGACCAATAGCAGCAAGCGTTTCTGTATCAATCGATCCATTGCTTAACGAAGAAGCTAACGCACCAGTAAGTGGTAGTCCTGAAAAACCCGATCCGTCGAGTCCTGTAATAATACCTATGATTAACACACTAAATCCAGCTAATAAAGCACTCTCCGGCAAGTAACCCTGAATAGATTGAACAATATCAAACAAAAATGCTGGTGGATTCTCGTCCACCCCTAAAATTCTACCGGCAAAATCCTGGCTACCCAGAAAGAAAAAACCTGCAATCGGAATTACTGGACCCATCGCTCTAAAAGCAAAGGTAAATCCTTCCGTAATATGATTACTTATATAATCCAATGCATGGTGTTTTCCAAAGGCAACTGTAGCGAGTAACAACAGAATTGCCGCAACACCTCCAATAAAAGCAGCTCCTCCACCGCCTTCAAAACCACTCATACGTCCTTCTATCAATTTTGTATAAATCATATATATTACTACCGCTAACAGAGATAAAGGAACTACTATCGCAAATACTTTACTCCATGTTTTTACATGAAATCCATGAGCTTTATTGGTAGAACGGGCTTCTGTCTGCAGTCTGGACAAATCTTCTTCAATTAATGGACTATCTTTTTTCCGAATGGTTTTTCGGTACAGCAAGTAGGCAAGAAGAATCGCTATACCACCTGTTATGAGTGATAACACCAGTGCTGTATCTGCAACAGCTGCAGTACTGATACCTGCTGATTTAGCCGAAAGACTGGGTGCAACCTGAACAATATAGTCTGATGATAACGCCATCCCTTGCCCGGCAAGAGCCACGGCAACAGCAGCGGTCATTGCAGGAAGTCCAGCACGAATTGCGGCAGGAACCAACAAAGCACAAATAAGTGGAACAGCAGGTGTCGGCCAGAAAAACAAGGATAATACAAAGGTGATTCCGACTAGCACAAAATAGGAAACATGTCCGTTTACCATCATCTTTTGCATCGGCTGAATCATTCGTATATCTGCTCCAAGATCCCGCAAAGCATGTAGTAATGCCATCATGAACGTGATAATGAGAAAAATACTGAATAGCTCTGTTGCTGCGACTAGGTTGGCATTAAAAATTGCTGTAAATCCAACCACCAGGCTTCCTTTATATACCCAGGCAATTATAAATGTTCCGAGTAACGTCGGCAGTACTACTCCCTTCTTAAAAATCATTGTGACAATAATCACTAGCGTAAAAAAACCATATAACCAATGCGAAACTGTTAACTCCATTCCTCTTCTTCCTCTCCCACACATCCCATATTTTTAGTGTGCTATAGCCTATGCAGATTTATAGGGTTGAGTGAAAGTAAATGATTGGTTGCATCCGTCAAATTTAGTAAAGTAACTTTCTATCAGCATCAAGTCGTAAAAACGCTAAAAAACAGCCCTTACAATAAAAGGCTGCTGATCAATTCTCACTATCCAATTTTTTTGCACACTCGTTACAAAATAACTTACCATTCTCCTGGTACCCATCAAAAAATCCATTTTCGCAATAAACTTTCGCACCACATGATTGACATTCACCGATTAACTCACGCAAATTCATCACCTCTTGCTAACAGTATATAATAAAAAAGGCAGCCTTAATAAAATTTAAGACTACCTTCAGGTGCGCAATAATTATTATGCTGCGTTTAACATAGTTTTTGGCTGTTTGTGAAACAGGAAGAATACAACGATGGTACAAATAACATAGGACGGTAACATGTATGAAATACTATATAGGAATGAATACAACCAAACGGCTTGACCTTCTGGTGCATAATCAGCAAAAAAAACAATTCCCGCCACAAAGTGAGCAATAAAACGTAAAGTTGAACCAAGCAATACCCCTAACATAATGTAGGTCAAGTACTCTTTTGTCTTTCTTTGACTTACAGCTTTTTGCACTTTGTTGGCGAATATTCCTGCAAGACCTAGTACAGTAAATGCTACTCCATAGTCTAAAAGACCTTGAATTGGATGAACGATAATAGCACCTATGGCAATTTGCAATACCCCCCACAAGAATCCAGACAACAAGCCACCCTTAATTCCCCATCTGAATGCCAATATAAAAACTGGTATCATTGCTAGAGAAATGGAACCACCCTGAGCCCATATTTTAAAAGACAAAAAAGGAATCAAGTCCAAGACAAGTGCTAATGCGGTAAAAATAGATACTTCTACTAAAAATAAAATTTTCTTAGAACGCAAAACAATAACCTCCCCTAATTTTTTGCAACAAAAAAAGCAATGCCTAGGGGAAGTTTCCTGATGAAAGAATCCTCGCGCAATGCTTTTATCCATCAAAAAAGTCACAATCCCTACGCTAGTATTAACTAACAGGTTCAAAGGGTCTGAACATCTACATGCTCACTCTCAGCCAAATGGCTCCCCCTGCAGGCTTTTTATATTACTTTTTTCATTAGCTATAGTATAACGAATAAACTTGAGTTTAACAACACTAAAATCTGCGGCTACGGTGCTTCACTTAATGCTTCCTGATAACCGCTTTCGTTTCTGGTCCTGCATAAATATTAACCACCCCAAAGTCTCGAGTCTTAATGGTGTATACATATTGAAAAGGATTGGAAAGAACCTCATATTGAAGTCCGTTGAATTTAGCTGGATTAATCAAGCCTATCTCGTTACCTCTTACAGGTTTCTTTTTCAATGGATATACACGCCACTTAGAAATGTGGGCAGGCAGCATAATAACAGGATGTTGTTTAACTGAAATCCGTATAGAAGCATGATCAGGCAAAGAATAATCGTTACCAGTAAACATACAAAACCCTTTCACCACTGCTTCCGCGTACTTTTTCCAATCTGATTTAAGCTGCATGATATCGTCATTTTTCGAATCAGCAAATCCATATTCAATTATTGCTGTAGTGACATTTCCTGTATCCCGGTTCATAAAATAGAAGTCCTGCCTTGGATTCGTAGGCAAGGTTCGGGTGAATACCCGTCGAATGTTCTGTCCGCTTGCCTTCAACTCGACAGCCAGTTTTTCTGACATTTCTTTTCCTCCAAAGATAGAGTGGATGATTTCAGCTCCATCTCCCCCACCAGCATTTATGTGGTTAGAATGACAAAACGATGCTCCACTGTCCCGGACTATCTTAGCTCTAACCTCTGGAGTCAGTGTACTATCCTTTTTTCTAGTTAATGCAACTGGTATATTCAATTGCTTATATCTATTAAATTGATATAAGGATATTGCAAGATTCATTTCTTTTTCTTTCCAAAATCGATTTGAACCACCTCCCGGATCGTTGCCGCCATGACCCGGATCAATAATTAATAATGGTTTCACTTTTATTTCCTCCTTTTATACGTTCTACCTTTATAATCGATAGAAAGTGCTAAAAGGTGGCATGGGAATAGAAAATTAATGGAGTGGTATTCCTTTCTCAACGGACGATTTTAACGCCTGTTGCATATATCCCATACCGCTATAATCTGCAAGTGGATATTTCATCGTTATTTTTTTCTCAAAATTTCCATCAATTACTTTTTTATATTTTTTACCCGTTAAAATTACAAGTTCATCAAATTGATTTAATCCTTTCTCCACAACCTGTGACCAAAGCTGATCGAACGTTATGATCTCATTACTTTTTTGATTAAAAGTTACGTCGTAGTTTTCTTCCACGATATCCTCTGGCAGTAAAAAACCATGCTTAGCTGAAAGTACTACCCACTGATTTGAAAATTCCATCGCATATCTCCTGCAAAGTGTATGAAAGGTTCCTATATATGTATCCATTGTGCTGGCAGGACCGTGTGCCGGGAATTTATCCCAGACTTTCTTTTTTCCACACGGAATAATACTTAATTGATTCATACTTCACACCTCTTAAACATATTTTCAATGAAGATATCATAACATACAGGATGAATAAAATTTGTTTAGGATTACATAACTCGGGAAAATTTTATTTAAATGAAGATATATTAGCTTGACATCGTAACTTATTAATTATATACTTGGTAACGAAAAGTAACTTACACACTATTAATAACATGGAGGTTTTAAGAATGGTAAAAACAAAATGGAACGTTGATGCAGCACATAGTTCATTGGAATTTGTAGTAAAGCACATGATGATATCTAAAGCAAAAGGTGTATTTAATGAATTTGAAGCTTTAATTGAAGCAGATCCGGAGAATCTAGAAGATGCAACTGTTGAATTTACAGTTGATATCAATAGTATTGATACACGCAAAAAAGACCGTGATGATCACTTACGCTCAGAAGACTTTTTCGATGTAGCAAACCATCCGAAAATGACATTTGTTGCTACTGATATTAAAAAGAAATCAGGTAGTAATTATGATGTGTCTGGTGACTTAACTATCAAAGGAATTACTAAGCCAGTAACATTCGAAGTTGATTATGAAGGCTCTGGTAAAGATCCATGGGGCAACGAAGTAGCTGGTTTCAGTGGCGGAACTAAAATCAGCCGAAAAGAATTTGGTCTTACTTGGAACGCAGCACTTGAAACTGGTGGCGTGATGGTTGGAGACGAAGTGAAAATCAACATTGAGATAGAAGCAGTTAAGCAATAATCTAATATAAATGCAGTTAAATTTTAGCAGAAGACCCTATAACGGGGTCTTTTTTTTGTTTAAATAGTGTAATTTTGAGGTACAGTAATATATCCATAATTTGGTTTAGATATTAGAACATACGCATGTTTTTCAGTAACAGTGTAAAACTATCACGATGACAGTAAAAATATTATATAAGGAGGTATTATTGTGCCATTAAATGTTGCACAAAAGCTAATTAAAGATCACCTCGTCTCAGGAACGATTAAAACCGGTGAAGAAATTGGACTTAAAATTGATCAAACACTGACTCAGGATGCTACGGGAACGATGGTAATGCTTGAGCTAGAAGCTATGGGATTAGACTATGCTAAAACGGAGGTTTCTGCCCAATACGTAGACCATAACTTAATTCAAGTAGACAGTAAAAACCCTGATGACCATTTATTTTTAGAAAGCGCTACCCGGAGGTTTGGCTTATACTACAGCCGTCCAGGAAACGGAGTTAGTCACCCTGTTCATATGCAGCGACTGGCTAAACCAGGAAAAACACTTCTTGGTTCTGATAGTCACACCTGTGCCAATGGTTGCATGGGTATGCTTGCCATCGGCGCAGGCGGAATTGATGTAGCAATGGCAATAACAGGCGAACCTATTTATATTAAAATGCCGGAAGTAATGGGAGTAGAAATAACTGGCGAGCTTCCGGATTGGGTTAGTGCTAAAGATGTTATTTTAGAAATGCTTCGCCGTTACGATGTAAAAGGCGGAGTTGGTAAAATAATTGAGTATTATGGAACGGGTCTTGATAACTTAACAGCAATGGATCGACATGTAATTGCAAATATGGGAGCTGAACTTGGTGCAACAGCAACTGTGTTCCCGTCCGACAAAGAAATCAAACGGTATTTGAAATTACAGAATCGTGAAGAGGACTGGATTGAACTTAAAGCGGATAAAGGTGCAACATATGATTTAACGGATACCATCAATCTTTCCGAGTTAGTGCCACTCGTATCTAAACCATCAAGCCCTGGAAATGTGGTTCCGGCAAGCGAACTGAAGGATACACCGATTTATCAATCCTATATTGGTTCTTCAGCAAACCCGGGATATCGTGATTTTGCTATGGCAGCTGAAATTGTAAAAGATCGGCAAATTGCGGATAGCTTATCCTTTGACATCAACCCTACGTCGAGACAAATGTTAACTAACCTTGTAAAAGAAATGCATATCGCAAGCTTGCTGCAAGCAGGGGCACGCCTCCACCAAGCAGGTTGTAATGGATGTATTGGTATGGGGCAAGCACCTGCCACTGGTAAAAACAGCCTGAGAACTACACCAAGAAACTTTCCTGGTCGTTCCGGCACGAAGGAAGACAGTGTATTTTTATGCAGTCCGGAAACTGCAGCAGTATCTGCTCTAACAGGGAAAATTACTGATCCAAGAACTATGAATTTTAAATACCCTAAAATAAAAGAACTGAAAGACTCAACAGTCGATGATCGTTTACTGGATAAACCGCTCTCACCTGAAGAATCTAAAAAGGTGGAACTGGTGAAAGGACCTAATATCGTTTCCATACCGGAAATGGATGCATTACCAAACGAGCTAAATGTTCCGATTTTACTTCATGTCGGTGATAACGTATCAACTGATGAAATCTTAGCAGGTGGCGCGCGGGTACTGCCGTTCAGAAGTAACCTACCTGAAATCAGTAAGTTTACATTCGAAGCAATCGATCCTACTTATTACGATCGTGGATTGGAGAGTAAAGATACTGGTGGTCATGCTATTGTTGGTGGTTACAATTATGGTCAAGGATCCAGTCGTGAGCATGCAGCACTTGCACCCCGTTATCTGGGACTGCGCGTTGTAATTGTTAAAGATTTTGCTCGTATCCATTGGCAGAATCTCGTTAACTTTGGCGTGGTTCCACTTGTTTTCACAGATGAAGAGGACTATAACAAATTAAGCCAAGGAGACATCCTCGAATTTGAAGATTTACGTGAAAAAATAAAAAATAGTAATGAATTTACTATTTCAATTAAAGGAAAAGACGGAAAGATCAATGTTCGCCATGCGTTGTCTGGCCGACAAGTAGACATCGTCCTGCATGGTGGACTAATTAACTATATTCGTCACAAAAAATCCTGATAAAAAAACCGAGTCTAAGGGACTCGGTTTTTTTGATTCACCCATTTTCCACTAGGATTATTTAATATATACGATAAACGCGATAATAGATAATAAAATTGTTACAATATATATTGCTGACAATATCGGGACGTTAGATTTCAATGATTTTGTTTCATACTCAAGCGAGCGCCTCATTTCATCACTTGGAGTATCGCCCTCCGCTTCGTATTTTTTCATTTTCTTTTCTTCCTGTTTAAATGCAAAAATAGTACCAAACAACGTAACTATAAACAATATTATTAATAAGACCCACAGACCAGTAGACATTATAACTACCTCCCTATTAAATTCCTCTATATTATTATCTCCTAATTCTGCATGAATTCCAGTCGCTTTTGTAACAATTTTGTGAATGAAAATCCCCCGAAATGTGTAATCACATCCGGGGGATAGCTGTTTTTTTATTTAACGAAAATCTCTATCGTTTTCCATTGCACGAGCAGCTAAAGCGTACCCGACTAAGGAAGCGACAGTAAGCAATAGATAGCATAATACATTATTTTTCATATCATAGTTCCCTCCTCTATTTGGAGATCTAATTCATTACATTTACTCTATTAAAATGGACGAAGTTTACCTTTTTTAAGAATTAACTTTGGCCCGCCTAGTAAAAATAAGTAGCGGTTATCAATTACTTTTTTCATTGCAGTTGCTGATTTACCATAAAGTTTAGTTCCAGAAAAAATAGTACCCATCGCATCTTTGCTGCCTAGTGAGGCCACTGTACCTTTGTCATCGAATGTAAACGGAACTAACGCATCATTATGAAGTAATGCTTTAATGTTTGCTGCACATGTATCAGCGTGCTGCATTGCTGCTTGCGCTGTTGGTGGGAATGGACGACCTTCTTCTTTGTTCATCACCCAAGCACAATCACCTATGATGAAGATGTTTTCTTCACCTGGGACGCGTAAGTCATCTTCAACTGTAACTTTACCTTTAGTAATTTCAAAGCCAGATTTACTAAGAATTGAATTACCAGTAACTCCGCCAGTCCATACTATTGTGCCAGCTTTGATTTCTTCACCTTCATTTACTACAAAGCCATCTTTTTTACATTCTTCAATTTTAGCGCCAATTCTAAATTCTACTCCACGATCTTCAAGTGACGTTTTAGCGTAAGACACAAGCTCTTCGTTAAACCCTGGTAGAATAGTTGGAGATGCCTCAACGTTAATAATCCGCGGAATACTAGAATCGATATCATATTTTTTGCAAAGCTTCGGAACCTGTTCAGCTAACTCACCAACAAACTCTATCCCAGTGAAACCTCCACCGCCGACAAGAATCGTTAAATCTTCTTTTTTTGCATTAGCATCTAATTTATATTTAGCAAACTGATACTCGATATGCTCGCTTATTAATCTGCTAGTTTCAATATCCTGGATAGAGAAAGCATTTTTCTCCATACCTTTAATACCGAACGTATTTGTTTCAAAACCTAGTGAAACAACTAAGTAATCATAAGTAACTTCACTATTTTCCAAAATAACTCGGCTTTCATCTTTTTTAACTTCTACAACAGAATCATAAATGAGACGTACACGATTTGGATTAAACACATCACTAATCATCATACGGGCTTGATTTTGATTCCTCGTGCCAGCTGCAATTTCATGTAACCATGTAGTCTGATAGTGGTAATTATGTTTATTAACAAGCACAATTTCCGCTTCGTCTACTCCTAATTGTTGTGTTAAGCGTTTGGTTGTCATCATTCCAGCATATCCTGCTCCCAAAACGACGATTCTTGGTTTGTTCGTATTCACGTAACATCCACCTTTCAGTTAATTACTTTTAAAATAAGAACTAAATATTACTTCATAAATTTTGATTATGGAGTATCCGTTCAGTACTTCACAAATAATTTTAAATACCATAACTATAATATCAAACTTTTATTTATTAGGCTAACATACCGCGATATTTTTTGAATTTTAAGCGTAAATAGGTTATTTTTAAACTATCCGAAAAGAGGTGCCCTATGGAAAAATTAATAGTGAAAGCGGATGATCCTGCCGTTCAGGAACTTTGCGCGTCTGATCCGCGAATGAATAAATTAGTACGTATTATTGGTGATATCGAGTTTACACTTCGACCTGATTATTTTATATCATTAGTCAGATCAATTGTCGGACAGCAAATATCCGTACAGGCTGCAGGTGCGATTTACAATAGACTTGAAAAGCTGTTAGATGATGTCTCAGCTGCAAATATACTAAAAAAATCAGATGAGGAATTGAAATCAGTTGGACTATCTGTGCGTAAAACTGCTTATCTAAAGGATTTAGCTAATGCAATAGAAGATGGAACAATCGATTTAGCCAAATTGGACGAGCTTGATAATCAGGAAATTATTAAACTTTTAACGAGTGTTAAGGGAATAGGAAAATGGACTGCAGAAATGTTTTTACTTTTTTCTCTTGGAAGAATGAATGTATTAGCTTTAGATGATATAGGCATACAACGAGGAGCTAAGTGGCTATACCAGGTTGATCAGTCAGAAAGAAGAAAAATACTGGTCGAAAAATCTAATCTCTGGGATCCTCACTTTACACTTGCGTCCATCTACTTATGGGAAATAGTCCATTTGGATCTAATGTCAAAATATGAGTCAATCGATGAGATGAACTAAAACAAAACGCTTGATAGATAGGAACTATCAAGCGTTTTCCAGTTTTATTTATCTTTTTCCCTATCCTCTAAATCCTTCGCGAACGTTTCCTTATTTGTTTCATCTGCGAATTCAGTTCGTAACCCTTCGGCAGAATACGGGGTAGCTTCCCCTTTTGGAGCGCTTTCAAAAACCTGCTCCGTCATATACATATGAAACAACGCCTCCGTAACTGCCATAAATACGCTCGCAAACAATGCTGCTGTGGTTACTGATATCGACAAATCAATTAATAAATTGCCTAATATCCAGAACGATAAAAAAGCCAGACCAAAGTCAGCAATCGAAGCAATCAGGTTTCCAAACTTCGGCAGGATGAACAAATCGCCAATAATATATAAAATACCTGTAGCGAGGATGCTCATCCAAAGCAAACGCCATAGAGATGCATCATAAAATATACCGAAGATGGAATAAACAACAATTGCTGTAAAGATAAACTTAATACCCAATGCCTTTAGATGTTTCATCGAATAAATACCATCCTTTTTCATGGATTTTATTCGTAGTATTCACATAGAAGGCTAAAATTACCCATACATACTTTAGTTAAACTGGTCGTACAGTAATTTCATTTACGTTCACATAATCTGGTTGAGTTAACGCATAATCTACTGCTTTAGCTATATCGTCTGCTTCCAGTTTTTTGCGGTCACTAGTCTTGGAAGAAATGTCCGTATCCACCTGGCCAGGAGATATATTTGTTACTCTAACTCCAGTTTTAGCAAGTTCTTTTTCAAGACTCATCGAAATGCCTCTAACTGCAAATTTGGTTGCACTATATACGCCACTTACTTTATTAACCTCAAGTCCGGATACTGATGCAATATTTATAATATGACCAGATTTACGTTCTAACATTTCTGGTAATGCAGAGTTAATACCATACAGTACTCCTTTTATATTCACATCTATCATATGATCCCACTCTTCAGTTTTTCCATCTTGCAAACGAGAACTAAGCATCGCTCCAGCATTATTAATATAGAAATTAACATGACCAAATTTTTCCACAGCTCTTTTTGCCAATGAATCAACATCTGATTTATTAGCCATGTCCGTTACAACTGATAACACATTTCCATTAATTGTAGAGGCAATTTCTTCTAATTTGTCCTCTCTTCTCGCAGCAAGAACGACATTTGCACCTTCATCTGCTAAGTGCTTTGCAATTGCTGCTCCAATCCCGCTACTTGCCCCGGTAACTACAGCCGTTTTACCAATTAATTTCTTCATATAGAATCACTCCTTCTATATTAAGTCTAACACCCATTTTAAAAGTTGGATAACAATTAACGTTAAGTTATATTAAAGGGAAACTATTTTAGTTAAAACGATTTCAATAATATGGTATAATTTCGATAATTCGTAATGATTAAGCTATACAAGCAAAGGTGGGTATTAAATGGTTAAAACAACTGTCCGTGTAGTGAATGAAAAGAATGATGACGTTAGTAAAGACGGAAGTGAAGTCGGTGAAATCATTGTAAAAGGTCCTGGAGTAATAGAAAGTGATGATGAATGGCTGCATACAGGTGACATGGGAACAATGAATGAGAATGGCGACATCACAATAGTGAATCGAAAAAAAGATCTAATCTTAAATGAAAAAACCTCCATTTCATCGATTGAAGTTGAACAGATAATAGGTCAACACCCAGCAATTCAAGAAGTTGCGATTATAGTTGCACCGCACAAAACGCATGGTGATATATTGCATGCGATTGTCGTAACGAATGATGGTCATTTGCCAACGAAGGATGAAATATTTTACTATATACAAGAAAACCTCGATGAAATAAATCGTCCAAAGGAAATCATATTTATGGAGGAGTTACCTAAAACAGCGAGTGGCAAGATACAAAAAATACATTTAAAGGAATTAATTTAATACTAGTTGCACCGCAATCACATTGTGCGGTGCTTTTTTTTATGTTCAAATGGACTGGATCATATACTTGCATGATTTTCAGATGAATTGTATAATCGATATCGTATTTCGATATTGAAATTCGTTTTTGAAAGGAGGTTCTTCCTAATGAACAATAAGGTACTTAGAAAACTGTTTCTAGGGTTCATTCAAATTCATATTCTTCACCATGCTAAAGAAGAAGCAATTTATGGATCATGGATGCTCGAGGAATTACGTGAACACGGTTATGAAATAAGCGCTGGAACCTTGTACCCTATTCTTCATACTATGGAAGTTGATCAACTGTTGGATAAAGAAGATGTAAACGTAAAGGGAAAGATAAGAAAATACTATAAAATTACGTCCAAAGGTGAAGATGTTTTGACTGAGGCAAGAAAAAAAGCCTACGAGCTTTTCAAAGAAATTAACTAACATGACGAGGTGATGATGTGAGTAAACAGGAAAAGACAAGCTATAATTTTCATACATTCTTAGAGATACTTCTCGCTTCAACAAAACTGGGGTTCACTTCGTTTGGTGGACCTGTTGCACACTTAGCATATTTTAAAGATGAATATATTGATAGACGAAAATGGCTGGATGATAAAACATACACGGATATCATAGCACTCTGTCAATTTCTGCCTGGTCCTGCCAGCAGTCAGGTAGGTATAGCAATAGGTATGGTGCGCGGAGGTATAATAGGAGGAGTGATATCCTGGATTGGATTCACTCTGCCATCAATCATTGTACTCGTTGTATTTGCAATGCTCTACCAGACCTTTACACTGGGCGACGCTGGATTTATCCACAGCTTGAAAATTGTTGCTGCAGCAGTTGTACTGCACGCTATAATTGGACTTGGAAAAAAGCTGACTCCAGATAAAACAAGGCTTGCAATCGCTTTATCGGCAGCTTTTATCATGCTGCTCTATCCTTCAGCATGGATGCAAATATTAATCATTATTGGCGCTGGATTACTTGGGTTAACGTTATTTAAAAATAAAGCAGAAACAAACGTACAACCTTTTTCAGTAAATATCTCTAAGAAAACCGGTATTACTTCTTTAAGTATTCTTGTTACCACATTAATTGTACTTCCTATTATCAACAAGCTTACTGAAAATCCTTTAATTAATATATTTGATATATTTTTCAGGGTTGGTTCACTGGTTTTTGGTGGAGGACACGTAGTTTTACCAATGATTGAGCGCGAGCTGGTTCCACAAGGTTTGTTGACCGCTGACCAATTTCTTGCAGGTTATGGTATGGCGCAGGCTGTACCGGGTCCACTTTTCACATTTTCAAGTTACTTAGGAACGATGTTGCAAGGAGTTTCAGGTGCTGTTGTGGCTACTATTGGAATTTTTCTTCCTTCCTTCTTATTGATTATCGCTGCATTACCATTTCTTAATTCGTTACGAAAACGTTCTTCTTTTCAGGGTATTTTAATGGGGGTAAACGCGAGTGTAGTTGGAATTCTGGTAGCAGCATTTTATGATCCAGTACTTAAAAGCTCTATTTTTGAAGCTTCCGACTTTGCATTAGCTGTTATCTTATTTATGTTACTTCATAAGTGGAAGGTTTCCGCTTGGATGATTGTTTTATTAGGGATTACAGGAGGATATATCATAGATTTAATTAGTTAAAAAGAATGGGGCTGACCGGTAACTAACTGGACAGCTCCATTCTTTTTATGTGCCACAAAAAGTTTGATATGGTTGATTCGTCGGCTCAGGAGGTGTTGCGTACTTTTTTTGTTCAGCAGAATGAGCATAAGGGTTTGAAAGAACTGCCAGCAGCTGCTCTACCAAACTGTAATCCTCAAGATTCACTGCAGCTTCTAAAGCTTCTTCTACCCGATGGTTTCTTGGGATAACCGCAGGATTGGAGTTCTGCATCAACTCTTTTGAGGAAGCTTTCGATTCCTCCTGCCTGCATAGTCTCGCCATCCACTTATCATACCAAAGAGAAAATTCAGGGCTCTCAAATAAATCTGATCCATCTTTCTTGTCAAAGGATAAATCACGAAAAGTATTCGTAAAGTCGGCTTGATATTTCTGCAGCATTTGAAGAAATTCTTCAATTAATGACTGATCCTCTTCTTCCTCGTTGAAGATACCAAGTTTCGCTCGCATACCACTGAGCCAATTAGCAAAATACTGAGTTGGAAATTCAGAAAGTGCTACCTCTGCTACGTCAATGGCTTTTTCCTGATTTTCATCCAGCAACGGCAATAGTGTTTCTGCTAATCGTGTTAGATTCCATTTAGCCATATATGGTTGGTTTCCATATGCATATCGCCCTTGAACATCAATAGAACTAAATACTGTAGCCGGATCATATGTATCCATAAAAGCACACGGACCATAATCAATCGTTTCCCCGCTTATCGTCATATTATCGGTGTTCATTACGCCGTGAATAAAACCAACCAGTTGCCAATTAGCAACCAACTTTGCCTGACGCTCGATTACTTCCTGAAGCAGCAATTGATATCGGTTATTCTTATTTTCAATATCTGGAAAATGCCGATTTATTGTATAGTCAGCCAGAGCTCGGAGTTCTTCAACATCACCCAGTCCTGCTGCATATTGAAAGGTACCGACCCGCAAATGACTGGCAGCTATTCGCGTTAGAATTGCTCCAGGTAATTCGGTTTCACGCCTAATTGTTTCACCAGTTGTGACTACTGCAAGACTTTGAGTAGTTGGGATACCGAGTGCATGCATAGCTTCACTTATAATGTATTCACGCAGCATTGGTCCAAGCGCTGCACGACCATCCCCCCCGCGGGAATAGGGTGTACGACCTGATCCTTTAAGTTGAACATCAACTCGTTCACTTTTAGGAGTAATTTGTTCACCCAGCAGCATAGCTCGGCCGTCACCTAGCATGGTAAAATTACCAAACTGGTGGCCTGCGTAAGCTTGAGCAAGAGATAAACCGCCTTCTGGAACCTTATTGCCAGCAAGTATGTTTAAACCACTCTCACTTGTCATTTCCTTAGCGTCCAGCCCAAGTGACATGGCCAACTTATTATTAAAAATTGCCATTTTTGGTGAGTTAACAGGATTTTGATCGAGGGTAGAAAAAAATGATTTCGGCAAGTGGGAATAACTATTTTCTAAGTTCCATCCCTCACCCCTTATTTCTTTAGTCATTATATCCCCTCCTTTTTATTAGTATTTCCTAAAATCGTTGGCATCTGCAATATTTTTAGTTAATCGATAGGAATTATTCATAGCCTGTTAAAAGACACAGTGACAAGAAACTTGAAACTATTCCTCTATATTTTAACATAGGAAGGAAAATTTTTATGTAAATGGCAGTTTCACTTAAACTAGAATCAGATAATTGCTGAAGTGATCTAACTTTAATGAAACTCTTTTACTAATCTGCATAATATGAGTGCAGGGTAGTTACTATGGAGGTGTTTATTCTGATTCATACAGTTAAATCTGGTGAAACACTGACTCAGATATCAAAAGATTATCGTACACCATTATCGGCAATTATTTCTGCAAATCCCACTATCAATCCAAACCTCATATTTCCAGGACAATCTATTGTTATACCAGGCATACCTTCACCGCAAACAATTCCATATCAAATTGATGTTTCTGTTAATAACCGGTGGCTAAGATTACTGAGAGATGGTGTAGTACAAAAACAGTATCCAATTGCTGTCGGAAGAATACTTCACGGCACACCAGTAGGAAATTTTATCATTGTAAATAAAGCACCTAATCCTGGTGGACCATTCGGTACGATGTGGATGAGTTTATCAAAAGAACACTATGGGATTCACGGGACGAATGATCCCAGTTCGATTGGTAAAGCTGTATCGAGAGGTTGTATTCGGATGTTTAATAAGGATGTAGAGGAATTAGCAAGTATCGTTCCTGTAGGTACTATGGTTTACATTCATCCCTGAACTCCTTAACTGGGGAGGTAATAAAATAAGAAAGAAATAGCACCATCTAAAAAGAGTGGAACTATTTCTTTCTTATTTATCGTGCTTGCTCTGCTCGAATTCTTTTTGAACTGCTGTTTTTGCTTGAATGTAACCTATTTGTTATCGTCATTTGTAGTCCGATTAATAAAAGTAAAGTAATCTGCGCGATACTTGTTTCCCATGTAGGATAGAACCCAAGCCAACTAATGTCTGATACACTTTCAATAGTATGGGCAGGAAGTTTTCCAACCACTTGTAAGGCGTGAATGCTCTCTCCTGTGAATTTAAATGCTAGATAATAAATCAGAAAAGTTATACTTAAAAACATTAATCGTATAGGCAATTTAACACTAAAGTACATAATTGCGATACCGACAACAGCCAGTATTAACAGCGCAATTCCAATTCCTGAAAGCAAGGTATCAGTTGATATGCTCGGCACCATCACTGTATAGAATATTATTGTTTCAGCACCTTCACGAACCACCGTTAAAAATGCAACTCCTGCAAGCGACCATAAACTTCCTCGAGCAATTGCGCTTCCAACTGATTCATGGATGTAATTGTTCCAATTCTTAATGTTGGATTTTCCGTGTAACCATGCGCCGACTGTAAACATTAGAACCACTGCTATTAGTCCGGTGATACCTTCCATTAACTCACGATTTTGTGCGGAAGTTGCTGCTGATAATACAGAAGTTAGTAGGAAAGCTAACCCTACACTCGCTATTGCCCCTGCAGCTGCTCCTCCCCAGATCCAAACGCGTTTCTCTTTGTTTCCACTCTGTGTTAAAAATGCAAGTAATGCTGCAAGAATTAATATAATTTCTAATCCTTCACGTAGTAGAATAATAGCTGCGTCCCAGATGGAATAAGTTGTATCGTTTGTTATTGCGTTAAGCTGTGACTTCATTTTGACAACTACTTCACTCGCTTCATCCATTTTTGGTGGATTAGACATCAACAATCCGAGGGCATGTGTCATATTGTTTTCCGTATCTTCATATACACTAGCCGACTTCGTACTTACCTTACCCTCAACGGTCGGCCATACTGAAATAAACGCTTCCATTTCGCGAGTTGCCACTTCATTATCCCCAGATTCTATGGCATTTTTCGTTTCTTCTAATAGGTTTACAAGCGTCTCAATATTCTTTTCCCCGGAATTTTTAGCAGGAGAACTTGTAGCAGTGTTTTTATTTGCAAAATCTTTAATTGAATCAAGTAAAGCACTTAAATATTGTTTCGCCTTTTCAGGATTAGATGATGCCTCTAATGAAGCATTTACCAAACCCATAGTTGTTTCAATTCCTTTATAAGATTCTGGACTAGTTGACTGAATAGTGTCCTCTACACTTTCCCAGCCAGAGTGAAATTCTTCATATTCTTCAATGGCATGATCCCACTCACCATGATCTACCAATTCAATTGCTTCCTCTAATTCACGGGATAAACCTAATAATGCAGTTGCACCGGGTACATTGCTTGTAGCTTTTTTCTGCTCTGATCCTGCAATAGCCGCTTCTAGCTTGGTAATCGCTTTACCTACCTGTTCGCTGTCTGGATTATTGCTTTGAATTAAACCTTCTGCTTTTGCCATTGCGGCTTCTATCTCTTCATATGTATGAGGTGCGTTTTCCTCTATGGAATGTTCCACTTGCTCCCATAATTCATGAAACTCACTAATTGCAATTCTCACCTTATCTATCCTGCCTTCAGCAGCTAATTCTTCTGCTTTCTCAACAATTGGCAGCAATTTTTGCTGTACGTGATTGCTTTCAGCGGCTAGTGCTGGTTGTACGAGGTAAAAGCTGAAAAGTGACAGTAGCATCGCCATAAATGAAATTTTCCTCATCGTAAATTCTCCTCTCAAATCAATTGACAAATGGAAATGATAATCATTATCAATGATAACGATTATCATTATATTGTAATACAATTCATAAGTCAATAGACATTTTATAATCGAAAGACGCAAAAAAACAACAAGGCACTTTCACCCTGCTGCTTGGTATACCGAATCTGTTTATTTTTTTGCAAATTCCATCTTCCAGCTATAGTACTCGTTTGATTCATTCTTTTCGTACCGGAGATAAGCATTAAACTTTTTGCCTCTTTTACTAACAAGACCTTTCACATAAGCCGATCCAGTGTTTAATAGAGACTTGACCATAGTAATTGTTGGCTTTTTTCTCATAGTTGCTAAATATTTATCGTTTTTCCAAATTACAAATTTACATCCGCTTTTCCAATTACTACATCCAAATCCTTTGTACCCTTCAATAATACTGCCTTCACAATTGGGACATTTTCCAAGCACTTCTTTTGATATGGAAGCAGATGCAACCTGATTGATAATGCCAGTTTCATCATTTTTTATTGTTTCAACTGACTTTGTAGTAAAGTCAAAAACAACGCGCAAAAACTCTTCTTTTTTAACAGTTCCTTTTTCAATATCGGATAAGGTTTTCTCTAATCGTCCGGTAAATTCCAAATCAAATAGATCATTTACTGGAAAGGTTTCCACAAGCTTAATTCCAAGCTCCGTACACACTAGATTCTTACTGTTAGTTGAAATATAGCCTACATCATTCAGTTTTTTGATCGTTTCTGCTCGTGTAGCTGCTGTACCAATACTGAATCCAGTTAATACGCCACCCATAATTTCTTCAATTTCATCTTCCTTCAGACCCTTCCCACAGGTTTCCATCACACGCAATAAGGTTTTTTCCGTATGGTTTTTTGGAGGTTTAGTAGTGTGAGAAGTAACCTCTGAACCTATCACATTTACGTGATCATTCTTCTGAACAAGTGGCAAAAGTACATCCTTGGACTGGATGCTTTCTACCTTCTTCCACCCTTCTACTAACTGTACCTTTCCTTTTGTATGGAAAAGTCCATTTAAATCCGCACTATCAATTTTTGTAATTAATTTTGTTTCTTCATAAACAGCAATGGGCATGAACTGCATAATAAATCGGTTTTTAATCGCAGTATAAACCAATTGCTGGTCGCTCGTGAGTCGGGAAGGCATCATATATGTTGGAATAATGGCGCTGTGACTCTCTACCTTGGCACTATTAAACACCCGTTTTGATTTCGCAAACTTAATTTCGTCTTTATATGGCAGATTTTCAGCAAGTTTCTTTAAAACGCCAGCTGCCTTACCTACTAAACTTTCATCGAGAGCAGTGCTTGACGTACGTGGATACGTGATAAATTTCTTCTCATATAGTGTTTGAGCAACCTTTAATACTTTAGAAGAAGTCCAACCATTATATTTACTTGTAATATACCCCTGTAAATTAGACAGGTTAAATAAAAATGGAGGAAATTCTTTCTTTTTCTCAACCTGTTTATCGATAATCGAAGCATCTTCACCGGACAGCTGATTCTTAATTATATCCAGAGAATCTTTCTCTTTGAATTTTTCTTTTTTTCCTTCCATATAGATACCTTGGTACTCATTTTTATCATCTGTTTGAAAGGTAGCGGATAATTTGAAGTAGTTTTCGGGGACAAACGTTTCAATTTCTTTATCTCGGTCATAAATAATCTTCAAAGTCGGCAGTAAAACTCTGCCAATATTTAAGGCTTTACCGCGTCCCTTTTGAAATTTTAAAGTCGCAACAGATGTCAGGTTAATTCCAATAACCCAGTCGGCCCATTGTCTGCTGATCCCAGCATCCTGCAACGGCTGCATTGCTTCGTTTGGTTTCATTTCATTTATACCACGGCGCACCTCATCAGGTGTCCACTCATTGATCAAAAGCCTATATACTGGTTTATTGGGTTTCAAATTATTGATTATGCTGTCACCAATAACCTGACCTTCCCTTATAACAAGTTAGCGTTTTGTATAATAGCTTCGAACCCCTTTCTACACTAGAAAACAATCAATTTTAGGATGAATTAATTTTTACACATTATCGGCAGGATTTACTGTGATAATAATATCAATCATTAAATTTTATACTCTTTATATTTGTTACTAAACTGTCATTGTTTTCTAACATGAAAACTTGAATTGAGTCCTTTTTATGTTCATTTTTCTTTAAGTAAAGCTTCAAAAAGTCCAAATCATGTGTTGAGAAAATTAATTGTCTATTAATAGATGACAGCACATCACAAATAGAAAACTGATTGACATCGTCCATATTCTGTATTGGATCATCAATACCTACAAAATCTAGTTTACTAACACTTTGTACTTCATTTATTGCCAGAAAAATTGAAATAGCTAATACATATAGTTGTCCAGAACTTAAAGAATGCTGTACATTAGTTACATTTGTGGACATACCACCTTCATTTTTATTTTTATAAGATAGAATTATTTCTAGTTCCTCAGTGCTTGGTGAACTAAAAAGGACTTCATTAACATTAGGAACAGGATTTAAATATCTAAAATACTTTTGAATTTTTGAATCAGGTCTATTTAATAGATCAGAAGCTTTTTCTCCAACTTGATAATAAATGGCATTCCGATAATTGTCGATCATTTCAAGTTCACTTTTAGATTCCTCAAGTTTTTTTTCATTTTGTAAAATTATATTAGTAAATTGCTGGATATTAGACTCAATCTTCGAATTATCTTTTAATTTTTGGTATGAGTTAAATGCCCTCCTAGTTAATTCGATTTGTGAATTAATTTCGCTAATTTCTTTTTCCATTTCTTCAGAAACTACTTCAATAGCCATATTCCTTTTATCAATCGGTAAAATCCTAGATAACAAGAATAAAACTTGATTTGCTTTTTTATATTCATCTTCATAATATTTTCTAATATCCTGTTCTTTTTCTTGAAATCTTTTTAATATTATTTTTCTATTAATAAGATCTGAGTGTCTATATTTCAAAACTTTCTTCTTTTCTATATTGCTATTCAGTTCTTTTTGGGGATAATTATTTAATTTATTCCTTAAAGATTTAATAGTATAGTATTTAACTTTAAAATTATTATATTTGTTTATTTTTTCAGAAATAGCGTTTAGCGAACTTGTAACCTTCTCATATTCTCAAAAATGTCACTTTTATACAAATTACTATTTTGAATTTCCCTTAGATTCTTTTCGGAAATTATCAGGTTTGTTTCCAAATTTTTCAAGTCATTTACAGCACTTATTTTAGCATTTTTCAAATTCTCAACTTTTTGATTTATAATTTTTATTTTTTCATTGATCTTTGAGATTTTGCTTGAATTTTGTTGTATGATAAATAAATTTCTTTCAATATTATTAAGAATAGATCCAGATAAATCTTCTTTTTCAGATGAGCATACAGGACAAATCTTATTGTCAACATGATGATTTTTCTTTTCTACATACGAATAAACTTCTTGGATAGCATTGTTTAATTTATTTAATGAAGTAGATTCTTTTTCATTATCTAGTGAAGATTCAAGGTTACTAAGATACTTACTATATCTTGAAATTTTTTTATCATACTTTTCAATATATAACTTATTTTCATCTATTAAAATTGGATTGTTTTTAAGTATTTCTTGAATTCTTAAGTAACTTTGTAGATGTGTTTGAACATAAAAAAATTCTTTCTGTTGCTTCTCTGCATCTTTTATTAACGGTTCTAAATTTTCTTCTAAAATATTAAAATCATTTAATTCTGATTCTATAATACTAATCTTTTTTTCTAATTCAATTTTTTCGTTTAAATTATTACTTTGAGTATCAATATTTACTAATTGTTTAGATATTTGATTATCTTCTTCATAAACTTTATCTAATAGACGTTCAATTCTTTTTCTTTTATTATCACTATTTTCAGTTTGAAGTTGTAGATTATTGGAATTTACCTCTAAATCATTATAAGAATAACTTTTTATGTCATAGTTTAAATTTTTGAAATTAGAAAGTTTTTCGTCTAACCTGCCTTTGCTATCTACTAATGCTTCCTCTTTTTTCTTTATTTCCGAAAGAATATCCTCATGATTAACGTTGATTTTTAGCTGCTCCAACATATGATTAATTTCTATTAAATTTAATTCTATTTTTTCTTTTTGCTTTGATTGTATAACATTATTGTATGTTGAGATGTTTTGATTCTGTTTTGAGATATTACGATTAATTTCAGTCTTAACTTTCTTTAAATTTTTCGCCAAATTCATCAATTGCCTATAACCCATTATATCGGCCAAGGAATCAAATCTACCTTTTGGATCATCTCTCAATACGAAATCAGTGATTTGATCCTGAGATAAGATATGCGATTTTTTAATTAATGTAGTAAGTAACTTTTTATTAGCGGTTTCATAAGCAATATTTTCCTCAATGTATCTCTCAACATTTTCTTTCCCTTGAGCAATCGTAATATTTGACAAATCTTTTACAAGTATGGTTTCTCTAGAGCCTTTTACATTGCGAAATGTTCTTTTCAATTTAACTTCATCAATTATCAGTTCAACAGAGCAAGTTTCTCCTTCTTCAGCTTGCCTATTTACAATAATTTTTTTATTGATGTTTCGCTCACCTGGTTGTTTGAATCGATCAACAGTACCCGTTAAGCACCATTCAATAGCATCAAAGAAAGAACTCTTTCCATAGCCATTTTCTCCATACAAAATAATTGTTTTACCATCAACATCAAACCGATTTAAGCCCTTAAAACATCTGAAATTTTCAATGTTTATTCGCTCAATTCTCATCATTAATCACTTCCATCTCATATAGATCAATTAAGATACTTTCTAAATCATTACTATCTAATTCTCTCTGTAGACCATCAATTGAAATAATACGCTCGACTACTTTTTCTAATTTTTGGCTATTGTTTATCCTAGGTAATTTTATACTAGCTTCACTTTCACTGCTATATGAATTCTCTTGATCTAAAAATGGAATTCTTTTAAAATCTTCTGGCGAATTAATAACATACTTTCTAAGCCCTATTGAATCCTTTTCAAGTGAATATGGAATATTCATTTCTTCACTTTTTTTACAAATAAAAAAGTAGGTATTCCATATATTTTCTCCGTTTTTATTTAATACCGTCCTGACATCTACCGCATCACTTCTAACTTGGCTAGATAGCTCCTTATCTGTATATTCTTTAACAATCACATTTATTTGATCTTTTTTACAAAAAAAATAATCTGGATAGAATTCTTCTGATTGTTCTACTTTAAAATTATTTTGTCTTAGCCACTCTATAATATGACTATATTTCATATATTCACCTACTTAGTTATTTTAAAAGAATTTCCCATTTAGCTTGAATATCACTTTTAAACTGAAAAATATCTTCATACCTTCTAACTTTTTTTAAAAATGCAATAAATTTTATCCCAGGAATTATTGTCCATTTATAATCTACGTCTTTTACACTTTTTCCTTGAGGGAAATATTCACTTGCAAATTTAATCATTTCTTCTACATCAAATATTTCTTCATTAGTAAAGTCATCTTCATCGTATTCGCCTTGAAAAATAGTGTGGTTATTTTGCATAAGAATTAGTATCTTCTCTTCATTACTTGCCTTTTCTATAATATCATTTAATTTTCCTATACCTTCTTCTAAGTTTTGATCAATATCTAACCCCACTATAGAAATATAAGCATTACTAACTTCTTTAATTAAAATACCATTAAAACTTTTCGAAAATTTTATTTCCTCATCAAATAATATTTCTAAAATAAAAAGTGTCTTAAAGATTTCTTCCGCTTTCTTTCTTAATTTTAAAGGTTGCATTGTATTTAGTTTGAGAGAAAAGGACTTACCTTCCAAATACCGATGTACCATCTCGTGAATAGGAATATCTTCACTTGCCCATTTTTTTAGCTGATATCTGAAATTTTCAAGCTCATCATTAATCTGCTCTCTAATTGGCTGTTGTAGTTCTAGATATTCTCCATTTAAATTTGTAACAATTTCATCAATTAATTCGTTATTATTCCTATCTGTATAAAACCCTTCTAAGTTATCACTAGCACGTTGCTTTAAAATCTGGAGATATTTAAATGCCCTTTCTTTATCTATGTGCATAAGAGAACCTTGGTTTGTATGATTACATTCGAAGCATAGCTCTCCTAGAAGATAATTTATATCTGCAAACGAAACTCCTGCTGATTCATTTATTAATTTACCTAATTTGTGTGAAATAGTTCCTATAAAGTCATCAAGCTTATCAGGGTCTATAGCCTTGGGCTGGATACAAAATCTAGATAAAAGTTCCTTAATAGATTCATTACAAGAGTTTTCATAATCGAAATTCTCATCTAGTCCCCTATTCTTATATTCAGATACTTTTTTTACAATATCATCATTATCTTCTATATATTGGTCAAAATTACTATTGTACATATAATGTTCAACTCTAATGTTAGTTGAATCTTTCATAATATAGTTTGTCATGAGTTCAAATTCAGTTTTAACACCTTCTCCTTTTGGAAAAAGACGCGCCATTGAGATTAACTTTTGAATCCAACCCTTATATAAATCCGTTTTAGACACAGATTTTACTGGTTTTCTATCACTTAAAACTTCAGATTTGACTTGAATAAACCTTATAATAGAGTCATTCCCTACAACAATATCTTGATGTAGTTCTAAAATCAGGAAATCCCACTTACCTTCTAAGACCTCCGCAAGATAATATAATGTACATAGCAACTGAAAATAAAATCCTGTAAGTGCGTTTTTTCCACCTGTTTCTACTGGTGAATCTCCTAAAATATTTTCTAAATACTTTCGAACATCTTCTTTACTCTTATCCTTTATATTTTCTTGAATAATAATAGAAGTATCTTGATTTAACTCATTTTCTTTTTTTTGAATAGCATCTAGTATCTTTCCTATTTTATCCATAAGATCTTCCTCTTTAAGACAAGTATTTACTTACCTTTATTTTGTATTTTAACACACGCTGTACGAAACCTACTTAGTACCTATATTTATCAATTATTCTGGATATAAATCTTTCAACCTAACCCCCAATTCATCTTTGATTTTAAACAAATTTAAAACAGTAATATTCCTCTCACCTCTCTCTACCGCTCCAATATAAGTTCTGTGTAGATCACATTCAAACGCGAGTTGTTCTTGTGACCAACCCTTTTTCATTCTATAATACCTGATGTTGCTACCAATAATTGTTAATATTCGCTTCTGTTTTTTATTAGTCTTCATATAACAATTCTGTTAATATGAAGACTATAAGTCGACAGACTATAAGTAGCATATTGTGGAGGATATACCATGAATAAAGAAATAAAAGTGCAAATTGAAAACTCTGACATACCAAAAATATTAAAAGAATACTTCTTAAGAAATCCACACGTTCATCTTTATCTCAATGAGTCTTTATTAAAAGATGTTGAGGAAACCTACATAGAGTACGATTCTCTATACGAGTTTGATCAAGCAGAATTTTGTTCTTACATAATTACAGGAATTAAAAAACAAGATAAGCATGAATATTTTTACCACTATTTAAAAAAAGTTCTTGATAGTAATTTAAATCTCATTCCTAAATCTAAAATATCTGATTATCAAAAGGTATTAAAGATAGGGAAAAGTATTTCTAAAGTAAAAGAAGATGAAATTCCACAAGTAATAATTGACCTTCTTAAGTTTATCGACGATTTTAATAAAACTAAAAATCTTAAAAAATTACTTCTTGCACATAAATTAATCGGTATATTACAGGTGCTTTTCACACTTTATCCTGAAAATCCTTACAAAAAAGATTTTAAACATATTAGCAGTAATTTAGACAAATTAAGCTAGTCATACATTTACTAATCATAATTTTCTATTCTCATATTTCTTTAATAATGTATGCAGTCTATTTTTGTCTTGAATTAATTCTTGAATTCTCTCTTTGTATTCAATTATTTCTGCCTGAAGTATGCTAGTATCCAGCAAATGATCTATCACCTTATTGTATTGTGATTTTAAATTAAGGTATTGTTCTTTTACTTTTATGAGTTTATTTTCATTTAAATAATCTATTTGGTTATCCATTCTTGCCTCAGCATATTTCAGGAAAATTTTATCGTTATAAAGTGTTTTCCTAGAGATGTTCAACTCAGGAGAACTAGAAATTGAAACTTTAGTCATTCTCCTTCTTTTAATCTCCATAAGACTATCTACATTTAACTTTTCAATATTTCTTGCATATTGTTCAAAATTTACTAGTCTTCTTAATGTTTTAGGTGAAATTTCAATTGTTGAAGGTAAACCGTTTTCTATTAAAAAGCTATTTATATATTTAACGATGTTTTCCAAGTTCTCACCTCACATAATATTTTTGTTCTACTATTTACTATTTCCTTTAAATTCGGATATTCTTCAACTATTTTGTTTTCTCCCATGGATTCTATATCTCTATTAATTGATTCTAACTGCTTAATTAATACGTTATTTATAAACTTATTTAGAGTTTTCACTTCTCTTTCAAATTCAGTAGAGTATGCAGGATTATCTTTACATAATTCTTTGTTATAGATAACTATTTCTAACTTTTGCTTGAATTTTTCATACTCGAAATTCAAGAATTTATAAGAATCCAAATTGATTTCTAAGCTATAATTGTCATCAAAAGTATGAAAATATTTCCTTCTTTCACATACACTATGAATAATACTTCTTAAACACATTCCAAATTCATTTTCAACTGCTGGTGAATTTGTCCTTTTAAGTATTTTTAGTACTTCTTTAACATCTTTTTTGATATTTAAATTATTGCTAAGCAAAAATTCGTTGATCTTTTCTATCTTCTTGACGGAGGTATTCAATTCTAATTCATTTTTTATGTAGGCTACTGTAACATCTTGCTTATTTGTAATTAATAAACCTTGTTCATTAATCAGACCATTAATATGCTCCATGCTTTTCTCAAGTTCATTTTCTTGTTGAAAACTTTTATTATAATAATTAGTCATATCGGCAGAAATATGATTCATATGTTTCATTATAAAATCAATATGTACTTGTTGTTTAAAAAGCTTAGTACATACTGTTGTTCTAAAACGATGCAGATTTACATACGGGTATTTAATGTTTCTAGTCACCTCAAACGAGTTTTTACTTCTATAATCTTTACCATGAAATTTTATATACCTCGATTTGCTATCAATTTGGAAATAGTTTAAATTATCTTTTTCATATGTATTTAAGTTTACATTTAATTTTTTGTAATTTCGGATTATAAATTTTTTGTAATTCTCCACCAAGGGATGCGTTCCTATTCTTCTCAAGCCTGTTCTACTACTGATAAATAGGAATTCCCCTAAATTTGTTTTGTATTCGTTATATTGATCTTCAGATAGCTGATTTACAATTTCAACCTGTTTTGAATTCAAGAATTTCAATCCATTTATCTGCTGATTGGTTGCCAATTCATATATTCTCTTCTTAAGTACAAAATCACTTAAATTATTAATTGCTTCATCAACTAATTCTTCTGCCAACTTATAAGCATTTGCTCCAATTTCAGTCATAAAACTCTGCGTTTGTTCCGAACTATTACTCGACTTGGTAGTTTTATACGTTTCAAATATTAGATAATTAACTTGCTTCTCGTTATTTACAGCATGTGTTCTGAGTCGATTGGTTTTTAATTGACTTAATTCTTCAGCTCTCATCCCTGTTTCCGCCAAAATAATCAAAAGACACGCTACTATTCTTTCATCTAATCTTAAGCTCTTGTTATAAGAATCTTTAATAGCACAAGAAACTAAATTGTTGTAAAATTCATCTGGAATATAATCGTTCAGGGCTTTTTTTGTCTCATATTTTGAGTATTTTTGTTGCTTTTCAATCAGAAAATTCGTTGCTTTTTTGAAACTTACTTTTTCATATTCACCTGTATTAATTAAAAAAGATTTTATCGTTGAAGCTAATCGTTCTAGATAAGAATACTTATTAGATTTCTCCTTTCTCATAAAGTATTCTTTAATTTCATATACCGAGATAGTTAAAACGTTCTTAATCCCAAGTGAAATACAATCTCTGCTGAAAGTTTTTAATAATTCTATATTCTTATTAACTGTACTGAGAGATTTATTATCTAATGTTATTTGTTTTAAAGCTAATAATTTAATGTACACCTTAAACTCATCCGGAATCTGTTGAAATTTAACGAAAGCATATTGAGAAGCTCGTTTATTGTTATTTAGATAACTAAAATCCCATATGTTATTTTCAAAGTTACTTATTCTTGAAACCTGTAATTGACTAATTTCTTCTATTTGATAAGAATTCAGAAAGTCTAAATATTGGATTCCTTTTCCATTGCTCATGTTATGCATTTCCATTAGAATTCTC
This sequence comes from Virgibacillus flavescens, assembly GCF_050574275.1. Taxonomy (GTDB): domain Bacteria; phylum Bacillota; class Bacilli; order Bacillales; family Amphibacillaceae; genus Virgibacillus_F; species Virgibacillus_F flavescens. The sequence goes on from NZ_CP192260.1 coordinate 2,804,002, forward strand.
CTCGAGAAGTAGCATATTATGTAAATACCTAGAAAGTAACTTTTTCTGAGAAATCGCTTCTTCAGTAATAATTGGATTCTCTGTATTTATTATTAATTCTTTTAGTTCTTCTATCTTTTTTTCGAACTTTGGAATTCGATTTGTAAATGTAACGAAATGAGGGCATATGAGACATTCGTTTGCATCAAATACACATGTATTTTCTTTACATTGTCCCAAGTTGTTTTTTACACTATTATTAAGATCAATCTTTTGTACTTTTAAAATCTCTCCGTTAATATCAACCTCTGATAAAGTAATACCTGACAAAGCCTCAACATACATTTCAATATCATTATATTTCCTATAATACATCTTGGCAGTTTTATATCCATTGTTTGTGATTTCCGCTAGTTTTGGCAAAGAATAATTAAGCTTTGTACCTTCTTTGTAAACATTGTGAATATAGGTATGCCTAAGATTGTTTACTGTATAGTTTTCATTTTCTAATCTATCTTTTACCTCTTTTAAAACTTTATTAAAATAGTGTGTAAAATTTATAATTTTTAATTTTTTGTCCATGTTTCTTTGAACAGGCTCAATAAAGATATAATTGGATAAATGTGAGTTATTGTAAACATGTGGGCTGGTTAGTTTGATTGACTTTTCAATTATATAAGTGATTTTTTCAGACATTAATTGGCTGATATATTCTCCATTACTAGACTTAGATAAATATCTAATATTAGCTTTTCCTGTGGAATCTTTAGACTCTATACAATCTCTTTCTAAATTAAGAATTTCTCCTATTCTTAAATTAGTAAGTGTAAACAATTCAAAAATCATTAATTGCAACTCATTTATTGAGCTATACTTTTTAAAACCGTCATATATAACCTTTAAATCATTATCAGATATCGGATTTCCGCCATTCGTTCTTTCTAAATTATTTAAATTTAATACTTTCATCATGCTACTAGTAACACCATACTTTTTTTGATGATACTTTAAAATACTCCTTAAACTCTTTAAAGTACTTTTAAGAGTTGCCGAATTAGAATAGCTCATCTCCATTTTTTTTCGATACTTATAAAGTAAATTATGTTCGATAAATAATTTTTCTGTGGTCGAGTTTTTTTGTAGAAACTTATAAAAATTTTTGTGCAAGTAATTAAATTTGATTCTCTCATTAAAGGAGCCTTTACCATACCAAATAAACTCCAAGATATCATTTCTAACACTTTTTGATAAATTACTAAAATCTAAAAAAGCAATATCAAAATTTTTAACCCTAGCATTAATACTGGTATATTCATTTGCTAGCACAGCAATTTTATCGTAATTTGGTAGAGGTTCAAAAGGATTGAAATACATAGGCTTATAATTGTCTCGAAATACTTTGTAGCCCTTTTTAGTCTTTAACACATTTATGTATTCTTTTGACAAGCCAAAATTATCTTCGACTGGATCTTCTATATCTTTAAATAAAAGTCTATATATAGAAACCAACTGATTTATAAATAGACTAGGTTTACTAGGAGAAATTAGACTAATTATATCTTTGGGGATATTTTGAAAGTATTCAAACTGATATTCTAGAAATTCATCATCAATATCTAAAAAGCTATTAATTCCACAGTGATAATTATTTACACTTTCGATAAAATAGTAACCTACAACTCTATATTCCTTTGGATGAAGATAATTTATAGCATACTCATGAAGGTAATTTTCAATTATATTTCTTATGAATTTTGAATCAGTATTTAACCAATAATTTCTTTTCCCTTCATTAGGAAATGCTTGAGTTAAACTAGTGTAATCTTTAGAAAATACTTGAGTCAAACTCGTGTAATTCTTATTTAGTGGAAAATTTGATAAAGCATCAGCAATACCTTTGTCTTTGAAACCCTTAAGGCTGCCACAATCAATTCTGTAATTTGAGACTAAATACTGTTCATATTTCTTAATATTAAATATGTTAATATATTCATGTTTCAAATGATTGTAAAGGTCTCTATAAAAATCATTTATATATTTTTGGTAGACATAAAGGCCATTAATTCCCTTTCTTTCCGTGTAAACTTTATTGAAATTTTTTACTTTGTTTTTTATTGAACTTGGTAAATTTTCTTTATTTATTACAAGTTCTTCATACATTTCCTTATTATGTAATTTTGTGCATATTTCCCAATCGATTTCTTTAATGTCAACACTTCGTAGGTTGAAAACCAAAAAGAAGAAGGCAATATGTCTACCATTGATTTGTTCACCAAGTCCTGATTTATGCTTATTTAAAAAAAGAAGGAGTTCTTCTTGGATAATTACGCACTTAGTTTCCTTAATTACCATTTGTAATTCAATATAGAAATTATCGGTTTTTTTCAATACATACACTCCCCCTCAAAGAGTTTTTGTTCAATTTGTTTCTCCAACACTATAGTAGATTCTACTATTTCTTGTTCTGTAGGATTATAATAAATATATGTTGAAGTAACAGATCTGTGCCTCATATATCGACTAACTTCTTCCAGTGATAAATTTAATTCATTAATAAGGTACATAGCATATCCATGCCTAAACCTATGACTCAAATTTGTAGTTCTAGTTGTTTTATCCGTATGTATACTTAATTTATTAAATAATTTTCTTAAAACATAATTCCAACCTGATGATGTCAATGGTGTCCCGTTTCTGCTTAGAAATAAATAATAATTATTTTCATTTGAATCAATAGAATCAGCATGAGATTTTTCTAACATATTACTTATTATCCTATTTGAGATAGTTGATAAATCCCTACTTCTATCAATATATTCATATATCATTTTCTTTAACCCTTCTGGTAATGTAATTTGATCTACCCCATGGTCTTTATAGATTGTTGTTGAGTAGTCATTTTTACTCTTCGGATGAATACTATTTTTTGCACATTGGTAGCTTTTATCGCTAATTCTGTTCCTAATAGTTAATATGCCTGCATTTTCATTATCTGGATGATTTTTAATATCTTCTAATGTTAAACCGAGTACTTCTCCTAAACGCAAACCTTTTAAATACATAAGATCAATTATAACTTCATTTCTTATACTTAATAGTTTATCATTATTTATTAATTCAACTTTTATCTTCTTAAATTCTTCTACCGAGATAAATTTAGGTACTTTGTTATTTTTCTTTTTAGTTAGATTGGATTGATACTTAATCTCAGTTCTATTTTTTGTATGGGCAAGTTTACCATATGCACTTTTACTAATATCAACTACCAGGGAATCAAATATACTTATGTTTTCGATATTCAAGTGTCTAAAATACTTTCGAATTGTAGCCATGTATACATTATGTGTATTTATTGATCTCGGGGTTCTAAAATGCCACTCTTCTTGTGTTCCCGTTATGCTTTGCCCTAGAACAAATCTGGAAAAATCGTTAAAATCTTTATTAGTGAACAATGAAATATCTTTGTAAATAATCTCAGAAAATGAGTATAACAATTTTAATGCCTGTAGTGATTGTACTTTTGAATTAGATGTATCATATTTACAAACGTAGTTAATAAAATAAAAAACTGTTTGATTAATTTCACCAATTGAATTTAACATTAAAAAATAGTCATTAGAATTCCGTTTTTTTGTTATAAGCTGGAGATTAACTTCCTTAATAATTTCTTTATTAATAGAAATAAGATACACAGTGCCCATATTACCCTTATGTTCTTTTATTATTTTCATATTAAGTAAACTCACCTCTCAGCTTTAATTGTGTAAATCTATTTTTATGAATCCTGTTTTCTTTTGTTAACAAATTCAAATTTAATTTTCTGCCCTTCCAGCTTTAATGAAGCATTAAAAGACTTGCCGGATTTAGATTTCAGACCTTTAATAATACTTGTTTTTCCTTTTGCACATAAATCATTAATATGTTTTTCTGTAAGTTTCTTTCCGAGAATTTTTGCCGGAAATGTTTGTTTACATCCATTTGCATAATTGGAACACCCATAAAAGGAACCTCTAAAACTAATTCCCCCCTTGTTACAGGTTGGACAAGAGATATTCGAATTGGAATTTGGGATAGTTTCAATGGTTTCATCAATTGAATTAACCTGTAATTGCTTAGGTGTTTCTTCAATCAAACTATTTATGAATTTCTCAATGTTAGCTAAAAATTTATTTTGTGATCCTTCCCCCTTACCAATTTTCTTTAAATATGTTTCCCATTTTGCAGTCATTAACGGACTAGACAAAAGATTGCCATCAATTGATTGGCAAAGGATCTTACCTTTTGTTGTAACACTTATAATATTTTTAGTTACTTTAATGTAACCATGCCTTTTAATTGTTTCAATAATACTACTTCGGGTAGCTTCTGTACCAAGACCTTCAACTTCTTTTAAAATCTCCATGTCTTCTTCATTTTCTACTGATTTTCCACATGTTTTCATCAAACCGATTAGTTGACCCTCTGTATAAGGCTTTGGTGGTGTGGTTTTTCCTTCTTTCAATTTTATTACACCTATTACACTCTCCCCTTTTTCAAGTGATGGGAGAGCCTGAGATTCTTTATCTTTTTTATCTGATTTACTACTTTTGGCTTCCGGAAAAAGTTCCTTCCAACCTTTGCTAATTTCCGTGTTTCCTGTTGTTATAAATTCTAATCCATTAACATCTGTTATAACTTTTGTTTCTTCATACACATAATCCGAATGAAACATGGCAAGCATAGTTCTGAGAACTTCAAAGTAAATATTGCGCTCTTCTTTTAACAAACATTGTAATGTGTTTTCTGATGGAATGTTTTTCGTTGGAACAATTGCATAATGCTCATTTACCTTAGATCCGTCAACAAACCTCTTATTAGGTTGTTCAGACACAATTGGAAAAGATTTATCTGCAACTTTCTGATACAGTTCAACTTTACCTGAGAGATAAGCAAATTCATTTTCGGTGATGTACTGTGCATCGGTACGCGGATAAGTGATTAGTTTCTTCTCATAAAGCCCCTGAGCGACTTTTAACACCTGTGCAGGGCTATACCTCCATTTCTTATTTGCAGTCGCCTGAAGGGTTGATAAGGCATGTAATTTCGGTGATTTTTTCCGTTTTTCTCTTTTGGATAATGATTTTACGAATCCATTGTTCTTTTCATAAATATCATGTTGTTTAATAACACTTTGAACCTCTTCTTTATTTTCACTTTTAACTTTTGCTTTCCCAATATAAAAACCATTTTCTGCGGTAAAGTTTGCTTCAATTTCATAAAATGGTTTAGATACAAAGCTTTCTATTTCTTTTTGTCTCTCGTAAATGAGATAGACTGTCGGTGACTGCACACGTCCGATTGGTAAGATTTCTCTATTGCCCTTCTTTTGGAGTAGTAAAGTATAAAGCCGACTTCCATTCATTCCTACTAGCCAATCACTAATTTGTCGTGCCTTCGCTTCTTCATAAAGTAATAAATCTTTCTTATTGTCTAGTAAATTATTAAAACCTTTACGCACTTCATCAATTTCTAAAGAGTTAATCCATAATCTTTTAATCGTTTTGTTTTTTACTCCTGTCATATTGTGTATCGAATAAAAAATATTTGAACCTTCACGATCGACATCACAAGCATTAACGATAGTTGTAATATCTGGATTATTGAACAACTTATTAATAACATTGAAATGAGTTTGTTTGTCCTTTACAACTTTAAATTCATATCTATCTGGTAAAATGGGTAATGTTTCGAGATTCCATGAACCCCATTCTTTCTTGTATTCTTTCGGTTCTCTTAACTCTACTAAATGACCAATTCCCCACGTAATTATTGCCCCTGAAGGAAACGTGCTGCATGGATTTAGTTCAATGAATGTTTTATCTTTTCTTTTGACAGAGAAAGCTTCACTATAAGCTTTCGCCTGTGATGGCTTTTCAGCTAGTATTAATACGGATGCCATTTTTAAGTCAATCTCCTATATTTCAGATTTGCATTGATATAAGACTTGTTCGACTATTTTATAAAGTCGAACAATCGCTTCGTTTTGTTAAATCGAATCACTCTATAATATCATTAACTAGTTTGCATACGTCCATAATATTAAACGGTTTAGCAAGTATGTGCTTCACAAGTAGGCACTCCTCGCCTTCTTTACTAATTTCTTCCGCTAATCCACTCATCAGAATAGAAGGAAGATCGATGTTTTCCTTCTCCATTTGACGCAAGACATCCAATCCATCCATAACTGGAAGTTTATAATCCAGCATTATTAAATCAAAATTTCGAGTCTGCATCTGTTCAATTGCTTCCTTACCGGTATTTGCTGTTGTTACTTGATATCCTTCGTTTGTAAAAACTTCATACAACAATAAACAAATACCAGGCTGATCATCTACTACTAAAATATGTTTTTTCATTGCATCTATCCTTAACCTTCCTTTACTTCATTCTTGTTTATTAAAAACAATTATTTCTATTATATAATTTTTTCTGCTATTTAGCATCTTTCAAATTTTACAAACTGCATTGTCTGGGGTGTAGGTTATCATTTATTACTGATTATTTTCGGAATCTGTAACTACCGCACCAATAAAACCATTAAAAAGCTCTCCAAAAAATAAATCCTTTATCTCCCATTTATTCTCTAAAATCATTATTGAATTCATAACGATGACGTTGACGTTCGTACACCAAATTTTCCTTGCCATATGCTTCTTTTACCTTGGGTATGTGGATGTGCGAAGATTGGTTTCTCACTGCACTAGGTTATAAACCACCATTTGTCTTCTAATAAATATAAACATGCTATGTCTTAGTATAATTTTATACTAAGACATAGCATGTTTATTTTGAGACGACAGCTGAAGAATTCCTACTTATTCGCAGTATGAAAGATGTAAAATTATTGAGAAACTTAAAGGGGATCCATCTCATTCAAGATCGGAGACACAAGTAATCGACCGAGGGATATTGGGAACTATATCGTGATAGTTGCTTCTCGTTTTAGCAATATCGATTATCCATTTACAAGACCAATTCATATACGTCTAGACTTACGTACAATCCAAACTTTGCATAGGACATATCATATAAGATGAAAATTAATGAGGTGAAAACATGTCCAAAAAAAAGAAAGTATCTATAATAAAACTTAATGAATGTTGTCCGCCATTACGTGATAATAGATGTCCTCCTTCTTGCCCTCCTGGCCCTGTAGGACCACGAGGACCGCAAGGAGAACCTGGCCCTCCAGGCCCCCCTTGTATGAGCATTTGTGATTGTTGTGTTTCTCCACTTCAGTCCGTCTTACAACAACTTATTGGGCAAACTGTGATTCTCAGCACTGTTGCGGATGCACCAAATGTACCTCCTCTCTTTTTTTTATTCACAATTACTGAGGTGGATGATTTTTTAGTTACTGTTACAGACGGAGCGAGAACCTTTGTGGTAAATATCTCTGATGTATTAGGTGTAGGATTTTTACCACCCGGGCCAACTATTAACTTATTGCCACCTGATGTTTCTGATTGTGAATGTGATTGTCGTGAACGACCTATTAGAGAGTTGCTGGGTACTCTTATCGGTTCTACAGTAGATATTTTAGTAAGCACTGGTTCTATTGCATCAAATTTTAACGTTGAACAAACAGGTCTTGGCATAGTGTTAGGTACTTTATTAATCAATGAAGAAATCGTTAGATTTGCAATTTCAACTTGCAAAATTACAGCTGTAGGGCAGCCGATTGAATAAGTTGGCCCCCAGAAATTTCGCATTTTTACAACACTAAGACTGCGCTATTTTATAGGTTTAAAAACGTGTGATTTAACTACGTTAGGACTTGTAAGACAGGCCATATGAGATACTGGAACAGCTATTTTATCGCAATATAGATTGACGACTCAATAAATTTTGAGTCGTCTTCACGTTAAGGGGGCATTACCAAAACAGGAACGCTTCCTTTAATTATGGTTTGAACAATACATTGGAAATTTCCTTGCACTATTAGATTTGTAACAGTTAAGTACATTTTTCGATCAAAAATAGGATAAATACCTTTAATATCCGTAATCAACGTGTCACACTCGATGTTCGAACGTGCGCCATCATCATATTTAATTTTCAGTTTCAGTCAAAATTATTTTACTCATTTCTCTTCTCCTTTACATAGATTGTTACTCCCTATCTTAAATAGAAACCTGTATACTCAGGATTATATATAGTTTTATATATTCGGTAAGTCTTATTTCAATGCTCTAAAAAACAATTATAGGGAGTCATTAGCTCCAATCCTGCAAATACTTTAAACAGGGTTCTTTTATGTTCATTTTCCATTTTAATTATTCTTACAAAAAAGTCCCTATACATAATTGCTCTTGCCTCTTTATGTAGAATGTTTTTTCTCTAGCAATTCTAGATGTCAAGTTAGCTGCATTTTTATCTAATGAGCGGTGATCCTTTCCAACTCTTTGAGCGATTGTTTTTGATCTTCCAACATACAGATGTCTGTCTTTCGAATCAGATATGAGGTAAATGCCTGGAGTAGGTTCTTTATCTCCAAAAAGAGAATGAATTCGACTTTTTGTTATAGTTTTAATAGGATGTCTCTTACTTTCAGTTAACTCTTTTAAAATGATAGGAAAGCTCTCAATCATTTTGTAGAATTCCAAATACTTCAACTTCTTATATCAGTATAGGGCTCTGTATTTACACATATCACTAACTCACTATAACTTCCCTGTCATAATCACAAGCAGAAACAATCATTTGCACGTCAGATCTGCGCATTAAAGACTGTATGATTTTCAACTGTTTGCGTGCTCCACCATCAGCTTTCTCCCTATTTCGTGGATCACTTTTAACCTTATATTTGAATTCATTTGGAATAAAAGGGAAATTGTCCATCTTCCACCTTGTCATTTTGCTGTCATAATCTTTCGCATCGAGAAGCTGCAGAAGATGTCCAAATGCCCAGGTAATAATATAGCCATCACCTTCAAAATAGCCGTCTTTTTTGTTTTTGATTTTCAGTGCATCTGCAATGTTTTTTGCTACAGAGGGTTTTTCTGCGAGGATTAATCTCATATTTTTTCTCACCTATCCATTGTTTTTTTCCAGTATATCACAAATCGAAAACTAAGGGAACGAATGTTCTGCGGTTAATTAATCAGCTTTCTTCAATTTCAGTACGTTGATCTGCGGTGGATTAAAAAATCGGAAATTCAAAAAGGTAATCGCGTCACTACTACCAAGTCCAGTACTTACATATTGCTGTATTCCGTCATATTCCCATAATCCTTTCACCCTGTCTTGAGGAGGGAAGAAACCTCCGTTATCTGACCAGGCTTCCGGAACAAAGAGTGCCCCAACTAATGGAAGACGTATTTGCCCGCCGTGATAATGGCCGGCAATAAGCAGGTCAAAATCTTTCATTTCCAGCTTTGAATCGTTATTAATTTGATCTATACGTTGGTCCACGACAGGATAGTGATTAAGCGCAATTATTACATTCTCATCTGTTATTTTATCGAATTTTTTCAGTAAACCTTTTTGGTAAGTTATATACTTTTTCGAACTGCTATAACTCGGATTAGGAATTCCATTTTTTCTTCCAATGTTTCCTATTGCTAATTCAAAATTAACAAAATTAATTTTTGTACCACTTAACTCAACAGTATCCATTGATTCTAAAAAGGTCACTCCTCTTTTCTCTAGACCTTGTACAAACTCACTTTTCTCAATCCCCTCTGTAACATGATAACTTTCCGGATCTGCATTACCTGGTACATACCAGGCATTTTTCTTATTGGTTATACCATCCAATATTGAATAAAATGGTTTATAATTGTTACTTTTAATTCCGTCCAGCATATCCCCTGTAAAAACAATTGCGTCATAGTTAATAGAATTAATAGTCTCAATAAGTTTCTCTTGATTTTCACCGAAAACTTCTTCATGTAAATCGGATATTTGAAGAATAGAGAATCCATTGAATTCTTCTGGTAAGCCTTTTATTTCCACTTCCTGATCCACAATGGTAATACGATTGTTTTCCCAAATTATATAGCCTATAAAGATAATAATGGTTACTAGCAGACCTATTAACATCCTATACCTTCTATTTTCAATGATAATCGCTCTCCAATTCAGGATAATTTAAGTTAATAACCTCGAGTTTTGACACTTCTAATTAAGCCTATACATCTTTGCTTATAAAGACACGATAGCTTAATAATGTAAAATTTTCTTTTAAAAGTTTGCTTAAGTTCAGCTTCAAGCTCGTAATTTCTCGGAAAAAGCCAATTTACCAGCTCAATCGCTCGATGCTTTGAGGTATCGTAACTTAAGAACTTGTAATGAATGAAACGCATATACTGATCCAATAGGACATTTTGATATCTTTTATCGTTAATTCCATTTTTAAGAGGAAATTCATTATAAAAATGTAACATTGGAAACTTTTCATATACTGCAGAAAGTGTCTGTTTTACTCTTCGTAAAGTACAATCTATTTTGGCATCATTTAAAAGAACTTCATAGTCTATTTTACTCTTAGAAAAAACGATTAAGTGAGCTATGTCCAGGTAGTGTCTCAGAGAATCTAAATTATGTCTCCATCCATGCAGGCACATTAGATAAAAAACATGGTAATCAGATAAGCTTTTAACATATTGAGACCTATCAAATGGTATAGCCTTGTCCCAAAACTCTTCAATTCTAAATTCAGACGTTGATTGCTTTAGGATATCCCAATGAACTTCAACTGTTAGAGGTACTAAAGACCCAACAATTTCCTTACTGAAACTGCAATGAAAATGAGAAGGTATAAACGCTTCCTCTAGTTCAAATCCCGTTGATTTCACTATTTCAATTGCTTTATTCACATCTTTCTCTCTAACCAATAGATCTATATCTGAAGTAGCTCTTGCACCAATACTACCGAAATACTTTTCAGCAAAATACACCCCTTTAAGCGGTATGACTTCAATTCCAGCAAAATTAAGTTTATTAAGTATTATATCAGTCTGACTTTTTATTAATATATTTTTATACAGTACTTCCTTGTATCCCGCTTGTAGTTTTTCTTTAACAAAAATAGGGATACTATCCAGTCTCCCTTGATTTGATAATAGTTGATAAACCTGTGGAAGTATGGAATCATTTTCGGCGAGCTCAATTAATTCCCCATAAAAAGATGGGTTGAAATTATCGTTTGAATTTGGATTATATAGCCAATCCATCAACCTATTATCCATCTACCATCCACCTTTCTACTTGATAGCACGAATGCCCATAGAATCAGATTCATCCGGATGCGGATATGTGTCAGTTTTATTCAAAACTTGATATAATCCATTTTGCATTATTAATTCATTATGATTTCCTATTTGGACAACTTTGCCTTTATCCATTACAACAATTAAGTCTGCATGTTGAATGGTTGAGAGTCTGTGAGCAATTACGATTGTGGTTCGGTTTATCATTAATTGCTCCAGTGCTTCTTTTACAGAACCCTCTGTTTCACTATCTAGAGCTGAAGTTGCCTCGTCTAACAACAAAATAGGTGCATTTTTTAATATAGCTCGTGCAATTGCAATCCTTTGACGCTGTCCACCCGAAAGTTTTATACCCCTCTCACCAATTTCGGTATCATATCCCATTGGTAATGAAATAATGTCTTGATGGATGTTAGCACTGCGAGCTGCCTGCTCAATTTTTTCGTCTGATAGTTCATGTCGTCCAAGCATTAAGTTTTCCCGAATCGTACCACTAAACAAAAAGGTTTCTTGAGGAACATACGCTATGGAGTTTCTTGTTTCGGAGATGGCAGTATCATGTATGGATCTATTATCTAAACATATGGAACCTGATTGAGGATTATAAAATCGTTGCAGCAAATTAAATAAAGTTGACTTACCAGCCCCACTGGGACCAATAATTGCAGTTACTTTACCAATAGGGATATCTAAATTAAAGTCCTTAAATACATTACTATTATCGTCATAACTAAAGGTAATATCCTTAAATTCTATACGCTTAGAAAATGTGTTAATAGACGAATGAAAAGGTAGTTCGCTTGACTCGCTTGGCACTTCAAGAACTTTTGTAATTCGCTCTAATGCTGATATAGACCACTGGTATCCAGCCCATTGACCTGCTAGACCGGTAAGGGGATATACGAGATGATTGATTAGATTAATAAAAGTTAATAAAGCACCAATCGTAATTATATTATCTGTTACAAAAAATGCCCCAATAATTAAACTGACCAAAAAAGTGATTGAGCCAACAGCTTCTCCTCCAGCGTAGAACCAACCTCTTAACTTTGCATCTTTTAATTCCAACGAGTAGAGTTCCTGATTTTTCGTACTATATCTGTTGAAGAACAGCTTCTCAAGCGTAAAAGATCGAATTACTGTAACACCATGAAATGTATCATTTAAATTTTTATTAATAGTACTAATAAGATTATGAATTAAACGGCTATTGTTTCTAAATAACAATCCAAAAACTGCACCTCCAATTATTGCAATTGGAGCTATCATCAAACTAATCAAAGATAATTTCCAGCTGATTTGCATTAAGTATACGAGGGCAGCAATAGTAATAATTGGAAGCCGAACCAGATTAATCAATCCCCTGCCGATTACTGCATCAACATTATGGAGATCGTTAGTGAAATGAGATACAAGTTCTCCTGAATGAATACTCGATAGTTCTTTGGTAGGCAAAAGTAGAATATGACGATATAAATGCAGATTCAGGTCTTTTTTAACAGCATTCACCGCAATTGTTTCAAGATACGTATTTATAAAATTTGAAATGATGCTGATTACGGATATGCCAATCCCAATTACCAATAGCCATCTAAGTCTAGTGAAATCACTTTGAACTGCAGCGTCAGTGATGTTTCCAAAAAACCAAGCAAATGCTAACGTCATGGCGATGTCAACAAATAACAGTATAAACAGACCAATATATGGCTTTTTATGTTGTTTAATATACGGCCAAAGTAATACGAATACCTTTTTTAATTCGCTGAAAGAAAAGTATTGTTTAATGTTTACTTTTTCAAATAACCTTTTAATAGTCATTATTTGTCACCTCGACAGGAAACAGTTGTCATTGATCTTTACTGTTAAGATAAATTCGTAAAATGGTAGTCACGAAAGGAAAAAAAAGAATGATTTTCCCCCACATTAACAAAAATGTGTTAGTTGCATTTATGTTCACTTTTCCCTTTCTAATTGAAGCTAGCTTCCCAATAACTTTATCCTGATGGAATGGTTTATCGTATCCAAAATTTGTGTCCCCTTTACATATATATTCAACTTGATTATTCCGGATTTGAGATTTAATAAAACGATGGCAAATAAGGGTGTTATTGAAATTTTGGAATAATACAATATCTCCTCTTTTAATGCAGGATATATCACAGTGTTTAAATAAACATACATCCCCTTTTTGAATTAACGGGTACATACTGGTTCCTTCTGCAGGCAGCTCTAAACATCCATTATTCTGGATGACCTCGTTAATAAAGATGGAAGCTTGTGGACTAATTTGCATATTCGACAAGTCCATATTTAATCAAATCAGTCAAGAAAACTACTATATCTTCTTCAATAGTTTTTTCTGTTAATATATATCTTTCCTGCAAAGATTGAACAATGTCTTCAACTGTTTGTTGTTCATGTAAAAGGTCCCAACAGTAACCTCCTACCTCATTCAACGTTGTGATTGTGTATGAATTTGAATCTAATACGATCCATTCGTCTTCAAGTATTGTTGTCTCAAAATCCTGTTTACGAATATACTTCATCAGTTATCAACTCCCAGAATGTGTCATCTTTTCGAAAATGAAGTCGGTTTACCGATACATTGTTCACTAGCTGCATCAATAACCGAAAAACTTTTATTGTGTCCTCTTCTTTATAGGACCAATAAAATACTTTATCGATTAACTCTAATAATGCCTCCGTTTTTTTTAATCTTAGCTGTTTGTTCCGCAGTGATTGATATAATAATTCAATGCTCTGGATCGGTGCAGTTTGCTGCTGTCCCAACGCTTTTATTTCACTTCTGAAAGGTGAATTAAAAACAGTAATTTCTTGATCTGTAATTTTCAGGATTGTTGCCTCGTCTGAAAGAATCTGCCTTGGCATTGATAATTCAGCTACTGTTGATTTACCTGCACCTGAAATTCCACAGAAAATATGTGCATTGCCATTTTCCACCACACAAGAAGAATGAACTAATAATCCCCAATTATGATGAATAATAAAAGAACTGTACAAGTTCATCAGAGCATGTTTCAGTGCTAAACCATCATAAAACATTATTTTAGCTTGACTAAATGCAGCGTTTACTTCGATTAGATAGTCTGCTCTTCTAAATAGTATTTTGTCAGGTTTTTCTTCTATTTCTACCAAGTAATCTACGAATGGCATGCCGTATTCACTTGTTAGTTTGATAGTAATATCAGTGCCCGCACCGGTTGTATCGATGTATTCCTGATAATTATCCTCTACAAATTTCGATGCTTTTCCAGATAAACATAACAACTCTGCAATATGACCACCTATTTTTACAATCGTCCTTTCCACGCCATAATCACCTCATCATTGTTCACTGTTTTGTATAACAAAGAGCCTATATGTAGAAAGTGGCTCTTTGTTATGTTATAAACTATTTATTTTTGTGTGGTTTCTTCGGTTTATAAGGATCATGTGGATAATGTTTCCCATCACTATTTCCACCATCACCTGAAACAGGTCCACGTCCCCTATTCCAGCTCTGTGAAGTTTCAAATCGAATAGGCTGATGATGCAAAACTACTGGTTTTTGATATTCTGTAGTTTTTTTCAATTAATCACCTCCATTCTTCTGTTCCATATAAAGAACGATAACTCCAAAAAAATAACCAATATTCCTTCTATTAAGTATAACTTATATTTCGTTCTTTTTAAAGAACAATTCATAAATTAATTTAAAGCTTCTAACTGGTTTTGTATTAGACGACTGAAAACACTTACCTTTTCTTCTGCGAGTTGTTTAAACGCTCCTTGCTGAATAACCTCCCCTTGCTCTAATACAATAACTTGATCCGCATTTCTGATCGTGGATAAACGATGTGCGATAACGATGATCGTCATTTTCCCTTTTAATCCTTCAAGCGCTTTTTGGATTTTCAATTCATTTTCAGTGTCAAGGGAGCTAGTTGCTTCATCTAATACTAGAATAGATGGGTCTCTTAATATAGCTCGAGCGAGAACCAGTCGTTGACGTTCCCCACCAGATAGTTTGATTCCACGATCACCAATTAGGGAATCAAGCCCATTTGGAAGCTTACGAACAAAATCTGCGGCAGATGAGAAGTTTAACGAATCCCACATCTTTTCCTCAGATGCATGTGGATCCACCAGGAGAAGGTTTTCTCTTATGCTCGCATTGAAAAGAAATGGGTCTTGAGGCACATAGCTGATTGATTTTCTTAATGACAAAATATTTTCTTTTGATAATGGTCTTCCATCAATCATAACCGCTCCACTTTCAGGTTGATTTAATCCCATTAACAAGTCAATCAGTGTACTCTTCCCAGCACCAGACCTCCCAACAAAAGCAGTCATTTGGTTGGCAGGAATAGTAAGTGTAATATCCTTCAAAGCATACATATTTTTTGTTTGATCGTATCGGAAATATATTTGATCACAGAAAATATTATCATTTACCCTTAAACGCTCAACATTCTTACTTGATTCAATTTCAAATTCCTTTGCCGAACGGCACTCAATCTGTAAAGCTTTCACAGCTTTAAACGAAGGTATAGTAGTCGCGATTTGTTCCAATGACGCTTGGATGCCTGCTACCCTTGGCCACAATCTCGAAAAGATGATAATAACTAACATCAGCTGACCGCCCTGGGCACTAAACAAGTTGACTGCAACCAGGATAAAAACAGCGATTAATACCGCTGATGCAACCTTATAATATAACTGTGATGTCGTTTTTAATTTAGTGTATTCAACCTGCTCATCTTGCATCTTTCTAGTTAAATTTTTAAACCAGTCCATTCTAGAGTCTTCTAACGTATTACTTTTAATGTCTTTAACTCCATTCATCTGGTCAGTTATTCCCCCAAGATAACGCCTGCTCAATTCATAATTTCTATTACCGAGTGCTAATGATCTTTTAAGGAACTTGCGATTGAAAAATATAAGTGCCAAACCACACACTAATACAAAAACAGTTATATTTGGCGATAACCAAAAGGCAAGACCAATTTGTATGCATGTAAAAATAAGTGCGGAAATAAATTGCAGAAATGAATTAACACCTGCTGCTGATCGGGAGATTTGTGTAGTTAACAGATTGATTAGATCAGATTTCCTATTATTAATAAAGAAATCCCATTTGGAATATAGCAAACCTTCATATGTTTCAACTCGCAGATGGCGTAAAAAACCTTGTTGAATTCTGGCATTTCTTAAAGTAATTTTCTGTTGTAATAAATTTTGTCCGATAACAAGTAAAACATAGAACCCTAAAACTAAAGGTAATCCTAATGATATAGGTATCGTCTGGAGAAATTCAAAGAATCCTATGATTGGTGTCTCTTTAACATTTATATCCATCACACCACTCATACTAATCATAGGAATTAACAATAATATCCCAATTCCTTCCAAAAGGCCAATAAAGGTCATAGCTATTAAATTGATATATAAAATTTTCCCGGAAAAAGAATGTATCTGCTTTAGAAAGTAAACCACGTGATCCATGTTAATCCTCCTACGTTAGAGCATGTCTTCTTGTTTTTCTCCAAGCCCATAAGATTGGACGCAAAGGGAAATATAAAAAATGAAATCTTTTAGGTAATGGCAGGGTTTCAACATCTTCATAATAAGGATAGAGAAAACTTATTATGAATAAAAATCGTTGGCGCAACGACATTAATGAAAACAAATAACGTTTATGATATTGGGCTACCTTTTCCGGGACCGGATACGTGTGTAAATTTACCATTGATTCAAGATAGAATACTGCTTGCTGTGCCAGTTTCAATTGATGCTTATTACCTGACAGATGTTTTAACTCATTGCTCAATGTAGTATTTAACAGTTCAGAAGCGAGAGTGAGACTCTGACCACCAAGTTGATGACACTGGTATTTTATTAGAAGCTTATCAAGCTTCTTCCCATTCAACTCTATATTACTAAATTGGTGTATATCTACTAACCAGCGTAAACGTGACCATCCATGACGGGCTCCGTGTGAGACCAGAAACAAAAATAGATCTTCATTACCAAGCAAATAGATAGAACGGCTGGAAAGGTTACTTCGTTGCCTGCGTTCCCAAAGCTCATTAAATTCTGGCTCTTTTGCAGGTCCGGGATTTAACCTCCAATGAATTTCCAACTTGATTTGTTTTTCCCTATGAAAATAGGTAACGTGATGATGCCTCCATTTCCAATCGTTCAAAACCGATTCTATATAATCATCTTTTTTATAGCCAGATTCTGTAAGCAGTTTATCTACATTTTCAAGTTCATCAATTTGAATCAGAACATCCAGATCCCCTGAAGTACGAAGCGAAATATCACCGTATAATTCATGAGCAAGTGCTGGTCCTTTCAATAAAAGAAGACGAATCTTTTCTTTTGAGAATAGAGTACTTACACGTTCCATCTCTGCGCTAAGTCGCAACATTTGAAAAGCATTTCGCTTATAGTACTGCATTAGGGTTTGAGGGACAAATGCGGGGACAAATTGTTCATCCAAAAGTCTAATAGAAGAATATAGTAATGGATACAAACGATGGTGTATAGCTAATTTAACAAATAGCTGCCAATTAATATCTTTACACAATTCTTCTTGTTGCTCTATAATTTTTTGTTCATTAGATTGGCTAACTAATTCAAGTATCAAGCGTAGTTCTTTAGGGACGTTTGCTAAATCAAGTGTTTTCTCCATAATTTTCTCCTTCATCTTTTCTAGTGGGAGATTCTTTAGCAAATTTAGCTACAACCGTAAACCTTTCCATGCCTTCAGAACCCGTAACAAAGAATGAACCACTTCTCAACCAGGCATGTGCGATAAATTCACCTTTTTCATCCTTGGCAGTGCCTAAGTACAGCGTAGAATCTATGTTTCTTCTTTTCAGCATTTTCTGTCCAGCAATTGCTTTAACCAGACATTGGCTTTCCCAAAAAGTATAATTGCTCATAATACGAATTGCATCAGAAATATTCTTTAACTTGATAAAATGATTGGTGTTTACTGAATATGTCGTCTCACACATATTTTCGCCTAAAGAAGGTGCTAACTTTGAAAAAGGTAACCCTTTGAGAATGCGAGACCATCCCAAGTAAAAAAATGCTTCAATCAGTAATAGCTTGGTTTGATTACCCAATAAGATAAAAGTAATTATCTTTTTCATAGTCTACTGAACCACTTCTTCAACCAAAATTAAATCTTCATCTGATAATAGATTTAGAAACGATAATACCTGCTCTTCGCATTCATTTTGACTCACATCATAATTAACCATTAACATATCTATTAAGTCTTTTGTACAAATCGGGTCTTTTATCAGCATCCATATATCACCGCCGATTTCCCCTAGATTGTAGTATTTACCATTATGAATGCTTAACATCACTTTCTCGCCATCCATATCGCTTACAATATTTCCTTCTTTTTGACGAACCATTTGATTTAATAAGAGGCAACCGTTTTTTATCATGTGACTTTCTCTCCTTTTTTAATTTTGGATAATATTATGTCTACTAATTCATTTGCTGTAAATCGAGAAGTGGGTCGTTGAAGTTGATGGAATTCAAGCTTATTAACAATCATTGCTGAGAAACCAAAATGCCACTCTAATAACCCTAAGCGACTGAGAAGAAAATTACGGTAAGTGTGGTTAAAAAGGGTACGCAATCGATCCAGGTTTTGTATTGGTTGAATTCCTATCTCATCAGCGTCCGTTTTAGTCAATTCGAATATACCAGCTAATTGCATAGGCTCTGCAGCAAACTTGTCAGTTACCGGTACGGCATACTTTGTTTCTCTATCCATTATTGGGCGTAGATTTTCCGAATTTATGCCGAACTGATCCAGACTTTCAACCCACAGTTTCTGCTGGGGATAAGCAGGTATTACTATCGGCATATTAATCTCATTCAGCGTTACTGGTATTACATCATCACTTAAAAGCGTGTATCCTCTATTTAAGAAAGCAGACGCCAGAGTAGATTTACCAGCACCAGAATCACCAACTATTGCATACGTCTTTCCATCTATTGCAACTGCACTGCCATGTAGCGGGAGGGTTCTTCTTTGCATTAATAGCGCGCCCATACACGTTCCCAGTATATAAAGACGTACTTGATCTTCCCTAGAATCCTTAAATGGCGAAACAAAAATTTCATTTCCATTTTGAACTAAGAAAATAGCAACATCCGGTATATGAAATAGAACAAAATTTTCTTTTACAACGAAATGTTTGTTCGGTATAGCTAGTTTGGACCATAGTGTGGTTAGATCTGCTAGATTAATCACAATCTCTTTTTGTAAATTGATAGGGGCTACTGATAATTCATTTAGACGAAAATGACTTAATATATTTAGACCAAAGGCACTATATTTATTTTCTCCATCATTATTTATCATTACAAATCCGTCCCCTCCGTAGACCAAGAAAGTCTTTAGTAATTTACTATAGCCAAATTTTCAGATAATAAATAGTTGTCCCTTCACTTAGAAAAAGTAGAAGGGAACAACCCATTCAGAATCCAGATAATAAAGTTATTATTAGCTTAAGTGCATATCTTCATCGGGATCCGTCTGCTCATCATCAGGAGTCCGTAATCCAGGTCCTGCCATTGTAAGACTAATATCAAGTACTTCTAAATCTGGCTTTTCCCAAGCTTTTTTCATATTATCACCTCCTTAAAGTTCTTCTTGATAAATTTATATACTATTAAGCTTCGCATTAATATTTTAAATTCAGGATCGAAAATTAGTTCTGGCTCTGGGTTTTCTTTGATTTTTAATAATGCAGTTTTTATAACATCTATATTTATATATTCTGCGATTAATAGGTCATTTGTAAGTTCTTCTAACTCGCTTATAATATTATTCCAATATGGGAGCATTCTTTGAATTCCATCGACTCCCTGTGCACCTTTACAAAGATGATTTAATCTAACTTTATCAGGTAAGATTTCATTAGTTGCTCTGCGAATCAATGATCTATCTATCCCGTTTTGAATATATTGGGAATCTGGAAGCGACAAACAAAAGCGTACAACCCGCAAATCATTCGTAGGATCTCGATACCAAAGAGAATGTTTTAGTGATAACTTCGTACTGCTCGTTCCTTTTCCCCAATAACATAGTTTTTGGAACTGGTTTTGTCTTAACTCATATGTTGTCGGTATAGTTGACCAGGTTTCGTCCATTCCAACACTACGTATTCTCTCGAGAACTTTTGTTCTTTTAGCAAACTCTGGATTAATTATAATTGGAGCAGTATACTTAGTCGCCGCTCTGTCTAATATCTTCGTGAAAGTTGGAAAACTTTTCTTTCCTATCCGTGATAGAACAGCTTTTCTTCCAGTATCTTTAATATAGATATACTGTTTAAGTTCTTTATTTAATTCCATCCACTGGAGACGCTTAAATAGTTTCGTATAGTAATCTAGAGAGGATCCCCAGGAGATGGTGTAATTACCTCTCGCTCCGTTTAGAAGGATACCCATACCTTGCTTCTCTGCAATTCCATATATACCTGATAACCAATATGAGTTCTCAAAAAATTTATAAGGCATTTCAAGAATTTCTAACCAATTGTCTATTTCTGAAAATGGGCTTTTCTCTGGAAAACTTAAATAGTTACTGTTTATGTTTCCTACATGTTTTACTGTTGATTGGATAAAGGGACGCTCATCAGCAACTTTACTTTTTGGTGTCCAATCAACAAATCCTTCAATTGGTACATAACTATATGTGTGCAATTGTTTATCATTTTGTTTAAGATGCTTTGCTGCAAAACCAACAACACTACCTGAATCTAACCCCCCACTCAACTGCGCACCTACTTTGCGATGAGTTCGCAAATTGCTTTTAACTGCATTTCCAAAGACATCTCTAAACGCTTCTTCATACTCTTCATTCGACCCTAGAACTAATTTATTTTCCGTAGTTAAATTACAGTATTTTTTTAGTTTTATTTTATCTCCGCATACTGATATGGAATGCGAGCCTGGTACCTGTTCTATATTTTTATAAACAGTAGAAAAAGGATCTACTGTGTTAATCATCTCTGGTATTGCAAGAAAATCTGCTAGCCATTGTTCATTTAATACCTTGTTTATATATGGAAGTGAAAATAGTGGCTGAATAGTTGTGCAAAAAGCGAATTTATTGGATTTCTTATAAAAATACAATGTTCTACTACCTGAAAAGTCAGTTGCACCAAATAATCTACGTGAATCTTCATCCCAAATCATGTAAGCAAAATTACCTACTAAATACTTCGGAGAATCATCTCCCCATTTTTGATAAGCGAGTAAAATTAGTTGGCTATCTGGCATGTGTTCTCGTGAATTTTTATTAACTTGTAGACTATCAAATAGTTCTTCACGATTATCAATAATAGCATCAGCGGTAATTGTCATCTTTCTATCTACATCATAATAAGGAAGGGTCTCACCTATTTGTTCAGAAGTGATCCACTGTGCATGACACCCAAGAAAAATATTATCTTGCTGCCAAATTTGAACATCGTCAGCAGGGAATTTTTGAAGTTTATGCATCATGCCAGTACTATGGTCATTAGGTATGGGGTCTTTATTACTATGAAATATTCCTGCTATAGCACTAATAATTATCACTCCCACCTACAGTTGACTCAATAACGAACGATTTTAATTTACATCTTCACTAATCTTGTTTAAAACATGTATTACAGCATTTAATTAGTTCTATATAAAGAACAATAACACATTAGTTTAATATGCGCAAGCGAAATTTTCTAATCCTTTATTTCTTAAAAATCCTTACTAAATAATCGATCTATTAGCTCTATCTTCTATTGAAACTAACTTTCCTTTGCTCATTTCATATACAATGTCGCAGTTTTCAATTGTACTTAATCTGTGAGCTATTATAATTAAAGTTTTCTGCCCTTTTAATCCATCAATTGCTTTCATTATTTCTTTTTCTGTTTCGTTGTCCAGAGCTGATGTTGCTTCATCCATAAACAGTATTTCCGGATTATGATATAATGCTCGAGCAATTCCGATTCGCTGACGTTGGCCACCAGAAATTCTTACTCCCCGTTCTCCTACTGATGTTTCCAGCTGATCGGGTAGGGCTTCGACGAATTCCTTTAATTGTGCCTGTTCTAATGCTCTCCATACTTCGAAATCACTAATATGCTCCCTCTCTATTCCAAATGCAACATTGCTGCGAATTGTATCATCAGATAAAAAAATCGATTGAGGAATATATCCAATTTTTTGTTGCCACAATGATTTGAGTTCATACAAATTTTTTCCATCTATCAAAACGCTACCGCTTTCTGGAGGAAAGAGTCCCAGAATAATATCAACAAGTGTAGTTTTCCCTGCTCCAGATTCGCCGATGAATGCGACAGATTTCCCAATAGGAATAGTTAGTGATACATCCTGTATTGAATACGTTTCCTGGTTCGGGTAACGAAAAGATACATGCTCTAATTTTAATGAATCAACAAAGGATTTCTTTCCTTTATTAATTGGAAGCATGTTAGCTAAATTACTATTGTATTGCGTGTTCTCTTTATTAAGAAATAAATCATAATAAACAACATTTAAAGCTGGTTGACTGTATCGAATTGTAGTAACTAGAGCAACTATACGAGTTATGGAAGGCATCAAACGAAAGGCAGCCATAGCAAAAAGTGCCATAGTTGAAACTACCTGTGCCGTACTTGTTCCTTGTAAAACAATTATTAACATTGTAATTAGAACAATAGATACTAATAATGTTTCTATAAAAAGTCTGGGTACCTGTTCCAGCATTTTCATGTATCTGCTATTATTCGCCTTGATCTGGCTTTGACCAGTGTATGCTTTAATAAAGAAGTTTTCTTTTCCAGACACCTTCACCTCTTTACTTGCTCCTAAGCCCTGATTAACCCATTTAATCATCGTTCCATTTACTATTTGCTGCTCGACACCTAGATTACTAATCTTTTTACGTAGAAATGAAAAAAATAAAAAAACACTTCCACCTAACAAGATAGAAGCTACCAAAGTTGCAACTGGAGCCGTTATTAAAAGCAACACTAAAATACAAACCGTTACTAACACTTCCGTAATTAATTGAAATCCTGAAATAACTATTCCTTGAAATAATTTTGCTACTTCACCATTTACATTATTTAGTAAATCAGCTGTATTTCGTTGCAGATGAAACGAATATGGTTTTACTAAATATTCCTTAAATAGATCTCTGGATAATTTCACTTGTTGGTTTAAGATAACTCTAAATTGAGCGTAGTTAAAAAGAAGCAAATAAATATTTTTAATAACAAATATTGCTAATAATATCCCAACTGAAAACAAGACAAAAGCTTTTGTTGAATTAAAATTAAATACTTTGTATAAAAATGTTAGAATAGCTTGTTCCTGAATAATAATGGGATTAGTCACTATTCCGACCAATGGAACAATAAGTCCAATTCCAATGGTTTCAAATACAGCTGCTACTATCATCATGAAAAATAAGATTAATAACTTTTTCTTTTCTCTTTTATTAAAGAATGAAAGTAATTTTTTTACCATAGATAACAAATTTTCACGCCCTTCCTATATTAAATCAAGTAATCAATAATTATATTCCTACTAACTTCACTGTATTTATTTCTTCATTCGAAAGATTGTCTCTAAATTCCTGACATAATCTAGGACTCTGTAATAATTTCATGAGAGATCCAAAAA
Source organism: Virgibacillus flavescens (assembly GCF_050574275.1). Classification (GTDB taxonomy): domain Bacteria; phylum Bacillota; class Bacilli; order Bacillales; family Amphibacillaceae; genus Virgibacillus_F; species Virgibacillus_F flavescens. Next base: position 2,827,947 of record NZ_CP192260.1, read on the forward strand.
TTTCTCTTTCATCAATATCAACAATAAATCCTGTCTCTCCATTGATTATCTGCTCCTTTGCCCCATTTACATCAGTAGTTATAATAGGTTTGTTTAAACACTTTGCCTCAATTAAACTAATACAATACCCCTCATATCTTGATGGTTGAACGTAAATATCACATTCTTTCAAGTACGTATATGGGTTTGGATCTGAACCTAATAAAATAAATTTGTCCTGCAAATCGTATTCTTCTATTAACCTTTCGTACTCCATTCGAGCATTACCTTCACCGACACAGTACCATTTGACGTTATACCCTTCCTGAACAAGTCTTGCTAACGCAAGTATTGCTAAGTCTTGGCCCTTTTCAATGGCTAACCTTCCAACAGTTAATATTCTAACTCCATTAAAATTATCGTTAAATCCTATTCCTTCATTTGATTGACGCTGAATTACTTTAGGAGAAACCATATTTAGAAATACTTCAGATTTCTCTTCCACTATTGGTACTAACCCAACCAGTTTCCTTTTCGCTTCATTCGAAACAACCAATATTTTATCAAAATTTCTATATAGATTAGCTGCAAACTTCACGTCTAATCCTATTTTTGTAACGTCAAAGTGGATCCATTGATATTTCTTTTTCGCTTTAATTTTGTGAATAACAAAATAGCTTATGAAGTCCATTGGACCAGCATAAGCTACAGCGATGTCATACTCTTGTTTAACCTCGGAAACATCTTTTAAAATATACTTAAAAAATATACTTTTATTATTAAGTAATTTAGAAAGTAAATATACAAAAAGAAAAACAGTTCCTCGAAATATTTTACCTTTTTTAATGAAGCTAATACCAACCTTTTTTGGTGGCTGATTTATTACTTCCTTTAATTCACTATACTCTTTTACGTACTCTACTTTCACATAGCTGGGAATGGAATCTAGAAACCCACCATACTTCTCGAGCATCAGTATGGTAATATCATATTCAGCTTTGGGAATCTCAGAAATCATATTTAGTAAGGCTTTTTCTGTTCCACCAACGTTCATATTGATGAGCATGAACACTATTTTTTTCACTTTTATTCACCTCATCCGATTAGTTGATAAAATTTATCTAACTCCTCTACATTACCTTTTTTCTCTGCTCTTAAATATTCAATAATACCGTTTCTTAATTCTTTATCGTTTACAAGTTTTATTATTCCTGCTGCTACTGAATCGGAATCCATATCAACCACTAAACCATTCTTACCGTTTTTCATTTGTGAATATACCGCATCAAACCTTGTAGTGACTACAGGTATATTAAGCATTCTGGCTTCTGCAATCGCTAATCCAAATCCTTCAAATTTTGAAGTTTGTACATATAAATCTGCATCTTTAATGTAAGGATATGGATTTGATTTTGTGCCTAATAATATAAACTCTTGTGATAAATTATTTAAAATGATAAATTCTTCTATTTCCTTCTGCAGTTTACCTTTACCTAAAACATACCACCTGAAATTAATACCTCTATCTTTCAACTTCTTACATGCATTAAGTGCAATATCATAGCCTTTTTGATAATCAAGTCTCCCTATCGTTAATATTTTTATTCCATAAAAGTTATCATTATAGGCACTTTCCATATCAGCCATCTCAGTTATCAGATTAGGATCATTAATGTCATGAATTACTTCTACCTTGTTTGAGTAAGCCGAAAATGTTTCAAGAAATATTTTTTTGGTAGTATTTGATACCGCAATAATTTTATTATATTGATCGTAGAAATTTTCCTGAAATACTTTATCTTCTATATTTAGTTTGTAACTCACGTTAACCCAAGCGAATTTATTCTTTGCCCTTACTTTATCAGCAATATAAAAAGTTGGAACACCCTGCGCATAACTTATAGCAACATCATAATTTTTATCGTTATTTTCTATATTGCTTGAAACACTTTGCCAAAAGATCCTTGCCATCTGAGAATTTCTGTATTGTTTTCTTCTTATTTCAATTGAATATTTCATTCTGGAATATAACATATTATATTTTGAGTTTTTGATAGTGAAAATTATTGAATCCTTTATCTTCAGCCCAGCATACTCCGTGTATTTTAGTGGTTTTAAAATAGTTACTTCTTTTGGCACCAAACTCTCCAACATAGAACCATGTGCAAAAAGCATTAAGTCCACTTCGTACTTAGCGTAATCAAGAAGTGACAACAACGTTACCAAACTTTTTTCTGCACCTGCACAATCCAGTGAATCTATAGCAAACAATAGCTTTTTTTTCATTTTATTCACCACCTCTAATTTTAAAAATACTTATAAACCATCTTTTGTATTTTAATTTTTGTTCTATAATTTTTAATTTAATAATTTTTAATTCTTTTGTAATTCTATACCTATACATTACTATATTTTGATTAATATTTTTCTTTACAAGATGCTCTGCCAATTTTAACCCTTCATTATCTATATTTAGATTTTGTTTCCTCTTTATTTTCTTTAAAGTTTTCAATGAGCAAAATTTAATTCCATCATAGTAAAAGTGATTCTCAGGATTAAAGATAATATCATCAATTGGTATTTTTAGAATTAGATTTTTTTCAGTGTATTTTTTTATATCTTCAACTTTAAAATTTTTAATATTAGAATGGCTTTGGATAAAACTTAACTCATTAAATTCACGAATACCATATACGTCCAATACAGCATCAGAAATAACACAAAAACATTCCGCGTCATTCTTCTCAGCATTCAAGTATGTTTTAAAATGTTTAATAGTACTTTTCAATTTTTCGCTCATACCTGGTATAGCATTGTTTAAATAATGTAAGCTATTTTCATTTAGAAACAATTGAGCTAGCTGCACTGTTACAGCATGGTTGTCATTTATATAAAAGGAATTTTTCTCATCCTCATAAATTTTAATCAACTCTCCGTATATTCGTGAAATATTTTCACAATGCTTTGCTTCAAATAATAAAACACAAAAAGTGCCTTCTATAATGTTCAAAGGGCATTCAATATTTAGTTTATTTTTTAATTTATTCAATTGACTAGCTAGATTTATAGGACCATTGTTTTCTAAGTCAATGTATTTTTCATAATAAATAGATCCTAACTTGTTGAGCGATTCTTTTACAAGATCAATTTCTTTAATTGCGAATGGTGACAAGAGAATTACAAACGTATTTTTATTTAACTTACAATACTCGTACGCCATTGCATCTGACCATTTAATAAGAAGACCTTTTCGCTTAAAAAACTCATAATTATAATTCACTAAACTATTATCTAATCTTGTGACCTTTACCTTTTTATTATATAGTAATGCTGCTGCTAGCCTGTGGGCACCATCAATCGGAACATAATCTTTATTTATTGGAATTATGGAAACATCGTCAATGAAACCATTTTCTTTGACTGATTTCAGAATACCGTTAAACGAATCAAAGAATGATTTTATCCCTTTTTTACCGGAATTATCATCTTCATCATAATTGTTAAATACCCATATGTGATCTTCATAAAGTCTATATCCCCAAGTGCTATTTATATTGTTTTCAAGGAACACACCATAAATATATTTTGCCATTATGTCGAACCTTTTATGGTTAATCATCAAAAGTGGTTCTAATTCATATACACTTTGGTTTTCAGTAATATTTTCATGATTTATTCTTCCTCCATTCAATTTACTTAGAATTTCAACTTCACTTTTTATGACGATCACCATCCTTTATTAGCAATTATATTTAACTGAATTTCAAACTTGCTCTAATCCTTCAGGTTCTTCAACTAACTTTGTTTTTCTCAATAATTTTCTAACACCTAGAAATAAAACATTTAATTGCGGATGTACTGAAAATAATTTTAGTTGATTCCTTAATTGTTTATCTTCTCTTGCAGCCTCTATTAACGATTGGTAATGATTCTGTATATATTGCTGAATTTCTTTTCTATGGATACCACTTGGATCTTGAATCCTGTTCAGAAGCAATAAATTATAATGAATCAACGACGATTTTAATATCATCTTAAATGATTCATTTATCAGGTCTGGATAAAATTCTGCTATAAATCGATGTCTTTTTTTCAGTCCTTTAATCATATCTAAATTTTTTGTTGAATAATTAGCTACTATACTGTCGTCCCGCTGAAAATAGTAATACATCGGTTTGTTTAAACTCACAAATCTTTTTACCTTATACATTACCTGATGAGCCCAAAAAACATCCTCAAACAGGACTCCTTTTTCGAAAGGAACGTGTCGTACCATTTCTGTTTTATACAATTTTCCCCATGCAAAGTTTTTCACTTTTTCATTTAAAACCAGTTCATGCATCAATGATTTATTATCATACAGATTCAGATAGAAACTAGTATTTCTCTTGCGGTTATCCATTAATAATTTTTCTTGATAAGCATAATAAAAAGCTGATTGTACCACATCAGCGTCAAACTCCAGAATAATATTCATCATGGTCTCAATCATTGTTGTGTCCAGCCAGTCATCACTATCTACAAACATAATATATTCTCCGGTTGCCAGCTCCATTCCTATGTTTCTAGCATCCGATAAGCCGCCATTTTCTTTGTGGATTACTTTTATTCGCTTAGGATTATTTTCTTGATAAGAATCTGCTATCCTTCCAGAATTGTCAGGTGATCCATCATTCACCAGGATAATTTCCAAGTTGGCATAAGTCTGATTTATAATGCTATTAATACACCTGCAAATATATTTTTCCACTTTATATATAGGAACAACTACACTTACTTTATTTTTTTGCATGTTGTATTGTCCCTCCTAGACCAATTCATATAACTTTTTCAGCTCATCACTATTACGATAATTTTTCATTCTACAGTTGTTCGCAAGCTTTTCCCTTAATGCATAGTCCTGATACAATTTTTCAATTCCATCCGCAATTCCATTAACAGACATTTCACAAATCAAACCATCGACTCCATCCTGGACCTGACTTTTCGCGGTTGGATAATTCGTGATTGCTATTGGTTTACCTAGAATTTGAGCTTCACCTACCGTAACTGCTTTTCCTTCATATCTAGACGGCTGCACATAAATGTCCGCTGCTTTCATATAAGGGTACGGATTGATCTTTTTTCCTAAAAGAATAAAGGAATCTTCTAAACCTTCTTTAGTTATTAGTTCGCTAATCATATTTTCATCTCCGCCGTAACCAACTACATACCAGGCAATATTGTCATAACCTCTATTCTTCAATTCTTTTAATGCTTTGACTGCTTGATCAATTCCTTTCGCAGTTGATAGTCTTGCAACCGTGATCAGTTTAAATCTTTCATCCTCAAGCATTGTATTCCCCACCGATTCGTTTGATAGTGAGATTACAATATCGGGTGAACATATATTTTCTATTACCTTTACTTTCTTTTTTAATAATGGGTATTTTTTTATAAATGCAGTTCTGCATTCCTCGGATACCGCTATCATGTAATCAAATTCATTCCACATCTTTAAATCCATTTCTATGTCCGTATCAATTGTTGAATAGTCTGTATGGATCCAGGCGATCTTTGTTCGTGCCTTGACTTTCTCAGCAACAAAGTAATGGGGCCACAAATAACTGATGGCGATATCGTACCTCTTATCAACTCTAGGTAAAAATGGTATGGCGTAATTCCACATGTATTGCATTTGCTTAAACCCGGTTTCTAAGGATTTATCTGCACTTGCTTTATATTTGGCAAGAATTCTCGTCAATCCAAGAATTGGTTTACCTGATTTCATAATTTGTCCAACCGACATACGGAATGTTTTATACGATTTCGATTCATCAAGCAGCGTTGGAGTATTCGGCAGCAAATTAAGAAAATCTCCTGTATGACTATAAAGCATAAGGTCAACATCATAACTGGTATAATCAAAGTTAGTTAACAAACTGATTAGGCTTCGCTCCACCCCTCCTACTTCCATGTCAAAAGAGGCGATTAACACTTTTTTCATGTACCTCACCCTCGCTACAGTTATACATATTCATTAATTGTGAAATCCCTTCGCTAAGAGCGTATCCATTTTTTTCGAACGCACGGGAAATTTTAGTAGCGTCTTTTTCTTTCTTGTTAGCTAATACAAGTATGTGCTGCACCCAAACTTCCGGACCGTCGCTTAACTTAAGTTTCGTAAATATGCCAATGCCTAAATCCGCTTCTGGTTGAATAGATTCGGAAACAATACACGGCAATCCGCTTGCTTGTGCTTCTAGTAATACAAGTCCCAGTCCTTCATATTTAGACGGAAACACGAAAACATCCATGCTATGCATCATTGTTGATATATCTTCTCTAATTCCAGCAAACAGAATATTTTCCCACAATCCTGCTGCTTTGGCTTTTCTTTCAATATCTATTCTTTGGTCGCCATCACCGACTAACAGCAATTTAATAGTAGCGTCTTTTCTTAATGCCTTTTCCAATACTTCCATTAAAAAAACATGATTTTTTGATTCGATAAATCTACCAATATGACCGATCACTAAACTACTCCCAAAACCGTTTTCCACTTTAAATGCAGCAACGTTCTTCTTCGGCTCCTTTAAATAAACCTGATAGTCAATTACATTCGCAAAAAAAGAATACTTAGATGTATTTACTCCTTTTTCACCAAATAAGTACTTTCCCGCTTGGTAGCTGCATGCTAATAAATGGGTAGAGAAAGTGTTAATCAAATTTCGCATTGAGTGGATATAGACTTTTCTCATGTAACTATCACTTTTATCTGACGTCGTATGAGCATGTGAAACTCTTATCTTAACTCCGGCTAATAATGCGGCAAGATTAGCGATTCCACAGTGAAATAATGTATGACAATGTACAGCTTCGTATGGACCGTAATGCTTAATTGCATCATAGATTTCCTTAATTGATCGTGTATTAGCTAACTTAATTACTCTTCCACCTAATTTAATTATCTCCTCGTCATAGTGGGCTTCCTGATCACTGTAGGAAATAAAATCAAATTGAATATGCTTACGTTCAATATTCCGGTAGATATTCATCAGCATCGTTTCTGTTCCTGCTCTGTTCATCGCTCCGACAACGTGAAGAATTCGCTTAGGTTCCACCAATCACTCCTCCTGCAGCAGTCATCTCTTTTTATCTTCCAACCGTTTATTCTGCCATTTAGCAAATTCGATAACTGATTTAAATTCCTTCAAGTGCTCTGACTCTACACCTGATTCCTGTAACTCTTTAACAAAATCCAGCCATTCACTTTCTGGCAGTTTGTTATGTTTGGAGTCAGGTTCCAGTAAAGTCCAAATATCTACATCTAAGACAGCAGCTAACTTCTCTATAATGTGAATCGATGGATTCTTGTTCCGACTGCGTTCGATATTACTTAAATATGATTTAGATATCTTGGCACGTGTGGCAAGTTCTGATAATGTGAGTCCTTTTTGCTTTCTCAATCCCTTTATATTATCTCCTATCATTATCTATACCTCATGTTTTCTTAATGTATATAATTTCACTTTACTTTGAGCATTGTTGACGATGTCCATGAAGCACTGAATTACCCAATCCTGTTGTTGAGCTGTTAGGTTTGATCCGGATGGGAGACATAAACCTGAGTGAAATATATTTTCAGCTACAAAATCATTCTCATCGTGTGGATAATAAGCTGCATCGCGAAAAACGGGTTGCATATGGAGCGGTTTCCAAACATGACGAGCTTCAATGTTTGCTGCATTTAAACCTTTTACCAGCTGTTTTACTGAAACGCCTAATTCTTTCTCTTTTATTGTTAAAGCTGTCAGCCAGCGATTGGAGAATGTCCTATCAAGTTCCGACATAAACGCAACTCCTGGCAGGTTGTTTAGTGCCTGGTAATAACGTGTAAATATCTTTCTGCGAGCCTCTACTCGATCTTCCAGTACCTCTAGTTGAGCTCTTCCAACCCCTGCTAATATATTACTCATTCTGTAATTAAATCCTGTAACACTATGCTGATAATGAGCTGCTTTGTCGCGAGCTTGTGTAGCTAAAAACCTTGCTCGTTCCATTGCTTTTGTATCATCTGATACAAGCATCCCGCCACCTGATGTGGTAATAATTTTGTTTCCATTAAAGGAATAAATCCCATACATACCATACGACCCGCTAGCCTTGTTTTTATAAGTCGAACCTAATGATTCTGCAGCGTCTTCAATAATCGGCACGTTATAGTAATTGCAGATTAATTCGAGTTCATCCATTCGTGCACTCTGTCCATAAAGATGTACAACAATTACTGCCTTTGGAAGTTTACCTTTAAAAGCTGCTTCCTTTAATGCTTGCCTAAGCGCTTGTGGTGACATGTTCCACGTATCAGGTTCTGAATCAATAAATACTGGCTCTGCCCCTTGATACACAATTGGGTTCGCACTAGCTACAAAGGTAAGTGTGGAACAAAAAACGATGTCTCCTCTTTTAATTCCTAATAAAGAAAGAGCCAAGTGAATTGCTGCGGTCCCAGAACTTACGGCAACAGCTTCCTTGACTCCTACGTATCGTGCTATTTCTTTTTCAAAAGCGTCAACATTCGGTCCAAGTGGCGCGATCCAATTTTTACGAAAAGCTTCTTCAATGTAATGCAGCTCCCTCCCACTCATATGTGGAGGAGAAAGATAAATTCTCGGATTGGTCATTATATCACCATCTCTTCTCATAATTTTTCACTTAATCAAAATGCGTTCGATAATTCTAGTCGGACACCCCACGGCTTTACTGTATGCAGGTATATGTTCAATTACGGTTGAGCCAGCACCAATAATGGACCAGCTGCCGAGATGTTTGCCTGGAATAATCGTGGAAGAGGCTCCAACATGTACGCCTTCGCCTGTAGTCACATTTCCTGTTAATGTTGCATTCGGTGAAATATGGCTAAAGTCACCAATGGTATTATCATGTTCAATAATTGAAGCGGTATTTATAATACAATGTGTCCCAACAGCTGCTTGGGCGTTTATCACAACATGTGGCATCACCACCGTGCCGTAACCAATTTGTGCTGAGGTGCTGATTACTGCTGTCGGATGAATAATCGTCGCGTACATCTCTGGGATTATATTTATCCTTCTTACGATTCTCTTTCTAATTGCATTTGAACCAATCGCAATCACAATCTTTGTATCTTTTTTTAGAAGCTTTGGTAAAAATGATATCTGTGCATAAATAATTCCATTCCTTCTGATACCATGCTCATATTTATCATCCAATATTGCACTAATCGAGCTTCCACACGAAATAATCATTTCCTGGATAACCCTGCTGTGGCCACCGTCGCCGATAATTATGACCTGCATCCTACAGTACTTCTTTCGTTCCGGTAAACTTTTTCATCGTAGTGGAGTTCTGTTGATTAATCCCTTCTCTTTTTAATACTTTTAGAAGTGTGACGAATAAAATTTTGCAATCTAACATGAACGATTGATTGCTGACATACCATGTATCTAATTCGAATTTTTCTTCCCATTGAATAGAGTTTCTGCCATTTATCTGTGCCCAGCCTGTAATACCAGGCTTAACCGTGTGTCTTAACTTCTGGTTTTTCGTGTAAAGGGATAAGTATTCCATTAATAATGGACGCGGACCAACAAGTGACATGTCACCTTTGAGCACGTTAATAAGCTGTGGAAGTTCGTCCAGGCTGTATTTTCTAAGAAACTTTCCTAGTTCAGTTAGCCGATGATAATCAGCCACTGCAATGACTCGAGCGTTGTCCATCGTGCGAAATTTATATAACCAAAACGGTTTTCCGCCTAGTCCTGGTCTTTCCTGTTTAAATAGAATAGGAGCATCCATTTTGGCTCTGATCATCAGTGCAAGGAATAGCATAACTGGCATGAACAGGATAAGGAGAATCACCGAAATTAATACATCTACTGTTCGTTTCATTAGAGTCTCTCCTCGTTTATTCTGACATTAAAAAACCCGCTGCATAATTCTGCACCGGAATTTCTCGTTGATTATATTTTTCTGGTATTGCTTCATATCCATTCGGATTAGATTGCTGCCAGCGCCATGTATCGCTGCACATACGCTCAATACCCCTTTCTGCTTGCCAGTTCAATTCAATCTTTGCTTTTGTTGGATCAGCGTAACAGGTAGCTGCATCCCCACGGCGTCTATCGTTGATAATGTATGGTATTTCAACACCAGATGCATCCTTAAATGCTTGAATAACTTCAAAAACGCTATATCCTATGCCAGTTCCGAGGTTATAAGCGTCTATTCCAGGTTTGGTCATTATTTTCTCTACTGCTTTTACGTGTCCAATCGCTAAATCCACAATATGAATGTAATCCCGAATACCAGTCCCATCAATGGTTGGATAATCATTACCAAAAACCTTCAGTTCAGGAAGCTTGCCTATGGCTACCTGTGAAATATAAGGGAGCAGATTATTCGGAATACCATTTGGATCCTCGCCAATACGTCCACTTTCATGTGCGCCAATTGGGTTAAAGTATCTTAATAATGCAATATTCCAGGCTGGATCAGATGCTTGAAGGTCACGCAAAATATCTTCAATTACTAGTTTCGTGCGCCCGTATGGATTTACTGCACTTAGAATTGTGTCTTCTTTAATAGGTACCTTATCAGTAGTACCATAGACTGTGGCCGATGAGCTGAATACAAGGTTTGTAACGTTGTACCTCTTCATCGTATTAAGCAGATTAATCGTTCCCACAACGTTTGTTTGATAGTAGTTTAATGGATGCAATACAGATTCACCAACTGCTTTTAACCCTGCCAGGTGAATAACTGCTTCAAACTTATTTTTCTCGAAAACTTCATCGATCCGGTCTTTATCGAGTAGATCAGCATGAAAAATGGTGAAAGTTTTGCCGGTGATTTCAGTTACTCTTCTTAACGATTCAGTTTTACTGTTAGAAAAGTTATCAAGAACAACAATTTCATATCCGGCATTTAGAAGCACCACACACGTATGACTTCCAATATATCCTGCTCCACCAGTTACAAGAATGGTCATATTTTTCCTCCTCTACCATTTTAAATAATCACTCTCGTACAAAATATTGAGATTCAGCACATTTTCATAATAGAAGTAAACAAAATAGCAAGTTAATATACCATAATAAATGAGTTTCTCATCCTTTTGCCTGAATACTTTTACGATCCATGAAATAAGGATTAACTGATACAAGTTAAAGTAGATCGAAAATCTGGCAAATATCCAATTTTGTGTAGAAATCATCATAAACACAAATCCAAGTACTGCCATGTTTACTATATAATCACTGTTCGGAAATATTCTTCTCAACTTTTCTCGTCCCAAATATGCAATTAGGAGTGGAACTAAATCGACTGCCACTCGTAAACTGTTTGCACCACCTTCTGCAAAGTTTTGATAATGTCCGTATTGTGTATCTTCAATAGCACTGAATAATAAGGAAGAAAACTTTTCAAAACCTATTACAATCAGCACCGCAAAGATTAATAGTGCTAAGGTTGGCTTTGACCAGGCTTTAAATCTAACAATAAAATATAACGGCAGAAGAATTAGTGCACTTTGATGAAAAAGAGAAGCAGCTAGGATCACAAGGAAATATTTCACCCAACTGCCATCAATTAAATATTTAGTTGCTGCGAATGCTATGGCTGCGGCTAGAACCTGCCTTATGCCATTCATGGAAACGAGAAACAACCCACCTGTTATATAGACATACAGACTTAACTCAATCATTCTTGAATACTTGTATAGGACGACAAATATAATACCATTCGTAATTAATGCTGTTGTAAAAATCAGGATTTGGGGATCTGTAGATATATAATTTTTTAATAGCATTTGAAGCGTGCCAAATCCTTGGTCTTTCTGAGACATTACCAATTCCCATGTGAAGTCATTTAACTCATATGAGTATTTATAAAAAAAAGTATCGCCAATATTTGACCGCAGTCCTGAAACTGCAAGAATCGAACCAAATGCACAAATTATTAATAATTTGTTTGGTTTTAATGGAACAGGTGAATAAGTGCTAGCCTCAACTGATGCTGCAAAGTATCTTGCAAAAAACGCGCTTATAAAAACGATAGCAAGGTTAATCCAAAGTAATATCATTTAAATCACCCGTGTTCTTGACCTAACATATATAAATAACAATATTCCAAAAGGTAACGCCAGAACCGTTAAGATTTTATTTGGAGCATCTGAAAGGAATGACTTATTTCGGCTGAATAAACTGCTTGATACATAATGAATAGCTTGTCTGAACTTAAATAACTGACTTGTGAATGGCAGATTCATAAGTTCTTTGCGATAGAATGCAAAGCCATTTGGGTTTCGTCGGTATTGGTAAAGCATGTTGTGGGTAGACCCATCTTGAAGATATTCGACTTTACAAATTACTTCATTCATTAGCAGCATTTCAAAATCTTTATCGAGCATGTAATATTTGTATGCTAATCCTACATATTTCTCGCTCGAGAAGACCGGATAAGGAAACTTCTTCGTTAATTCTGTTCGATAAACAAGCTTCTTGTCACCTTTTACCCCGTATTTATAATACAGCTTGAACAAAGTGGAACGCTTAAGGTTTTGGGGTAATTTCGTTCCAATTACTCTATCCGAAAGGTCAGCGTCAAGGCCAATTATTCCACTAACTTCTTCACTTCCGTACGCATTCCAAAATGAAAGAATTTTTTCAACTGCGTCATCAGGCATAAAATCATCCGAATCAATACAAATATTCAATTCTGTATTTATTCGCTGATATGCAGTGTTATGCGCTCCATGCATGCCAGTATTTTTTTGCCAATGATAAATTATGTGGACCTCATTTTCTTTAATCCAGCTGCCAACTAATTCTTTTGTATTATCTGTTGAACCATCGTCAATAATCAGCCAGACAAAGTCTTTGCTAGTCTGTCTTTTCAGGCTTTGGTAGCAGTTATTCAAGCAATATGCACGATTATATGTCGGAGTAAATACAGTTAATTGCTTCATCATGAACTCCCGCTATAAGAAAGATAGGATTTTTGTATGAATTTAGCTGTTTGACGAATATCATAACCTTTTATAGATAGTGCTTCCGGATCTATTGTTCTGGAATGAATGGTTGCAGATTTTCGCATTAAAGTATTCGTCCAGCACATTTTATCTGTTAAAGATAAAAACTCAACAAGACCAATACCCATATCCACTTCCTTCGTAACTGCTGACGATACAAGACAAGGCAGCCCTGCACCCTGAGCTTCTATTAGCGTTACTGGCAATCCTTCATGAATAGAAGGAAAAATAAAGATATCAAAAACCTGAAATAGATTTTCTATATCCTCACGTACGCCGAGTAACTTAACATCGTTTTCCAAATGTAATGCTTTTATTTTTTCCATTATGTTACTTTTTAATGGACCATCCCCAACTAACACTAATACTGCATTCGGGAGTTTCTTTTTCAAGTCAGAGAATAGTTCCAATAAATACATGTGATTTTTTTGCTTTGAAAACCTGCCAACATGCCCTAATACAAATGAATCTTTTTTCAAATCAAGTTGTTTTCTCATAATTCCGCTGATTGAGGATGTATATCGAAAGTTGTCAGTCACAATTCCATTTTTTAAAATAGACGTTGTGTTCGCCTTTCCATACAACCATTTTGCTGCTGTAGAAGAACAGGCATACAAGTGTGTAGCATTAGGTTTTATATTGTTTCCTGCATGCCACTTATACAATCTTGAAGCAATCCCTCCCTCACTTCTCGTATTATGACTGTGCGCGATCCTTACCGGTATCTTTGCTTTTTTTGCAGCCCTTAGCACTAATCCACTCATTTTATCCATGTGTGCATGTACAATTTTATATGAGTTATTTATTATGAAAAAATTGTCCAGTTCTTTTAAATACCGCTTATGCCCAACTTCGGTAACATAGGGAATCCGATGAATTTTCCCACCCATTGCAATTATTTCTGCATCAAATACACCGGCTTTACATGTTAAAAAATCAAATTGGACCTTTGCACGATCTATATTGCGGTACAGATTCATGAGTAATGTTTCAGCACCACCTCGGTTCATATTCACGACAACATGCAGAACTCTCATTGGATTGCCCATTCTCGCTCCTTCCTTTCCACCATATAGCTTTTGTATATACTGCTTTTTTCTGCTAATACTTTATTTGTGCTGTAAGTTGCTAAAATATAATTTCTGCCGTTTTCTCCGAAAGTTTTCATCATTTCTTTATCCTTTGACAGCTCAACCACTTTTTCTGAAAATAATTGGATGTTGTTCTGCGCGATTAAATAGCCATTTTCGTTTGGATGAACCAGCTCCCGATGACCTCTATTATCTAAGGCGACCACTGGTAATCCACACGACATTGCTTCCATAATATTAACTGGCAGCCCTTCACGAAAACTAGATGCGACTGCTATATCACTCATTGGAACCAACTGCTCAATGTCACTTCTGAATCCAAGAAAGTTGACCATAGGGCTTACGCCTAACTCCTCAGCAAGTTTCCGAGATCTCTCGAGCAATACTCCTTCGCCTGCAAATAAAAGCTTCACATTTGGAACGGAGTTTTTAATAACTGCAAGCGATTCTATTAAAAACTTCTGATTTTTATTCTCGTTAAATTCAGCTGCATAGAATAATAAAAAGTCATCGGCTTTATAGCCAAATGACTTTTTTAATTCCAATTTTTGTTTCGGTGATACTGGTATAAAACGGTTCGTATCAATCCCAACTCCATGAACGTGCTCGATATGTCTTGTATTTAAATGGGTAAGAGCTAACTTGTAGTCTTCTTCATTAATTGTAATTAAGCAATCCGTGTAGTGCGACATCCATTTTTCTATTGGATAGTAAAGCAGCCAATTAAGGGCTGGTGCTCCATCGCAAAAATGAAATCCATGTGCAGTGTAAATCACTTTTGTTCCAGAAATCCTGGCTTTTCGTGCAGCCATTCGTGCAACTATTCCTCCAATTGGTGTATGACAGTGAATAATTGTGTACTTATTTCGCTCAATTATTTTCTTCAATGCTTTATAGGCTTTAAAATTTGATTGGTTATACGGCGACCGTTCAATTGGAATCGTATACTTCTGATCGGTGTACAGTAATTCCATTTCTCCTGCCGCTGCAACATGGACCTCCCAACCCTGCTCCTTAAACCATTTCATATATGGCAGATGAAAAGCTTTGAAATGGTAATCTACAGTTGCACAAAATAGAATTTTCTTAGTCATGCTTGTCACCAATTTGGCTGGCCAGCTCCTGCTCAACAACCAACTTAAGATAATCTAATAGCTCAATTTTTAAATCGCTTCGCTTTAAAGCAAATTCAATTGTCGTTTGAATGAAACCCATTTTGTCTCCCACGTCATACCGAATACCTTCAAAATCATACGCATAGACTACTTCACGTTTATTCAATTCTGCGATTGCATCGGTTAGTTGGACTTCGCCCCCGGTCCCAGGCTTTTGATTCTCTAGGATATCAAAAATACCTGGTGTGAGAATATATCGTCCCAAAATGGCAAGATTAGAAGGTGCTTCTGTTAGTGAAGGTTTTTCTATGAGACTATTCACATCGTATAACCGATTGGAAAGAAGTTTAGCATCGACTATACCGTATCTTTCTACCTCTTGTTCTCTCACTTGCTGAACACCTAAAATGGATGCTTGACACGTCTCAAATTGGTCAACCATTTGTTTCAGACAAGGTGTGGCGGCATCGACAATATCATCACCTAACAATACAGCAAATGGTTCATTTCCAATAAACTTGCGCGCACACCAAATTGCATGCCCCAGACCCCTTGGTTCTTTTTGACGAATGTAATGGATATCCACCATTTTGGATACCTTTTGAACTTCCTTCAGCAATTCATATTTGCTTTTCTCGAATAAATTTTGTTCGAGCTCAAACGAATGGTCGAAATGGTCTTCAATTGCTCGCTTACCTTTTCCTGTAACAATAATGATATCTTCAATACCAGAAGCAATTGCTTCTTCCACGATGTATTGAATTGTTGGTTTATCAACAATTGGAAGCATTTCTTTCGGCATTGCTTTAGTCGCAGGCAGGAATCTTGTTCCGAGACCAGCTGCTGGAATTATCGCTTTTTTTACTCGCATACAACAACACCCCGTTTATATGGATACCGACATAATTTCCTTCGGCTTTGATGTCTCGTCTTTGTTAGCAAGGATAAGAATTTTTTCCTTCAATGTATTTCGATCTAAATTTTGATAAACAGTAATTATTTCGTCAATTTCCTCTAAGTACAGCCTTGCGGTTTTACCAACATATATTTTCGGATGAATCTGCTCATCGTGAATTTCATCTTCTTTTAATAATTCTTCAAAGAGCTTTTCACCCGGTCTTATTCCTGTGAACTCGATTCCAATATCTTCGAATGAATTACCAGATAACTTTATCAGATTTTTGGCTAGGTCTACTATCTTTACAGGGTCGCCCATATCCAGTACAAATACCTCTCCGCCATTTGCTAAAGCACCAGCCTGGATGACAAGCCTTGACGCTTCAGGTATGGTCATAAAGTAACGAACCATATCTGGGTGAGTTACAGTAATTGGCCCACCTTTTTCTATCTGCTTTTTGAACAATGGAATAACACTGCCCCTGCTGCCTAAGACATTGCCAAATCTGACGGCAACAAACTTAGTTTTACTTGTTTGATTAACTCCTTGCACAATCATTTCTGCAATTTTCTTGGAAGCTCCCATGACACTGGTCGGATTAACAGCTTTATCTGTTGAAACCATTACAAATGTCTTTACGTTGGTCCAATCAGCTGCTTTAGCAACGTTTAGAGTGCCTATAATATTATTTTTGACCGCTTCCTCAGGATTTCTTTCCATTAATGGAACATGTTTATGTGCTGCAGCATGATAAACCACCTCAGGTCTATAGCTTTCCATTATCTCCATCATTTTATTTGCATCTTGAATATCAGCAATTTCGGTTATAAATTCAATTCCGCTGTCCCTGTAACTTTCCCTTAACTCGAGTTCAATTGAATATATACTATTTTCTCCGTGTCCTAATAAAACAAGCGTTTTAGGCTTAAATTTCGCGAGTTGCCGAGAAACCTCTGAACCGATTGATCCCCCTGCACCGGTTACCAAAACCACATTGTTCGTGATATCAGATGAGATACTATTTATATCCAGTTCCACCGGATCCCTTCCCAGGAGATCGTCTACTTGAACGTCACGAAATTGATTAACAGAAACCTTTCCTGTTACCAGGTCTTCCAGAAGTGGTAAAATCATTGTTTTTGCTGAGGTCTTTGCACATTCCTGGAAAATCGTATTTAGTTCTTTTTTACTTAATGAAGGTATTGCTATAATAATATTATCTATTTCCAGACTGGAGACCGCATCAGCGATACTGTTAATACCACCAATCACCGGTATACCCAGAATATCCAAATGATGTTTTCTCTTATTATCATCTATAAAAGCTACTGGCCTCAGCTTGCTTTCGTTATCTTTTAATAACTGCCTTGTAACCATTGTCCCTGCAGATCCTGCACCTATAATTAATGTTCGATTTTTGGTGTCTGATTTATTTATGACTGTATCACGATATAGCCTCCAAACGAATCTCGATCCCCCAATAAACAAGAGATGAAGCGTCCACGTAACAGCAAGTAATCGTAAAAATGTTTCCTGAACGACCACTTGCTGAATAGCTATTGCAGACAATATAGAATAGGATACTACTTTTAAAATAATTATTAGTTCGCCAATGCTTGCATACTCCCATGCCTTTTTATAAAGTTTTAATCTGAATGAAAAATACTGATGTGTTAGTAAGATTGTTACTGCACTGATAACAATTGGGAATGAAAAAATTTTAGTAGTTGCATTAACTAAAAACCCACTAATGAAAATTGCGGTCAGGATGATAAAGGAATCGAGTATAATGAAGATCGACAACCTCTGCTGGTAAGTCATGAGTAACCTCCTTCTTTTCTATAAAGAATAAAGTTCTTATGTATAGGCTCTTTAAGAAGAACCCATAGATAAGAACTCTATATATGTATTAGAAAAACTCGGCATTAATAGCGAATGCCGAAGTTTTACTTGTACCGGCATTTGCTCTAAACTTTTATACTTTCCTTATGTATAAAAATATGGGCATTCAACCCACCCTCACATCACACTATCGACAACGAATGCGTCTAAGGTTCCATTTTCAGAAACCCACAGCATGACCGAGTGCCTTCATTGATAAAGGTTAGAAGACATCACCATAACGGATTAAGTAATTTAGCCGGAAAAATAAATATATGATAAAACGCACAATGTATTCTTAATAAAGAACTATTCGTTTAAAAAAATTTACCTTACTTTTCATTAATAATTGCTCCTACCAGTCTCGCGTGTGCAAGCTCGAGAACACGTCTGGATTCTATTGTTTTTTCAATGTCTGTTTTTCCGCGATTTACAACCAGTACTACGCCATCACATTGATTAGCTAACACTCTGGTTTCTGTTGATTCTAATACAGATGGTGAATCGATAAGTACAATATCATACAATTCAGAAATGGTACGAAGTAAATTTGTCATTTGTTCATTCCCCAGCAGCTCAGCCGGATTAAATAAAGTCGCTCCACTTGTTAGTATTTCGAGTTTTCCGATTCCGGTTCGCTGGATAGCATTTTCAAGTTTTGCTTTTCCTGTTAGGATACTGGTTAGACCAAGCTCATTCGGTATTCTGAATATCTCGTGAATTACTGGCTCACGTACATTCGCATCAATTAAAAGTACTTTCTCTTTCTGCTGTGCCATTGAGACAGCAAGATTAGCAGTTGTAATCGATTTTCCTTCGCCTTCGCTTGGAGAAGTAATAATGAATAATCGATTGTTTCTCTTTTCGGTCAGGAATTTAATATTTGTCCGTATGGCTCTAAATTGATCGGAAACAAGTGAGTCAGGATTGGAATAGGTAATCAAGTTTCCTTTTTTGACACTGTCACTCCGCCTTTTTCTTTTTAATATCAACTGGATCACTCCTTGATTCCGCAACAGGCATTTGTATTTTTTGACCAATTACCTTTTTCTTGTTCATGTTTGAAATAACTCCTATTACCGGTACTCCCAAAATTCCTTCCAGTTCACGTTCTCGTTTAACTGTACCGTCCAGTGAATCCAATAAAAATATTAATCCGATACCCGCTATCACTCCAAACACTAGTGCAATAATAGTTGTTTTATTCTGCGTTTCATTTATAGGTACAGGGTTTTCTTTTGCCCCTGACAATAGCTGTACATCATTAAAGTTTAGTATTTTAGCAATCTCACTTTTAAACACTTCTGCTGTCGAATTTGCAATATCTACTGCCAACTCCGGATCCTGATCAGTCACGGAAATTTTAACTACCCTGGAGTCATCGATTACTTCGACAACAATTCCTGCTGCAATTGACTCTGCAGAACGAGGTATTTGCAACTTCTCTTTCACCCCTTCCATAATAATTGGGTCTTTAATCATAACCATAAGCGTTTTCATATCTCCGCTTTCTGACCCAATTATTATTCTTGTAGATGTCTGGTACAGTAGAGTATTGTTATAATGACTGTAGAAATACCCAGCGGCAGTTGTAATAATTGTAATTAAGACTACGATCCACAGCCGCTTTTTAATCAGTGAGTAATATTCTTTTAAATTAATTTCGCTTTCTTTGATATTTCCTATGAAACTGTCCTGTTTTACTCTGCTCATTTTTTCCTCCTTAACCATGACGTCATTCTATATAACGAACGATAAGTCCAAAAAAATATACTTCAATTAGATTTTAATTAATATACTTTAGATATAATACTAATTTCCTATACTTGTTCTATTAAGACTCATTATAGTTCTTTATAAAGAACATGTCAAACATTAATTTTAACTTTATTGAAATGGTTCTTTCCTAAATACTTTTGTACAATTTCCTCGTTTTCCAGGATATTCTGGATATTAATTACCGCAGGAATTAGCTCTGTTGCTGGACCAACAATTGCATCGCCCATCTGAATTATGTTAGACCCAAACATAATTTTTATCATTCTAAAAAACTTCTTTTCTATTAATCCCAGATAGTACTTGGTCTCATTCGAAGTAGAGTGGTTATATAAAATCTGGAAAAATATCTGGAAATAACCCTGACGTTGATAATCCCTATGAATACAGAGTTTGTCTATTTCCCAAGTTCGATTTATATTTTGGTTAATTTCCGGATATGCTGAGAATGCAAACTTTCCAGGTCCTTCTACAGTACAGTTTTTATTTCCTGGATCATAAGGTATAAACTCAATCGTACCAATAACTTTTTTTCTTTTAAGAAAGATTCCATTTGTATAAAATAGTAAATTATATCTGCTTCCATTTTCTGAATATGCGTCATTATACCATCTGTACTCCTTACAAAAATACTCCCATGTCGCTTCAAATTTTTTCTGTTGATGCGCTGTTTTAACTAATTCATACATGAAAATTCCTCCATATAAAACAAATAAGTTAATGGATAAAGCCCCTATACGTTTAAGTGTATAAAGGCACAATAAAATAAATATTAATTTCGAGTTAACTGTCCCCTAATACTTCTTCATCATGACCACAATCGTTGTCATGATGATGCGGATCCGGCGGCCAATTATGAAACTTGGCTGTCAGGCTGACATCCAGCGTCTCCAGCACTGGCGCTCTCCATTTTTTTTTCATTAATTCACCACCTTTCGTTCTTTATAAGGAACATATTTATATAGTAATGTGCTTTTTAAAATTTGTCAATATTTCTTTAACGCTCAAATGAATCTAGTGAAAAATAAAAAGAGCCTTACAGATATTTCATCTGTAAAGCCCCGCTCATCTTATTATTTTGGTGCAGTTAATTCGCCTTTGTATAAAATAGTTTCATTCAGTTCTACGTTAAATGTATCCGTAAACCTGCGAAGCTGTTTTAATTCATGCTGTTCTATTAAAGATATCACTGTACCACCTTCAGAACCCAATCTTCCAGTCCGACCTGCTCGATGTGTGTATTGTGTCAAATCTTTTGGTAAATCCACATTTACAACGTAGGTTAAATCATCAATATCCAGCCCTCGAGCAGCTAAATCTGTTGCAAGCAGTAAAGCGTTTTCCGTCGACCGAAAAGCTTTTAACGCTTTTTCTCGCTGTTCTTTACGCGTATCACTATGCAGAACACCAACTGTTAATCCTTTGTATTTTATTTTCTCTGCTAGAACTGAGAGATTTCCAATATCCCTCATAAATGCTAGTACCTTTGAATTTGGGATGTTCGTGATTTTGTAAAGCATGTCCATTTTTTGGCGAGATTCACAAATTAAATAAATGTGATTTACCTTTGGTTTATTTGTTTCTGATTCCTTGACTCGTACAATTTCCGGTTCATGCATGTATGGTATTGCTACCTTTTGCATTTCCTCAGGCAGCGTTGCAGAGAATAACAACAACTGACGATCCTTGAGTGTGCTTTTGACGATATTTTCAATTGTATTTAAGTGCTCAGGAACGATAAGCTGATCAGCTTCGTCAAGAACAAGCGTTTGAACTTCATGCATTTTTATTTTCTTTTTAGTAATTAATTCATGTACTCGCCCAGGAGTTCCTGCTACAATCTGTGGCTTCTTTTTTAATTTTTCAATTTGACGCGTAATATTTGCCCCGCCAATTAATGAAGCAGTCTTTATCCCGCTGCCCTTTGTCCAATTTTGAATTTCCTTATGAATTTGCATTACCAGTTCATGACTGGAAGCAAGAATTATGACCTGAATCTGTTTTTTTAATGGATCAATTTTTTGAAGAAGCGGCAGTAAATATGCAAGCGTCTTACCGCTTCCAGTTGGTGCTTCAGCAATAATATCCTTGCCGTTTGAAATAATCTTTTCTGTCTGTATCTGAATAGCCGTTGGTTCCTCAAAGCCGGATGCTGCCCAGGCTTCCTTTATAAAAGGCTTTGTCTCTTCGTCTGGAAAATTATATTCATTATTCGTAACCATAATTAATTAAAACCCTCTCTATTTCTAAATCTACCCTTATTATAACCTTTTTTCGAACAGGCAAGAAGTTAAATTCGTATATTCGTACAAAATTGCAGGAAATACCAGGTCAAAACTTAATCAATTCTGGCATTCACTTCATAAGCAGCACGGACACCAGACTCTATCCCGCCTTCGACCCACCCATGTAACGAAGAAGTATGCTCCCCGGCAAAGTGTACTCTTCCTTCTGGCAGATAAATAGCATCACCCAAATCAGATGATTGATAAGGTGCAAATAAGGTGAAACAGCCTGCTGAAAATTGATTCTGACTCCAACTAAATGTTGCACTGTTTAAGTATTCCCTGTACACTTGCTCTCCATAAATCTTATACAACCCTTCCAATACTTCCCGTATACGGGCCTTCTCAGGAAGACTGCCCCATAGCACCGCATTATTGCCCCAGCTATAACTCGCGAGCATTACGGCTGGTCCTTCCTTATCTAGTGAATGACTGGGGTTGTAAGTAAACCGTAAAGGAGAATCGGTTACGATATTGCCAATCCCTGCCTCTTCCCAGAACTTAGATCTAAATTCTATTCCAACTTTAACAGAAGAAATTAAATTCAGTTCGTTGATTGCCGTTCTTTTTTTGTACGAGAAAGAATTAAATGGATATACATCAATAAATTGAAAAACCGTATACGGTACTGTAACAATTACAAAATCACTATCGTACGAATGAGCATGACCGTTTGTTAAATCTATTGCTTCCACAGTTACTCCATTTGGTCTTTGATAAATACGATTTACCTTTTGATTAAAGACTATACAATCAGATAACTGTGGTAAAAAAGCTTTGGGAAGCTGATCATTTCCTCCCGTAATTTCATAAAAGGTTAGTTCTTCATTAAATATAGTACCGACAATATCAAGTATTATATCCACAAAAGCATATTCAGGAAACCCTTCAATTCCAAGCACAACTTTAATCATTCGAATGGCATTTGCTGACAAACTATTGCCTAATGGGTTGTTACGTAAAAAATCCTCAAACGAATATCTATCAAATATTATTCGCAGTCGTTCCTGTTCTTCCGGTTTACTATTGTTATAAAGTGTTAAAAATGGCTGGACTGCCGATAACAGCAGTTCCTTCGCAGTTTTACCCTGCTCTTCCGGAGGCAATGGAAATTGCAATACACCTGGATTATGTTCATAATAGGAAGCAGTAGTAATTATTCCATTAACGAAGAGGAGGTCATTTTCTGTGGTATTTAAAAAAGGATTTGTAGGGAGGTTAAATTTTTTAATGTATTCCTTTATTAATTCATGTGTGTCTGGAAACCGCATCGCCCCCATGTCTATATAATTCCCAGGAGTAAACGGTTCACGAACGGTATAAATTCGACCCCCTACTCGATTATTCCCTTCCAAAATAGAAACATGGTGTCCAGCATCCTGAAGTAAAGAAGCTGCTACCAATCCCGCAATGCCCGCCCCAACCACAGTTATTTTTTTGACGTCTGCAGTCTTTGGCAAACCGTACTTTATTATAGAAATCATATCATAGGGATATGTCAGATTCTTATACTCTTTAATTTTTTCATTCATTTCCATACTTAACGCCCACCTCCTTCTTTCATAATATGTGTGAAATAATTTTACTATGCGATGATTACGAGACAAATTCATCCAATTACCCATTGACACTTCCTGTAGAAGTTGTCATACTAACTAAGAAAAGTTCATACGGATACCTTTAATTCAGTCCTGTGAGACTGGCAAGGTGAAACAGATAGAGATCTGTTTTCAGATAAAAGTTCAGTTGAAATCGATTCAGTCAACTATTTATTTGTACACAAACACCTTACCAGTTTATGGCAAGGTGTTTTTTGATTTTATTAGCTACTATCAGAGGAGGATACATATGTCACATCGTGAAGTTCAGGTTGATGAACGTTTACCATTTTTACAAAGCTTACCTTTAAGTATTCAGCACTTATTTGCTATGTTTGGTTCAACTGTACTAGTACCAGTTTTATTTAATGTAAATCCAGCAACCATTTTGTTAATGAACGGAATTGGAACATTAATTTATTTATTTATAACAAAAGGACAAATACCAGCATATCTGGGCTCAAGCTTTGCCTTTATTTCACCGGTGTTTGTTGTTTTAGGTCAATATTCAGGTGGTACAGGCTATAGCTATGTACTGGGTGGCTTTCTTGCAGTTGGAATTGTTTTAACACTGGTGGCGATTATTGTTAAATTTGCAGGAACCGGATGGATTGACGTAATATTTCCACCTGCTGCTATGGGAGCCATCGTTGCTGTTATCGGACTCGAACTCGTCCCAACAGCCGCCGAGTTGGCTGGATGGGTTGCACCTGCAGCTGCTGACGCAACATGGTCAGTAAATCCAGAGGTAGCGCTAGTATCTTTACTGACCCTGGCAATCACCATTATTTGCTGGGTAACGTTAAGAGGTTTCTTAAAAATAATTCCTATTCTAATTGGAATAGTCGCAGGATATTTTATTGCTTTGGCTTTCGGATTGGTGGATCTAACCAGTGTCAGCAATGCCGCATGGATATCCATGCCAGAATTTTATCAAATGAAAATTAACTGGTCAGCAATATTTATCATTCTGCCGGCAGCGTTAGTAATTATTCCAGAGCATATCGGTCATCTATTTGTCACAGGAAATATTGTAAAAAAAGATTTAACGAAAGAACCCGGCCTGGACCGGTCGCTTGCTGGTAATGGAATCTCAACTATCATTTCAAGTTTCTTCGGTGCAACTCCGAATACGACATACGGAGAAAATATTGGTGTATTGGCAATCACCCGCGTCTATTCTACCTGGATAATTGGAATGGCTGCAGTTGTAGCAATTATACTTTCTTTCTGTGGAAAACTGGCAGCGCTAATCTCCTCTATTCCTGCTCCAGTAATGGGCGGAATATCCATTCTCTTATTTGGAATTATTGCTGCAAGCGGGATACGAATGCTTGTAGAAGCTAAGATCGACTATAGCCGTTCACAAAACCTGATTCTTACCACAGTTGTTCTCGTTATCGGAATAAGTGGTGCAACTATACAAATAGGCGATGTGGCCCTTAAAGGAATGGGGCTAGCTACCATTGTTGCAATTATCTTAGGTCTTTTCTTCAAAATTCTTGATGTTTTAAACCTATCTAATGAATAAATAGTGAAATTCATTTTTCGCAAAAAAAGGGACATCCTGATTAGTTAATCAGAATGTCCCTTTTTTGCTTATGGTTTCGCCAATATTTCAACAATCTTATCCTCAATTTCCTTACCGTCATCTTCATCCAGTAAATTGTTATTTAATATAGAAAAGATAATAGTTTCACTTTCACGAGTGTTTATATAACCTGATAAGGAGCTGACCGAATTGATTGTACCCGTCTTAGCCTGGATCGTAGCATAATTAGAGATTTCTTTCATTCTGTTTCTTAACGTTCCACCAACCATCCGGTCTTCGGCAGCGGCGACTGGAAGAGAATGATTAAAAGTAGAATACCAATCACGTTTTTGAACTTCATACAACAACTTTGAAATTTGATTTGGTGGAATTAAGCTAACACCAGAGATACCCGATCCATCACGCAGTTTTATCGTCTCTATATCCAGTCCTAATTTGAGCATTTCTTCATCTATTACTTCAAGTCCTTTTTCCCAGCTTCCCTCGCCTTTCACAACTTTACCCATTTCTTTCACCAATACTTCAGCATGTACATTATTGCTCAATTTCATAAACGGTAACATTAGCTTTGCTAACGGCATAGATTCATGTTTAACTAAAACAGTTGCTGACTCAGGAGCTTTACCGACTTTCAGCTCGCCGGTCCAGGTAATGCCCTGGCTAGCCAATGCTTGTTTAAATAGATCTAATGCATAGCCTGTTGGTTCCCATACCGCCATCCATTCCTTGACTGTCCAGGAATCAATAGGAATAGTACCTTCAATGGTTATGATATTTGACCCATGTTTCCGGCCAACTTCAATATCCTCTTCTTCGCCAGCAGCTACTGTCTCAGCATTATTAATTACGTTCACATAATCCGTACGAGGTGTTTCACTTACAATTGGTTTCACTCCGACACTTTTGCCAGGACTTACATCAATTTGGACAGACCCCGCGTCATAATCAGAATTTGGTGAAGCGGTTAATGCTGAGATTTGTGCACCATAATAATATTGTTCGTCAGTCCAAATTAAGTCAGGAGACACACGAACATCATCATACCATGTGTCATCAGCAATAATATCTCCACTAATTTGCTTAATACCTTTTGCACTGACCTTCTTGGCAAAGTCTTTGAAATTAGTTGTAACTAAAGTAGGATCACCCATGCCTTTAATATATAAATCACCTTGAAGCGAATGGTTAATGATTTGTCCACCAGCCAATATTTCTGTAGTAAACGTATGGTCTCTACCTAAAGAAGAGAGTGCAGCAGCACCGGTTAGTAACTTCATATTGGAAGCGGGGTGCATCCTTTTCTCACCATTATGCTCATAAATTAATTCACCTGTAGCAGCTGATCGGACACTAACCCCTATCGTAGCTCCATTTAAGTGTGGCTCATTTTTAATATATTTATCCAATTGTTCCTGGAGTTTATCTGTCTTTGTAGTCTCACCCGCTTGGTTTGCTGGTTTATTCACAACTTTATCCTCCTTTACCTCTGTAGCAACTTTCTCTGGTGTGTTTCCCTCATCATAAGGGTAAATTTCCACAAGAAAAACAACAGATATTACAACTAAAACAGCAATGAGGATTTTTGCTATTTTCACCACGATCACCTCGACTTTATAAAAAAATTTCCTGCACGTTATCGAATATAATTAAAATAGTGCTACTAACTTAATCATATCACAAATAAAAGCTGTACGAAGCATGCAGGATTTACAATACTTGTAACATTCACAAAGTCGAGGTCCGTGATTTCAATTATGTACACAAAAAGAAGCACCACATTGACGTAATGCTCCCTTGTGTTCAAATATTTTCCGGCTCTGCTGATACATGCCAAGTTACGTTAAATTTATCTGTAACTTGTCCATACGCTTGACTCCAAAAGGTTTCCTGCATGTGCATGCCAATTTTTCCATCTACTTTAAGTTTATCAAATATCTCTCTTGCTTCCGTTTCTTCAGTCATAGTAATAGCAATTGTTACCTGCTCCCCGATTTGGTACGGCTGTCCAGGGAACGTATCTGACAACATAAGATCTGTACCACCAACCTTTAAATGTGCATTCATTACCAGGTTTTTCGCTTCATCAGGTATTGGCATCTCCGGGTTCTCTGGCATATCTGCAAATGTTTGTACATTCAAGACCTCTGCTTTAACTGCTTCTTCATAAAATTTGATTGCTTTCTGTCCATTTCCATTCATTATTAAATAAGGATAAATACCTTTAATCATTGCTAACACTCCTACTATTGTTTTAATTCGATTAGATACGAATTAAGCTCTTTAATTTTTCCATCTTTGAACTTATTTAATACATATGTGTCACAGAATGCGTATGTTTTTTCCACACCATTTTTATCCTTCATTTTCATCGTACCCTCTATCGCCGCAGTTCTACCATGCGTAATCGTTTTCGTGATGGTAAGTTCAGGTTTATTTGCATCTTTAATCATCTCAAGCTCTTTTTTCACTTCAGCCTTACCATTAATAACTGGTTCACCCATCATCTCCCATCTAATATCATCTGTAACACTCTCCAAA
Organism: Virgibacillus flavescens; assembly: GCF_050574275.1. Lineage (GTDB taxonomy): Bacteria > Bacillota > Bacilli > Bacillales > Amphibacillaceae > Virgibacillus_F > Virgibacillus_F flavescens. The sequence goes on from NZ_CP192260.1 coordinate 2,855,714, forward strand.
ATAAAGTCAACATCTGCGGTTGTAAAAGCTTCATTAAACTTGCGAATAAATTCATTTAGCTGTGACATTATCCATCACTCCTTTTAAATTGGTCTTGCTTTCAACATAAAGCGATGCTGTTTAACTTCAAAATATCCTACCTGTAGTATCTCCTGGTGTATCGTGTATAGCTTATCGCAGTATTTATTCACATTGAAATCAGGAATTTGCCAAGGAATTGCTTGTAGATAGTAAACCAAAGCACCAACATCATAAAAACGCTCAACAGGATATTCTTCGAGTTTATAGGTGACTTCAAAAGAGTGGTTTATAAGTTCACCAACAGCAAATTCTAGGTTCCAATGTGAAAACTCATCATTTACAGGTGCCCCAAGACGATCATTTATCTCTGCATCGTTCAAACCACCAACCTGCTGTGTAACAAAAATGCCGTTTTCCGAAATTATTCTCCTTATTTCTGCAGGTGAATAAGCTTCATGCTTATTCATAATGAGGTCAAATTGATTGTCTTCAAAAGGCAGATCGGAGTCTTCTTCAATTTGGACGACCTTTACACCTATTGGTCCGAGTCTTTCTTTAGCAACAGAAACATTTGGTAGGTATGCTTCTGTTGCGTACGTTTCTTTCGGGAAGGGCTGCATTCTTGAGAGGAATTCTCCCCCACCAGTTCCCATATCAAGCATAGCGTTAGATTTTTGAACAAATGGTCTCACAAAGCTCCCATACGACCATGAAATTAATCCGCTTTGCATTCGACCTGTCTCAGAAACGTATGAGAAATCCCAACCCTTAAATGGCTTGTCTTTCTCTGATAGATAGTAATCGAAAAGGTTGTCTTTTTTCATATCATTTTCCTTTCGTTATTCGTAACATTTACTTATCCGGATAGGTTTCCTGTAAAAAAATAACCGATTCTTTGATTAATTTCATTAAAACATCCACATCAATATCTTCTACTTTATTAATATAAACACACGCTTTTCCGGTTGTGTGTTTGCCAAAATCTTTTAACAACAATTCACGCTTCGTGTCACCAGTAGCAAAATACAGACTAATTTTTGCTTTTCGAGGTGAAAAACCAACAAGCGGAGCATCTCCTTCGTGACCGGATTCATATTTATAATGGTATGATCCAAACCCAATAATACTTGGTCCCCACATCTTGGCAGCATGACCAGTTGCTTCAGTGAAAATATCCAATAACCTATAAGCATCTTCACGTTTTTTTGGCTTTTCTACGCTTTCGATAAATTCTATAACACTCGCATCGGTTTCTTTTGTTTTCTGTTCATACATGATTCGTTTCACTCCTTGTTCATTAGTTCAACTCTATTTCATTAGAAAATCCGACTTGTCACCTAGCCTTGATAACGGATTCTTAGTTGACATATGCAGTAATAAAAGATTTATACTTTCTTACCTGCTAAATTCGACAAGCGGAACGTAAAAACCTTTTTTCTCTACTACTATAGTAAAAGTTTTTCAATTCTCTTCTTAACATTAGGAGGCATAGGTTGCTTGAGTGCGCTTTGGAACCTATCAGGGTAAGATAATCCATTTGTCCTAAAGAAATATTCAATTTGGTCTGCCTTGTAAGCTTTACCTGGAATGAGCTGGTATAAAATAAACCAATCTTCTATAAAGGATAGAGGTATGTATACACCTTCCACCATCTTATAACGAATAACTAAGTCACGATTAAACGGGAGTTTATATATTCCATTTCTATGACATATAGCAAATCCAGCCATCACATCTATTCCTACAGAATCCACTTCATATTTCGAGAAGTAACTTGTCATAAACGGAGATTTTGAAGTAACCTGTTTCTCTTCACCTAATCTAGAAAGGATTTCAGTAAGTTGGTCAACGTCTTTTTCTGCTACCAGCAAGTCAATATCGTTTGGTGAGGTATTGATATTTTCAAAGAGAAGTAACAACGACCCACCAACAGCCCATTTTATATTAGTTTTATTAAGTTCTTCACCCAACAGAGCTAAGGTTTGTAAAATAGTCAAAAAATCATTCCCTTATATCGGACTAAACTGTCCTTCCAACTTTTTGATGAAGTGGTTTCGTATTACCTCTTACCACAGTAAGACTGACTCCCTTATTCCTCTCTCATTAACCTTTTAACACAAGGTTAGCGTTTTCGATCGGCATAGCTGTTTCCATGTAATATGTTTCTGCTTTCCAGTATCTTTCTCTAAATTTTTTAATTTGTTTTCTTGAAAAATCGCTCTCCCTCTGAAATCGCTTCTCTCTTGAACAGTCCAAATAGATCATATAATCATAGAAGGACCGCCACTCGCACCGCTGCAGGAATACACCTTCTATTAGGATCAAGCACTTATGAGGCAGATTAATTGTTTGCAAAGTAACGGAATCCAATTCTTCATGATAAATAGGTAAAATCAACGATTTATTTGATTTCAGTTTACTGAATAATTGATCTCTTAAGCTGTTAACATCCCATTGCAGATGGAAATATTCACTCCATGCTTCTTGACCAGTGTTGTAACGTTTAGCACGTTCAACTATGTGGTCATCTATATGTATTACATAAATAGTAACATTCATTTTCTCTAACCTATGTCTTAATCTGTTAACCAGTGTAGTTTTACCAGAACGACTCAGACCATCGATGCCAAGAACGTATCTTTCTTCATCCCTCAAACTGGTACAGATTTTTAGTATTTCTTCCAAATTTTGATTCATAACTTTTCTCCTGACTAATTTTTTTCAAATAAACTAAGTATTTCTATATCATTTGTTCAAAATAATAATAAGTGTACCCGAGAATAGTTAGACCAAATCCAAGATTAATTAATGTAACGATATATGCTTTCGAATTATTTACATACTTCCATTCCATAAAAGCCCTCACGAGTTCGCTAACAATCAAAAATATTGTTATTGCAATTGATTGAAAGTAGAAATTTATTAAACCATAGCTCATTAAGGGAATAAATGAAATCATGACGAATACAGAAATGATTCTGATGGTCGTGTCTACCTTTTTATGAAAATCATTTATATGGTTATATGAAAACACTCTCTTTCTCTCCACACCTAGCCATTTTCTCACTAAAATATCGAACACATATATTAATAATGCGATGGATGAAATAAATAGAACTAGATATAACCAAAAGTGAGGTGGTAATCCGTAAGACAAGGCTACTATCTCCCTTCTTTCGTTTTGTTCTGTACAATGACAAAACCGAAATTGATTAACATAATTTTTATCTAGTTTAGCATAAATTTACTCTTAAACCATTAATTTATTAAAATTTTCTAACTACATAACCCACAAAAAAACGACCCCTCTTCCAAATCAGAGAAAAGTGGATCGTTATTATTTATTCATCTATTTTAAACGTTGTAATATGGCTATTTCGATCAAGTTTTGCGTAAGCGGAGCGACCTAAATACAGTGGAATTTCCACCTTTTCAAAGTCTGGCAATCCATTATCCAGAAACAGCGACTCGTCGCGGTAACACTGTGTGATTTCTCCCACAAACCAATCATGATCTCCATACGAATTAACATCCATAGTTTTGCATTCATAAGCAACGTAAGCATCACGGAGAATTGGTGAGTCTATCGTAATACCTTGATCAAAGAGCATCTTCCCTTTGGAAAATTTGTCCATGCTATCTCCAGAATACACGCCGGTTTGCTGAATGAATTTAGCTTTTTCAGCGGGCAAAAAATTTATTGCAAAGTTTCCGGCTTTTTTTACGAGATCATACGTATAGCGTTCCCTTCCAATTGCCACCCCATAGATCGGTGGATTAAAAGATATGTAGGAATGCCAGCCAGCAGCCATGATATTTGCATTTCCTTCGTGTGCAACCGTAACTAATGCTACCATACCCGGATAACTGTGCATAACAGTCTTTTTTGTTGGTTCTCTCATTACTCATCACCCTCTAATTATTTTATTTTGTATTATCTCATATGATATTTAAAAATTGCTAAGGATAAGGATAAGAATTTTTTACTTTCAGCAAAAAAATATTTTGACTTTTTTGAAACCTATCACTTATTATATTCGTAGTACTAATTAGCAAGAATAATAAAAATCATTACATATAAAGGAATGACGCTGATGACTCTATTTGGCACACCAATTGAAACTATTTATATCATTTTACTTGTTGTATCAGGTGCGTTAACGGTTCTGTACATCTTCTTCGGAGACATACTAGAAGGAGTTGGAGAAACAGTTAGCTTTCTTCATCCGGCACTTATTTTAGCGTTCATAACGCTATTTTCAGCTTCCGGTTATCTGTTGGAATTAGTCACGTCACTTTCCAGTTTAACCATCGTTATTATTTCTATCGTTATCGCCTTTATCCTTGACACCCTGTTTAATATTTTCGTACTAATTCCGATAGCTTCTGCTGAACAATCCCTCAGTTATACAGAGGAATCGTTAATTGGAAGAATAGGTAAGATTATCATTCCAATTCCTGATAACGGATATGGCGAAATCGTAATTGACAGCAAAAGCGGTATGATTTCCAAACCTGCCGCAAGTTATGAGCAAGCACCCATCAAAGAAGGAATGAAAGTACTCGTAATTGAAGTGAAAAACGGGGTTCTTTATGTTGACCCATACGAGAATTTAGAGGATTAAACATACGATTCCAATCGGATCCGTATTTTAATAAATAAAAAATTAGGGGGAACGAAATTGGGCATAGAGATCTGGATAGTTATTGGTATTGCTGTCTGTTTACTTCTTGCACTTATTGGTGTATTCATTACAAAATACAGGACAGCAGGACCTGATGAGGCACTGATTGTAACAGGAAGTTATCTTGGAGGTAAAAATGTTCACGTCGATGAATCGGGTAATAAAATTAAAATTATTCGTGGGGGCGGTACATTTGTATTACCCGTTTTTCAACAGGCAGAACCGCTAAGCTTATTATCAAGTAAACTGGACGTTACTACACCAGAAGTATATACAGAACAAGGTGTTCCGGTTATGGCCGATGGAACTGCCATCATTAAGATTGGTGGGTCAATTGGGGAAATCGCCACTGCAGCTGAACAGTTTTTAGGAAAATCCAAAGAAGACCGGGAAAACGAAGCAAAGGAAGTATTAGAAGGCCACCTGCGTTCGATTCTCGGATCGATGACAGTAGAGGAAATTTATAAAAATAGAGATAAGTTCTCTCAAGAAGTTCAACGGGTTGCTTCACAGGATTTAGCGAAAATGGGTTTAATTATTGTGTCGTTTACCATTAAAGATGTGAAAGACAAAAATGGCTATTTAGAATCATTAGGTAAACCACGGATTGCGCAAGTAAAACGGGATGCAGATATAGCCACTGCAGAAGCTGACAAAGAAACACGCATTAAACGTGCCGAAGCATCTAAGGATGCAAAACGAGCTGAATTAGAGCGTGCGACGGAGATTGCCGAAGCAGAAAAAGTGAATCAGCTGAAAACTGCTGAATATCGCTACGAACAAGACGCAGCAAAAGCACGCGCTGACCAGGCGTATGACCTAGAAACGGCAAGGTCGAAACAGGAAGTTACCGAACAGGAAATGCAAATTAAAATTATCGAACGTCAGAAACAAATAGAACTCGAAGAAAAAGAAATTCTCCGTCGAGAAAAACAATACGACTCTGAAGTTAAAAAGAAAGCTGACGCAGATCGCTACTCTGTAGAGCAGAGTGCTGTGGCAAACAAGGCAAAAGAAATTGCCGAAGCAGATGCAAATCAGTACCGCATCGAATCTCAAGCGAAAGCTGATGCCGAGCGTGTTCGTGTTGATGGTCTTGCCAAAGCAGATTCACAACGGGCACAAGGTGAATCAGAAGCAGAAATCATTCGCTTGAAAGGACTTGCTGAAGCCGAAGCTAAACGAAAAATTGCCGAGGCATTCGAAGAATTCGGAGAGGCAGCTATACTTGACATGGTCATGAAGATGCTGCCTGAATATGCGAAACAGGTTGCAAGTCCACTTGCTAATATTGATAAAATAACTGTTGTCGACACAGGTGGCAGTGGTGCAAATGGAGGCGCGAACAAAGTATCCGGATATGCTACAAATTTGATGTCTACGCTGCAGGAGTCGCTGAAAGCATCCTCTGGAATTGACGTAAAAGAATTAATAGAAAATATTTCAGGTAAAAAGAATATGCTGGAAGATATTGACTTTGATCGATTACGATATGAATCTGAAAACGATATGGCTGCTGTAAGCGAAAAATCGGATAAATAATAGAATTACAGAAGAAACAATCTCCATTTGGATGATTGTTTCTTTTTCTAATTACAGATTTTAGTTCGATATTGTGTATTAATTTTTGTGAAATTGTCAGAATAATTGTCTCTCAGCGTATTAAATTGTCGAAATTTAAATCTTCTTGTCGAAATAATAAGTTAAATTACCCACCTATTATTAACTCTAATATGCTATTATATAATAAAGTTTCAGAAAATTTTATTTTTTAAAGGAAACCTATTTCCAGAACTAATGAATGGACAAAATTTGGGGGTGTAAAAATGACTACTGAACCGGTAAATAAAACAGTAATGGAAATTACACGAGATGGAACAATAACCCTAGACCAAATGATAATGATGTTATCACTTCAATACGATCAAAAAACCATTCAGAAAGCTGTAGCAGAATTTTGTTTGCAAACGAATGACAGTTTGACAATCAATAAAGGCATGGAGTATTTGTATATGAATGGATGTTATAAAGAACTAGAAATCCTAGTTAAAAAAGTAAGAAAGACGCTTCTAAATTCAAGAACAATGAGAGCTGAGATCTATCAGCTAATGATAGACAGAAAGTTAAACAGAGCAAAGCCGCTGGAAATTTTAAACCACGTTTATTCCCTTCAAACAAATGAAACAGAAATTAAATGCTTAATTGAGTTCTTAAAAATTTCTATTCATTACGATACACGGAACTTCGGAAAGCTAGGAAACTTTTTAAATTTACAGGATCGTTTACTTGCAGAAATAAAAGATTCATACCTTTTATCTTTTTTTAATATACGATTATATGAAATATTATTTACGTACTATTGGGTTAATAACGAGTTATTGATCGCGAGAAAATATGCTTTCCAGGTATTAAACCTTACGAAAAACCCAAAAACAAAGGTTAGTATACACATAAACCTGGCATTAACCTATACTTTTGACACCTTCCACCAAGGAATGTATCACCTTATGGAGGCAACGAAGATTTCAGAAGAACACGGCTTTCACGAAAAGATTAACATGATCAAAAATCATAATCTTCCCTTTCTAGCCGCACGTCACGGAAAGGCAGATGGAATTTCAAGTTCTGATATAAGTGAACAGGCTCACCTAGAGATTGCTAGAGGAAATTTGAAGAAGGCAGAGCAGTTATTACGAACTTTGCCGATAAACACTCCTTTTCAAATGTACTATTTAGGACTTGCTACTAGTGATAAAAAACTGTTACATCAATCATATAATTTCTTTATTAAGAAGCGAAGTGATTACTTCTTCAGTCGACTGCCCTTACTGGCCATACAGAAAATAAACGGCTGATGAGTAGCATTTGAAAGGAGGTGTTGAAATGAAAAAAATCGGTATGTTTCTAACAATTATTGCGTTAACAGTATATTTTACGGGTAATAATGTTAGCGAAACGAGTAGTCAAGTATCTTATGTTGACCCTGGATACGGTGATATAGGTTAAGTAGTTGTGATAGTTTATCAACTGACCCTTTGCTCGAGCAAATTAGTGCTCTTTGACAAAAGCCTGTTTCGTCTATAAAAACAGGCTTTTATATTTTATACTCCTTTACAACTTCCACTATATTTTTCATCTAGTTTCAACACTCCGATATGATAATTACTCCTCTTCTATTTTAATTAGGTTTGTTATATAAAAAAACAGCAACCCTTTTAGTATAAAGGATTGCTGTTTTTATGAGTTTGATTAGATAAACATACTAATAATTAGTGTCACACTGAAACCAACTAATGCAATAATTGTTTCCATTACCGTCCATGATTTAAGTGTGTCTTTCTCAGACATACCAAAGAATCGGTTAACCATCCAGAACCCTGAATCGTTTACATGTGATGCGATTGTTGCACCTGAAGCAATTGTAATTACGAGCAGTGCAAGCATCGGACCTTCAATACCAAGTGAATCAATAACTGGAACAATTAAACTTGCAGTTGTAACCATCGCAACAGTTGCGGAACCTTGTGCAATTCGAATTACCGAAGCTACTAGGAATGCAAATACTAGGATAGGCATATTTAAATCACTCATTGAACTAGCCAGTACTTCTCCAATCCCAGTCTCAACTAATACCTGACCAAAAACGCCACCTGCACCAGTAATTAAAATGATGATACCTGCTGGTTCCAGTGCCTTTGTAGCAATTTCCTGAATCTCTGTGCGTTTATAACCACGACGTGTACCTAACAAATAAAATGTTAACAGTGCCGTGATCGTTAACGCGACTCCTGGATTACCTATGAACGTTAGAATGGAATATAGTGTACTTCCTTCTTCTAGTAATACCCCGCCAAACGTATTTAATAATATAAGAATAAGTGGCAGTAAGATAAGTGCTGCAATCATACCAAAGCTCGGAAGTTCTTTGTCATATGTTTTATTTTTGGCATCTTCAGCCATATTCTGCAGCATTAATTTTGGCACTTCAACATGAATTTTCTTAGAAATATACGTACCGAAGATTGGTCCAGCAATAATTGCTGCAGGGATACCTGCCATCAGACCAAACAAAATTACCCATCCGATATTTGCTCCAAGTAAAGAAGAAACGGCAATCGGTCCTGGAGTTGGCGGTACAAAACTGTGTGTAACTGCTAAACCAGCTAATAACGGAATACCATAAAACAATAGTGATTTGCCTGTTTTTTTAGCAAGACTGTATAAAATTGGTACTAATATAACAAAAGCTACGTCTAAAAATACAGGAATAGAAATAATGAAACCGGTTAACATTAACGCCCAGTTTACGCGTTTTTCTCCAAATTTATTCATTAATGTAAGTGCTAGTCGTTCAGCACCACCTGACGCCTTAAGTATTTCACCAAACATGGCACCGACACCGATGATAACTGCTATCTCCCCAACGGTTCCACCCATACCTGCCTGAACCGCTTCAAAAATTTCTGTTGGGCTCATACCTGCCAAAAGACCAACAATATAACTTACAACAAGTAATGCAAGAAACGCTTGAAGATTGACTTTAATAACTAGAAACAGTAACAGTCCTACGCCGAATACGGCAAGTAAAACTAACCCTAATGTAGACATATAAAATTCTCTCCTCTATTGATTATTTTTTTAATCTGTTTTACTAAACATTTTACCATTCAGCTACGGTGCCATCTTTATGCCGCCAAATCGGATTTTTCCACTGGTGGCTCTCTTTTGATGCTTTTCTTACATGTTCTTCATTGATTTCAATACCCAAACCAGCTCCTTTTGGCATGCTGACTGAACCTTCGTTGTATTCAAATACTGTTGGATCTACTAGATAATCTAGCAAATCACTCCCCTTGTTATAGTGAATTCCAAGGCTTTGCTCCTGAATAATACAGTTCGGTGTACACGCATCAACCTGAAGTGACGCCGCCAGATTTATTGGCCCAAGTGGCGCATGAGGTGCCACTGCTACGTCAAACGCTTCAGCCATTGCAGCAATTTTCTTCACCTCTAAAATACCACCAGCATGGGATAAATCTGGTTGAACAATATCTACTACACCGTCCATCAGCATTTGTTTGAATCCCCAGCGAGTATAATTGCGTTCACCTGTTGCTATAGGAGTTGTCGTGTGATTTGCAATTTCTTTAAATGCTTCCAGGTTTTCAACAAGTACAGGCTCTTCAATAAACATAGGTCGATATGGTTCAAGTTCTTTCACAAGAATTTTGGCCATCGCTTTATGTACCCGGCCATGAAAATCTATTCCAATACCAAAGTCGGTACCAACTGCTTCACGTATAGCGGCAACTCTGTTTACAGCTGCATCAATCTTCGAGTAGCTATCAATATAATTCATCTCTTCGGTACCGTTCATCTTAATAGCAGTAAAACCTGCATCTGCCTTCTCTTTTGCTGCAGCGCCGACATCCTGAGGACGATCTCCACCAATCCACGAATAAACCTGGATGTTTTCACGAACTGCACCGCCAAGCATTTCATAAACTGGCATATTATAATATTTTCCTTTAATATCCCATAATGCCTGTTCAATACCAGATATCGCACTCATTAAAATAGGACCACCGCGGTAAAATCCACCACGGTACAGTACTTGAAAATGATCTTCAATATGACGCGGATCCTTACCAATTAAGTAATCCATTAATTCTCTTACAGCTGCTTCTACTGTATGTGAACGGCCTTCCACAACCGGTTCACCCCAGCCGATTATTCCTTCATCTGTTTTAATTTTTAAAAATAACCATCTTGGTGGTACCTGAAAAAGTTCAAAACCTGTAATTTTCATTGCTGTTACACATCCTTTATCGCTTCTACAAATTTTTGAGCACGTTCTGTGATATCTTTTAATGTCTCGGGATTAATTGGTTGCTTGGTGTTAACAAGCGAACTTCCTAATCCTGCTGCAACGGCGCCTTTATCGAAGTATTCTCTTACATTCGATAGATCGACTCCACCTGTTGGCATTAATGGAATTTGTGGTAATGGTCCATGTATGTCCTTTATATAACCTGGTCCCATGCTACCTGCTGGAAATACCTTTATTAGGTCTGCTCCCAGTTCATAAGCAGTTAATATTTCCGTGGGTGTCAATGCACCAGGAATACTAACTACACCATAACGCTTGGTCATTCGAATCGTTTCAGCATTAACGGTTGGCGAAAAAATAAATCGTGCTCCAGCCATAATTGCAGATCTAGCTGTTTCAGGATCGAGAACCGTACCAGCACCAACAATTAACTGATCGCCAAATTCCTCAGTTAATCTTCTTATAAGTACATCAACTTGTGGTGTATCAGCGGTAATTTCAAGAATATGTACACCACCCTCATGAAGTGCGTGCGCGATAGAAATTACATCTTCACCTTTTGAACCACGTATGACAGCGACAAGCTTATTATCTTTTATTCGTTGAAATGTGTCTGTCATTTTTGACACCTCCTTCATCTTTGTACATCATCCTGCTCAATTCTGTTCATAAAATCGAACAGCCTTTTCTTATCTGGTAATCCTTCCACATCACCCTCAGCCATCGTTACCATTGCACCTACAGCATTCCCGCGCTTTACTGCTTCTTTTAAAGATAAACCATTAACTAATCCAGACAAGCATCCAGCAGCAAAACCATCCCCTGCCCCGACGGGATCAATCACTTGTTCAACCTTAAAACCTTCAACAAGACCCTCTTCCTGGTCAGATAAAACAAAAGCTCCTTGTTTCCCCAGTTTCATAATAACGGTTGAAGCACCATTATCGATAAAAGCTTGCGCTAGTGAAGTATGGTCTGATTTGCCAAAGATAAATTCAGCTTCGTCTATTCCCGGCAATACTATATCAGCTAATGAGCATAGTTCCAAAAGCACCTTTCTAGCACGATCTTCATCCCAGAGTTTTCTTCTCAAGTTAGGATCAAACACTACGGTTACGCCATTACGTTTCGCAACTTGAATAGCTGATAAAACGGTTTCATAACACTGCTCGCTCAGAGCTGGTGTAATACCAGTTACATGTAAATAGCTTGCAGAAGCAATGTACGCTTCATCTATATCATCTTTGTCCAAACGGCTAGCCGCTGAATCCTTTCGATAATACTTGACCCTCATCTCATTAGATGAAACTTTTTCCTTAAAGAAAAGACCGGTGGAAGCATATTCGTCCACTTTGACCTGACTCACATCGACTCCTTCACCTCTAATAAATGATTGAACGCGTTCACCAAACTCATCATTTCCAACACGACTAATCCAACCAGCTTCACATCCAAGTCTGGTCAACGCAATTGCTACATTTGACTCAGCGCCAGCTATCTTGGTTGAAAAATCACTCGTATATCGCATAAGGCCGACAGCGTCTTTTTGAGTAAACAGGACCATCGTTTCCCCTAATGTAACTACATCCATTTAGTAACCACCTTTATCATTAAAACGTTTTCATTTAAGATCCAAAAAAACTTACATTCTTTTTAACGACATTGCTCCGCGCATGTTTTGCAGCGCTTCTCTAGATTCTTCATTTTTAGCAATCATCACATTTGTATATAATGCATCTATAAGACTGAGCTGAGCTATCCGCGATGACATTGCTTCTGAACGTATATCAGTTTCTTCTGCCACTGTATATAAAGAAAGATCTACTTCCTTTGTTAATGGGGACTTAGCAAAGTTTGTGATACTGATTGTTTTGACGCCTTTTTCCTTTAATACTTGTACAACATCAATCATGTCTTTGGTTGAACCTGAGTGCGAAATCAAGATAGCGGCGTCTTCTTGCGTTAACTGTGATGCTGACATTAGCTGCATATGCGATTCAAGGTTAGTGTTTACACTTAACCCACTTCGTATAAACTTGTGATAAGCATCCAGTGCAATAACAGCAGATCCCCCGTTACCGAAAAACTCAACCTTTCTTGCATTCAATAGAATTGAAACAGCCTGTTCCAGTATTTTTCCATCCAGAATTTGCATTGTGTCATCCAACGTTTTAAGGTTTGAACGAAATACTTTTTCTGACACTGTCCCTATACTGTCACCTTCATTAATTTTTTCATGTATATCCTTCATAGGCGTAACAACTTCTGCAGCTAGTGCAATTTTAAAAGCCTGGTAGCCTTTAAAACCAATCCGCTGACAAAAACGGAATACCGTTGATTCTGCTACATCTAATTCATCAGCCACCTGATTAATCGTGTGATGAATAATATTTTGGGGATTAAGTAAAATAAAGTCTGCAATCTTTTTTTCTTTCTCACTGAACTTACCGTAATTACCCCTAATGCTTGCTAAAGCATATGTTTGACTATTACTCATGCGATGACTCCTCAATTTAGAATTCTAAAATGATTATACAAGAAAAAAATTCTTTTTTCAACGTTACATACGGAAAAAAATTTGATATACTTATTTTAGTATCAAAAAATCTTTTCCAATGAGGTGGACACACAATGAAATTAGGTATAATTGGCCTAGGTAAAATGGGATTAAACATAGGATTAAATTTGATTGACCACGAACATGAAGTAATTGGGTATGACAGTCACAAAGTTACGGTTGATAATAAAAACTTAAGCGTGAAAGATTCAATAGAAGAACTGATCAAGGAACTTCCTGCACCACGAAAAATCTGGATGATGGTACCTGCGGGTGAAATTACCGAATCAGTAATCAATGAGATAACACCACTTTTAACTAAAGGTGACATGATTATAGATGGTGGAAACTCAAATTATAAAGACACTGTAAGACGCGGGGAATTATTATTAGAAAAAGGAATTTATTTCTTTGACTGTGGGACAAGCGGCGGTACAGACGGTGCCAGAAACGGTGCTTGTACAATGATTGGTGGAGATGCAGAGGAATTCAAGAAAATAGAACCCCTCTTTCAAGACTTATGTGTGGAAAATGGTTACCTTTATACAGGGAAATCCGGCAGCGGGCATTTTCTGAAAATGGTCCATAACGGTATTGAGTACGGTATGATGCAGTCAATTGCTGAAGGATTTGAAATTCTGGATAAGAGTGATTTTGACTATGATTACGAAAAGGTTGCAAAAGTATGGAATAACGGTTCAGTAATTCGTTCATGGTTGATCGAATTAGTAGAAAATGCCTTTTCAAAAGATGCTAAATTAGATGATTTACGTGGAGTGATGAATTCTTCCGGCGAAGGAAAGTGGACCGTTGAGTCAGCACTCGACTTTCAGGTCGCAGCTCCAGTTATCGCGCTTTCACTTATGATGCGCTATCGTTCACAGGAAGATGATACATTTTCCGGTAAAGTTGTGGCAGCACTTCGTAATGAATTCGGCGGTCACGATGTAGTTAATAAATAGATGAAAAAAGAAAGAAAAAGACGTTTTCCATTAAACTTCTTTTTCTTTTTTCTGTAGTATTTAAGGAGGAAGAATGATGACAGAGTCATACTATCTTGGTGTAGACATTGGAACAACGAGTACGAAGGCAATTCTTTACACAAAAAAAGGGAAAGTTATTACTTCTCACACGATAAACTATCCCTTGCATACACCAAACCCGTTAATAGCGGAACAGAATCCTGATGAGATCATGGACGCTGTGCTTGGTACAATAAGAGAAGCAATTCGAAAAAGTGATATTTCAAAAGATCAGCTCAATTTTATTTCTTTTAGTTCAGCTATGCATAGTTTTATTGCAGTTGACAATGAAGGGGAATTATTAACAAACAGTATTACCTGGGCAGACACGAGAAGCGCAGAGTATGCAAAAAAAATAAAAGAAGAGCATAATGGGCATGAAATTTATCTGCGGACAGGAACTCCAATACACGCGATGTCACCACTTTCCAAACTTGTTTGGCTAAAAGCTGAAAAGCCAGATATCTTTGAAAAAGCTGCGAAATTTATTTCGATTAAAGAGTATGTTTTCTATAAGCTGTTTGGGACATATGTCGTCGATTATTCCATCGCGTCCGCAACCGGATTGTTTAATTTGAAATCGCTTGAATGGGATGCGGAAGCATTGAATCTTGCTGGAATTACCGCAGATCAGTTATCTGAAATAGTTCCTACGACACACCAAATATCTGGTGGTAAGAAAGAATACCATTCCTATATGGGAATTGATGCAGATGTACCGTTCATAATCGGAGCGAGTGACGGTGTTTTGTCTAATCTGGGGGTTAACGCAATTGACCCTGGCGTAGTAGCAGTTACAATTGGTACAAGTGGTGCGATTCGTACTGTTTACAATGAGCCTAAAACCGATCCAAAGGGACGAATTTTTTGTTACGCATTGACAGAAAATCATTGGGTAATTGGTGGGCCGGTAAATAATGGTGGAATTATTTTACGATGGCTACGCGATGAATTTGCAGCGTCCGAAGTAGAAACCGCTAAACGTCTGGATATTGACCCATATGATGTGTTGACTAAAATCGCATCTGGCGTCAATCCAGGCTCAGACGGCTTAATCTTTCACCCGTATATGACTGGGGAGCGAGCTCCATTATGGAACGCAAATGCACGTGGATCATTTTTCGGGCTTAGCATACACCATAAAAAGCAGCATATGATTCGTGCTGTGTTAGAAGGAACGATTTATAATTTATTTACTGTACTGCTTGCACTCGAAGAATTAACAGGTGAACCAAAAAGTATTCAGGCGACAGGCGGCTTCGCTCGCTCTGAGATGTGGCGTCAATTAATGGCGGATATTTTTGATAAACCGGTAATTGTTCCTGAAAGCTATGAGAGTTCCTGTTTGGGTGCTGTTATATTAGGTATGTACGCTACTGGTGAAATTAGCGACTTTAGTATTGTTTCCGAAATGGTTGGAAATACAAATACACACTATCCAGTTGAAGAAACGACTGCTGTTTATCGTGAACTACTCCCTATTTATATTCGGTTATCACGCGTGCTTAATGATGAGTATGACAGTATCGCGGCATTCCAAAGAAAATATTTAAGCGAAAAGAACGAGTAACTTACACGAAAGAAGGACTTTACCTTTTATATTAGGTGAAGTTCTTTTTTATATTTGACTGTTGCACATAGATGGTCATGATGACTTAAAAAAGGTGGCTCCTAGTATTAGTCGAATCAGCCCACACCACATCTTTGTATTTAAAACATAATCTATAAGATGCGACGTAGATTTAGGTTATTTCCAAAGACATGTTCTTAAGTTGCCGTCCGGGATCGTTGCGGGCGGATGCTTTCCGCGGGCACGGCTTCAGTTTCCTTGCCCCGACAAGGGGTATGCCAACGTTGTCCGCAAAGGACGATTTTAGTTGGCCATCCTCTTAAAAATGCTCTTCTGCGGGGCCATCAGACTCGTGCTGTTCCCGCAGGAGTCACCGCCCGGAACGATGCAGGACTGGTAAAGTTGTTTATGTCTTTGTTCTTAATAAAACCAGAAAAAAACGTACTATCAGGTGTGCAGTTAATAAATTCTCGCAATCCACATTTCGTCTAGAGATCTTCGCTGCTGGCAGTCGACTCCTGCGG
Source organism: Virgibacillus flavescens (assembly GCF_050574275.1). GTDB lineage: Bacteria > Bacillota > Bacilli > Bacillales > Amphibacillaceae > Virgibacillus_F > Virgibacillus_F flavescens. Next base: position 2,871,923 of record NZ_CP192260.1, read on the forward strand.
GAGGAAAGGCATAGGTGAGACCCCACGAGGAGGCTCACCAGCCGCCCTAAGGTGCGCGACTGCCATCAGCGGAAATCTCGTTGCTGATACATTGCGGGAATCTAATTTGCTTTTTGTATCCTGTGTTTGGTTAGCATTTACTACAGTCAAAGGTAAATTGTTGCAAAACTTTAAATGTTCTTATATCATGTGATGCAACATATTTTATTTAGTAATATTTCCAAAATAAGGTTAAAAATGAGGTGAGTGGATCAGTAATAATCTTTAATTATCTACACAGGAGGTAATTTATAATGAAGAAGATCGGTTTACTGCCACAGATTTTAATTGCTTTTATAGTGGCTATTATTGCTGGGATTATTTTTGGACCGAGCATTGATGTTGTACAGCCCTTAGGAGATTTGTTTTTACGTCTTATTCAATTTATTATTGTTCCTCTAATTGCGTCTTCACTTATCGTAGGGGTTTCAAGCACTGGAAGTATGCAGACACTCGGCCGTATCGGTGGAAAAACAATGCTGTTTTACCTAGCTTCCACCCTTATCGCCGTAAGTATTGGTTTATTAGCAGCATTACTATTTAAACCTGGTGAAGGTGTTGATATTTCCGCTGCAGGTTCCCCACCTGAACCAACTGAAACTGGTGGATTTATAAATGTACTATTAAATATCATTCCTACCAATCCAATTGAAAGCCTAGCATCCGGAAATATACTGCAGATTATCTTCTTTTCCATATTTTTAGGTTTGGGTATTACAATGGTTGGAGAAAAAGCTCAACCTGTTTTCCGCTTCTTTGACGGCCTTGCAGAGATTATGTATAAAATTACCTGGGTAATTATGCGACTGATTCCAATTGGAATATTTGGCTTATTGGCACCGATTATTGGCGAATACGGATTATCTGTTTTGCTTCCGTTGATAAAATTAGTACTCGTGGTTGGTTTCGCATGTCTGGTGCACGCGCTTGTAACGTATTCCATTGCTATCAAAGCGTTAGGCAAAATGAATCCGCTTACGTTTTTCAAAGGGATTGCTCCTGCTAGTTTAGTAGCGTTCAGTACGCAGAGCAGTTCTGGAACTCTCCCTGTTACAATTAGATGTACAGAAGATAATCTGGGAGTCTCGAAAAGAATATCGACGTTTGTTTTACCGTTGGGTGCAACCATCAACATGGATGGAACCTCACTTTACTTAAGTGTTGCCGCCTTATTTACTGCACAGGCATACGGAATCAACTTAACATTCGGTCAAATAATGATGATTGTTCTAATTGCTACGCTTGGTTCTATTGGAGCTGCGGGCGTCCCTGGAGCAGGGTTAGTTATGCTGACACTTGTATTTACTACAGTTAATCTTCCTTTAGAAGCAATAGCATTAATTGCTGGAGTTGACCGTTTCATGGATATGTTCCGTACGTCGGTTAACGTCACCGGTGACGCAACTGGTGCCGTCATTATCGACCGATCTGAAAAAGGTAAATTTAATAAAGATAATGAAGAAGAAACAGTAGCAGTTTAACTATCAGCGAGACGATGCAGATGCATCGTCTCGCTTTTATGCAGCTTCATAGGTTTTATAGGCGTTCCCTTCTAAAATTGACTGCGCCTGTGTCCGGTCTTCATTTTCTTGAAAACTTAATCGTAATACCCCAAGCAATCCTTCCCTCGACTCAATAATGTGAAGGTTCGTAATGCTAATACCTTCATCTGCTAATAATGTTGTGATGCCAGCAAGCGCACCAGGTTCATCTAATACATCCACATACAAGTCATAATAAGCTGGTATAGCTCCCTTCGACCGAACAGGTAACGAATCACGATAATCCTTGGCTTCTTCGAAAAAATCGGTTATCGCTCGTTCATCTCCATCCACCAGCATCCTTTTTATGGATCGGGTTTCCTCCATCCAACTATCCAGCATGTCGATCAGGTTATCACTATTTTGTTTAATTATATCTCTCCACATGATTGGACTGCTTGAAGCGATTCTTGTAACATCCCGAAATCCCCCTGCAGCCAGGATACTTATAAGTGGATTATCATCTGACTTTTTTCTCACAACATTGGCTAATCCCGCAGCTATGATATGTGGGAAATGACTAATTACACCGGTAACGTAGTCATGTTCTTTCGTATCAAGCACCAGAAAATGAGCATTAGTTCCGCTTAGCCAGTGCTTTAATTCTTCTACTTTCTCATCTTGTGTCCCCTCCTGTGGAGTAAGAACGTAAAAAGCATTCTCAAATAAATGCCCCTTAGCACTTTCTACACCGGACTTATGTGATCCTGCCATCGGATGACCACCAATGAACGTTACATTATCGTTCCACAAGATCTTGGCAAGATCCAAGATGGAGCTTTTTGTGCTACCGGTGTCAGTTAGAATTACATTTTCTTTTAAATCAAATTGAGAGAGCTTTTTCATCACTTTTTCCATAGCTGTTACAGGAGTTGCAAGAATAATTAAGTCTGCCGCTTCGGAACCTTGTTTAAGAGAATCCACTTTTACATCGATTATATCTTGAAGTTCAGCTGTTTCCATTTCGCTTTTCATTACATCATACCCGTATATTTTCGCTTCCGGATGTCTATTTTTAATTGCCAGTGCTACGGATCCCCCTATTAGGCCGAGCCCTACAATAAACACATTTCCATTCATGTTGAATCCCTCCTGAATTATTATTAATGGTGTGATGGAGTGTGCAGCGTATTTAACTTAATAAATTCGGTCAAAACATTTCTAACCCGTTCATTCTGCTCGCTTAAACCGATAGTAATTCGCAGAGAAGTCGGAAAACCCAGCTGTTTACCGGAACGGACAATCAGTCCATTAGATAATAAATGTTCAGCTAGCTCGTCGCCATCAATTCTAAAATCGATTAAGATAAAGTTTCCCTCTGATGGAAAATAGTGAAGATCGTTTTGCTCACAAAAGGAATAAAATTTTTCCTTCTCTACTGCATTCCATCTACGGCAATCTTCTATAAATTCCTGATCGGACAATGCGGCTGTTGCTGCAAGCTGACCAAGCACGTTTGTATTAAATGGAAGTCGTAACGGCTCAAGCGCACGTATATTTTCTGTTGCTGAAACCCCGTATCCCACTCGAAATCCAGCTAGACCGTAAATTTTAGAAAATGTTCTTAAAATAATCAGGTTAGAAAATGTATCGATAAGTGAAAGCGAATCAAAAGCATTTTGTACATACTCATAATAAGCTTCGTCTAACACCACCATGACATCGTTTGGCACCTTCGCCATAAACGCCAGAAGTTCATCCTCTGGAATATAGGTGCCGGTTGGGTTATTTGGGCTGCAAAGCCAGACAATAGCAGTGTCTTTATTAATTTCCGCAAGCATTTTATGCAAATTGTGGCAGCCTTCAACTAATTCTACTTCACGAACTTCTGCGCCTTCGATAGTCGAAATATGTTTATACTGCGGGAATGTTGGTGTTGCCATTACCGTGTTCTTTCCTGGCCTCAAAAGTGCACGTGCAATTGTTTGCATCAATTCATCGGTGCCATTTGAAAAGATCAGCTGCTCGCTTTCCACATCTAAAAAGTCTGCAGTTTGTTCACGTAGAGCACTGGCACTGCCATCAGGGTAAAATAAAAAGGACGACTGAAAATCTTTTAACGCCGCGTTGACCTTAGATGAATGACCGTATGGATTTTCATTTGAAGCTAGTTTGACGATAGAATCCAGTTGGTACTGTTCCATTACTTCATCAATCGATTTCCCTGGCTGGTATGCTTTCATAGTACGAATCTGCTCTTTCCACTTCATGACAATCGCCTCCATGTTTTATTGGTGAACTACTGGTTCAGCTAACCTATTTTTAAAGGCATTCAATTCGTTTATGAACGAGTTGAATTCCGGTATATTCATTTGCTGGGCTGAATCAGATAACGCAACTGCTGGATCCGGGTGAACCTCAGCCATTACTGCATCTGCCCCAATTGCCAGTGCTGCTTTCGCGGTTGGTAGAAGCAAATCTTTTCTTCCTGTAGAGTGTGTCACATCAACTATAACCGGTAGATGCGTTTCCAGTTTCAATACAGGAACAGCTGATATATCCAGTGTGTTGCGTGTAGCTTTCTCGTACGTTCGAATTCCGCGTTCACATAGAATGATTTGATCGTTTCCTTGAGCGATGATGTATTCTGCAGCATTAATAAATTCTTCAATCGTTGCAGATAGACCCCTTTTTAATAAAACAGGTTTCTTCACTTTACCAACTGCTTTAAGCAATTCGAAGTTCTGCATGTTACGGGCTCCGATTTGGATAACATCCACATATTCAAGTGCCATTTCCACATCATGTGGCGCAAGTATTTCGCTGACAATTGACATCCCCAGTTCATTGCCAACTTTGCGTAAGATTTGCAGACCTTCCAGACCTAATCCCTGAAAGTCGTATGGAGAGGTCCGAGGCTTAAAGGCTCCTCCCCGCATTAACATCTGACCTTGAGTCTTCATTGCTACAGCTACTTCTCTTACTTGCTCATAACTCTCAACCGCACACGGTCCAACAATAAATCGTTGTTCACCATTACCGAACTTCATCCCATTCACATCGACAACCGTATTCTCCGGACGTGTTTTTCGAGAAACTAACAAGGATTTCTTATGATTATCTTTCTGAAGTTCCAGGCTCGCTTTAAAGATTTCCTTGAAAATAAATTGGATAGTTGATGCTTCGAAAGGACCGTCATGATGCTTGAAAATCAAATCAAGTGCTTCACGTTCTCGAATTGGATCAAATCTGGTAACTCCCTGTTTCTCCTTGACCTCACCTATTTCCTGTACTACCTCTGCCCGTGCATTTAATAATGCCAACATATCCAGGTTTATTTCGTCGATTTTGTTGCGTAGTTCTGTTAATTGGTTAGTAGTCATAACATTATCCCTCCAAATTTTTAATGAAAAAAATCGCCCCTGTCGCATTAATAACGACAGGGACGATTTACACCGTGGTACCACCCTAGTTGTGAAGAATTATACTTCACCACTTAGCGTTGTTAACGATCAACTGACCGTCTTCCCCTGCATAAAGATTTCTCTTTACTTCGAAAAAGAAGCTTCAGGACTGTAATTCATGCTTATCTTTGGCTGATTTTCACCACCATCAGCTCGCTGATACAGGGAGATAAGACACTACTCGGTTCCTTTCATTGCTAATAAATCTATTAAATTAAATTAAAAAAATCCCTACTGATTAAATAACCAGTAGGGACGAAGTATTCGCGGTACCACCCTAGTTGTGAATAAAACAAAATTCACCACTTAGTGTTGTTAACGATCAACTAACCGTCTTTCCCTCCATAAAGATTTCTCCTTACTTCGAAAAAGAAGCTCCAGGACTGTAATTCATGCTTATCTTTGACTGATTCCCACCACCATCAGCTCGCTAACACAGGGAGATAAGACACTACTCGGTTCCTTTCGTTGCCACTATTTAAAATTACCTAAATTTTATTATTAAATGTTATAGTTTCTCATTATATGCCGACACTTTTACTGTGTCAATAACTTTTTTATAAATCCGATAAAAATGTAACTTCTCTTTGGTAGTTAAACTATTTTCCGGTCGTAATTTCTCTGCTCCAGGAATTCTCGCAGAACTTCTCTAACCCTTTCATTCTCCTCTGCTAAACCAAACGAAATACGAACACAAGTTGGGTAGCCTAATGCTTTACCAGAACGAACAATTAATCCATTTGATAACAGGAATTGAGCTACTGCGTCTCCATCACATTGAAAATCTATTAATATAAAATTGGCGTGTGTAGGATAATAATATAGCTTGTTCTCTTGGCAAAACGTGTAATATTTTTCCTTTTCTTCTAAATTCCGCAGGCGGCATTTTTCAATATAATCCTGATCCGAAATAGCGGCAGTTGCGGCTGCTTGCCCTAGTACATTTGTATTAAAAGGAGGACGAGCAGGTTCAAGAATCTCCACATTTGCAGCGCTTGAAACTCCGTAGCCTACACGGAAACTGGCAAGACCATAAATTTTGGAAAAAGTTCGCATGATTAGTAAATTAGGAAATGTATCCAACAAAGTGATCGAATTATTAGAGTCATTCACATACTCATAATAAGCTTCATCAAGTATAACTAAAACGTCATGTGGAACTCTTTTCAGAAAAACCTGTAGTTCATTTTGCGAAATATAGTTCCCGGATGGATTGTTAGGGCTGCACACCCATACGATTGCAGTATTTTCATCAATGACTGAAACCATTTGATTCAAATCGTGGTTACCATTGACCAACTTCACTTCGCGTATTTCGGCTCCTTCTATGACTGCATTATGTTTATATTGTGGAAATGTTGGTGTCGCCATCACAGTGTTTTTCCCAGGTTCAAGCAAAGCTCGTGAAATTATCTGCACGAGCTCATCTGTGCCATTCGTGAAAATTAATTGGTTGTGATTTACACCTAACAATGATGCGGTTGCTTTACGTAAAGTGGAGGCATTTCCATCTGGATATCGAATAAATGACGAATGGAATTCAGTTAATGCTTGATCTACTTGCGGTGAATAGCCGTATGGATTTTCATTTGAAGCTAGTTTAACAATCGAGTTCAGCTGGTACTGCTCCTTTACTTCTTCAATCGATTTGCCAGGCTGATATGCTTTTAAATTAAGCATTTGCTTTTTCCATCTCATTAAAATTCCTCCTCTTATTTGTGAGCAGTTCCTAATACGAGTTAGTTGCTTCTTCACTAACCGCTGATAACTTATTTTTAAAAGCTAGTAATTCGCTCATATATTGCTTGAATTCCGGAATGTCCATTTGCTGTGCTGAATCAGATAACGCTACAGCAGGATCTGGATGCACTTCTGCCATGATCGCATCTGCTCCGATCGCAAGTGCTGCTTTTGCAGTTGGCAGAAGCAAATCTTTTCTGCCAGTAGAATGTGTGACGTCAACTACAACCGGCAGATGTGTTTCTTTTTTCAAAATCGGAACCGATGAAATATCGAGCGTGTTCCTTGTCGCTTTCTCGTAAGTTCGAATACCGCGCTCACATAAAATAATTTGGTCGTTTCCTTGTGAAATGATATATTCTGCTGCGTTAATGAATTCCTCAATGGTGGCGGATAGTCCGCGTTTTAGCAGCACTGGCTTCTTCACCCTTCCAACCGCTTTAAGCAATTCGAAATTCTGCATGTTACGGGCACCTATCTGGATTACATCAACATAATCCAGCGCCATTTCAACATCATGTGGTGCTAGAATTTCACTGACAACGGACATTCCGGTTTCATCGGCGACTTTTCTTAAAATCTGCAACCCTTCAAGTCCTAATCCCTGGAAATCATACGGCGAACTCCTAGGTTTAAAAGCTCCTCCTCGCATCAATGTAAGACCTTGTTCTTTCATTGCTAAGGCAACTTTTTTTACTTGTTCATAGCTTTCGACTGCGCATGGTCCCATTATGAACCGCTGTTCACCATCACCGACTTTTTGACCATTCACATCGACAATCGTATTTTCAGGTCGTGCTTTTCGTGAAACTAATAATGCTTTACGGTGATTATCTTTTTGTAGTTCTAGACTTGCTTTAAATATTTCTTTGAAAATATATTGAATTGTCGATGATTCAAATGGTCCTTCATGGTAGCTGTCTATTAAATCAAGTGCCTGCCGCTCACGAACTGGATCAAACCGCGCTACTCCCTGCCTCTCTTTCACGTCCCCGATTTCCTGAACGACTTTCGCTCTTTCGTTTAATAATGCTAAAATTTGCAAGTTAACCCCATCAATTTTGTCACGTAAAATAGCCAGATCGTTAGTAGTCATATGATTATTCCTCCTGAATGTAATTTTAATTTAATTATCCATTTTGCATTTTTTTCCGGTTACATCTTTCGTTTTTTTGAAAAGTACATCCCCCCACCTATAAAAAAATTAAAAAATCGTCCCTGTCGTCGTATTTCTAGACGACAGGGACGATTTCATCGCGGTACCACCCTGATTGTGAACGTATTTGTTCACCTCTTAAAATTGTTAACGATCGAATGACCGTCTTTTTCTTTATAGAATTTAGCTCTATGCGGAAAAAGAAACTCCAGGGTGAATTTCATGTTTATCTTTGTACTGATTCTCACTAACCATCAGCTCTCTAAAACAGGGAGATAAGACATTACTGTAACCCTTCATTGCCTATATTTTTATTTAATTGTATGAAAAAAGTCCCTACTGAATTAATCAGTAGGGACGATAATTATCGCGGTACCACCCTAGTTGTGAACGAACGTGTTCACCACTTAATTGTGTTAACGATCAATGACCGTCTTTCCCTGCATAAAGATTTCTCTTTAATTCGAAAAAGAAGCTCCAGGGTGAATTTCATGTTTATCTTTGTACTGATTCTCACTAACCATCAGCTCTCTAAAACAGGGAGATAGAACACTACTTTACCTTTCGTTGCCGATTCAATTTATACTATGACCTTATTGCTTGTTATGATTTCATTTATTATGATTGACTCAATATAATTTGTCAACCACCAATCCTAAGAATTTAATGGGACACTCTTTTCAATACCATAACACGTATAACTGCCAATAATATCTACTTTGCAGCCTAACGCTTCCAGTTCAGCCTTCACACCTGGGATAAGGATGTCATCCATTTTCGTATCGGCGTCAATAATAAAATAATAATTTCCTAATCCGGTTTTGGCTGGTCGAGATTCAATTTTTGATAAATTTATTTTTCTCCACAAAAAAGCAGACAATATTTGGTGAAGGGCACCTGAAAAGTCGGAAGATAATGTGACGGTCATCGTCGTTTTATACTTGATAACTGGTGTGTGATCAAGGTCTAAAGCATTCATTTCCTGATTCAATACAACGAAACGTGTATGATTATTTTCGTAATCGTGTACATTCCTTTTTGCAATTGTTAAGCCATATGTCTCTGCCGCTGCTTCGTTTCCTATCGCCCCAATGCATTCGCCTGGATGATTCTTGATCCACTGTGCAGCCGAGGCGGTTGAATTTTCAAAAATACGTTCTGCCTGTGGTAATGTGTCTTTTAAAAAATGATGACATTGCGAAATTGCCTGCTGATGTGAATGCACGCTAGTTATATTTTTCCAATCGTGAATATATTTCGGGTGCACCATTAGATGCTGCTTAATTGGTACGATAACTTCGGCAACAATTGGCAATGTTTGTTCATAATACAAATAGTCAACCGTCAGATTTACCGAGCCTTCGATTGCATTTTCAATTGGAACAACACAGTAGTCGACTTCTCCCTCAAGTACACCTTCCATACAGTCAGGGATTGTTTTATAAGTAAATTTTTCATCCTTTGGGAAAATTGCTGTCGCTGCTACTTCAGTAAATGTTCCGGCAGGTCCTAAATATCCTATTCTGGTTTTTTTCAAATGATTTCCCTCCAGATTTTATCTGATTATCATATGCACACGAAGCATGTTTTTCAACAGTTACTCCTAACATGAAGACGCCTTTCTTACTAACTCAACTTTTGCACATAGATGTCATGATGAATGCAATAACTGCAGCGCTTTTAGCACTTGACACGAATTACAACAATGTCTATTTCTAAAGTTGCTAGTTCCTTTGTCGTATTTGATGTAAACTGCGACGTAACATACAATATTTTTACACTGTCTTAGATTACTGAAAAAGTTACATGAAACACTGGTTTAGTGGATCTGCGACCGCATCGTCGAATTCACTTCGCTTTCCGCGGGCACGGCTTCAGCTTCCTCGGATAAGCAAAAACCGCTTTCCTGCGGGATCTTCAGCTCGCGCTGTTCCCGCAGGAGTCTTGTGAATTCGATGATGCTAGGTTAAGGTGAGATAACGTAATTTTAGAATCTATCTCTTTTTCAGTAAACTAAGTAGTGAATTTGATTGTGCGCTATCCAATTTAATATCATCTATATCCCGACAAGTGATTGGAACGGATGGCAGTCGACTCCTGCGGGAGGAAAGGCATCGGTGAGACCCCGGAGTGCGATAGCACGAGGAGGCTCACCAGCCGCCCGCGGAAAGCGACTGCCATCCGTGGAAATCACGTTGCTGTTATAACGTAGTTTATTTTCGGAGCAGTGTGGTTAATTCGCAGTATATAGATTTTGCATAAACAATAGATTAAGGGCTTATTCAACTATTTCAAGGTGTACTTAATTATTTTAGTCGGCGTAAGTTGGGTTATTACTATTACATCCTTAATACAAGCTTCTCCCGTATTCTTTCAACAGCCTCATTAATCCGATCGTTTGGCACAGAAAAAGAAACTCGGAAATACCCCTCTCCTCCTGGTCCAAAAATATCTCCAGGAGTGAAAATTACACCAGTCTGATCTAATACGGTTGCAACAAACTGTTCTGAAGTATAGCCCTCAGGGACTGGCGCCCATATAAAGATTCCAGCTTTAACAGGTTTGGCATCAATTCCAATAGACTGTAGCGCAGCAACCATTGTTTCCATTCGTTCTTTGTAAATCAAATTGTACTCCTTCACGCTTGTCTGATCGCTCGTCAAGGCATGTGCTGCAGCGGTTTGGATTGGTGTAAAAACACCCGTATCAACGTTACTCTTATAGATTGATAGCGCTTGGAGAACCTCGCTGTTGCCAACGACATAACCGACTCGCCAGCCTGTCATACAGTACGACTTTGATAACGATCCAAATTCGACGGCATATTTTTTTGACCCATTTACCTGCAATATGCTAGGAGCCTTATAACCGTCATACGTTACCATATTGTAGGCAGAATCCGTAACCAGCAAAATTTCGTATCGTTTTGCAAAGTCGACTGCCTGTTCATAAAACGCATAATCCACTGTTGCCCCTGTGGGATTACTCGGGTAGTTCAGAAACATCACTTTCGCCTGTTTAAGTATGTCAACTGGAATCGTGTCAAATTCCGGTTTGAAATCATTCTCTGCCTGTAATGACATATGATAATACTGACCATCTGCCAGAAATGTGGCCATACGGTAAACAGGATACCCTGGATCTGGCCCTAGAACATAATCGTCGGGATCAATAACGGATGGCAGCAGATGGGCTATTCCTTCCTTCGAGCCTATCAGTGCCAACACCTCTGTATCCGCGTCTAAATCGACATCATAGTTTTTTTTGTAAAAATCTGCCACCGCTTGTTTGAAAACATTACTTCCAGCAAATCGAGGATATTTTAAATTAGCAGGATTCTGAACTTCTTCTTCAAGCTTTCTCACAATATGTTCTGGAGTAGGGAGATCCGGGTCTCCCACTCCGAGATCAATGACATCTACTCCTTTATTCAACGCGTCCTGCTTCATTTTTTGTACTTCAGCAAATTTATATGGAGGTATAGATGAAAGCCTGTTTGACTTATATTTCATTCGAATGCTGCCCCCTGTTTTTTTATTCTCACTATTCTACTAATCGCTTTTTCAATCGTCAAGAAGTTTCTTTGAAGCTACCGTTTGACTTAGCTTGGATAATTAAAAAATAAAACTTTCCTGTTTACAATTCTATAAATCTCTCGTATAATCAATAACAACTTTTAAAATAAAATTGAATACGTAATGGATGAGGCGCAAAAATCATCAGTATCTTATTAAGAAATAGCTTCTGTAAGCTGTAATAAGAGAAAGGGAAATTTGCCGAAACGATGTCTTTTATTGCAGAGCAGACTTCGTTGGACTGTATATGAATAGTATGCAGGCTGTCATTATTTTTTGAAATAATGGTGTGCTTCCACTTGTATATAGAACTGTTCATAAACAAGTCGGCATACTCCGGCTTGTTTTTTTTATATCCTGAAGCCGGACGTTCGTATTACAGAAAGAAGGCAGAATATGAATAGACGTGTACTTAAATTCGGCGGGACCAGCGTCAGCAGTCTCGAGAAAATAAAAGACATTGCACATTACCTCAGAACCCGGGTGAACAAGGGTGAACAGCTGGTAGTTGTTGTCAGTGCCATGGGAAAAACAACTGACGAATTAATGTCGTCGGTTAATACCATCACAAGTTCGCCAAACGAACAGGATCTGGCGGTGCTTTTGACAACTGGTGAGCAGCAAACCATTTCCTACTTATCTATTATCCTTAACGACCTGAATGTAAAATCAAAGCCGCTGACAGGATACCAAGCAGGAATTGAAACGGTTGGTCATCACTTGAAAAGCAAGATTTCCAAAATCAATACAGACCTGTTTGATAAACTGTTTGATACATATAATGTGCTGATTGTGGCAGGATTCCAAGGTTTTAATACCGATAATGAAATCACAACACTTGGACGTGGAGGATCGGATACGACCGCGGTTGCACTTGCAGCTGCGCATGAGTGTCCCTGCGAAATATACACCGATGTTGCTGGTGTGTACAGCACAGATCCAAGACTTTATCCGCAGGCTCAGCGCCTCGATGCCGTCACGTTTGAGGAAATGATGGAAATGAGCGCATTAGGTGCAGGTGTTCTCGTTACTCGAAGCGTTGAAATTGCCAAAAACTATAATATTCCCATCTATTTGGGCAAAACATTATCAGACGAGAAAGGTACGTGGATCATGTCGAAAGTTGAGATGCTTGAAAAAAAAGCAGTAACCGGAGTCGCACTGGATAAGGAAATGATCCATGTAACGATGAATTATCCATATTATGATACGGGTTTAATGGAAAAGGCGTTCGTTTATCTGGAACGCGAAGAAATCAATGTCGATATGATTTCACAAATAACAAACAACGAAGGAATCCAGCTTTCGTTTACGATGAAAGATACAGAAGAACATCAAATACAAAAGATTTTTTCCCATTTAAAGCAGGATTATCCGGATTTATATTTTAAAATTGAAAATCAGTATGTGAAGGTCTCCGTAATTGGTTCGGGAATGCGCGATATGACTGGTGTTGCTTCAAAGGTTTTTCGAACATTGATCGAAGCTGAAATTCCTTTTTACCAGGTCACAACATCAGAAATCAGCATATCTTATGTAGTAGATGCACGTAATGGTGAAAAAGCAGCATACCAATTGTGCGAACGATTTTCATTATAATGTTGGAGGTTGAATAAAATGGTAAAAGTAGCAGTAGTCGGCGCCACTGGCCTTGTCGGTCGTAAAATGATCGAGTTACTCGAAAAGAAAAAAATTCAGATAGATGAACTTGTACTCTTTTCTTCCAATAAATCTGCAGGTACGGAGTTATCTTTTCAAAATCACGTACTTATAGTGGAAGAATTAACTGAGGAACGGACGAACGAAGGCTTCGATTATGTACTGATGTCAGCTGGTGGCTCGACAAGCTTGAAGTTCTCCCCACTTTTCGAAAAAAATGGATCAATAGTAATAGATAATTCTAGTGCATACAGGATGGATCCACAAATCGATTTGATTGTACCGGAAGTGAATCAGCCAGCGCTCGTGCGGAAAATTATCGCTAATCCAAATTGCTCAACCATTCAATCGGTTATTCCGTTAAAAATTTTGGAAGAGGCTTATGGAATCTCACGCGTCAGCTACACTACCTATCAGTCCGTATCCGGATCCGGCGTAAAAGGTATAGAAGATTTAAAGCGGGGCGCACATGGAGAAGAACCGTTAAACTATCCTCACCCAATCTATAATAACGCGCTTCCTCACATCGACGTATTTGAGGAAAATGGATATACAAAAGAAGAAGTGAAAATGATAAAAGAAACACAAAAAATTCTTGGGTTACCTGAATTAAAAGTTACCGCTACCTGCGTACGGATTCCCGTCGAGAATAGTCACGCAGTTGCAATGAATGTTACGTTAAACAGCAATCCAACTGTTGAGGAAGTAAAGCAATTATTTGATGCTAGTAAAGTTGTGGTGCTGCAAGATAATCCAACGAATAATGAGTATCCGATGCAGCTGACCTCCTCAGGGAAAGAAGAAGTATTTGTTGGTCGCATCCGTAAAGATGACAGTATGGAAAACACGTATCATATATGGGTTACCAGCGATAATTTATTAAAAGGTGCAGCATTAAATGCTGTACAGATTATGCAGCAAATTATGATTATGAAAAGGAATGAGGGATAGTATGGCACATTTATTCACAGGTGTAGGCACTGCAGTTACAACACCTTTCGATAATGACGAAGTGGATTATGATAGCTTCAAGCACCATCTTGAATTTTTAATTGATAACGATGTTCAGTGTCTTGTCATAAATGGTACAACTGGAGAAGGTTCAACACTCTCGTCTACAGAGAAAAACCGGCTGCTTGAAATAGCTGTGGAAACAGCTGCAGGAAAAGTTCCGGTCATTGCAGGTACTGGATCAAATTCAACCGCTGCGTCCATTACTGCTTCACAGGACGCAAAAGATATTGGTGTGGATGGCATCATGCTTATCACTCCGTATTACAACAAAACAAGCCAGCATGGACTTACACAGCATTTCACCGCTATTGTGAACACTGTCGACCTGCCTGCTATTTTATACAATGTACCAGCTCGCACTGGAATGACAATCGCGCCAGAAACAGTTCAAACGTTGAGCAAGCATAAAAACATTGTTGGACTTAAGGACGCGACCGGCGACTTTAATTACTTTTCCCAAGTGAAATTACTTGTTGATAAATCATTTGCCCTATATAGCGGCAATGACGATACAGCTCTTCCCTTCTTCACACTTGGTGGTAATGGATTAATTTCGGTTGCTGCAAATGTTCTTCCGAATGAATACCAGACCATGTATGAGCGTTCATTAGATAGCCTTAGCGAAGCACAAGCTATCCATTATCAGTTGTATCCGCTTGTTACTGCACTAGGTGTGGACGTAAATCCGATTCCGATCAAAGCACTGACTGCTCATCTTGGATACGGAAAGTATGAACTCAGGCTACCACTAGTTCCATTAGATAAAAATGAACAGGAAAAATTGGTCAAGGAGTTTGATTCCTTAAAGGCGGGTGTCTAGTGTGAAGTTAATACTATTAGGCTTCGGAGCAATGAACAAACGTGTCGCGTATCTCGCTGAAGAACGCGGACACGAAATTGCTGGGGTAATTTTAAAATCGGAACGAGAAAATATTCCTTATCCAGTTTTCACAGAATTCACCGGACTGCCTGATGCAGATGCGCTGATCGATTTTTCCCATCCAGAATTAACAAAAGCGTTACTTCGTTCAAGCGTTAACATCCCCCACGTCATTGCTACGACGGGCGAAAAAGAAGTACTCGTTGAAATGATGAAGAAAAAAGCAGAATATATAAATATTTTTTACAGTGCAAACATGAGTTACGGAGTGCATATGCTCAAGAAGTTAATTGAGTATGCTACTCCCCTGCTCGCTTCTTATGATATTGAACTGACCGAGAAGCACCATAACCAAAAGGTGGATGCACCAAGCGGCACACTGGTAAAACTGTACGATGCAATAAAAGAAATTCGGGGTGAAAGTGAGCCAGTGTATGACCGCCATACATATGATACGAAACGAAAACAGAATGAAATCGGCATCCATTCTGTTCGTGGCGGAACGATTGTTGGCGAACACGAAGTCCTTTATGCAGGACATGATGAAGTTATCACTATCCAGCATAAGGCACAGTCCAAAGATATTTTTGCAAACGGCGCAATTGAAGTCGCAGAAAAGTTAATTCACAAAAGTAATGGTTACTATACGTATACAAACTTAGGAGATGAATAGATAATGAAGGAATTTTCGGCAGAAGAAATTATTCAATATATAAGTAACGCTGACAAGAAAACACCACTAAAAGTTTATGTAAATACAGATTTGGAAAAAAATGACTTCCCGGAAAGCTTTCAGGTGTTTGGTTCGGGTGGATCCTATACCATCTTTGTTGACTTGAAAGACTGGAAGCCGTTTCACGAAGTAAATAAGTCGAAATTAACTGATCTTGCGGTTGAACAGGACCGCCGTAACAGCGCGATTCCATTGCTAGACGCAACAGAAGTAAATGCTCGAATCGAGCCGGGTGCTTTTATCCGTGAGCATGCTGTTATTGAAAAAAATGCAGTCATTATGATGGGCGCAGTAATCAACATTGGAGCAGTCGTCGGCGAAGGAACGATGATCGACATGAACGCCGTATTAGGCGGACGTGCAATGACAGGCAAAAATGTACATGTAGGAGCAGGTGCCGTGTTAGCTGGTGTGATTGAGCCACCAAGTGCACAACCGGTTATGGTCGAAGATGACGTGTTAATCGGTGCGAACGCAGTAATTCTGGAGGGTGTTACCGTGGGTGCCGGTTCGATTGTTGCAGCTGGCAGTATTGTTACAGAAGATGTTCCAGCAGGAGCAGTTGTGGCAGGTGTACCAGCGCGTGTCATCAAACAGGCAAGCGAAGTACAAGGTGGAAAACGAGAAATAGTGCAGGCATTGCGTAAGTTGAATCAGTAGAAGTAGTGAGGTGGTTGTCCTGGGGGTAGGGTGCGCAATTATCTTGGGATGGTGCGCGGTTAGCCTGGGGTGGTGCGCGAAATTGTGACGTGGGTGCGCGGTTATCCAGGGATGGTGCACGAAAATGTGACGAGGTCGCGCGATTATACTGCGTTGGTGCGCGATTTCATTAAATTTTGTAAAAATAGGAGTGTAAAATATGGGGTTACTAGAGACGTTAACAAAGCATAGAAGACATCTGCACCAGATACCTGAGCTTGGTTTTCAGGAGTTTAAGACCTCAGCGTATATTAGACAAACTCTTGAACAACTGGAAATTCCATATTTGACGCCGCTTCAGACTGCTACGATCGTTTACCTTGAAGGGAATTCAAACAAGACCCTCGGATTTCGTGCGGATATTGATGGACTTCCAATCGAGGAAGAAAATGATGTAGCATTTAAATCACAGCATACCGGTGTTATGCATGCGTGTGGCCATGATGGTCACACTGCAATCTTGCTGGCATTTGCTGAGCGCTGTAAGCAATTGCAGGAAACCAAATCACTCAAACATAATGTTCTATTAATTTATCAGCCTTCTGAAGAGTCGATGGCTGGCGCTAATCATCTGGTTTCTTCCTTCCCTTTTTATACTTATAAACCGGAAGCAATTTTCGGGTTACACGTCATGCCTGATAATCCAGAGGGAACTTTTCTTACAAAAGCTGGGCCGATAACAGCAAGCGCAACCGAATACCGAATTTATGTAGAGGGCACTTCAGCACACGTAGCGAATAAGGAAACTGGCGCCAGCGCACTCGGGTCATTGAATCAAACGGTGACGCAAATTCAACAGCTGCAGAATTTTCATTTGAGTGGTTTACATCAAAATATTGTTCATATAGGAAAGATGCAAGCAGGTGAAGCGATTAATACAGTAGCATCCTCAGGTTATTTAGAAGGTACAATCCGAACATACGACATGACCGATCTAACAATCATTAAGGACAAACTCGAACAAATTATAAGAAGCAGTGATTCCCTATTCGGTACCAATTCCAGGGTTGAGTTTGCTGAGGGCTATCCACCGGTAATTAACGATGCCTCACTCCTCCCTCTTGTTTCTGCCACCGCTAAAGAATTGGGACTGGAAGTGATCATAAAAGAAAAACCATACTTATTTGGAGAAGACTTTTCCTTTTACAGTCAATTAGGACCTACGCATTTTGCATTTCTAGGCGTACAAAATGATCATTATAAGAGCGGACTCCATACATCTACCTTAAACTTTGATGAAAGAAGTCTGGTTGCCGGTGTTACATACTACGAAAAAATCCTTGAAAAGTTTGGTGAAGTGCAATGACAGCAAGATTACAAATCGATCGAAAAAGGCTTTTCGAACAGGCAAAGCGCATCCAGAATGAAACAAACATTCTGGCAGTTGTAAAAAATAATGCATATAATATTGGACTTGACCTGGCTTTCGAAGCGTTTTTCGAAGCGGGAATCCGTTCGTTTGCTACCACATCTATACTGGAAGCAGTTCAGCTTCGAAAATTAAATGAAGAAATTTATATTTTCCTGATGAATCCATCCATCGAATTTGAAACACTACGAAACTATAACATTGCCATGACACTTCCATCTTTATATTTTTACAAAGAACATAAAAAAGATCTCGCAGGAATCGAAGTGCACCTGGAGTATAAAAATTTATTAAGACGGTCCGGGTTTGACCACGCAACTGAAATGCTAGAAGTCTTGCATGAAGATGTTGTGAAGGTTACGGGGATTTGGACACACTTTGCATATGCAGATGAACTAGATCTGCTCGAATATAATGAAGAAAAGCAAAATTGGCTAATCCTTTTAAACGAGATTAACGCAACAGAACGGGCTTTTCGTTTCATACACGCTCAAAACAGTGCATCGTTTATGCGAGATGGACTATTCACTTCTCATACACATGCTCGCCTAGGAATTCTATTATTCGGGTCTAGACCATATCATGACCTAAGTCCTGAAATAGTACCTTCGATAATCACGCTTAGTACAAATGTAATCCAAACACTGAGCTTAAAAAAAGGTGAAAGCTCAGGTTATTCGAATGCGTTTACAGCTGCATCTGACTGTCGTATAGCGATATGTGATATTGGATACGGTGATGGAGTTCTCAGAACACGAGCACGATATGATGCCATGATTAATGGTAAACGCTATCAAATTGGTGCCCTCATGATGAGTCATATGCTGGTGATTGTGGATGATAAAGTAAAGCCTGATGACGTCGCTTACCTTTATAATGATCGTTTACGAGTTGACGAATACACACACCTTGGAGTGGGAGCAAACTCTGAACAGATGAGTGCACTCAATCATAATTCATTGGTTGTAGAGATTAACAGATAAAAATTGCGGATTAAAATTTAAAAACCAATTACAAGAGCTCCCACACTCTCATTCAAAAAATTTGTTTACCTAAATAGGCATACTTTTATAAAATCTCACCACATCTCTTTAGCTCTATCAAGGTTTGCCATACTTAGTAGGTTTTTTTGCAACGGTGTGGGACAAATTGTATTATGCTTTCTGATCATTATGTTAATCGCGTCGATATCACTCTCTGTCTCAGCAGCATGCACTAAAACAGCGATTTCTTTTTGCAGGCGTAACCAAGGCGGTAAAAAGCCTGCATCCTTCGCAATCTCTTGAAAGTTTTGAAATACATCTTGCTTTAAATATTTTTTGGAAAGTGGTTTACCTTTACCTTTAATCTTATCTTCTTTTTCTGAGGCTTTAATCATATCTCCGATCGGATCATAATATTCTTCATCCATTTATTTAACCTCCACTCGTCATATTAATTAAGCTAAATGTTTTGTACAATTATGCAGCACTACTTCCCATTCATCTGACGATTTTTGCAGCGTCGTCAGCGAACAATTATGTAATGATTCATGTTCCAGCTTCGGCAGCAGTTCTATAAGAAGATGCTTAATATAGGACCCATGACTTACAATTAAAATATTTTTATCTGCATGCTTTTGAACGGCTTCCTCTAGAAAATACATACCACGTTCAATTACTTTATCGGAGCTTTCAATTTCCATATCTAATTCCCGCCAGTTTACTCCCCACTTCTTTATTCGTTCTTCTTCGGTAGTCCCCTCGATCTTACCTCCACTGACTTCCCGTAGTCTGCGATCTGCAATGATTTTCTTGTTGTCCATTCTTCCACCAATAGCTTCGGCAGTTTGACTTGCTCTCATCAGATCACTCGAGTAAATAATATCCCAATCTTCTTCCACTAATCGATTAGCAAGTTTAGCTGCTTGATCACGTCCATCGTTATCCAATGGAATATCGGAATTCCCCTGCGCTCTTCGTTCTTTATTCCACGCTGTGCTACCATGACGAACAAACCCAATTTTCATCAAAACTCACATCCAATCTCTTAAATTGACATAAAATTATTTTCTGAATATTAGTTTAGCATAACGCTTTACAATTTTCAGTCTTTTGATTAAGAAATCCAGAATTTAGTATTGCACTAAAAAAGCCTAACATATCGTTAGACTTTAATTAGCTGATAAATGTTAGTAGATTGCCTTAGGATTCGGTCCATGTTTATTCTCATTCTGATCGCTGTCTTGACACATAAATACGATTAAAATAATCCAACCTATAATCGGAATAAGTGCGATTAGAACCCAAGCTCCAGTTTTTCCAGTATCGTGCAATCTGCGAAATGCTACAGCTAGGCCAGGTAATAATACAAATAATGAATATATGGAAGATAGTATGTTTTCGATATCGATCAACCGTCCTAAAATAGAAAGAGCTGTTGCAATAAGAAAATTTATAAGTGCAAACATCCAATATTCTTTTCGCCTTGCTCTTCCACTAAAACCCACATAATTGCTAATTACTTTTTTATACCAAAACATATGTATTTCCACCTCCTTCCAATTTGAGATAATTTATAGTATAACATATTCTTACTTTTTTGAATAATAGTTTTACCACCGCTTAATAAGACTATATGAGGCGGCAATTTTGCTTATTACAGAAAAAAAGCATTCGCCTCATCTTTCATAGCGAATGCCGAGGTTTTACTATTCATATCGATAGCGTTACTTAGCTTATCGTTCGATATTTCTATTTATCATAGGCGAGATTCATCTTATCACGCTCAAAAAAAATTATATCCATCTCGTTTAAAAAAATATCGATCCTGAGACGAAATTTATCGATACCCAACTCGATTCCTAATTTAAATATGCGTTTTAGCCAGCAAATTTTTCTCAAACTTTCCATCTTTTATGACGACCTGTACTGTATCGTTGTCAGCGAGTGAATAAATATCTTCCAATGGATTTCCTTTAACAATAATAATGTCTGCAAGTTTACCAGGTTCAAGCGTTCCAACTTGGTCTCCCCAGCCTAAACACGCTGCAGCAGTTTGAGTCGAGGCTACAATGGACTCCATTGGTGTCATACCTCCCTCGACCATCAATCCCAATTCCCGTAAATTAGTACCGTGCTTCATAACACCAGCATCCGTGCCCATCGCGATTTTCACACCAGCTTTATGCGCTTTCTCGAAACTTGCTTTATGATGTTCGATTACCTCTCGTGACTTACTAACTGCAGTATCAGGCATCCCTACATCTTTTGCCGTTTCAAGTACGGCAACAGGTGCCAAAAGTGTTGGAACTAAAAATGTGTCATTCCCTTTCATTAGTTCAACAGCTTCATCATCTATGAAAATACCATGTTCGATTGAATGAACACCGGCACGGACTGCATTTTTAATTCCTTCTGCGCCTTGTGCATGTGCCATCACTTTTACACCTTTTCTGAAGTGACCTTCTTCGACAATTGTTTTTAATTCTTCTAATGAAAACTGCGTGAATTCTGGGTGATCGGTAGCGCTAAGGACCCCTCCGGTTGCATGGACTTTAATTACCTCTGCACCAGCTCGAAGCATTTCGCGGGTTTTCTTGCGGACTTCCTCCACTCCATCACATCTTCCATTTGGCATTCCCGGATAATCGGAAGGCAGAAGATCTGTTGTATTACCAGAAATGGTATAGCCGTCACCATGTCCACCAGTAATGGTAAGTGCATTAATACTTAACTGGAGTCGCGGCCCGGCAATCAGGCCATCCTCGACTGCTTTTTTTATTCCTAGATCCGCGCCTAGCGCATCTCGAACAGAAGTAATTCCAGCATGTAACGTACTTTCCAGATATTTAGCAGCCTTGTAGTACATCAGTGAAAATGGAGTAGCTAAACGTTCAGCAATTGGTGAAAACTCCATCATCACGTGGACATGTGTATCAATAAATCCCGGGAGTATCGCTCCGCCTGCTGCATCGACCACTTTTTCTTCACCTGTCATCGGGTAATTTTCTTCAGAACCAACGAATGTTATCCGGTTACTTTCTACTACTACCACTGATCCTATTTGGGGGTCTCCCCCGTTCCCATCAATTAGTAGTCCATTTTTAATTAGCAATGTTGTCATAATTGTATCCTCCTTATAACGTTTGTATTAATAAACCAGCGACAATAACGGAAACGATGGTAACTGTCGTGAACCCACCAATCAGCATCGGAGAGAGTAGTTCATTGAAGATAATTGCTTCTTCCTTCTTATTCCGAGCCACACTTCGGCTGACTTCTTCGCAAAGTAAATAGTCTCCCGGAAACCCAAAGAGCGCAGTTAATGCAACAGGCATACCCTTTAGAGGATGCCATTTAACCAGTTTAGAAGTCAGGTAACCTCCAATTAGAATGCCAGCAGTACCAAGTCCCAAAATCAATAGAATACTAGGCAGATTACTGACGACATCCTGTGGCGTAACTCCAGCCATCGTGCCAATTACAACAAAAATAATAGCCACCATCGTAATCGTAAATGAATTCGCTTTTTCAAGTGACTTTGTTTCGAATAAACCCAGTTTGAGTCCCCCGATACCAATAGCCAGACACCATAAACTGTAATGCACAGGTGTCACTTCACCCAAAGCAACTCCAATAGCTGCTCCAACGAATACAAAAAATAATTTTAGAGTTGTACTTGATTTCAGCGGACTTACCTTTTGATCATTTGTTACATCTTCATTAACTGCGGCTGTCTCGGCCATTGAAACGAACGTACCATTGTCTATTTGGTTCTGAACCTTTAAAGCATAGCGCCTCATAAAATTCATTGCTAACGGCATACCCAGAACACCCTGAAACGCCACAATTAATGCTGGAATTACAACTAGACTCGTAAGTCCAAGTTCAGTCAGTTTTTCGGAAGTGATAATTAGCGCTATGATACCTCCTGTAATAGGTCCCACGCCTGCCACAGCTGTTTGATAATCAAAAACAAGTGGAACAATCGTTAAAATTAATACTCCCGAAACCAAAATTCCACCTAAAGCAATTACCACAGCTTTTATTTGACTTTTTAATAATGAAAAAGGAATTAAAGTTCCCATGTGCAGGATTGCAGGACCAACTAACAGAGCTCCTAGTGAAGCAAATGTTGAAGTTGCAATAATGTCCTTGGGAAAGATTCCTGTCCATACCATAACCAAAAACCCCACCATGGCAGTAAGCAGCATCGGTACTCGTGCGCGTGAAATAATAGAAAGCCATTCTCCAAGAGCGATTAGTGCAAAAATCAGTGCGGTAGCAATTAATGGATTACTTAACAATAGAACCCCTCCTCTTTCGGATAAATTCTTAATACCATAACACCTGCAGAAAAGCTTGTCCATATAACTTTTAGACTATTTTTTATAATGGGAATATTTTAATTAACATTAAACTTGTACAAATTATCCTAAACTTCATGTGAATTTTTTCTCGATTATGTTGTTAGTTTGCAAAAATAGGGAAACAGTATATATGCATGCAAGGAATGTTTAAAATCGTTATTCTGGAACATTTTGTAGCAGAAAATCAACAAAAAGGTGAACTTTTGTTATATCGCCTTCTATCACTATAGAATACATATTCTATTTGTTATACTGATGAACAAGATACGATATACTATCATTCTATTAACTATGAGCGGGAGTGTTATGGTCATGAAACGAAAAATACCACATCGTAAAAAATGGCTTGCTTTAGTGTTGGTCTCCATGGTTTTCTTTCTAAGTGGCTGTGGTGATCTGGTTGTATTTGAGCCTAAAGGGCCAGTTGCACAAAGCCAAAAAGATTTAATTATATATTCGCTTTACTACATGGCTGGAATTATCGTCGTCGTGTTTGCAGCATTTGCAATAATTTTGGTTAAATACCGGGATCATCCTAATCGAAAAAAGGAAAGCTATGATCCAAATTTGCATGGTAACAATATGATTGAAGCAATTTGGATTATCATTCCAATCATAATTGTTACACTATTATCCATCCCGACGGTAACTACTTTATATGATCTGGAGGATGCACCAGATTCAACGAGTGACAAAGAACCGCTCGTAGTTTATGCTACATCTGCAAATTGGAAGTGGTTCTTCAGTTATCCGGAAGAAAATATAGAAACGGTAAACTATCTGCACATTCCTACCGATCGTGCAATTGAGTTTCGTTTAACATCCACAGGCTCCATGGCGTCAATTTGGATACCGGCACTAGGTGGGCAAAAATACAATATGGCCGGAATGATGAATAAGCTTTACTTACAATCCGATGAAGAAGGAGTTTTTCAAGGAAGAAATTCTAACTTCACTGGTGAAGGATTCACCATGCAGACATTTGATGTGAACGCGGAAAGTCAGGAAGAATTTGATGCATGGGTGAAAGAAAAACAATCAAGCGCCCCAAAACTAACGCAAAAAAAATACGATAACCTATTGAAGCCAGGCTTAGTAGAAAAAATGACATTTTCTTCTACGCATCGCGAGTGGGTAAAACATGGAACTCCAGAAGGAATGGATTATTTCATAAAACGTTATGCAGATGCGTATGAAGAGCCTTTACACTTAGATATTGAAGATGCTAAAGAATATAAAGAAGAGAATGGAAAGTAGGTGACATGATGCAATGGGATGAATTTTTTGTAACAGGCGAACCGCTAATTTATGGAGGAATGGTAGCAATTGTACTGGTTTCCTCCGCGATAATCTTTATACTCACGTACTTCAAAAAATGGAATTGGTTATGGCGTGAATGGCTGACAACAGTTGATCATAAAAAGATTGGTATTATGTACATCTTAAGTGCACTTGCCATGTTATTCCGTGGCGGTATGGACGCATTAATGATGCGGGTGCAATTAGCGTTTCCGGGAATGAACTTCCTGACCGCTCAGCACTACGATGAGGTTTTCACGACTCACGGAACTGTTATGATTATTTTTATGGCAATGCCTTTCTTGATTGGTCTAATGAATATAGTAGTACCTTTACAAATTGGAGCGCGTGACTTTGCGTTTCCATATGTGAACGCACTGAGCTTCTGGTCCTTCTTCTTCGGGGCAATGTTATTTAATATTTCATTTGTCATCGGTGGTTCACCTGATGCAGGATGGACGAGTTACACACCACTGGCAGGTGCAGCAATGAGCCCTGGACCCGGACAGAACTTTTACCTAATGGGCTTACAGCTTGCAGGTATTGGTACATTAGCCACTGGTATTAACCTGATGGTTACAATACTGAAAATGCGTGCTCCAGGTATGAAAATGTTCCAAATGCCAATTTTCACCTGGTCCACACTAATCACTTGTTTCATTATCATATTTGCTTTTCCAATATTAACCGTAGCATTGGCGTTAATGACAATTGACCGAGTTTTCGGGTCCCAGTTCTTCACACTAACCGGTGAAGGTCTCCCGATGATGTGGACGAACCTCTTTTGGATGTGGGGACATCCTGAAGTTTATATTGTTGTCTTACCAGCATTCGGTATATTCTCAGAAATAATTGCTACCTTTGCCAAGAAACGATTATTTGGTTATAAGGCAATGGTATGGTCGATTATACTAATTGCCGGACTTAGTTTCCTAGTATGGGTGCATCATTTCTTTACAATGGGTGCAGGAGCATTCGTAAACTCAGTATTTTCAATCTCAACTATGCTGATTGCCGTTCCTACCGGGGTGAAAATATTCAACTGGCTGGGAACGTTATATAAATCGAAAATAGAATTTTCAACAGCTATGATGTGGTCACTCGCGTTTATTCCGACCTTTGTTATAGGTGGTGTAACAGGGGTTATGCTGGGAATGGCTGCTGCCGACTTCCAGTTCCATAATTCCTATTTCTTAGTAGCACACTTTCACTATGTTCTAATCGCTGGTACCGTATTCGCTTGTTTCGCCGGGTTAATCTACTGGTATCCAAAAATGTTTGGACACAAGCTAAACGAGCGAATTGGTAAATGGAGTTTCTGGTTCTTTCTTATTGGCTTCCATGTCTGCTTCTTTCCACAGTTTTTTATTGGATTGGACGGAATGCCACGAAGAGTATTCTACATTATGCCAGAATGGTTCACACTCAACTTAATTTCAACAATTGGTGCGTTTGGAATGGGTGTTGGTTTCGCAATTTTTGTTTATAACATCTATTACAGCTTGCGTTACAGTAAGAGAGAAGAAGATGGGGATTCCTGGAATGGTCGAACACTTGAATGGGCAACAACTACACCAGTCCCTCATTACAATTTTGCGACAGTACCGGAAGTTAACGATATCGATCCCTTCTTAGGTATGAAGGAAAAAGGTGAAACTACCTTTGATGAATCTAAATTGAAACCAATACACATGCCAAACAATACTGGAAAGCCAATAATCATGATGGCGATCCTGGCATTTGCAAGCTTTGCGCTAGTATTTGAATGGATACTACTAGCTGTTATCGGATTGATCGGCGCCGTTATTATGATGGCAATCCGCTCCTTTGATTATGATGATGGATATTATGTTTCAGTCGAAGAAATAAAACGAACCGAACGTGCTGCAAGGGGGTTAGATGATGAGTGAACATGACATTAAAACCGGTCCATTGGAATATCGGACCGAAAGCGGCAGACTAAGCATACTTGGTTTCTGGATTTTCCTTGCTGCAGAAGTTGCATTGTTCGCAACCCTTTTTGCCACTTACGCAGTATTATTTGGTCGAACAGCAGATGCACCAACACCAGCGGAACTTTTCGAACCAGGATCAACGCTGATTATGACCTTTCTACTGCTGACAAGCAGTTTCACATGTGGTATTGCGATTCACGAAATGCGTCGAGGATCAAAGAAAGGTCTTATCACATGGATGATCATCACACTGCTTCTTGGTCTAACTTTCATTGGATTTGAAGTAGAAGAGTTCATACATTATGCCCATGAAGGAGCTACTATACAATCCAGTGCATTCTGGTCCGGCTTTTTTATACTTGCTGGAACACATGGATTACACGTTTCTTTAGGTATTGGCTGGGCTGTACTAGTTCTTATTCAAATAGCTAAACGAGGTCTTACAGCAGTAACAAGCCGTAAAATTTTCATCGTAGGCTTGTACTGGCACTTTTTAGACGTAGTATGGATATTCATTTTTACTTGCGTCTATCTTATCGGGATGGTGGTTTAATATGAGTAAACATACTAGTAAAATCCCAGTCAATCATATAATAGGCTTTGTATTATCCCTTTCCCTTACGCTTGTAGCAGCTTGGGCTGCGATTAATTCTGACCTGCCAATAAAATGGGTAATCATTGGAATTGTCGTGTTAGCTGTTCTGCAAGCAGGAATTCAGTTATTTATGTTTATGCATATAACTGAGTTTGCTAGTGGAAATGGACATGTCCCATGGAATATGATGTTCCATGGTTTCACGATAGCTGCAATTGTAGTCGCAGGTTCCCTTTTCACGATGTCGTTTGGTCACTACCACAATATGGATAGCGATCAGGAACCAACGCAAAATGAACAAAACAATAATCATGAAGATATGGATCACTAAAAACAAGGCAGGTGTTACCTTTGGAATTAAACAAGCATGTTAACAATCCTCAGGAATATGGATGGAAATGGAAGCCAATTGTTGGTTTCATCCTCTGTATCCTGCTCACTGCCGGTTCACTTTGGACTGCGCTATATTCCGGTTATTCACCACAAGGTCTATTTATTCTGCTAGCTGGTGTAGCTTTTATACAAGCCATTATGCAACTCTTACGTTGTGAAGTATAAAGAAACCCCCTTTTCCATTTTGGATAAGGGGGATTTTTGTCTTTATAAAAGTTCATGACATTTCAAATATTAATCAGTTGGTGACGAATACTTCGTCTGGCGTCTTCTCAGGGTAGCCTACCTTACCCTGTGCGAACAACGCTGGCTGAAGATTCCGAGCAAAGCGATCTAAGAAGATGGCCAATTAAAACCGTCCTTTGCGGACAACGTTGGGATTCCCCATTTCCGGGGCACGGAGACTGCAGCCGTGTTCACGAAAAGCGTAGTTTTCAGTGGCCACGAAGTAAGAGATCGGTGAAAACCTGTAGGACGTCAGAAGGTCACTGAAAAAGTGATAGATATTTAAAATACAATTTTCCACCTCAACATAGCATCTTCGAATATACGAAGACTCCTGCAGGAACAGCGCGATCTGAAGATCTAAGCAGGAAAGCGATCTTTGCTTATCCGAGGAAGCTGAAGCCGTGCCTGCGGAAAGCGTAGTATATTCGAAGATGCGATCATAGATCCTCTTTGTTTTGTGCTAAATGTAACTTTTTCAGTAGTCGCCACTGCCTTCCCACAGGTAGTTCTTCATATGCTAAGGTATAATATCATTTTTTAAAATCCACACCAATTACATATAGAATAAGTAAACTTGCAGAAAAACCCCCTTCTCCGTTGGGAAAAGGGGGTTTGGTATTTGTTTATTGGTATTTTTGTTTAAATGTTGCTGGCAGTCTTTGAATGATAAACATCACCCATGCAACCTCTGCAAGCACAAGGCTTAAATAAAACATCGACCAGGTAATGGAGAAAGCTGCAGGTGCAGACTGGAACATAACTTCAAGGAAATATATCCACATTCCTACTAATGATACGCTTTGAACAATAGCAAATACTTTTTTCTTTAATAAAATAAACAGGTATGGTGTAATTGTTGCCAATAACATAAACATTAGTGCTATACCCATTTTTCTCAACTCCTACTGACTTTTTTTGTAAACGGTTTCTTTATATAAATAGTATACCAAAAAAAACTCGAAAATGACACAAAAAATTCATTAATTATCCACTAATCCGTCAAATTCATTCGGAAGAACTATAACGCCCAATATATATATTCTCCCCTGTCGTAACGGTTTTGAAACATAGATGTTATAAAAAAGCCTTTCTCTTCCAACTAATTAAATTACTGGAATATTTTTTTACTTGGTAAAAATTACTAATCTATTGTAAGTTGCCTATAGAATAGTAGCTTAGAATGGGTTATTTTTAACTCCATATTTTGGATATGAAAAACTATATTACATTTAGTAACCTTAAGTTAGAACGCTAATACATACGGAGGTTATCAAATGAACAAATTTAACCAAGTACTTCTGGCAACTGTCTTACTTTTAAGTCTTTTTGCTATTCCTGTTAACGCAGAAGCTTCATCGTATAAAGTACAGGATGGCGATACTTTCTGGGAAATTTCAAATAAGTTTGACGTAAGTCTATCAAACTTGCAGCTGGCTAATAATCGAACAGGAAGCATGTTATATCCTGGTGAAACAATTGCAATACCAAATAACGTTTCTTATGAAGAAAAGAAGTTAATAGCTCAGCTGGTTCACGCTGAAGCTAAAGGAGAATCTTACGCGGGTAAGGTTGCAGTAGCCACAGTTATTATGAATCGAGTGGATCATGAGGA
This sequence comes from Virgibacillus flavescens, assembly GCF_050574275.1. Lineage (GTDB taxonomy): Bacteria > Bacillota > Bacilli > Bacillales > Amphibacillaceae > Virgibacillus_F > Virgibacillus_F flavescens. The sequence goes on from NZ_CP192260.1 coordinate 2,901,164, forward strand.
ATTTCCTGATTCAGTTAAAGGGGTTATTTACGAGCGTGAAGGTGGATACTATGCCTTTTCACCAGTTCAAAATGGAACAATCAATCAAACGCCAGACGCTGAAGCGATGCAAGCTGTGAATGAAGCAATTGCCTTCAGGGGTCAAGGACAAGGCTCCATTTATTTCTATAACCCAGACACTGCAACGAGTGACTGGATATTCTCACGTGAGACAACAATTACAATAGGCGATCATCGATTTGCAAAATAAAAGTATGAACCCATGTCAAATGCGACATGGGTTTTAATTATGGCTGAATTTTTAACACTTCTTCCTCTACCCTGTTCATAAACTCAATGACTACCTTATTATTGCTGTTAGTACTGCCAAGCTTTAACATAGCCCGTCCGACAAAATTGACACCTTTATTTTGACCCTCGTAAATAAATTTTGTATTAGTTTCATCTACCCTAAGCAATGTGAATTCGAGGTTTACTTCAAATGCCTTTCCTATGACAAAACAAATGTTTTTTCGTTTCTTATCCGCTAAATCTTCATATGCCAATGTCTCAACAATATACGTTTCCACCCGTTTACCTTCTCGATATGTCTGTCGATGTTTAGCTCCAGCTTGAGTTTCGTTCTTTTCAATTAATGTATGCTCATCCACTTTAGGCATAATCCGTTTAATGTTTTCATCGAAAAATAAGCTCCATACCTTTTCAATATTTCTTTCAATGAACACTTCTTCTTTCCATTGAATCATTCTTTCTCCTCCTTTCCAGATTCCAAAAACTGATCTATGTCCGCCACTTGCAGTTTTGGTCTCCCATCTGGATTTGTATATTTTTCTTTTTTTGAATCAATAAATGTTCCAAGTTAGCAAACGACTCATCTTCCATTACAGAAAGCATCTCCTGAATTGTAAACCCAAATCTCCTTAAGTTCACCAGCAGTATCGCTAAAAAGTAGCTGCCATCATCATAATATCGATAGTTGTTTGCTGGATCTGTATAAGCAGGCTCTATTAGTTTAACTTCAGCATAATACCTTAGTGTTTCTTTACTTAAACCAGTCATTTCAGCAAATTCACTAATTTTGTACATCGATTACCTCCTGGATTTATCATAAACTGCGTGGTGCACTACCGTGTCAATACCTTTATTTAGAGTTCCAGGTCCCATCTTTCTTCTATTAAATTTTTCCCTGTCCATTCATCATTTGGTTTTTCTTCAGTCAGTGTAAAGTTAAACTTTTGATAAAGATGCCGTGCAGCAGATAAAATGCTAACTGTCCACAGGAATATGCTTTGATAGTCATTTTCAGCGCAATAATTAATTGCCGTTTCCATCAGTTTTTTTCCAATACCCATTCCCTGATAAGTTTCATCCAATACAAACCATCTCAATTGAGCTACTGTATCAGAAAAATGCGTAATGGCAATCGAGCCAGCGATTTCTCCATTAACTTCTGCAATCCAAAGTTCCCCTGCATCTGAATCGACCATAAATTTGGTTAACCCCTTCATTACATAGTATTCAAACTTCGGCCCAAATTTATAGGTTTTATCATATAACTTGCCATGAAGGTGCGCTATAAATCCTAGATCTCCGGATTTATATGGACGTATAGTTACGTTTGGCTGCAAGGATGTCTCTCTGAAAAAAATGCATTCAATGTATACGTATTTTAGTTGACTTTAGCAACTAAAATACTGATAACACACAAAAAGGGCAACCATGTATGAACATAGTCGCCCTTATCACTATTTTTTCGCTGTACTAACCTTCAGCTTCTTCCCTTTAACCGGTGTGTTTTCCATTGCCTGAATAACCAGTGAACCTTTTCCATTAAGAATATCAACATAGGAATAGTTATCCTGTACCGTGATAATTCCGATATCCTCGGCATCTACTCCTGGTATTTTAGCGATAGTTCCAACAAAATCAACTGCTCGAATTTTTTTCTTTTTTCCTCCACTAAAGTGAAGTTTCGTAATATCTTTGTTGATCCGTGCAGTTTTATTGTTCTTAACCACGCGTCTGCCACCACGTTTTTCCTCAAAGGCAGCTCTCCCGCGTGCTACATCTTGTCGGTCCGGCGCGTCCATCCCAGGTATATCAAAGCCGATATACTTTTCAATAGCTCTGAAAAACTTACCTTCAAATGGCGTTTCGAATGTAATTGCTTTCCCTTTATTTCCAGCTCTTCCTGTTCTTCCTGTACGATGAACATAGCTTTCTTTCTCCATTGGAACATCATAATTAATAACGAGTGTTACGTTATCAATGTCAATTCCTCTGGCAGCTACATCTGTAGCAACCAGGTACCTGAAGTTCCCCATCTTGAATCCATTCATGACAGCAAACCGATCTTCTTGCTCCAAACCTCCATGGAGTTTTTCGCAAGCATAATCAGCTTTTTCAAGTTCCGTGAAAACCTGATCAACGTTTTCTTTGGTACGGCAAAAAATAATACAGCTATCTGGATTTTCCACTACAGTCAAATCCTTCAGCAACGAAATTTTTGCTTCGTCCTTCACATGGATGACACGGTGCTTAATCGTTCCAGTAGTTACACCAGTAGTCGTAATTTCGATATTATGCGGATCGTTCATGTATTTATGACATAAACCTTCTACGTCTTTTGGCATCGTTGCAGAGAATACCATTGTTACTCTGTTTTTAGGAACTTTTCGAATGATTGCCTCTACTTTTTGAATAAAGCCCATATTAAGCATTTCGTCGGCTTCGTCAATAATTAAATGCTTTATTTGACTTAGATCCAATGTACCCCGTTCGATATGATCCATTACACGACCAGGCGTACCAACGACAACATGTGTTTTTTGTTTCAGATTTTCTTTTTGCACCGCAAAAGGTTCTTTTCCATATACCGCAACGGCATTTAACCGTTTGAACCTGCCAATATTTGCAATATCTTCACGAACTTGAACAGCAAGCTCTCGTGTAGGAGTAAGAATTAAAGTCTGCGGTTTCTTTTCTTCCCATTCCATCATTTCACAGATTGGAATACCAAATGCTGCAGTCTTTCCGCTTCCGGTTTGTGATTTCACTACCAGATCCTGCTTTTTCATTGCTTGTGGTATTACTACCTGCTGCACTTCGGTTGGCTTTTCGTATTTCAAAACCTCAAGCGCTCTGCTTATTTCATCACTTATATTATATTCTACAAATTTCATGTAACAACCTCGTTTTTTTGTATTAGTCGACAATGTATAGGATTCTCAAAAATAAATTTTGATATGCAAAATCATACTAGTTTTCATTATACTAGAAAATAGACCCAGTTTGTTGATTTCCTTCACCTTTTTTCGCTATGGCAAACTATCACAAGCTGAACCTTCTCCATCACGATCCAGTCGATGTGGGTCATTTTCCGGACCACCGGCTGCCACGTAAAAATTCTGTGCCTGCTCGTGTGTGCTGAAGTCACCACAATCTCGATCGGCTCCAAACGGATCGTATTGTAATTCCTTCTGATCTCCTTGCTCTTTCTCAGTAGGCTCCTCGCCTGAATCTTCTTGATAATGATAGCCATGATTGTGATCCACATGGGAATAGCCCGGAATCGACCATACCCCGATCTCTTTGCTTATCGCGGTTTCCTGTACTTTATGAAATTCTTCAAGCATGGTTAGATCGTTATACAAATATGCTGTTCTAGCCAAGCCGTTTCTAAGGAGCTTTTCCTGAATAGTTTCACCATCAATAAAAACGTAGGCGAGTAATCTGCCATACTTATCGCGTTCTTCTTTACCTACTTCGACACGGACCTCTTCACCGGTCAGCTTCTCTTTAACAAACTGGGATGCCTCTGGTCCATATGCCTCAACAGGTTTGCTTGGGTGCACTGTCTCGGGAGTGTCTATTAGCAATAATCGTACATCTTCGTTTGTACCGTTCATGGAAATCTCGATTGTATCGCCATCGATTACCCTTGTTACAGTAGCATTCGCAGCTGTCGTCTTCACTGCCTCTTCTGCAGCATTTTGTTCTGTTTGATCCTCTGTTTTATCTTTTGCTTTCTCAGGTTGCTTTTCTACTGCTGAATTCTTTTCTTCTACCTGGTTACCAGATTCGTCCGTTGGTCGAATTTCAGATCCACAGGCAGATAATAGAATTAATAGAAGGAAGAAACTGCTAAAACGTACCGATCGGCTTTTCCTGTTAAAAAGTATAAATAATATAATTCCTATCCAAACAATTAAAATTGCACCTAGTTCAGGGCTCAATATCCATCCCCCTTTCCACGCATATATAGCTTAATACTATCAGACTTGCGCTTACTTTTCATGGACAGTCCATTCATTAGTAAAAGCGAAGGCTGCTTTCTATTCGAAAACAGCATTCGCTTTTTATTGTGAAGTTAATTGAGTTTTCAGCTGTTGAATTACTTCTGATGACGCTGGTGCTGCTGGTTGATAATACCCATTTTCCAGTGCGTAATTATAAATTTTACGTTGACGGGCTTCATCTTGATTCCGTAATTGAATCAAGGTTTGTCTCAACTGTTCATTATTTGACTCACTAATGAATCCTGCATATCCTGTCAAGCTTGCGTTTAAACCCGCTAAGTAATCGCTGACCATTTCCTTATCCTGTAGCATACTAATTCCTCCTTAACTTAAGAATGTTATAAGCTGCTGCTGAGCCTGCTTTGCTGATTGCGCATCACTCTGCAGCATCGCTTTTAATTCTGGATCTGTACATGTTTGCGCATAGGACTCAAGTTTGGTCACTATTGTTCCGTGGCCACCAATAAGATGACGAAGATTTTCTACTTCCAGTTCCGTTAAAGATTGGTTCATTGTGCATGCTCCTTTCGTTTTGTACATGCCTTACTTTTCCCAAGCCTTTTTAAAATATTCTTAGTTGCACTTATGTAGTAAGAAAGAATTTATACTTTCTTACTGCTTAATTTAAAAAGACCATTACCGCAGTTAAACTACGTGTAACAGCCTTACTCAGTCTTTCATTTTTGATACTATAATTTTCTGCAGTCGTGGCCGATTATAGCGCTGCACCATAATAATCGGCCCATTGAACAGGATCGCATAGCCGATCATCAGCCATCCAGCCCATGCCGGATTCCATAAAAAGAATAATCCTGCCGGTAGGATAGACAGCCAATGTGTGAGTTCCGCCCTTCTTGATTCTACAAGAAAGTTCCAGAGATACCGTGCATCACTTCCGCTTAGATGATCTTTTGCAAATCCCTGTTTAATTATGTTTGTGCCATCCGGAATCATGTTTTTCCACTTTTTAACGTGAAAATAACGTTGCCAGACCTGTCCATCCCTCTCCCAATTTCGGCTTTTATATAGAAGTCTGTCGCTAGTAAACCGGTCTGCGGACATATTCAGCGTTAAAAGAGAAATTCCGATATGAAAGAATCCCCACGCAAAAATGTCTATTAGAATTGTCCAGATAATCGGTAATTCAACTAATTGCATTGGGTTCCCTCCGCGATTAAACTTTCATTTTTCTGCCACGCCAGCTGACTGTATGGCGAACTTTTGTAACATACAAGGACCAAAGGAAAATCGATGTAAAAAATACAAATTGCAGTGGGTATAGTACAAGCGTCCAATAACGAAAATCCCCGGTTCGGCGTGCTAACCAGAAAAACTGAATCATATATGCCAGGTAAGCAATCATTGCTGCAATAATCCAGCCAATTGACTGAGACCACACTGCTCCAAAGAGAAATGGAACAGTTAAAAAGCCACCACTTATCCAAAAGCTGATCATCACTACCACAATTGGATGAGTGGACTGTGACGCTGTTCCAAAATTTTTGGTCCACCCTTCAACTAATTGTCCAAAACCTTCTGGGTACATTTGAAAATTGATTAAACCACGTCCACTAACACAATGTACAGGTAATCCTTTATCGGTAAATGCTTCCCCAAGGGCTAAATCGTCCATTACTGCATGACGAACGCTCGCGTGGCCACCAGATGCGAAATAATCCTGACGATTCGATAAGATACACGGTCCAAAAGACCCGGCACCCTTTAGTTTTCTCTCCCATATGGTAAATACGTTCATTCCTACGATAACAATTATATTAAAAATAACAGAAAGATTTTCATACGGATTTTTTATCGTGTGATACGGCTGAAGAGAAAGTATGCCCCTGCTTCCACCGCTTCGATATGCACGTGCAAGCCGCTTTAAGCTGAATGGATCATGTAATCGTGTATCAGCATCCAGAAACAACAGCCATTCTCCTTTAGCTACCTTAGCACCAATCCAGCATGCCGCGGACTTACCGGTCCATCCTTCTTCCAGTGTATCATTGCGCAATACGCGCGCACCGATCTTCTTTGCTATCTCTATCGTTCGGTCTGTCGATGCGTCATCCACAACAATTATTTCCAAAGACAGATCTTTTTGCTCTACTAAAGATTTCAATAACGGAGCTATCCTGTTTTCTTCGTTTCGAGCAGGAATAATAATCGAAATCAAGGGATGGTTTTCATGCTTGTTTGCATTACTAAATGGCAAGGAATTCTTCCAAAACATAAGAAATCCACTTATTAGCGCAAGGCCAATCAAAACAGCTGCTGTCATTAGTATTAGAAACATATTTCCCCTCCTATCATATCAAACAGGAACTGATTTATTGCTGCAATTCGTCTCTTTTGACGATTTTATCTCGTACCTGTTGTCCGCTTAGTGTTACCATTGGCATTCCACCGCCAGGATTTACTGTCCCACCAACAAAGTACAGGTTATCGTAGCGTCTGCTATGCTTAGTATGTTTAAAGCCTCGATTTTTCTTTCGATCCGAAACCGTTCCATATATGGCACCACGATGTGAATTATAGACACGCTCAATATCATGTGGTGTCCACATGTCTTCTGTAACAATATGCTTCCGCAAGTCCGTCAAACCCATTTTTTCAAGCTTTATAAGGACCCGTTCGCGCAATTCCTGGTAATCCGTTTCGGTAAATGGCTTATCCTGTATATAAGGGATATGCGGAAGAATTTTTATATTTTCATGTCCTTCTGGTGCCTGTGCTGGATCTGTTTTATTGACATTAACCAGGTAAATGGTTGGATCGTCAGGCAATTCATGTTTGCGGAAGACTTTGTTCATCTGTTCACGCAGGTTTTCTGAGAAAAAGAAGTTATGATGCCTGAGCTGAGGGTATATTCTGTTAACTCCAATATGCAAGACAAGTCCAGAACTTGAAGGTTCAAAACGATCTTCCAGCTTTTTAATAAATGCGTCATCTTCATTTAAGAGCTTTTTATACGCTGGAATCACTTCCATATTGGAGACAAAGTAATCCGCTTTTTTGCGTGTGCCATCAGCAAACTCAGCAGCAATAATCTGCTTATTTTCATCGGTAACGAGCTTACTTACCCCTTGACCAGTATGCAGTTTAATCCCGAGTTCGCGCGCAAGCTTGGTCAGTCCTTCTGAAATTCCATGCATACCGCCAGGCACATACCAGACACCTTGTGCATGCTGCATGTAAATCATCATATTAAGGATAGCTGGAGCATCGTACGGAGATGAACCGACATATTTAATAAAGTATGCAAGCATAGTTCGAAGCTTCGGATTACTAATTCGTTTCTTAATTGCACCATACATGGTGGAGAACAAATCAAACCCTTTAATCGATTTTAATAAGCCATGATGACGAAAAACTTCTTTTGTCGAGTCTAGCCCATGTTCGAAGTAACCTTCAGCAGTAGTCTCGTACAATTTCTGGGCATAATGCAGGAAATTCAGATATTCTTTCATATCTTCTTGACTCAAAGCAGCATTTTCTTTTGCCATCTTCTCTAAATCTCCGTATAAATCAATGTGTGATCCGTCTGTAAAAAAAGATCGCCATTCATGTTCTAGCCTGATTGTCGGAATGTAGTCCGCCATATTACGGTTACTTCCTTTGAACAACTTCTCAAATATATGTGGCATCGTTAAAATTGATGGTCCAAGATCAAATCCAAAGCCATCCTGTTCCAGCCGATTTACTTTTCCGCCAAGGTGTTCATTTTTTTCATAAAGTGATACAGAATACCCGCTTTGTGCTAGCGAAATCGCAGCAGAAAGCCCTCCAAGACCTCCGCCAACAACTAATACGGATTTGCCTTTAATCGCCATTTCATTCACCTGCTTTACTTTTTACTATCGGTCAAATTTTGAACTTTTGTTGTTCGGTAGATACGCTGTATTTCCATTGCTGACACATAATTTCGTTTTGAAAAGCAATTATACTTATTTTGACGGACGGCATTCAGTATTCCGCGATAAATCCGTGATGAAAGCAGGACTGCCAGCTGACTGTCCTTATCAAAACAGGAAACATGCTCCTCAAAGCTTTCATAGAGATCTTCAGCACGAAGCGCCATTTTCTCCCATATTCGAATGAATGCAGGATTTATCGTTTGATTCAGTAAATCTATTTCTGTATAAGACTCTGCCGCCATTTCACTTAAGGGAAGATAAATTCGGTCATTATATCTATAATCCTCACCAATATCTCTTAATATATTGGTGATTTGCATCGCCACTCCAAGATCAATACCCACTTGTGTCAGATCATGATTTGTTTCGGATGCTAGGATCGGCAGCAGGATTCGCCCAACAGACCCGGCAACATAATAACTATATTCCTCTACATGTTCCAGTGTCTCAGGAATAACAAATTTCACATCCATTCGCTGACCAGTTAATTGATCATAAAAAGGCTGAATATTCATCTCATACCGGTTAAAGACATCGCGTAATGCTCTCCAGAGCGGCTGGTCAATATAATGTCCATTTTCAAAAGTTTGTAATTCTGTTTCTAACAAGTCCAGTGCTTCCATTTTATCTTTTTTTGTTCCACCTTTATCAACACAATCATCCGCAAGTCTGCAAAATGCGTAGATAGCAAAAACAGCGGTAGCTTTTTCCTTTGGCAGGCGGGAAAAGGCTGTATAGAAGCTTTTTGAATGCTGTTTTATAATTTCTTCGCAATACTGATAATCTTTTGCTAAACGATTATGCCTATCCTCTTTCACTTTCATGGAGAATACCCTCCTTATGAATTTTTTACCAGCTTGTTTTTCACGCCCTGATCATCCAGGATCAATTCTTCCGTAGCAATTTTTGCAGAAAGCAATACGATTGGCACCCCGGCACCAGGGTGCGTGCTGCTTCCGGTAAAGTAGAGATTTTCACAATTTTTAGCTTTGCTCTGCGGACGGAGGTGATTGCTTTGTGCCAGATTTGGACGAAGGCCGAAGCACGCTCCGTTATATGCATTAAACCTGCTTTCAAAGTCATTCGGTGTCATATAGGACTCGGAAACAATCTCATTTTCGATGTTTTCAAATCCTTTTACATTTTTAAGCGACGATAAGACAGTGGAACGGTAATACTTAATCGTTTCTTCGTTCCATTCATAATCGGATGTGGACAGATCAGAAACAGGAACAAGAATGTATAATCCGTCTTTCCCTTTTGGTGCGAGCGACTCGTCCATCTTAGATCCGATATAAACGTAATATGATGGATTATCCAGCTGTTTCCCGCCAAAAATATCCCCTAAGTTCGTCTCCAAATCCTGGCTGAATACGAAGTTATGAACATTTTCAACCTCTTCGTATTTCCTGTCCATTCCCAAATACATGAGGAAACAGGAACAGGAATATTTCATACTATCAATCTTCTTATCTGTATATTTTCCTTTTGATTTTGTATCCTGTACCAGGTACTTCATCGCATAAGGAAAATCAGCGTTACAGACAACATAATCTGAATAGACGTTTTGGTACTTGAGTTTAATACCTTTTGCTTCCTGATTTTCAATAATGATCTCATCTACTGGACTATCATAATGAACGGTACCTCCAATCTCCAGAAACAATCGCTCCATCGATTTTGCCATCGTGTGCATGCCACCTTTGATAAACCAGACACCATACAGCATTTCAATCATCGGAATGATCGTGTACAGTGATGGCCCATTAAATGGGGAAACACCTATGTACAACGTTTGGAAACTGATCATTTGTTTGAGGCGATCGTTCTTTATATATTTACTTATAAATTTATCTGCACTGTCGAAAGTTTTCAGTTTCATCGCCTGACGCAGCATAAAAGGGTTATACATGTCAGAAGCATTGCGAAACGGCCGTTGAATAAAGTGATTTTTTGCAACAAGAAACCGCTTATAAATTTCCTGCAGGTATTCAAGGAACCCTTCAGCATCTTCATCACTTATTTCTTCAAGTGTTTTCATTAACTCCACGAGGTCCGACGAAATATCATATCTCTCTTTTTCTTTATCCCCGAAGAACACGGAATACATGGGATCCAGTTTCTCCATTGGTATATAATCATCAGGATCTCTTCCGGTCAATTCAAAGATTTCCCTGTATAATTCAGGCATCATAACGATCGTTGGACCCAAATCAAACTGGTAGCCGTCCTGTTCAATCTTGTTCATTTTCCCACCCGGTATTGACTCTTTTTCATATAATTCCACATCATAGCCTGCATGCTGAAGACGGACCGCACTTGCAAGTCCAGCTACCCCAGCCCCTACTACGATTACTGTTTTTTTAGTCATCCTGTTCGCTCTCCATTCTTCGGTAAAGGTAGTTTGTCAGATTAAAAGATTCATTAAACCACAATTTTTGTATAGTGTTATAATAATAACATTATACAAAAAATATTGCTATTGTTTTGTGAACCTAACCTTTTTAGCATTGTAAAATCAGTATTAAATTGTATAATTACCAATTAATCACGGAGTATTGTTACTGTTTTGCACCATTATTGTATAACGTTATATTTAAGATTGTACAATTGAATGCATTTAGCTATACTTAAATGATATAATGAACAGAATTCAAGCAATCAATTAAGGGATGAGAAGCATGAAAATTACGCGAGCTCAGGGGCAGTATTATATTAAAGAAGTAGCTAACGTGACAGGACTATCGAAACAACTCATTCGTAAATGGGAGGATAGATATAAGCTAATCGAGCCCAAAAGGTTGGAGAACGGTTACCAGGTTTACAGCGATGCGGATGTAAATACACTCTTAAGAGTTAAATCCCTGCAAAAGCAAGGACATTCGATTAAACAGGCAGCTGAATTGATAAGTAATGAATTGGCAAGTAATGATAGTACCTCCTTGAGACACAGTCAAAAGTTACCTGATAATCTGGATAGTTATGTCATTCAGCTTCTTGAAAAAGGAATACAGTGTGATGAGAAAGAGTTGAACTTGCTCCTGCATCAGGCTTATCATTTTTATGGGCTGGGCAAGTTTCTGGAGGCCATTGTTATTCCCTTCTTATATGAAGTAGGTAAGCGTTGGGAAACAAAAGAGTGGGATGAGTATCAGGAGTCTGTTGCAAGCCTTGTAGTAAGAGATTATCTAGTACAGATACGCAGAAACTTCCAGTATTCAGCAAGCGCTCCACTTGTACTCGGAGCTTGTCTGCCAAATGAAAATCATGAAATACCTGTACACATTTTACTGCTTCAACTGATGACAAAAGGTTTTAGGACCATTCTTGTTGGGTCCTCACCCGCACCTGGTTCTATCGAAGCATTAATTAAAAAAGTAAAACCACAAAAGGTATTGCTCTCAGCATCCTCTTCGCTGCCATTTGACAAAAATCCAAATTTACTTGTCGAGTTTGATCTTTTCGCAAGTAAACATAAAACGATTGATTTTTACCTTGGCGGAGATGCGGCTGTCCAACATATCAATAAGAATAAACCACGTTTTATTCATGTGACGAACAATTTAGAAGAAATCCTGAAATGATTTTTCACAAGCAAAAAAAAGGTACCAAGGCGCGCACGCCTCGGTACCTTTTTTAAATTAGCTCTTTTTATATTGCATATAAACAACCTGTGTTACCAGGAAGTCTTCCATCCCGTGCTTACCATCTGTACCGCCAAGACCAGATTTCCTCATTCCAGCGTGGTACCCCTGAACAGCTTCAAAGTTCTCTCTGTTCACATACGTTTCACCGAATTTTAACTCGTTTACAACTTGCATTGCTTCATTCAGATCATCTGTATAGACCGAGGAAGACAAACCAAACTCAGTATCATTACCCTTTTCAATTGCTTCATCAAGCGTTTTAAATGTTGTAATTGGAATTACTGGTCCGAAAATTTCTTCTCGCATGATATCCATATCATGGGTCACATTGGTTACAATAGTTGGTTTATAGAAGAAACCACTCGCAAGTTCTGCTCGCTCGCCACCTGTAACAATTTTCGCACCTTGTTCTACCGCTTCATTAACCATTTTTTCAACCGTTTCTAAACGGTCTTTACTAACTAATGGACCAACATCCGCCTCTTTATTTTCTCTTGGATTACCAATAGTTTTGGATTCAAATGACTGAGTTAATTTATCAATCAATTCTTCAGCAACACTTTCATGGACATATACGCGTTCTGCATTGGTACACGCCTGACCGTTATTAGCAAGCCTTGATGTTACAATACTTTCTGTAGCGATATCCAAATCAGCATGCTTCGTTACTATTGCTGGCGCTTTTCCGCCTAATTCGAGATTCACTTTCGTAATGTTCTGTGCTGCAGCTTCCATTACCTTAGTACCAGCCGGAACACTTCCTGTCATGGTAATCATCGCTACATCTTTGTGTTTAGCCAGTTTGTTCCCAATTTCTGATCCTGTTCCAGTAACAAGGTTGTACACGCCGTTTGGAATTTCATCCATTTCATCAATTATTTTGGTAAATTCCATGGCCGTGTTTGGTGTCTGCTGACTAGGTTTCAGTACAATTGTACAACCTGTAACTAGCGCTGTTGCCACTTTTCTTGCCAAAATAAATACAGGGAAGTTCCATGGCACAATACCAGCTACGACCCCGATGGGTTTTTTATGGATATATATATTTTCATTTTCACGATCACTTGGCAAAATTTCACCTTCAATTCTTCTAGCCCACTCAGACATATATCTAAAATAATCGATGGCTAAATCAACTTCGCCACTCGCAAGTTCGTAATCCTTTCCCTGTTCTTCCTGCAATAAATCAATAAATGTGTCACGTTTTGCTTCGATTTGATCGCCAAGTTTTCTAACAATCTTTCCCCGTTCAATATTTGGCGTCAACTCCCACTTCTTCTGTGCCTTCGAAGCAGCATCAACTGCTTTATTTACGTCTTCCTCCGTGCCTTTTGGTATTTTTGAAATCACTTCTTCTGTTGCCGGATTTATGATATCAATCCATTCATCTCCGGCCGATTGAATGTATTTACCATTTATATATAAGTTATGTTCTTGCATGATTAGCCTCCTTATATATAGTTTATTCCACAATATAAAGAGGTTAAAACCAGCAAGCCTATCAGATTAAATTGTGCTGGTGCTGGAAGCAATATATTTTTTCCTTAAATTGTTTATTACCCAGACAGTATGCAGCAACCTTATCCGAAACCGGTTTGTTGCACGTTATACATCTATGCTCAGATGCTATAGCGGATTGTCCTTTTTCTTTGTTAACTCCATTCACATGGAGGTGCCTCAGATTTTTATCAGTTATATTTGCGCCCTGTATAATCGAGTGAATGCTGCTGATTTCTTCTTCTTGGAGAAGGGGATTCCGATGGATAAGCTCCAGCATGGAAATCTTTCGATGGATGAACTCAGATAACTCCACGTCATAAACAATTAACTCATTGGAATTAATTTTTCTCATTTCCACATCAATTTTGAATGTACAACGCTTGGTAAAGGAAACAACCGAAACAAAATCCTTATGATAACGCTTGTTCAATAAACGTTTGAGTGCCTCTATATGGCCATAATTTTGGTGAAATGGATTCATCATTTTGAACGCTCCGTTTACGGACCATTGTTTTCTGTTTCTTCCACCATAGATGGTTCCCTGATAATTTTTTGTTTCAATAACAAACATTCCATACGTCGTAATAATGACGTGGTCAATTTGCGAATATCCAGAAGGGGATTTCTCGTTTTCTATCATTATATCAGATAAATATTTATATTTTGCAGGAAGCTGATCAAGTTGAATATTTATTTTATATTCACCAATCTCGCCTTTTCTTGCCGCAACATGTGCTTTCTCTTTTTCGGACTGCTGCTTAAGTTTCAATTCTTCAGCTGGATCTTGTGCCTTTTTACTTCTTTTGAATAAACTGATTAGCATGAAATATCATCCTCACAGGTATGTAGATATGTCTTCCCTATATATATCGGACAATGGTGCTAAATATGAAAAATTGTTATTAAATTACAACTAAGCATGCCCTTTTCTTCGCGGATTTGTCGCCTGATACCAATGTAAACAAAGAATGAAGATAATTACCAAATCTATTAAGTCACCGCCATAATACATGACCTTTCCTCCCGATTTCGCTTCTTCTATTGAAATGTTTTCAGGTGGATTGGCATAGATGTATTTTGATAAAATACCATGGCCAGCTAAAGCGCACACAAATACACTGGCACGAAAAACAAAGCTGTGACGATGCGGGACAGCTTCTAAATATATGAGTGAGATTGTAAATAAATAGCCCGCCAGGAAAACATGGATATGAATAATAAGATATGCCAGCAAACTTTCGTGCATGATTAAAAACAGGTCAGTTGCATAAAGAGCCCATAATCCGCCTATATTTAAAATTGCGGCAATTATAGGGTTGCTTAAGAACCGAACTGGACGACTTCTTAATATGCGTGATAATTTCCGTGCATTAGTGACGGAAAGAGTTCGCAATGCCAACGTTACAGGTTTTGCGAGGGCTAACAAAAGCGGTGCAAGCATTCCTAGCAGTAAATGTCCGATCATGTGAAAGGTGAAATCCATATGTGCTTTCTGGGCAATAGGTCCAAATACGGCAGAAACAGCAGATAAAATTCCACTTATCCATACTATTGTACGATGTAGTGGCCAATTTCTATTATTATTGCGGGAGACTTTAACAGCAAATAGATAGAGTACAAACGCTAATATGAAAGGAAGAACCAATAAAATGGACGCTGCGTTAAAATAAGAGCTGTTTATCATGTCAAGTAGCCCCACTATCCTTACTTGATTTATGTCGAGTTAGTATGAGCAAAATAACTCCAGCAATAATCAGAATCAGTGCTGATGCATTCCAAACGAGATCATAAGCTTGAAGATTAACATCGTACCGAATCTGATGGAGCCGCATGACTTTATGTTGAATAATTCCATCGTATAACTGAAATAATCCTCCACCAAACATTACTCCGCCACACCACCGTTTAAACCAAAAAACCTTTCGCCGACGAAGGTCTGCCACTAAAAACATCCCGCCGATTGTGGCAAACCAGCTGAACGCATGGAAAAAACCGTCTGAAACAAGTCCGGCTGCTAAAGTCGATTTATCATAGAAATGATGCCAATGCAGCAGCTGGTGAAAAATCATTTCATCTAAAAATGCCACCAACCCTAGTCCAACTAGAAAACCAGACCATAAGTTACGTGATAAATGAAGAGATCGAGGTCTATTAGTTACCTTGTTTGTCATACTATCGCTCCTTACTTCGGAAAAACAGATTACGTTTATCTTTCTTACTTAATGTTAGCCTGTATAGAAGTAAAGTAAACTTTTAGTTTTGCACAATTTAATAACACGAAAAAAAGGACGCAATTCATAAAATAGAATTGCGTCCTTTTTCAAATGATTTCTAATTTGATTCAACCGGTGTAGCCGGCTCATAATTCACTATTATAGTCTGGATTATCAAAAATGTACCACTGACTGACCAGTACAAAGGAAGCGCAGCAGGCATGCTAAACGAAATCACTAAAATCATAATGGGTGAGATCAGCCCCATCCAGCGCATCATTGGATTTCCTTTCTGTTCAATTGGCATATATTTTTGCTGAACCTTAAACTGCACGAAATAGATTATCCCTGCGAGAATTGCCAATGGTATATTCGGAACTCCTAAACTAAACCAAAGAAAATTGTGTGTTGCGATTTCCGTTGAGCTTTGAATGGCATAGTAAAATCCCATAAGAACAGGCGCTTGAATTATTAGCGGCAAACATCCCATGGATAAAGGATTTACACCATGCTTCGAGTATAAACCCATCATTTCCTGCTGCAATTCACGTTGTTTGCCCCGGTCCTCTGTTTTCTTTATTTCTGATTGAATCTTATCAATTTCCGGTTTGATGACTGCCATTTTTTCTTTCATTTGTTTTTGATTCTTTTGTTGTTTTACCATGAATGGCATTAATAACAATCGAATTAACAGGGTTATTAAAATAATTGAAACCCCAAAACTCCCGTCAAACAAAGAAGCAGTTGATTCGATTAAAAAAGTAAATGGATCCACAAATAGTACCGTTAAAATATTCGAATCCGCTCCTGTATTTGCAGAACAACCACTTAAAATGAATATGATACTGGTAAATATACTAACTGTAATTACTGAACGTTTCACCTTTCTCCTCCTTACATTTTGTTAAATAGTAACTGTAAGTGAAAGGTGGTGATCGTCATCATCATCATTTGGTCCATTCTTTAATTTAATACAAGTAGTAATAAAAATAAGTATTGTATTTATTGTCAACTGTTTATATTGAAGTTTATTAGTGATAGATGCATCATAGATAGTCCTGGTTTTCGTAAATGAAGAGGAATGGTATATCCGATTCAAAAATGGATATACAACAAAGGAAAGGGGCAGCATTGCTGAGATAAACAGTATGTAAAATTGCAAATCCATTGGTAAATCCAGCAGAAAATCGAACACTTGCATCCCCTCCTTTTCACACTAATAGTTCATACGCTTTTATCTACTAAAAAGTTTCACATTTTTACGCTTGTAATCTTCTTTTATCAAAGAATACATATACAAGTCGTCGAATTTTCCACATGTATATTCATAATGGCGCAATAAGCCTTCTCTAATAAAACCATGTCTTTCCACCAGTTTATATGATGGCAGGTTATCAGGCTCGATTAATGCCTCTATTCGTTCTAATTGAAAGTGCTGAAACCCGAACCGTATAACAGCTTCCAGTGCTTCCCCCGCTATTCCTTTTCCCCAATGTTCTTTACTCAATTCAAAGCCAACTTCAGTGCGGTAATGCTTGGAATGCATATTTAAAAATCCACAGCTTCCTATCATCCTGCCAGAATCCCTTAACGTAATACCCCATCTTATTCCTGTACCTTCTTTGTGAATACTATGATACCACTCGATTTCCTCGTATGCATCCTCTATATTTTGGAAAGCCTCTAATCCCATATGTTTTACAACAGCCGGATCAGACAAATAAGCAAGCATATCTTCAGCATCTTGTGTCGTTACTTTTCTTAATGTTAACCTGCTTGTTTCAATTATAGGAAATTCTTTTTTCATCAAACGATCCCTCCGTCCTATCTCATTAAATTATATGATGTTAGTATAAATGAAATTAGCTTTAAGTTATTCTCTACCCCTTATTGTCCAAGGTAGAAATCCATATTGAAAACCGAATTATATTGGTATATACTTAGCAAAAAGCATGATAGGGTGGAGCAAATATGAATTTACAAATACCTATGAATATATCAGGTACAGATGCATTAAATAGTATAGGTGAAAATATAATTCTTGCAGATAACAATTATAAGATAACCTGGTTTAATGCCAAAGCTTTGAAATCATTAAACGTAATTGCACCACTTTTTGGTATTGAAAATGCAGAAGATGTAATTGGATTAGAAATGGATTTTTTTCATAAAAAACCTGACTTCCAACGCTATATTATGACTAACCTTAAAGATAAGCATCGTGCAAGAATTAATATTAAAGGCAAATTTGTAGCCGATATTGTCGTTACGCCTATAACGAATAGAGAAAGCCCTGATGTTACTGATGGTTACATGGTCATGCTTATGGATGTGACAACAAAAGCAGAAGAAGAAAAGAAAAAAGAAAAGTTAATCCGCGACCTGTCATTTCCAATTCTGAATATATGGGACAAAACGATTGCCCTGCCGCTAGTTGGTGAGTTCGATTTAAACCGCGGAGAAACTGTTATACCAATGATTCTCGAAGAATGTGTTACGAAAGACACAGAATATGTATTGGTTAGCCTCACAGGCATCAGTAGTTTCGATGCAAGCGTCAGACAAAACATAGAAAAATTATGTTTCTGCTTAAAACTGATCGGCGTAGAATGCATTATCGTAGGCATCAAACCTGAAATGGCCATTAACATTGGTGAACTCAGCGATATTCGAACCTTAAGCAATGCTAATGACGGTTTAAAATATATAATTGAACGTCAAGGCGATAAACTAGTTAAAAAATATTTAGCAATTATACTATTATTAAGACTCCCACGAAGGGAGTCTTTTTTATTCGTTATAGTCTATTTTACTATGAAATTATTAGATGGTAATTCGGTTAACTCTTCAATTGATTTGAAGTTATGTTTTTCAATAAACCACTTAACGATATAATACCCGATTGAGTAGCCTGCCCATAAAGGAATACCTTGATCTTTATCTCCAAACATAAAAGGATCGGTTTTATCTCCATGATCACTTAAATGTTCCAGATACTTTGTGTTCCATAGAGTTCTAGCTTCTTCTTCAGATAAAGCACGCATCATCGGGCCTAAACAAGCTTCCCCAAGTTCAATTCTGACAAAATGTTCAGCTAATCCCTCTAATACCAGTCGATCAAGTAACGTTTCATTCTTTTCCGTTGTTCCTAACTTTTTTATTCTCCAATGATGATGGTACTCGTGGGCGATTATAGATTTTAATATGGACCGTACTTTTTCATCGGGATAAACAATAAAACACAAATTTCCGTTATAGTCTGTAAAAGCAGAAACTCCGCCTAATCTATCTCTTACAAAATCATCATTTTCATCAAGCAGAAATAACCCATATTTAACCGAACGGCCGGAAGGGTACTTCCTTTGCAAGCGTACTAACTCAGATTCAATGTAGGTTTCAAAATTCAGCTGCTTAATTTTATGCAACTGTTTCTCAAGGTGCTTAACATTCGAATTGATATTTACCATTCCAAAGAAGAGCATGGAATTTAGTTCATTATTCGTTAGATTAAATAATTCTGTAAATAGTTTTTCAATGTTAGAAGTTGGATGTGCCTTTACTGTATCAATGAACTGTTCCATCTGCTGTATGCGTGGAACAACCCTTACTAAACTTTGCTGATTTTTTGACATGTTTTACCTCCGTTACCTTCTAGTCTCCTAAATCTATTTCCCCATTTTCATTCATCGTGACTAGTTTGGAGTTGTATATGGATAGAAAGAGGAAAAACTTCTGAATCAGCATCCGAAAAAATCCACCGACGACCTTTTGGCCCAAGAAGCAGAAATGCTCCGTCTTCCTTCTCCCCCATAAAATTCAGGAAGTCACTATCTAAACTTTCATTATCTCTAGCCGGTATTCCAAAGTTAATTAGCTGATTACCAATCGATATAACGTTATTAGTAGTTAGATTGATTTCACTAATATTTAACAAGTGATCTGTTGTGAAATGTGGCGCTTCACTAGCAGGCGAGACTTCTTTTCTGGAAATAAACTCTACTATATTCCCTGCTGGATCAAGGAAGTAAAATGATTGTGCTTTGGAATTCGTAAAGTAGACTTCATCCTCATCCTCCTCAGTGGTTAATGCAACCTTTGACTTAGCCCATTCCTTTGCAGAATCAACTATGTCAGTTGGAATGTTAAAGGCAAAATGATAAAACGGCTTCTCAAGATCATCATTTTGTATGAACTCTAATACACTCTGCCCGATTTTAATTTTAAAGCTTTTTTCATCAGAGGTTAATTCGATAAAGCCTAAATGATCTATATAAAATTCTTTCAGCTGATTTAAATAATTGGTGTACAAGCTAACCCTACTAATAATCAAGTTAATTTCCTCCTTTTAAGCACAAAAAATTAAACAGTTACACGAACAATATAGCGAGAATTAGTAATTGGTAATCCATACTTTGTTTTGTGCTCATCAAAAATCTTTGAAACTTCAAGTAAGTTTTCTTCTATTAAAGTTTCGTATACTGATGGAACTTGACCAAAACAACGTAACATTATGACATCTTCAGGTGAGTGTATGTATTCACGACTAGTTATTGTTTCAAGCTCATAAGTAGAAAAACTGCTTTTTTCAATTCGTTGTTTAACTGTATCTAAAATTGGAGTTCCATGTGAATTTTCAAAGAGCTGAGGAAATAAAAACGATAACTCCTTACCATTTTCATCACCTGGGTGCAGACCAAGAACTGCACCACCCTTTCTTACTACTTGTTTAAGGTGAGGATAGGCAGAGGTAGGGCCTTTTCGGATATAGGCGCAATCAAATACATCCGTTTTAAAAGGTAATCCATTTTTGGTATTTCCTGCTGCAAAAGACACATTTGATTTTTGATTTTCTTTTCCAATTTTAATGAAGTTATCCGTCACATCAAATCCTACTATTTTTTTAGAATGCATTCCGCATTTAATTGTAAATGATCCCTCTCCACATCCAATATCTAATACCCTCTTATTTTTGATGAGTGGTAGTAATTTTTCATCAAAAATAGATTCCCCGTTAGGTTCACAAACCGTTGAATTCCATGCATAAGTATATTCACGCTGCATTTCGCTAAGTTGGCGATACCATTCCAGTGAATGGGGAGTTATCCACTCTGACAGCAAAGTCGGATTAATTAATTTCAAAATAATTTCCACCTACATTTCTGAAAATAGGGAACCATGCAACTTCCCCCAAAGCTCAAACCTATTTTTCACAAGAAAAAACCAGCACAACTGGAATTCTTTGTCTTCTTATAAATTCTTCCTCACTTGTGAAGTTAACGCGTTCTGGGGTACCTTCCCTTAAATCTTTCACTGAAAATCCAGCTTGCGTAAGTGCTCTAAAATAGTTTTCAATGGTCCGATGATATTTTACTACAACTTCTTCAATCCAAGGCTCTTTTCTTTCTCCTTCATGAAAATAGTCGTCCACTACCCAATTTCCGCGTTTATCTCCTGATTGCTTGCTTATAAATGAGGAGGTCGTTAATGGATGCTGTACACTGAATATGAACTTTCCTTTATCCTGCAAAGAGTTATAAACAGTTCTGAAAAGCTTATGTATGTCAGAAACATAGTGTAGAACGAACCGTGATGCTACCAGATCAAACTGGTCAGATGGATAGTGAAAGGACTCCAGAGTACTGTGATATACCTTCCCTTTTTCTTCAGGTATATTACTTTTCGCAAGTGCAGCCATTTCTTCAGAGCCTTCAAGACCTGTATAAAATTTTGCTCCCTGACTAATCAATTTCTTTCCAAATGATGCATCCCCACACCCTAAATCCAATATGTTTTTATCTGAAGGGTTTCCGACTAATTCATCGATGATTGGGCCTTCAATTGCATTATTCGGACTATCTGGTCTACCCCTTCTTTTCATATAATTAGTTAAAAATTCCTTTTGATCGTAGACGCTTGATCCTCTATGTTCCATATTGATTTCTCTCCCTATGACCTATTTTTAATTGATTCTTGACTATCCATATTTTAACACAAATATTCAGATAAATTGCCGCTTAAAGTATTTTTTTGAGAAATAAAACGCTAATCCAATATACGGATTAGCGTTTCGGTGAAATCCTATTTAACATCAATAACGATACTTCCATATTGTTTTTCTCCAATAAAAGCATTCAGCCGCCACTTCCCTGAGGTTGGTATCGTGATTAGCGTGTGCTGGGATGATTTTGCGTTCAACTGGGTGGTTAGGCTTTCCTCTTGATACATCGGATTTACTATTCCCCAAGCGTCGGACTCATGTAAAATAATTTCTTCTCCTGTATTTTTACTAACTCCAATTAACCTAAATTTTTCTTCGTTTACTTCGTGAAGCTCATCCCCCCAGAAAAACCATCTAGTCTTTGTGGGGTGATCTGCTTTGAATTCATTGGCAATAAAGGCGATTTCGCCCTTTGTCCCGATAAACTGCGCTCCTTCCTTAATAGTAAAGACTTCGCTCACTTCCCAGTTTCCAGAATCACTAGGAACATTGGTAACACTACTGTTGTTACCAAAAACGATGATATAGAGCGCGACAAAGGCAAAAAGCAGTACCGCTATGTTTGATAAGGTATATTTGAAGGCAAATTTTCTGTGTGAAGAGGTATATTTTTTATCTGGCAGCGCAGCTAAAGTACTGGAAATACGTCGCTGGACAAGTAGGGGAATTTTTTCTTGTTTTTGAAGTAGTTGATGCTTTAGCCTCTTATCAAAGTTATTCATTTTTTGCCCTCCTTTCTACATTTGCTACTCCGAGAAAGCTGCCTAACTTGGTGCGTGCCCGGTTTAACCTGGACTTCACTGTTCCCGGTCCAACCTGGAGAATTTCCGCAATCTCGTTAATCGTATAATCTTCAAGATAAAACAAGATAATGACAGACCGGTAATGACTTTCCAACTGGTTGATTGCAGCAGTTAAATCTATAGATTCGTCTAAGTTCATTTCATAGGTCGCCATTATGTCTACAGTTTCTATTGCTACACTCTTATTCTTCAGTTTTAAAATGTTATAACATTCATTTATAAGAATACGGATCATCCATGTCTTAAAATAATTCGCCTTTTTCAGCTTAGAAATGGAATCATAAGCTTTTTCTATTGCGTTCTGAATTGCATCCGCACAATCATTATCGTTTCGCAAAATACCTTTTGAAACCCTGTAAAGAGAATCTTGTGAGTCTAAGATGATTCGCATAAAAGCATCTTTGTCGCCTTTTTGCGCCAAAATAATGTCTTCTTCTGCCAACACTTTCTTCCCCTCCTTTGATTATTAGACAATAATTCTTCTCAAAAGGTTCCTGCCATTGTAAATAATAAAAAACGTATTCCTCTTTATAGAAATACGCTCAGATGTTAAGAATTATTTAACGATCTTTTTTAAAACGATACCCGACTCCCCAGATAGTCTCAATATATATTGGATTAGAAGGATCTTCTTCAATCTTCTCTCTGATTTTACGAATATGAACTGTTACTGTTGTTAGATTTCCCATCGAATCAAACCCCCAAATGCGTTCAAACAATTCATCTTTCTGGTATACCCGATCCGGATTTAAGGCTAGGTGCTCAAGCAGGTTGAATTCTTTTGCGGTTAACATCTTCTCTAAGCCATTCACTTGTATTCTTCGGGAATTGCGGTCAATGTGCAACCCTTTCACATGTATCGCATTGAGGGTATCCGGCTGCTTAACCAAACGTTCATATCGCGCAAGATGGGCTTTCACTCTGGCAATCAGCTCATTTGGATTAAATGGTTTTACAATATAATCATCCGCTCCACGATCGAATCCACGGATTTTATCGATGTCCTCTTTTCTGGCTGTCACCATTAAGAT
Source organism: Virgibacillus flavescens (assembly GCF_050574275.1). GTDB lineage: Bacteria > Bacillota > Bacilli > Bacillales > Amphibacillaceae > Virgibacillus_F > Virgibacillus_F flavescens. The sequence goes on from NZ_CP192260.1 coordinate 2,924,571, forward strand.
TGGGATATCTAGCGTTGCACGCAGCTGTTTGCATAATTCGAAACCATCACTGCCTGGAAGCATTAAATCCAGAAGGATAAGATCATACGTATTAGCTTCAACCAACTTTAATCCGTCTTCACCAGTAGTCGCGATGTCGCTTGAGAAACCGTTTACTTCCAGGTAATCACGCTCCAATTCTGCGATGCTAACTTCATCCTCTATGATCAGAATCTTTTTCACGACATCACCCTCTTTAATGTAAAATAAATGCTTGTTCCTTCGCCTAAGTCACTCTCTGCCCAGACTGTTCCACCGTGTTCATCAATTATTTTTTTGGTAATCGCAAGTCCTAGACCGCTTCCTCCAGTTGAGGAATTCCGTGAGCCATCGGTTCGATAAAAACGATCAAAAATATACGGTAGCTCCTCCTTTGTTATTCCGCTTCCATTATCCGATATTTCAACAGTTACAAGATCCACATCTGAATTCAGGCGAACCTGCATTTTTTTATGATCCTTATCCATATATTTCATGCTGTTTTGAACAATATTTGTGATCGCCCGTTTTAAATGCCTTCTATCCGCCTCCACCAGATATGTGGATGTTTGATCAGCCTCAAATTCCATACTGACACAGCTTTTTTCCAAATCAAAACTTAATTCTTCTACATAGTCTGCTAAAAACGATCCAAGTTCTACTTCCTCAAAATCAAAAGGTTCCCGGTCCAAATCAAGTTTCGAGTACAAGAAAAGTTCATCAATTAAGTGATCCATATCATTCGTTTTTTGGTAAATTGTATCCATATACCGGTCCAGTTTTTCTGGCGTATTTGCCACACCGTCCTGCAGTCCAGTTACATAACCTTTTATCGATGTCAGTGGGGTTTTCAAATCATGCGAAATGCTGGCAATCAATTCTTTACGGTTTTTTTCATATCGAAGCTGTGCTTGATTTGCCTCTTTTACATTTATTCGCATGTCATTGAATATATTTGTTAATTGACCCAGTTCATCTTTTTTATCTGATTCAATAGGAAGGTCAAGATCGCCTTCACTAATTCTTTTGGCGGCATTTGACAGCTCTCGAATAGGATTTATGATGCTCTTGGATACAATGTAAGTAAGTAATCCATTTGTTACGATTAAAATAACTGCCATTCCGATAAACCTTAAGAATAGGAATGATTTCATATCTTCGCCATTTGGTTCACCATTGAAAACCACAAAGACTAGATAACCAAGAATAACTTCAAGAATAAAGAAACAAATAATTGGTATCACAATCATTCCTACATTGGATAATAGTAATTTCTTCTTAATTGACACTGGACCCACCTGCCTGCCATCCGATTTAAATATTGTCCTTATTATACCTAGAGTACGCTATGATTTCACCTTTTCAATAATTTTACCATCTTCCATATAAAGCACACGATCACATAAATCCAGCATCCGCTCGTCATGTGTCACCATAATTGCAGCCTTGTTTCTTGCCTTAACTTCATACGCAATCATCTCTACAACATTTCTGCCACGCACAGAATCTAAACTGGCTGTTGGCTCGTCAGCTAATACAATAGCGGGTTCATTCATGAATGCCCTCGCTATTGCTACCCGTTGTTTTTCACCACCAGATAATTTATTTGGATGTGTTTTCAGTCGGTTAGTCAATCCTAAATCTTTTATCAAATCAAGTGCTTTTTTTTCATTCTCTTTCTTATTTTTTCGGGTAATATCATTGATTAATAACAGTTGATCTTTCACTGTCAAATAAGGAATTAAGTTTGCAGATTGAAAGATAAACCCGACTTCATTTAGGCGCACAGCATTTAATTTTGATTGTTTAAATTGTGAAATATCATCACTGTTTATCAGTACACGACCACTTGTCGGCTTTAATAGTGCCCCAATGATTGAGAGGAGCGTACTTTTCCCTGAACCAGACGGACCAACAATGGCAATAAATTCTCCCTTCTTTAATGAAAATGTAATATTTTTCAAAATGGTAATGGATGTATCGCCATCACCAAATTCTTTTGAGATATTTTCCAGTTTCAGAATTTCGTTCGTCATTATTCAACCCTCCCAATTGCTTCAAGTGAATCTGTTTTCGCTACTTTTAATACGGACAGTAATGAACCTGCTAAATTGAGAATCAAAAACAAGACCGCTGTTCCAGCTATTAATTCAGGAGAGGTTCTAAACGGCATTTCTTCCGGTATTATTTGAGTCATACCGTATATAGCCAGACTACTGAAAACTAACCCAATTACCGTTAATAAAAATACTTGAATGATTATACTTTTAGCAATATATCTCGTTGTTGCTCCAATAGCTTTTAATACACCGAATTGATTTATTTTTTGAATCGTAATGACATAGAAAAAAACAGTTGATACAAAAGCAGAAATGATGAACAGGAATACCACGATCATCATTAAAGACCCTTGAGTCTCCTTGTAACCTGGCATTGATTTAACTGTTTGTTCCTTCGTGAATGTATCGAAACCTTCTATGTTTGCTTTTGAGCCGTTATAAATAACAGCATTGTACGAAGACTTATCACTGTAAATACTACCCATGCCGAGTTCATAGTCCGTGTAAACAACAGGCAGAAATTTATACGTCTGTTCCTCTACGAATCCCGCAATAATCATTGTCTTATTTGTAGCTTCATCAGTGACCTTATCGTTTATTTTGATACCTTGCCTTTTTATGCTCTGATCAGCAATTACTTCATTGCCCTCTAACTCCTCAATTTCTTTACCTTCTACTACCTCCAACTCCTTATAGCTATCCATATGAACAGAAAAATAAGTGACATCAATATCTTGCTCATTAGCTCGTTTAAGGGAAGACATGGTAATGGATAATGGTGTGGAATCTGTCTCTAAGTTTCCTTGAATAGTCTTCACCTGTTCCTCTGACAATGATGAATTGATTAGAGCTCCTTCTGCTTCTTCATTCATTACAATATAATCTGCTTTTAAACTTTGCAGGGATGAACTATCAGCGAATGATAATCCGTTTGCTAAACCAGTTACAAAAAACACCAGAAACAAAATCGCTATCATTATAAGACTTATTAAGGTATAACGTATCTTTGATTGTGATAACTCTTTAAATGCTAAAAACATACTACCTTACCTCCCTGGACTTACGATCCATAATTGGTACTACAACTGCACAAATTATTGCGGTGAAATAGGAAAGATACTTAATTCCCATAGGTTCTTGAAATACAAGCATCCCTATTATTCCAATAAAGCTTGAAAGCGCGATGCCAAGTACAAAGCCTCCGACTAACCCTACGATTGTTGCAATAAATATTCTCATTATTATTCCACTTCCTTTTGACTTGTTTTCGTGAATATGAATACCCACATTTTTTTAATGATTACGTATGCCAAGACAAACAATACGACTCCTATCAGTGGGTGCATAGCGCTTGCCCACGGCAACGTGGCGGTAATATTTGCTGTGAAATACATTAAAAATACGGATACTAATACAGCAAACAACTGCCAGTATGCCCAGCGTGGCAGTCTACCTAAATAAGCAAAGACTAGCATGACAACTGGAATGTTAAATCCAAACAAATGGACAAATGTCACATGTTTCAACCAATGCATCGGACTAACAAAAGTAGCCATACCTGCCAAAAATATCTGAGCAACAATACTAAGTGCAAAAATAATGGCTAATATGAGATAAATGATTCTACTTATTCTTTTCATGATATATCCTCCTCGTTTCTTTCCCTGGATATAGCATAAACTTCAAATCTAAACTCCCTCTTGTTAAATTCTTAACAATTTCTTAAATAAAACGTTTGGAAGTGTAATCTTTGTGGAGCGGGATTCAATGGGATGTAAAAAGGTGTATTAGTTGTAACAGCCATCATCAAATAGAAGCAGGTTTAACTAATTGACCTCCTGGGAATCTAAAAGTATAAGCAAACCGAGGAGGTAATTATTTTGTCTGAAAAAGATCCGAAACAAGCAGCAGCTCAAATGAGCGAAGATAAAAAAGATGATATTCTGCAAAATTTCAATTCCTTTAAAGATTATTTAGGTGACCAGGTTCATAAAGGTGAAAAACTTGGACTTGGTGAAGAAGGGTTAGCAAAAGGTGCTAAACGCGTGGCTGACTATTTGGCTAAACACGAAGAACCACGAAACCGCGAAGAAAAAGTGTTAAACGAACTTTGGAATGCAGCGAATGAAGATGAACGGAAGCACATGTCACATGTATTAGTTAAATTAGCAGATCAAACAAATTAATAAAGGCAAATTTGTGGTTGGGACAAAAGTTTCTTACCTATAGTAGAATCCGAACGAAATCGTATGATTCGTTCGGATTCTTTGCTTTGACAATCGCTTCGTCAAAATACTTCGCTTTCCGTGGGCACGGCTTCAGTCTCCTCGGATAAGCAAAGAACGCTTTCCTGTGGGGCCTTCAGACACGTGCTGTTCCCACTGGAGTCTTCGTATTTTGACTACGCTTTGTGTCGGCGCTCAAATTTTTTTTTCATATTGTTCTTCTTTTGATTAGTCTATTTTGGATTTGTCCCAGCCTCTTTCTTTAGAAACAAAAAAAATGACCAGATTATCCTGGTCATTTGGTGTATTCGACTAGCCAGCAATCCTGCATTACGCCTTCATGTAACTCGTGTTTCTCCAGGAATTTCACCTTCTTAAAACCGCATCTCTCATAACAAGTAACGGCTCGCTCGTTCCAAACCTGAGGATCCATAACTACACGATTAGCTGACTTTTTGGTAATCAAAAAATCTACGATAGAATGAACCAGTAGTTTTCCTACCCCTTTATTCCAATAATCCGCTTCACCGATAAATTGATCCGTTCCAAAGATTATTTCCATTTGATCTGTATAACCATATTCATTTCGTTCTCTTTCGGTTATCGGATAAAATTGAATATAGCCTATTTCTACCCCATCATATTCAATGATGCATGGAGTCACTCTTTCATCAGATCGATGGTAATAATGCTCCATAACCTTGTCCAAATCATGCGGGTTATCACGGCCTTCATAGTATTGCAGAACAACGGGGTTGGATAACCATTTAACTAATAAGTGGCTATCCGTAATTTTTAGATTTCGAATTAGTAGTTTCTCATTTTGAAGCAGCATGATCTCTCCCCTGTCT